>CAZRSJ010000027.1:0-22654 GCA_964602805.1 uncultured Chromatiales bacterium | reverse complement strand
GCGACTCTCACCGCGGCCCACCGGGTGTTCTCATATGTTTATGAACCTATGCACCAGAACCCCGGAGAGCCTGTCTTTCCAAGGGCAGGCAGGCCCGAATCGCCCCAAACTTTACATAAGTCAAAAAACTTTACATTTCTCGTTTTTTTACATAGGAAATAATTATTTTTCAGTAGTTTAAGAGCATGAAAAAATGGTCTAAAAAATCCGACCATTTTTCCTTCCATTTTGAGATTTTATGCGCTACAACAGGGGTCTGAAACCGACTCCACAGGAGTGCTATATTATGGGCATCGCCGACCCGACCCCCGAAGGAAGACCCTCTCAATCACGAACTTCCCCTGCCCCGGCCAAACGGACTGGCAGACCAGTGAAAGAGGAACACCCCATGTTCGACACGCTCCAGGTCACCAAGGAATTGCGGGAATCCGGACTTGCCGAACCTCAGGCCGAGGCGATTGTCTTCGCTTTCGGGGCCATTGCCGGAAACGTTGTGACCAAGGATGATCTGGAGGATTTCTCGACCAAAGACGACTTGAGGGGTTTCGCGACCAAGGACGACCTGAAGAGTTTCGCAACCAAGGACGGTCTGAAATCCCTGGAAGCAAAGATGGCGACCAAGGACGGTCTGAAATCCCTGGAAGCAAAGATGGCGACCAAGGACGACCTGAAGGCCCTGGAAGAAAAGATGGCGACCAAGGGCGACCTGAAGCATTTTGCAACACAGGCCGACCTGCTCAAGACTGCCGGCGAATTGCGCCAAGAGATGAATGCTGGCTTCCAGAATATGCAGCGTTTTTTCATACAAGCCGCACTGGGTACCGTCACGGTCAACATCGCCATGGTGGCCGCGATTTTCGTCGTGGCGAAGTACCTGTTCTAGATTCTTCGGGCATCCACCTAGGCCGGGCGAACATCATGTCGCACAGATTTCAAATCTGGTGCGATAATGGTAGACCGTGATGCATGCCCTTTCGCATCCGGCACCTGAAACCCGTTGCGGCTTCCGCCTCCGGCTGGCGGAAGGTTGCGGATTTATTGATTGCTAATGGCACAGTACCAGTCATCGGATATCGAAGTTCTTTCAGGTTTAGAGCCGGTGCGCAAGCGCCCCGGCATGTACACCGACACCGCCACACCGGATCATCTCGCGCAAGAAGTCATCGACAATAGCATTGACGAAGTCTTGGCCGGACATGCCAGCCGGCTGGCCGTCACGCTGCACGAGGACGGCTCGCTGGAAGTCGACGACGACGGACGGGGCATGCCGGTGGACCCCCATCCGGAACTTGAGAGACCTGGCGCTGAAGTCATCCTAACTATGCTGCATTCCGGCGCAAAGTTCTCCAACCGGAACTATCGGTACGCCGGCGGCCTGCACGGCGTCGGTGTCTCCATCGTCAACGCGCTGTCCAAGAACCTTGAGGTCTGGATTCGCCGCGGTGGCCAAGAATACAACATGGGGTTCTCCGGCGGAGATGTGCAAAACGAACTGGAAGTGGTCGGCAAGGTCGGCCAGCGCAATACTGGCACCCGCTTGCAGTTTTGGCCAGACCCCCAGTATTTTGATGACGTCCGCTTCACTCCCTCCCGCCTAGCCCGCCTACTGCGCGCAAAGGCCGTACTGTGTCCGGGTCTGGAAGTCACGCTGAACACCCCGGGGAACGACCCCGAGACCTGGCAGTTCGAAGACGGGCTCCTGCAATATCTCGGTGAAGCGATTGGAGACGACCCGTTGCCGGAGCCACCATTCTCCGGATCCCATGAAAACGGTCAGGAGGCAGTCGATTGGGCGGTCTGCTGGACCCCGCAACAGGATGCCACGCTGAGCGAGAGTTACGTCAACTTGATTCCGACCCTGGCAGGTGGCACGCATGTCAATGCCCTGCGCAGCGGATTGACGCAGGCGGTCCGCGAGTTCTGCGAAACGCGCAGCCTGCTGCCGCGGGGAATCAAGATCGCTCCGGAAGATGTCTGGGAGCGAATCAACTACGTGCTTTCCTATAAAACCGAAAATCCGCAGTTCGCAGGACAGACCAAGGAGAAATTCGTCCGCCGGGAGACCCAGACCACGCTCGCGACCATCTTCAAGGACGTGTTCCAGACCTGGCTGACCCGGCATGTCCAGCAAGGCGAGACGCTGGCGACATTCATGATCGAAAATGCCCAGCGGCGTCGGAACCAAACGCGCAAGATCGCCCGTAAGAAAGCCGCTTCCGGCCCCGCCCTGCCCGGCAAACTGGCCGATTGCCTCAGTGCGGAGGATGCAGATTCGGAACTGTTCCTGGTCGAGGGCGATTCAGCAGGCGGCTCTGCCAAGCAGGCGCGCAACAAGAATTTCCAGGCCATCCTGCCGTTGCGCGGCAAGATTCTCAATACCTGGGAACTGGATGCCGAGACCGCCCTAGGTTCACAGGAAGTGCACGACATCGCCCAAGCCATCGGAGCGACCCCGGGCGATCCCGATCTATCCGGGTTGCGCTACAAAAAAGTTTGTATCCTTGCCGATGCCGACTCCGACGGCCTGCATATCGCGACCCTGCTGTGCGCCTTGTTCCTGAAACACTTCCCGGATCTGGTCAAGGAGGGTCATGTCTACGTGGCCATGCCACCGCTGTACCGCATCGATATCGGCAAGGAAGTGCACTATGCCCTGGACGATGCCGAACGCGATCGGATCTTGGAAAGCATGGGCAAGCGCAAGAATGCCGCAACCCCTGTCGTGCTGCGCTTCAAGGGGCTTGGAGAAATGGACCCGGCCCAGTTGCGCGAAACCACCATGGATCCGGAAACCCGCCGATTGGTCCAACTGGAGTGGGGCACGAAAGACAGTGCCCTGATGGATCGCCTGCTCAATCGAAAGCGGGCTTCTGACCGCAGAAGCTGGCTCGAAAAGCGGGGCCATCTCGCCGAACTCTAAACCATGGCTCAAACCTCGCTGTTCGAACTCCAAGAAACGGATGCCGGCGTTCGGCCTCTTGCCACATTCGTGGAGGAGGCCTATCTCAACTACTCCATGTATGTCATCCTGGATCGGGCTCTCCCGCACCTTGCCGATGGCCTGAAGCCGGTGCAGCGGCGCATCGTGTATGCCATGTCGGAACTGGGCCTGAAAGCCACCAGCAAACCCAAGAAGTCCGCCCGCACCATCGGCGATGTCATCGGCAAATATCACCCCCATGGCGACCAAGCCTGTTACGAGGCCATGGTCCTGATGGCCCAGGGCTTCGCCTACCGTTATCCCTTGGTCGCAGGCCAAGGGAACTGGGGCTCGGCGGACGATCCCAAATCCTTTGCCGCCATGCGCTACACGGAAGCGCGCCTGACTCCTTATGCACAGGCGCTGCTGGCAGAACTGGACCAGGCCACCGTCGACTGGCAACCCAATTTCGACGGCACTCTGGAAGAACCCCAGTTATTGCCGGCCCGGTTACCCAACGTGCTGCTCAACGGCACGACCGGCATCGCGGTCGGGCTGTCCACCGACATTCCGCCACATAACCTGCGCGAGGTTGCCAGCGCCTGCATCCGGCTCTTGGAACACCCCAAGTCTTCCGTCGCTGAACTGTGCGAGCATGTGAAGGGGCCGGACTACCCGACCGGGGGTGAGATTCTCTCTTCGCCCGAGGAATTGCGCGAACTGTACGAGACCGGAACCGGGACCGTCCGAATCCGGGCCAGCATCGTCAACGAAAAAGAAGGGCTGATCGTCACGGCCTTGCCCTACCAAGTTTCCGGCGCACGCGTCATGACGCAAATCGCTCAGCAAATGCGGGACAAGAAACTCCCCATGGTCGAGGATCTGCGCGACGAATCCGACCATGAAACCCCGACTCGGCTGGTGATCGTCCCCCGCAGCAAGCGGGTGGACCGGGAAGCGCTGCTGCTGCACCTGTTCGCCACAACCGACCTGGAGCGATCGGCACGCGTCAACCTCAACGTCATTGATCTGGATCGCCGCCCCAGGGTCATGAACTTGCGAAACCTCCTGCGTGCCTGGCTGGAGTTCCGCAAACAAACCGTCACCCGCCGGCTGCAATACCGGCTGGAAGCAGTCAACAAGCGGTTGCATCTGTTGGACGGCCTGCTAACCGCGCACGCCAACCTGGACGAAGTCATCAAGATTATCCGGAACGAGGACGAACCCAAACCCGTCCTGATGAAAAAATTCAAGTTAAGCCAAGAGCAGGCCGAGGCGATCCTGGAGATCCGTCTGCGGCAACTGGCGAAGTTGGAGCGAGAAAAACTGGAGCAGGAACAGCAGGACCTAGGCGCCGAAAAGAAAGAAATCGAGAAGATCCTAGGCTCGGCTGCCCGCTTGAAAACCTTGATCAAAAAAGAACTCCAAGAAGACGCGGAGCGTTACGGCGACGACCGTCGCAGCCAACTCGTGGAGGCCGCACCACAGGCGCAAGCCTTGGATCCGTCACAACTCATGCCCGCAGAACCTGTCACCGTCGTGCTGTCTCGCAGCGGCCTCGTACGTTCCGCCAAGGGCCACGAGATTGATCCCGCCTCGCTGACCTACAAGACCGACGATGCCCTGAAAGCCAGTGTGCGCACCCGGAGCAACCGGACCGTGCGGTTCCTCGACAGCCACGGCCGGGTGTACACCATGGCCGCCGCACAAATGCCCTCCGCCCGCAATCTTGGCGAGCCATTGGCACGACATTTCAACCCCCCCGCAGGGGCACAATTCATCGGGGTGATGGCCAACGAAGAGAATCCCCACTGGCTGATGGGCACTAGTTTCGGCTATGGCTTCCTCGTGCCCTACGACCGCCTGGAGACCCGCAGCAAGGCCGGCCGGGCCACCCTGACCGTACCGGACGGTGCCGTCGTGCTGCAGCCCTACCCGGTGCCGGATCTGGACCAGACCTATGTCGTCGCCGCGACCAGTGCCGGGAACCTGTTGATGATCAAGGCGTCTGAACTACCAATCCTCGGCCGGGGACGCGGCAACAAGATCATCAACATCGCCGGCCCGCAGCTAAAGGACGCCCAAGGCGAACGGATCACGTTGCTGGCCACCGTAACCGAGAAACAGGCACTGGTGTTGTTTACCCGGGCAGCCCACCGAGTCATGCGTTTCTCGGATCTGAGCGAACACCAAGGCGTACGCGGCGGGCGTGGCACCAAACTGTCCAAGAGCTGGCGGAATTTCCAGCGCTTCGAAGTGCGAGATTTATAATTCCGAATCATGCGGATTCTTCTCTTCCTCGGCGTCAATTTCGCCATCCTTCTGGTCCTCGGCATCGTATTTTCGGTGCTCGGCATCGACGGCCTGCTGGATGCCCAGGGCATGCATCTGGATCTGTACGCGCTGCTGATCTATTCGCTGGTCCTCGGCTTCGCCGGCTCTTTTATTTCGCTCGCCCTGTCGAAGTGGATCGCCAAGCGGACCATGCGCGTGCGGGTGATCGAACAACCCGCCAACCGGACGGAACAATGGCTCGTCGACACGGTCCAGCGCTATTCCGAGGTCTGCCACATCCAACCTCCCGAGTTCGGAATCTTCGACGCTTCGCAACCGAATGCCTTTGCAACCGGGATGAACAAAAACAATGCCCTGGTCGCCGTCAGCACCGGCCTGCTGAAACAAATGAGTCAGGACGAAGTGGAAGCGGTGGTTGGCCATGAAATGGCGCACGTCGCCAACGGCGACATGGTGACCATGGCCC
Source organism: uncultured Chromatiales bacterium (assembly GCA_964602805.1). GTDB lineage: Bacteria > Pseudomonadota > Gammaproteobacteria > Poriferisulfidales > Poriferisulfidaceae > Poriferisulfidus. The sequence goes on along the minus strand of CAZRSJ010000027.1, from coordinate 16,973 downwards.
TGCTTCAGGGTGTGCTCAACACGTTTGTCGTGTTCCTGTCGCGGGTGATCGGATTCCTGGTCGACCGGCTCGTGTTCCGGGTACAGCGCGGATTCGGGCCCGGATATTTCATCGTCTCGATCGTCGCCCAAATCCTGCTGTCGATTTTGGCCACCGTCGTGGTGATGTGGTTCTCGCGGCGCCGGGAGTTCCGTGCGGATGCCGGCGGGGCCTACCTGGCCGGACGCGACAAGATGATCTCTGCGCTGCAGCGCTTGCGCGAAGTCAGTCAACCCCGGGACCTTCCGGACACGATGGCGGCTTTCGGCATCTCCGGTGCCCGTCCCACCTCAAGCATGCGCAAGTTGTTCCTATCGCATCCGCCTCTGGAGGAACGAATTCGCGCATTGCAGAACAATGAGGTTCAACCCTAGCGGAGTCGCGCGGAAGCGGCAGGCAAACACAGCCTCCGCAAATTCAGTACTGAGTCCGCCCTTCGAAGGCTGTCATTAGGGTGCCAGGATCCAGGTATTCAAGCTCTCCGCCCACCGGCACCCCGCGCGCCAGCCGGGTAACCTTGGCATGGTGCCGTTGTGCCAATTCGCCCAACACGTGTGCCGTGACATCGCTCTCGACGGTCGTGCCGATGGCCAGAATCATCTCTTCTATCGGTTCGGATTGAAGCCGGGCCTCCAGTTGCGACAGGCCGATCTCCTCCGGCCCGATCCCATCCAGCGGAGATAGCCGCCCCATCAGCACGAAATAGCGCCCCCGGTAATCGGTATTGGCCTCCAACAGCCGTACATCGGCCGGCCCTTCCACGATGCACAACTGGCTCTCGGATCTTGATGCATCCGTGCAAATTGAACACAGTTCGTTTTCCGTGAAATTCCGGCAGCGTGCGCAGTGCCGGATGTTGTCCAACGCTTCCTTCAACACGGACGCCAGTACACGACCGCGCGGGCGATTCCGCTCCAACAGGTTGAAGGCCATGCGTTGCGCCGTCTTTACACCGACGCCAGGCAGGCATTGCAAGGCTTCGACCAGTTGATCCAGAAGGCTGTCCGAAGCCGACATTCAGGATTCCGAGGTCGCGGATGTGACACCGTTCGTCGGGCCGATAACTTGTTGAGCCCCGAGCTCCTCCTGCAGGGCCCGAACCGTCGGAGATTCTTCGATTTCGCGTTGGGCTTGCTCGGCCCGTTCCTTGCGGGCGTGGTCATCCTTTTGAGCCTTGGTTTCCTGTTTCGGAACACCGGGGCGAACATGCAGAGAGACCTCCCGCTTGAAGTATTCGCTTAAGGCCTCGCCCAAAGGCTTTTCGGCTCCAGACGAGACTGGGCACGCTGTGTCGCAAACCAGATACAGCGTGTCGCCTTCCACGCGTTCCACCGCACAGTGATTTGCGAACACTCGGGTAGTCCCGAAAATCCCGAGCTGTTCGATCAACTCTCCCCATTCAATCTCCTCACCCCATTCGATTGCCTTCGTTGATGCAGGAATTTCTGCTGCGACCGCAGGCGCACTTTGGGTCTGCGCGGGCGCATCCTCATTCGAAGCCGCAGATCTCGAGGGGGGAGGCGCGTCTTCTCGCCAGCCCTCCGGCATGAAGCACAAAAGGCGCAACAGGGTCATCTCCAGCCCCGTCTGCTCATCGGGCGCATACTGCAGGTCGCGCTTGCCCTGCAACAGTATTTGATAAGCCAACTGGAGATCGGCCGGGCTGTACGCCGCATTGATTGCACGTGCCCAGTCTTGCATTTCTTCCGGGACATCGGCCTCCACGCCTTCGGATGCCATTGCGCAGGTATGGAACACTCGGGCCAAGTCGTCCAGGATGTCCTGGAATGAAGGGGACAGTTCCCGCAGGCCAGCGACCGCCTGCATCACCGCATCCGGCTCCCGGCCTGCAAGAGCCATTACCAATGCCCCAAAGTTCTCGCGTGGCAACAGCCCCAGCATCCGGCCTACTTCGGCCTGGGTCAGGCCGGCGGCACAATAATTGATGGCCTGATCCAAAAGACTTAATCCATCCCGCATGCTGCCATCCGCCGCGCGTGCCAACTGAATCACCGCGTCCGGTTCGGATTCCAATTTTTCATGTTCAAGAATCTTGGTCAGTTGTTCTCCGATCTGGGACTCGTTCAAGCGCTTCAGATGAAACTGAAGGCATCGGGACAACACCGTGGCTGGAAGCTTCTGCGGATCGGTCGTGGCGAAAAGAAACTTGAGGTGCTCGGGGGGTTCTTCCAGGGTCTTGAGCAAAGCATTGAAGCTGTGCGTCGACAGCATGTGCACTTCGTCAATCAGGTACACCTTGAAACGGCCCTGCGTAGGGACGTAGGAGGAATCCGAAAGCAGTTCGCGCATTTCCTCCACGCGGGTACGGGAGGCTGCATCGATCTCCAGAAGGTCCGGGAATTTTCCTTCGTCGATGCTGCGGCAGACCTCGCACTCGCCGCAGGGCTCCGCTTTGACCCCCTGCTCGCAGTTCAGACACTTCGCGACGATGCGCCCCAGGGTGGTCTTGCCGACGCCTCGGGTTCCCGTAAACAGGTATGCGTGATGCAACCGGTTGTTTTCGAATGCCTTTGTCAGGACCTGGAGCACATGTTGCTGGCCGACCACTTCGGCAAACGTGCGGGGGCGCCACCTGCGGGCCAGGACTTCATACGCCATGAGGGTCGATAAGGAGGATAAAACCGGTTCCGATTCGTCTGCAACTCATTATAGTGTCCCGCCAGATCCATTCGCCCGACCGGTCCCAAGCGCGTACAATCGGCCCTGATGCACGGTATTTCCCGCAATCTCGCCCAATTCGGGCAACAACTGGCACAGGTCTTTTTAGTCGGCATGACTCTCGGCATGGTGCGCACGGTTGTGCCGGCACTGGCGGAAAGCGAATTCTCCGTGGAGCGCGGCTCCTACCTCCTGTTGACCGTCTTCGTCGTCGCGTTCGGATTCGTCAAGGGCACCATGAATTTCGTCGCCGGGCGGACGGCAGACCGGTTCGGCCGGAAGCCCGTGTTGTTGACAGGCTGGCTATTCGCCCTGCCCGCTCCCTGGTTGATCCTGTATGCCACGAGCTGGAACGAGGTGGTGCTGGCCACGCTGCTGCTGGGCATCAACCAGGGCCTGTGCTGGTCGGCAACCCAAACCAGCAAACTGGACTTGGCGCATTCCCGGGAACGGGGTTTTGCGGTCGGGCTGGACGAGTTCTCCGGCTATATGGGGGTGGCGGTCGCCGGAGTCATGACCGGCTACCTCGCGAGCGCAATGGACGCCCGAGAAGCGCTGTGGGGATTCGGCCTCATCTGCATCATGCTGGCCTTGGGGCTTTTGCTGGGATTCGTGCGCGAGACCCTCCCTTGGGCACACCGTGAACAACAGGCGGCCGAAACCCCGACTGAAGCGATACCCGCCACCACATGGGAAGCCTTTGCCAAGGTCTCCTGGCGGGACCGGCGCATGTTTGCGGTCAGCCAGGCCGGGCTGGTTGAAAAATTCGTGGATACCCTGGTCTGGATCTTTTATCCCGTCTATCTGTATACCCACGGTTTCAGCCTTCCTGACATCGGCTGGATCGTGGGAATCTACGGAACGGTCTGGGGAGCCAGCCAGTTCCTGACCGGCCGATTGTCCGACCGGATCGGCCGCCTGATTCCCTGCGTGGCCGGCATGTGGCTGTGCGGAATTGGGGTTCTGGGTTCGCTATGGAGCCTGCAATTCGAAACCTGGGCGATCAGCGCCGCCGTCACGGGGTTCGGCATGGCCCTTCTGTATCCCAATCTCAGCGCCGCGATCAGCGACCTCGCGACTCCTGCGTGGCGGGGCTCTGCGATTGGAGCATACCGCTTCTGGCGCGACCTAGGCTACGGCATCGGAGCGCTTGGGTTGGGCATCCTGGCAAACCTCGCCGGATACTTGGAGGCGGGATTTTACGGAGTGGCGATCAGCATGTTCGCCTCCGGAGCGGTGCTGGCCTGGCTCGGCCCGAGGCGGTCGGGCTAACGGCTATACCCACTGAAGCCGTTCGGCTTCAGAACAACTTCTGTAGGCCCAAGCGGAGCGTGAGGTTGTCCCGGTCGTAAAGGTCGATATTGGATTTCGTCTCGGTAAGGCCGAACGTAAGTTCCGGGAGATAACCATTCCAGGACAAGGCGCGGTTGGAAACGGTAACGTGAAGATTCCGATGCTGATCCTTGCGTCGCCTCTGGAAAAGCAATTCGGTACCCTTGTACCGGGTCTCCGACAGCATAGCCACCGCTGACACGTGCCAATTCGGACCGAAGACGGTCTCATAGGCAAGCATCCCCTGGTGCGACTTCCAACGTTGCGTGGGTAGATCGGGGTGTTCCGTAGAAAACGTCCAGCCCGCCGTCACCCGAGCGCTTCGAAACGTACGTTCCGTATACAAGTTAAACGCCTGTCCTTTCGGCTCCAGCCGGCTTGAGCCTTCGCTATTTCGGGTGTCCCAATAGCGGGCGTAACCGCCGAGTGCCCAGTGCCCGGGCAGACTCTGCCGTGCAGAGAACCGTATCCAAGCACTGCCCGAATAAGGATCGCCCCCCTGCCAACGCTTCTCGTAACCGATGTCTGCGCCAGCAGAGCCCGGAAGTCTGTGATCTGCGAATTCCGTCAGATAGAACCATTGGGGACCCGTCGACAGATTCAGCCAAGTGCGGTTGTGCGCCTTGGCATTGCGGGCCGTGTTACGCGCAAGCCCAACCCGAGAATTCAGGCGCAGACTTCCATCTTCCCGCAAGGGCGTGCGGTGGAGCAAGTTAATTCCTGTTCGAGCCACCCACGCTTCGACCGGCTTTTCGTTCACGGTGAATCTCAACCCGCCAAACAGGGGAATTTCCACCTGATCCACTTCGGTTGCGTTGTTGACGTTATCGTCTTTCCAGACACTGAAGTCGTAGTCGATCAGCAGGCTCTTCCGACGATGGATGCGTTCCATGAATTTCTCTACGTTACGCTGTACCGGTTCCGGCAGGTTTTTCTTCTCGCGGATATCCCGGAATATCGCATCAGCCTCCTTGTCCCGCCCCGTTGAATACAACATGGCAGCATAATCCAACTGAAGCCGATCGACCTGAGGATATTCCTTGGCAAGCCGTCCCAATATCCGCGTCGCCATCTCACGGTTTCCGAGCCCCAAGTGCGCCTGTGCCGCCAAGAAAAGGATATCGGCCGTAGTCCGCCCACCCAGCATTTGGGTCGCCTGTTCCAGCAGTTCCAAGGTTTGAGCCGGATTGCCCTGCTGGAGTTGCCGGCCCGCCGCCATGATCAACTGCCGGTACTTTTCCTCCGAAGCGTTCTGCCCATCGGGCTGCGCGGACTCAGGCTCGGCTTCAGCCGATTTCACAGGAGCTGATGGTATGACTTCATCGGCCCACCCGGCACCGCAACCCAGACTCAACAGTACCGCCAGACCAACCGTGGCCACAGTCGTGTGGCCGCTGCTTCTGCGATTTGGAGAATTCACTGGAACTGACTGGACCCGAGGCACTGGATGCGGGGATCCGGAGTTGTTGGTCCGGCCCTCACCTACTCTTAGCCCAGAATTTGCAGCATTTCTTCGCGACGAGTGAACTTTTCCCGCGGCTTACCCTTTGGTTCACCCCGGCTGACTTCTTCCGCGTCAATCCGCTGCCATTCCGCGAAGTCGATGCTGCGCACGTCGCGTTCCTGTAGCAAACTGGCCAGCGCATCCGTCCCCGCGCGGTCTGCGGGGAGATTACTTAGATCTCCCACTAGCGATTCGACCGTCTGCACCGCACAAGCGCGGTTGGTTCCGATGATTCCGGAAGGCCCGCGTTTGATCCAACCTGCCGTGTAGATGCCCGGCACGACCGTTCCATCCGGGCCATCGGTGATCCGACCCTCTTGATTCGGGAACACGCCCCAGGAGTCATGGAACGGCACCCCTTCGATCGGCACGCCCCGGTAACCAATGGAGCGAAACAGCAGCCCACACTCCAAGGTTTCGGTCTCGCCCGTACCCGAGGCTCGTTGCGAAAACGGCTCGCCAGACAGTTCATTGCGTTCCAGCACTACCCGCTCGATCCGGTCATTTCCTTCGATGCGGATCGGGCTCCGGCAGAACATCATGCGGCAAGTCCGGGCTTTGCCATGCTCCGCGCCCTCTGCCATCTTCTCGAAGACCGCCATGTTCTTGGCCGCCACCACGCCGGCCTTCTTGTCGGCGACCTCGGCCTGGCTGGCTTCGTTGAGAGCCAACTCTTCTGAAGCAATGGCCGCTTGGCAATTCTCCAGTTCCAGAAACTCGCGCAGTTCCTTGGTGGTGAATTTCGCCTGCGCCGGCCCCCGGCGCCCAACGACTGCAATTGTCTTGATCCGGCTTTCGGCCAGCGCATCCAAAGCGTGCTGGCTAATGTCGGTATGCTTGAGTTCATCGACAGATTTGGACAGGATGCGGGCGACGTCCGCCGCCACGTTCCCTTGTCCGATGATCACGGCGGTTTCATGCGAGAAGTCGAATTCCCGGTCCCGGTAGTCCGGGTGACCGTTGTACCAGCCGACGAATTCCGTCGCGGTATGGCTGCCCGCCAGGTCTTCACCCTCAATCCCGAGACGGCGATCCGTTTCAGCGCCGCAGGTATAGATCACGGCGTGGTAAATGTCCCGCAACTCCTGCGGCGTGACATCCTTCCCGACCGTCACGTTGCCGAAAAAACGGAAACCCTCTAGCGCAGCAACCTTCTTGTAGACCTCGATCGATTGCTTGAGCTTGGGGTGATCCGGCGCAACACCACTGCGCACCAACCCGTAAGGGGAAGGCAAACGCTCAATCAGGTCGACCTGGGCAGCAACCTCGGATTTCAGCAATGCCTCGGTGGCATAAAACCCGCTCGGCCCGGCGCCGACAACCGCGACCCGCAAGGGTGCGGCTTCTGTCCCCAGTTGGCTCACGGAATCAGAATCCTAGCGCAGCCTTGCGTTCGTCCGCCCCCGGCAACGGATCCATTTTCTCTTCAATCACCGGAAGTTCGGGGGCTTTCTCAGCATTGATTTCGAGCCATTCCTGCTTGTCTTCTGGCAGATCGTCTTCTTCGTAAATCGCCTGAACCGGACATTCCGGAATGCAAGCGCTACAGTCAATGCAGACATCCGGGTCGATGTACAACATCTCGTCGTCGTAGTGGAAGCAGGCAACTGGGCAAACGGTTACGCAATCCGTATAACGGCAACCCTTACAGTTATCAGTTACGATCGTGGTCATTCAAGGCTCCTAAGTAAGTGCAGCAAGCAACGCCCGCATAGGCGGGCGCAGGATTAAATTATAGACGAGCCTCAACGCGAATCGAACACCAGGATTTCGCCGCGGTTTTCTTCTATGCCGTCCCCGCAGTAGCGGCGATAGCGCCCACTCATGTGGTCGTCGTCGATTTCGAAGCCGCTCTGCCCCAGGTGACACAGGTAAAACCTGAGAAATGTCGGCCGCAGCCAGCAAGAATAAGTGAAGGTCGGCAGTAATTCGACCGGCTGGAACGAAACGATCGAGCCGCGAACCATGCCGGCACCCGGGCGGATGCCCATCTCGCCCATGACGACGATGGTTCCGGCGCGCATATTGACTCCGACGAAATCGCCCGCCTGGCCGCCAACCGCGATCAAGCCGCGGCGCATGGCCGATCCCAATTCGTTCTTGACATTGCCGTGGATCAGGATCTCTCCACCCATGATGCCCATACGCTGACCCCGGTAGGCACTGCCCACCATGTGCCCGGCATTGCCCATCACTTCGATCCGTCCTCCGCTCATCTCCGGCCCCACCCAGTCCGAAGCATCTCCGGAAACACGGATGACCCCTCCGGACATGCCGGCGCCGAGGTGCATCCCGGCAGAACCATTCACACGAATCTCGCCCTCCTTCATCCCGGCCCCGATGTACTTGACCCGCGACAGATCCCCTTCCAAGCGCAGTGAAGCTTGGCCGTTTCCGGTCACCCGGAAGAAGTCCCCGACCCGCACCTTGCGGTTGCCGTGCATCATCCCGAGGTTTTCGATCCCCGACTGCGACAACCCCTTGATTTTCACGGGGCTCAAGCATTCCGCCTCGATCGGCACCTCGGGCGTCGCAATCAGTTCCAGTTCGGTATGCATGGTCAGCCGCTCTCCAACAATTCGTAGAGTGAAAACTTGTACTGGCCGAGCGTTCCGCCGTAGTTCCCCGCACTGACGTAGTCCACGCCACGTTCCGCCGCAGCTTGGATACCCCGCCGCATGGCTTCGCGCAACACATCCTCATTGAGGCCGTTGACCACCACCTCGTAAACCGCCGCGATACCTTCCGGCAGCGCCGAATTCTCCACTCGTCCCCGCAAGGTCGGGCAGTAGGCTTCGTTGGTCGAAGCAATCAGGTTCTTGTAACGGGAGCCCACCTTGCTACCGGAACCGACCACGCCCTGCGGGAAAGGCAAGAATACGCCGGCCACATCGCGCATCGCATCGGCCGCGCCAGAAGCGGCACGCAGAGCGGTTCGCCCGCTTTTCCCCAGCATCAGCAGGTTACCGCCACCGATGGCGGGCTGAACTCCGAACACATCATCGACCAGGAACTCTCCACCCATGATCGGGATTCTCCAAAACCTCCGGCCATCCACCACCTTGGCAATCTGGTGGCCATCGCCGAAGAATCGCAGCCGCTGGCCGACTGGGACAGTGGTTTCACCGTCCAATCCGTTGTAGCAGGCGGTCGTCGGGCAGGTCATCACGCACTGCCCAATCCGTTCGACCAGGCGGGCGCTCATGTCCTTCTCGCTCATCGCGAACAGCAGCACGCTGATTCCCGGACGCAGGTCCGGCGTGTCGGTGTCGGGAATCTCGCATTCCACCGCCGCCTCGCATTTGCAGCGGATCACGGAAGTGGCAAAGCCGGTGAAGGACTGTGCAGCGGCACGCGCCCAGTTCTTGGTGTCGGCGGTGATGATGACGCGCGCGCCCCACATGCCGAAAGCCTCGGCGAAGGTATCGACCACCTCGGTCTTGCCGACTCTCATTTGCCCCTCTTCTTCCGCCCGTTTCCCGAATTGCGTAGCGGCACTACCTCGTGATCGTGGAGATAGGAGGCATCCACCCGGTAGTTATTGAACTGGATCGAATAGTAGTCCTCGAAGAACGGCCGGATCTGCTCTTCGATCGTCGGATCGTGCTCGGGCTCCGTATGCAGGAACCGCCCGATGTGGTCTTCGACAAATTCGTGATCTTCGATGATCAGCTTGCCCGCCTTGATGACGTAGCGCGGCGCGTTGAACATCCTTTCGCGGTTTTCGTCGTCGGTAAAGATCGTGATGTCGGCATCCGCGCCCACCCCCAAGTGCCCCTTGTTCGCCAGGCCCAGCGCCCGGGCGGGGGCGGCTCGGGTAATGATGGCGATTTCCGACAGGGTGTATTCCCGGTCCAGTTGCGGCAGCAGGCAGTTCTTGATCGCCTTCTGGTTGACCTGCCCCATCATCTCGGCGCGAAAGCCCCGGTCCATCAGCAGGCGGATCAGCCGGGGATACGTTTGGAAGGAAGCGCCATTCGGGCTGTCGGTCGAGAACATCACTCGCCAGGGATCTTGCGAGAGCAGGAACAGCTCCAGACCGATCGCCCACTGCATGGTGTGCGTGTAATTCGTGTTCTGGTAGGAAAACGGCATGACCCCACAACCACTCTCGCACTCGGTGTCCGCATTGACCCACTTGGTGTCCTTGGAACGCAGCATCCAGGTCAGCGGCGCATCCGCCGTCATGGCGGTCGCCTTGCCGAACATCACCATGCCGATGTCGGTGGTGATGTTTTCATGGGTGTTGATGTAGTCGATGATGGCTTCCGAGCCGGTCTGGACGCGCTTTCCAAGTTCGCCCGCATAACTGTGGAACTGGACGTGCGCGATGTGCGCCCGGTGCCCCTCGGCCGCTTTCATCGTATCCAGCGTGGTCTGGACATTGCCGCTGTGCCCCAGGTTGTTGCAGTGGATGTGCGCCGGATGCGGCAGGTTCAGTTCGTCCACCGCCTCGATGAAGGCCGCGGTCGCCTGTAGCGGCGTGAACTCGAACGGGTCGACTTCCTCGTTGACGTCCGTGACGTTCTCGTTGCGCTTGCCCTTCCAGAGTTCGTCACTGCCCGGGTTGACCAGCTTGACGCCGGCCGCCCGCGACGCCGTGACCCACCACGCGATGGCCTCCTTGAACTCCTGCTTGCGACCCTGCTTCAGCAGGTCGTACAGGAACATGTTGTTGCCGAGCAGGACGTAGAAGCCCTTGTCGATTACCGGCGTGTCATGGAATTCCTCGATCACGTGGCGCGCCGCCATAGGCGGCACCGCCGCATCGAAGGCCGTGGTGTAGCCGAGCGCGGCGTAGCGGTAGCCCGTGGCGAACGTCGAGGGCGCGATCCCGCCGACCCCGGAACGGGTGATCGCGGTGCCCGGATGGACATCCAAGCGATGATCCTCGGGCTGCAACTTGCGCGCGAGATTGACTTTCGGTCCGGCGATGTGGCTGTGGATATCAACCCCGCCCGGCATCACCACCATGCCGTGGGCATTGATGACCCGCGCTTTCTCGGAGATCTTGTCCACCACGCGCCCGTCGCGCACCAGGACATCGCGGACCTCGCCGTCGATGCCGTTGGCCGGATCGTAGACCTTCCCACCCTTGATGCGCAATTCCACGCTGTTCTCAGCCATTCTGGCCGTCTCCTGCCCTGACCTGTGGTGGGAGTTAAGCCGCCTTCTTGCGGCCGTTCGCCCGGAGTTTCTTCACCCGGTCGAGAATCCCAGTCAGGACCTCCTCGTCGGTCGGAAACGGGGAATCGAAGGCCGGGCGCAGGGTGATCGGCACGTCGTCCATGCGATAGACGGTACCGCCCGTGTTGATCCCGTAGGTGGCCACCATGAAGGCGACCCGCGCCTGCCGGCTGGTGTAGGTCGGCTTGGCATCCAGCGAAATCACCGGAATTTTCTTCAAGTGCTCGATGGCACGTTTCGGGAAATTCGAGGCCGGGTCAGTGGCGATCATCATGGCCGCATCAGCGTCACCGCGTGCCAACAGGTCCACGGTGGTGTATTCGCCGGGATTGAAACGCGGGTAGCCACGATGGAAATTGACGCCGAACGGGTAGCCGGTCTGCCATGACACCACATTGTCGGCGCCGGTGACGTTGCCGTGGCCGCGTACCGGCTTGGCGACGAAGTGCGTATACCTGTTGAGGTCGGTGGCCAGCGCCAGCAGCGCGCCCGAGTTGAAGTGGCGGCCACGGGTCATGGTCAGGCCCATGCCGAAAAACAGAACCCCGAAGTTGCAATTCTTCATGCGTTCCACCAATTCGTCCAGAACTTCCCGCGACACGCCCGTGATTTCCTCGATGTCGGGATCGATGTCGCGGCCCCGCACCAGGGCACGCAACGCCCACAGCAATTCGAAGTCGCGGCCGGGCTTGACCCGGATGAGCTGATCCGCCACCGGCGCACTCGGCGTCTTGCGCACGTCGATCAACACCACGTGACGGTCCTTCTTGCCGTTCGGGATATAGCGTCCCTTCGGCGTCACGGTATAGCGGGTGAAATGCCGCGGATGGGACTCGGCCGGGTTGCCGCCCCAGTAAATGACCAAGTCGGCGCGGTTCTTGACCTCTCCCAAGGTCGACGTGCTTTCGCCTACGCCTTGGAACGCGATGCCGGACGGACCATGGCACACGGAAGTGGTGGTGTCGATGTTGCCGAGCACTATGTCGTTGATGGCCACCGCCACCCGCTGCGCCTCGCATGGAGAGTCGCTCAGACCGTAAGTGATCGGGAATTTTGCTTCGTGCAGGATGCGCGCGGCTTCGTCCATCGCTTCTTCCAACGGCACCTCGCGCCCATCGATCATCGCCTGCGGGTGATCCTCAATGCCATGCTGGAGGAACCAGGCACGGCCGAGAACGCAGGCGTTTTTGGCTTTCGTAATGCGGTTTTCGTCAAGGTCGACGGTCAGCTCCATATCATCGCAGACACACCCGCAAAACGTGCAGGTGGCATCTTCCACGATGCGGATATTGGGTTCGTCCTTGGCGGCTTCAGGGGTTTTGGTTTCGCTCATGGTCTCAACGGGCAAGGCAGGATTTTCATTTGGCCTTCAGGCATTCCACGTCCACCACCATCTGCTTCGACATCGGCATGCCGGACCCGGCGGTGTCGCTTTCCATCAGTTCGCTGGAAGAAGGGCCATACGGGATGAAGATCATCCCGTCCGGGAGATCCTCGTCTTTGCGCGGTTTCCCGCATTCGACTTCCACCTTGCCGGTGGCACAAGACAGGCGCACCCGGTCTCCGGCGGAAAGGCCCAATTTATGCATGGTGCTCTCGTTCATCTCGATGGTCGAGGTGACGGTCTGGTACTCTTCCTTGAGCTTCCCGGCATTCAGGGATGTCCCCTGCTTGCTCGACCGCCCAGGAATCAGCATCATTTGTTCAGCCACTGACGCATCCTGCCGTGGTTTCGGGGGAAAATGATTATACCTTAGGGCTGAAGCCCGAACCTGCGCAGGTTCGCTGTTTGGATGCCGTCTTCAGGAGCCCCCTAACCCTCGAGCGAGTCAAGAAATGCTCCGACAGTCTGGATCAGAATCCCGGAGGTTTTCTCCCGGCAATCCATGAGGTGGCCGAAATCTTTCAGATCGCCGGTGAGCAAGTGCGTCGCCTGACAGGCCGCCGCTGCTTGAAAAATCGGTCGGTCCTTGTCGGGAAGTGTGGGCGGGGCAGCCTGACCGGGAGAATGCCCGACAATCTGGAAAGGATGCAATAGAGCTTCCAGGCGCTCAAGAGATCGGGGGAATTTCCTCTCGAGGTTTCGGTATGCCTCCTCGACGGCGTACTCGCTGGTTACCAGTGCCCAGAGACCTTGCCCGCCCAGTTCAATGAGCAGGGATGCCTTTCCTTTTGGATTGTGCGCCGCAGTGAACAACACGTTGGCGTCCAAGAAAAGTTTCACTGCGAGGACGAGACCTTATCTAGTATTCGGGCACGCGTTTTCTTGTCAAGTTTGTCCTCGGCATCCCACCGTGCAATTTGCGCATCGCTGTAGTTCTTTATTTCCAGAACCACGCCGGGTTTGAGTACGATTTCACCCTTTCGGTGTTCCAAGATTACGATGTCTCCGCCCCTGATCCCAAGCAGCTTTCGAAGACCAGAGGGCAGGGTAATTTGACCACGGCTGGATACGGTGGCAGTTTCCGACACGTTATTTTCCCGTATGATGTCGGCCTCAATTATATCATATTTTCTGAAAAACTGAAATTCAGTAGATTTGCAATGGTCACTCAACCACAGACCCGTGCGTCAGCGGTCGAGCGGCGTGGCATGGCGCACCGCGAACCAACCGATCAGCATGCCGGTCAAGGCAATGGCGGCGGCGGCATGGAAAGTCGCGGTCGAACCCAAGCCGTCCCAGACCATGCCACTCAACAAGCTCCCAAGCGCGGCGCCCACGCCGAAATTGAGCGACGAATACAGTGCTTGGCCTCGGCTTTGCAGCCGCCCGGGGAACAATCGGTGGATCAACTGCACTGAAACGGCGTGGTAAAGCCCATAGGTCGCCGCATGCAGGAACTGGGTCGCCAGAATCACAACCCAAAACTCCGGGAAATTCCCCAATACGACCCAGCGAATGGCCGCGAGGGCAAAAGCCAGCGCGAACAGGTTGCGGGCGGGGTGATGCGCGAGATAACGGCTGAAGAACAGGAACACCAGAATTTCTCCGAACACGCCCACCGACCACAGCACGGCCAAGCCCTGAATCGGGTAACCGTGCCCTTCCAGATAGATGGAGAAAAACGTATAGAACGGCCCATGGCTGAGCTGCATCAAGACGAATGCCACCAAAAGCCCTAGCACGGCCGGATGGCGCAACAGGTTGACCAAGTTGATATGCGCCGGATGACTTTGCTTTTGCGGCCGGCTCGTCAGCGTCAAGGTGGTCAGCCACAGGCCGAAGTGGCAGATGAACAAACTCAGCGGGACCAGCCACCAAATATCGCCTTCGACACCGAACAATACCGTTGACAGCGTCAGGCAGGCGAAGACAAAACCCATAGATCCCCACAGCCGGACCCGCGTGTAGGAGTAGCGCCGGTCGGTCTGGTGCTCAAGGTGGGTCAGCGTAAGGCCTTCGACCAAGGGCAGCGAGGCATACCAGAAGAAGCTGAACAGCATCAGCAACGGGATCATTCCGTAAAAACTGGTCACCCATTGCAGGCCCAGCGTTCCCGCCGCGCCCCCCAATGCAGCCAACTGAATCAGCCAGATCCGGCGTTCCGTGTGATCCGCCAGCCAGCCCCAGAGATTCGGCGCGACGATGCCGACCGCCATCACCACCGCCACCAGTTGCCCGATTTCAACCGCGCTGAAGCCGAGGAACTTCAGATACAGTGGCCAAAACGGCAGGAAAACGCCCAGGGAGGCGAAATAGAAAAAATAAAAGCCGGAAAACCGGGCAAACAGAAGAGGTGTCACGTGCCGCAGGCCTAGGGGGCATCAACCTCCACATCGCCACACTGGGCTCGATGACGCAGGGCCTGATCCATCAGGGTCAGGGCCAGCATGGCCTCGGCAATCGGTACGGCACGCAAACCGACGCATGGATCATGGCGCCCCTTGGTCACCACCTCGGTCGCTTCTCCCTGCCGATCGATCGTACGCCCGGGAATCCGGATGCTCGAGGTGGGTTTGAAAGCCAAAGCAACTCTCAGATCCTGGCCGGAACTCAACCCCCCCAGGGTTCCGCCTGAGTGATTGGACAAGAAACCTTCCGGCGTGATTTCGTCACGGTGTTCGCTTCCGCGCTGTTTGACGACGGCGAAACCATCGCCGATTTCCACCGCCTTGACCGCGTTGATGCTCATCATCGACTGGGCCACCATGGCGTCCAGCCGTTCGAAGACAGGCTCTCCCCAACCGACCGGCAGGCCCGTCGCCTCCACTTCCACCCGGGCTCCGATCGAGTCGCCTGCCTTGCGCAACTCGTCCATGAAGTTCTCCAGCTCGGCAAGCTTGCCGGGCTCCGGGAAGAAGAATGGGTTGGTCTCGACCGCCTCCCACTCCGTCGTCTCGGCGCGAATCGGGCCGACTTGCCGCACGCATCCGCGGATCGTGACACCATAGCGCTCACGTAGCCATTTTCGGGCCACCGCCCCGGCAGCCACCCGGGTCGCCGTCTCCCGGGCGGAAGCCCGCCCTCCTCCGCAATAGTCGCGGATGCCGTATTTGCGCTGGTAGGTATAGTCCGCGTGTCCCGGACGGAACAGGTCGCGCAACTCCGAATAGTCCTTGGAGCGGGCATCCTGGTTCTCGATCACCAGCGCGATCGGGGTCCCGGTCGTCTTGCCTTCGAAGACTCCGGACAGTATCTTCACCTGGTCCGGTTCCCGCCTCTGGCTGGTATGGCGGGTCTGGCCGGGCCGGCGACGGTCCAGGTCATGCTGCAGGTCTGATTCCTGCAAGGCTAGGTGTGGCGGACAACCATCGATGATGCAGCCGATGGCGGGGCCATGGCTTTCACCGAATGAAGTCACGGCAAACAAGGTGCCGAAAGTATTACCAGCCATGATGAAAACCGATTTTACACCGCCCTGCTCTCTTCCTGTCCGAAAACCTTTCTTCTCCCCACTGCGGCATCCTGTCATATGCGTGTTACAAAATTTGGCTTTAATTCGCGTCACCAAGGGGACACTCCCACCAAATCAACTCGAACGCAAAGAGGTTTAACGAATGAAATTCCGCATTTCCGCGGTTGTCCTGCTAGCGCTTGCCGCTTCGGCAGCCCAGGCCCGCGACCAAATCAATATAGTGGGCTCCTCCACTGTCTATCCTTTCGCCACCGTCGTAGCCGAAAAGTTTGGCAAATCCACTGCTTTCAAGACCCCGAAGATTGAATCCACGGGTTCCGGCGGCGGCCTGAAGTTGTTCTGTTCCGGTGTCGGCGTCAACACTCCGGACATTACGAACTCTTCGCGCAAGATCAAGAACGGGGAAGTCGAGAACTGCTCCAAAAACGGTGTCGGCGACGTCACGGAAGCCAAGATTGGCTACGACGGCATCGTCCTCGCCAACTCCAAGGCGACGGCCCCGATGGAACTGACCCGCCGCGACGTCTTTCTGGCCCTGGCCCGGGAAGTCCCGGACCCGAGTGGCGCGGAATCCTTTGTGACCAACCCGTACACCACCTGGAAGGAAGTCAACCCGGCGCTGCCCGATCTCAAGATTGAAGTGCTGGGCCCGCCTCCGACCTCCGGCACCCGGGACGCCTTCGCTGAACTCGCCCTAGAAGGCGGATGCAAGACCTTCGCCTGGATCAAGGCCATGAAGAAGAAGGACAAGAAAATGTACAAGTCCTACTGCCATTCCGTGCGTGAGGACGGCCACTACATCGAAGCCGGCGAGAACGACAACCTCATCGTGCAGAAACTGACCGCCAACCCCAGTGCACTGGGGGTCTTCGGGTTCAGCTTCCTGGATCAGAATTCCGACAAGGTCCAGGGCTCGGTCATGGACGGCGTCGCACCAACGTTTGACGCCATTGCCGATGGCAGCTATCCGGTCTCGAGACCGCTGTACTTCTACATCAAGAACGCCCATCTGGATGTCATTCCCGGCATTCGGGAGTTCGTCGCTGAATTCATGAGCGACAAGGCTAGCGGTTCAGACGGTTACCTGACTGAAAAGGGCATGATCCCGATGTCCGCCGAAGAGCGTGGCAATTCGGTGCCCCAGATCACCTCGTTCACCCCGCTCTAAGCAGAAGCTTCCAGAGTTCTGTAAAGAGGGCCGCGAATGCGGCCCTCTTTTTTATTGGAGGAAAATTACTCGGCACCCCGCGTCAACAAAAATAACGCGAACCATTACACTAATGACACCCGCTTCCCGGAGTTTCCACACATGAAGCCCGCTCCTATTCCCGACAGCCTGAGAGAGGAAGCGGAATCAGTCTTGGAGGAAATCCGGC
>CAZRSJ010000026.1:0-23444 GCA_964602805.1 uncultured Chromatiales bacterium | reverse complement strand
TTCCAGGACAACGGCTATACCCGGGAAGAGATGAAGATGGTCTGGGAGACCCGCAAGATCCTGGAAGACGAGGACATCGGCGTCAATCCCACCACGGTCCGCGTGCCGGTGTACATCGGCCATTCCGAGGCCATCCACCTGGAAACCCGCGAACCGCTGAGCGCGGCGGAGGCCCGCGCGCTGCTGGAGAATGCCCCCGGCGTGGTCGTCATCGACGAAGCGGCAGACGGCGGTTACCCGACGGCGGCATCGGATGCGGCCGGTCGGGACGAAGTGTTCGTCGGGCGCATCCGCCAGGATCTGTCCCACCCGCGCGGGCTTGACCTTTGGGTGGTCAGCGACAACCTGCGCAAGGGCGCCGCGACCAACAGCATCCAGATCGCCGAACAGTGGCTGGAACGATTCGGGCCGTGAACGCACGGTTCTTGCTCTTTGCAACCGCCCTGGCCGCTCCGGCCCAGGCGCTGGAACTGGGCCAGCCGGAAATCCACTTCGGGGCGGACTGCTCCGCCCTGCTGACGCTTCGCCTGGTGACGGAGTCCGGGGTCGACCCGGAGCAACTGCGTGTCGAGGTCGCGGCTCCGCCGACCTACCGGAAACTCCAGAAAACCTATCCTTCCTGGGTCGGTTCGGCACAACTGGAACGAATCCGGAAAAACGGCGAACACCGGATCCAGGTGCGCAGCGAGGAACCGCTTCCTTCCCATTCCAACGACCTGGTGCTGGTTCTCAGAGAAGGGTACGAACCGCCCATGTTCCATACCCTGAACCTGCCGCCGTGTGCCCCGGCCGGCACGACGCGCGAGGTGGTGTGGGGAGACACGTTGCTCGAGATCGCGCTGGAGCAGGCCCGCTCCCGGGAAATCGATGCCTACACCCTGATGCTGGCAATCCAACTGTACAACCGGGGTGCCTTCATCCACGACAACATCAACCTGGTCCGGGCCGGCGCCCAACTGTACATTCCGAGCCAAGCCGAGATCGCGCGCCTGAACCTGTCCCGCCAATGGTTAATCGACGAGATCCAGTTCCAGAACGAACAATGGCAGAAGTGGCGGCGGGAGGGAACGGACCTGCGCGAAAGCCCCACCCTGCAGGAACGGCGGCTGCAGCTTGTGCCGCTTGAGATGCAGGCCGAGTCCTCAGCTCCCGAATCAACCGCGTCTGAACCGGATCCGGCAGAGCCGTCCGCACTTGAGCCGATGAAAGCCGGACCAGCCGAACCCGGGGCCACCGACGCCCAACCGGCCGTGCCGGAGCAAATCGAACCGGGCAAGGCCTCTCCAGCAGAACCTGAGGCAGAAAAGACCGAAGCGCCGCTGGCAATGGCGGAGATCGAGGCCAAGGTCCTGGTGCCGCTGGCGGACGGGCCAGGCGGTGAAGGAACCGCGGCAAAGGTCGCGGCCGGTCTCCCATGGCCCGGAATTCTCACCGCTGCGGGGATTTTGCTCTTGATCTACCTGTCCGCATTGACCCTGAGCCGCGCCCGTCAGGCTCGGATCATTCGGGAGAGCGTGGGCGACATCGAGGATCCTGCCCGGCGCGCCACTTCCGCGCTGGATTTGGCGCACGCGCATGTCGAGGCGAATGAATACGACCAGGCGCGCCCCCTGATCCGGCTGGTGCTGGCCGGGGGGACGGAGCAAGAACGCGAAGAGGCGGAAAGGCTGAAAAGCCGGATGGATTCGTCCTGACCCATGCCTCGCCTGGCCTGCGGTCTCGAGTACGACGGCGCCGGCTTCAACGGCTGGCAGCGACAGAGCCACGCTCCGAGCGTCCAGGATGCGGTCGAGGAAGCCTTCTCCGCCGTCGCCGACCACCCGATCCGCACCGCCGTCGCCGGCCGCACCGACACCGGGGTGCATGCGGCCGGCCAAGTCATTCATTTCGACACCACTGCGGACCGCTCCCTGCACGCCTGGCAACGGGGCGCGGGCGCGCACCTGCCGCCTGCCGTCAGCGTCTCCTGGGTGCGGGAAGTCTCGGACGATTTCCATGCCCGCTACTCCGCAATCCGGCGCCACTACCGCTACATCATCCTGCAGCGCGACGCCGCCGCGGCGGGCCTGCTGGCCAGCAAGGTCACGCGAGTGCCCAAGGCCCTGGACGTTGAGCAGATGCACCAGGCCGCCCAGGCCCTGCTGGGTGAACACGACTTCACCAGCTTCCGGGCGGCAGAGTGCCAGGCCCGCCATCCCCGGCGCACTCTCTTCCGGCTGGACGTCACCGCCTGCCAGCCGTTTGTCCACATCGACGTCGAGGCCGACGGCTTCCTGCACCACATGGTGAGAATCCTGGCCGGCTCCCTGATCGACATCGGCCACGGCGAACACCCCCCGGAATGGCTGGCCGAGTTGCTGGAACAGCGCGACCGCACGGCAGGCAGCATCACCGCACCGCCGGACGGGCTGTACCTGATGAGCGTAAACTATCCCCCTGAATGCGGCATCCCGCCGCCCCTGTGGACCCCGGATTACAGTCTGCACCCCTGAATATGCGCACCCGTGTCAAAATCTGCGGCATTACGAACCCGGCCGACGCCCTGCTCGCCGCCGAGGCGGGCGCCGACGCCATCGGGCTGGTATTCCACGAGCCCAGCCCGCGAAATATCGAACCTGCCGTCGCTTGTTCGATCATCGACATCCTGCCGCCTTTCATGGATGCCTACGCGGTCGTGCTCGACCCGGACCCGCAGTTCCTCGACGAATTGATCGAAACCATCCCGTTCGACGGCTTGCAGTACCACGGCCAAGAAGCGCCGGACTTGTGTGCCCGGTTCGAAGGCCACTGGATCAAGGCCGTTCCCATGAACGAACCCGGCGCCCTGACCGATTACCAGCAACATTATCCCGACGCGCACGGCTTCCTGCTGGACAGCCATGCATCGGGTGAGGCGGGAGGACAGGGCAAGACCTTCGACTGGGCGGAAATCCACTCCGAAGACCCGCGTCCGCTGATCCTGGCGGGCGGCCTGGAGGCGGGGAACGTGGCCGAGGCGATCCAGGCGGTCCGTCCCTGGGGCGTGGACGTCAGCAGCGGCGTCGAGGCTTCGCCCGGGAGCAAGGATCCGAAGAAAATCGCCGCATTCATGCGGGAGGTGAACCGTGTCGCACGCTAGTTTCCCGGGCGGCTACCGCTGGCCGGATGCCGAAGGGCATTTCGAGGAGTACGGCGGGCGGTTCGTGGCCGAGACCCTGATCCGGCCACTCGACGAGCTGGCCGCGGTGTACCGCGAGGCTCGCGAGGACGCCGCCTTCTGGAAAGCCTTCGAGGCGGATCTTGCTCATTACGTTGGGCGCCCTTCCCCGCTGTACTTCGCCCGGCGCCTGAGCCAAGAGAACGGCGGCGCCCAGATCTGGCTCAAGCGCGAGGACCTGAACCACACGGGCGCGCACAAGATCAACAACACCGTCGGCCAGGCGATGCTGGCGAAGCGCATGGGCAAGACCCGCATCATCGCCGAGACCGGCGCCGGCCAGCACGGCGTGGCCTCTGCCACCGTCAGCGCGCGCCTCGGCCTGCAATGCGTGGTGTACATGGGGTCGGAGGATATCGAGCGCCAGGCCCCCAACGTCTACCGCATGAAGATGCTGGGCGCGGAAGTGATTCCCGTGACCTCGGGCTCCCGGACCCTGAAGGACGCGTTGAACGAAGCGCTGCGCGACTGGGTGACCCACGTCGAGAACACGTTCTACATCATCGGCTCGGTGGCCGGTCCCGCCCCCTACCCGGAGATGGTGCGCGACTTCCAAGCCATCATCGGGCGCGAGGCGCGCCGCCAAGTCCAGGAGCAGGCCAGCCGCCTGCCGGACCTGCTGGTCGCCTGCGTCGGCGGCGGTTCCAATGCAATCGGGTTGTTCCATCCGTTCCTGGACGATCCCGACGTGCGCATGCTCGGGGTCGAGGCGGCCGGTCTGGGGCTTGAGACCGGCCAGCACGCGGCGCCGCTGGCTCGCGGCCGCGCCGGGGTGCTGCACGGCAACCGCACCTACCTGATGGAGGACGAGGCGGGACAGATTTTGGCCACGCACAGCGTCTCCGCCGGGCTGGACTACCCGGGCGTCGGGCCCGAACATGCCCTGCTCAAGGATCTCGGGCGGGTCGAGTACACCAGCGCCACCGACGAGGAGGCCCTGCAGGCCTTCCACCTGCTGACCCGGACCGAGGGAATTATCCCGGCGCTCGAGAGCGCCCACGCGGTGGCGGGCGCCCTTCAGGCGGCCCGCAAGATGCCGGAGGACGCCATCGTGGTGGTCAACCTGTCCGGACGCGGCGACAAGGACATCGACGCGGTTGCCTGGCGCGAGGGCCTGTCCCTGTGAGCCGCATCGCCGGGCGCTTCGCCCAACTTCAGGAAACCGGGCGCACGGCACTGGTCCCCTACCTGACCGCGGGCGACCCCGAACCCGCCGCCACCGTGCCGCTGCTGCACACGCTCGTGCAGGCCGGGGCCGACCTGATCGAGCTCGGGGTTCCGTTCTCGGACCCGATGGCCGACGGGCCCGTGATCCAAGCCGCCTGCGAGCGGGCGCTGGCGCACCAGGTCCGCCTGCGCGACGTGCTGGACATGGCCGCTGAATTCCGGAACGACGACACGGAGACGCCATTGATCCTGATGGGCTACACCAACCCGATCGTCGCCATGGGCGTCGGCACTTTCGCGGAGCAGGCCGCCCAGGCCGGCGTCGACGGGGTACTGGTGGTCGATCTTCCCCCGGAGGAAGCGGATGCGATCCGGCAGGCCCTGATCGACCACGAACTGGACGAGATCTTCCTGCTGGCCCCGACCACGACCGAGACGCGGATCCGGCAGATCTGCGGCCAGGCGAAAGGGTTTCTTTATTATGTGTCGTTGCGCGGGACGACCGGCGCGGACCGCCTGGACATGGAGGACGTAGCGGAACGCATGAAGTGCATCCGGACACACGCCACCCTGCCCGTCGGCATTGGGTTCGGCATCAAGGACGCGGATTCCGCGGCTCGTGCCGCGGAGCTTGCCGACGCGGTCGTCGTCGGCAGTGCACTGATCGACCGGATCCAGGCCGCGACGGACCCGCATGCCGCCGCAACCGAATTGCTGCAGGACCTGCGTGCCGGCATCGACACCGCGGACCGTCCGGGAGGAACCCCATGAGTTGGTACAAGCGCCTGGTGCCGCCCCAGATCCGGATCGAGAGCAGCAGCGCCCGGAAAGTCCCGCAGGGCCTGTGGATCCAGTGCCCGAACTGCGGTACCCCGCTGTACCGGTCCGAGCTGGAGCGCAATCTGAACGTCTGCCCGAAATGCGGGCACCATATGCGCGTATCGGCCCGGGAACGTCTGGCGATGTTCCTGGACGAGCAGCCCCGGCAGGAACTGATCGCCGGGCTCGCGCCCCGCGATTTCCTGAAGTTCCGCGACAGCAAGCGTTACCGGGATCGCATCGGCCAGGCGCAGAAGGCCACGAAGGAAAAGGACGCCCTGGTGGTCATGCAGGGACAACTGCACGGCATGCCGTTGGTCTGCGCGGCGTTCGAGTTCGGGTTCATGGGCGGCTCCATGGGCTCGGTCGTCGGCGAGAAATTCGCGCAGGCGGCCGCCGTCTGCCTGAAGGAGCGAATACCGCTGGTGTGCTTCTCCACCAGCGGGGGCGCGCGCATGCAGGAAGCGCTGGTGTCGCTGTTCCAGATGTCCAAGACCGCCGCCGCGCTGGCCCGGATGCGGAAAAATCGCCTGCCCTACATCTCGGTGCTGACCGACCCCACCATGGGCGGGGTTTCGGCTTCGCTCGGCATGCTGGGCGACGTCCAGATCGCAGAGCCCGGCGCGCTGATCGGCTTCGCCGGTCCGCGCGTGATCGAACAGACCGTGCGCGAGACCCTGCCGGAAGGCTTCCAACGTAGCGAATTCCTGCTGGAGCATGGTGCCATCGACATGCTGGTGCCGCGCGGCGAGATGCGCGACACGATCGCCGACCTGTTGCGCCTGATGATGAACCGCTCGCCCCGCGCACGGGACGCGTAGTTCCTTTCGTTTGGTCTTTCCCCTCCGGGTGCCCGCCATGCGATTTTCCTCCCTGTCCGAGTGGGTCGACTGGCAGCAGCACCTGCACACCAGCAGCATCGACCTGGGGCTGGAACGGATCCGGGTGGTGGCCCGCCGCATGAACCTGCTGGAGGCGCCCGACTTCCGGATCGTCACCGTCGCCGGGACCAACGGGAAAGGCTCCAGCGTGGCCCTGCTGGAAGCCATGCTGCGACCGCACGGGCGAGTCGGCACCTACACCTCGCCGCATTTCATCCGCTACAACGAACGCGTCCGCATCGACGGGGCGGAGGTCGACGATGCAGCACTGTGCCATGCCTTCGAGCAGGTGGAGCAGGCCCGCGGCGACACCAGCTTGTCGTTCTTCGAGTACGGCACCCTCGCCACCCTGTCGATCTTCCGTGAGCGAGAGATCGACTACGCGATCCTGGAGGTCGGTCTCGGCGGGCGGATGGACGCGGTCAACCTGTGGGACGCCGACGTCGCCCTGATCACCAGCATCAGCATCGACCACACCGAGTGGCTGGGCCGGACCCGGGAATCGATCGGACGGGAAAAGGCCGGCATCATGCGCCCGGGGCGACCCGTGATCTGCGGAGAACCCGACCTTCCCGCCAGCTTGTCGGATCAGGCCCGGCGCCTGGGCGCGCCACTGCAGCGCATTGGCAGCGACTTCTTCGCGGAGCCTCTCGGCTCCGACCGCTGGCGCTACCGCCACCGCGACGGCATCAGCCTGGACCTGCCGACCCCGCCTCGGCTGCCTGGAAGGGTGCAACTGAACAATGCGGCCAGCGCCCTAACCGTGCTGCATCATCTGGGACGGTTCGATCCAGAAATTATTCGGCACGCGCTCGAAGACGTCAGCCTGACCGGACGCTTCCAGATCCTGAGCAAACCCGTGGATACCGTGCTGGACATCGCACACAACCCGGAGGGGGCGATCAACTTGGCCCGCAACCTTCGCCGCTACCGGCCCGGGCGGCCGCTGCACGCGGTTTTCTCCGCATTGCAGGAAAAGGACGTGGCGAACATCCTGGGGCCGCTGGGGCCGCTGGTCGAAAGCTGGCACCTGAGCGAAGTGGAATCCCCCCGCACAATCCCGCTGGAAACCCTGCGGGTGCTGGCGGAATCCTGCAAACTGCCTGCAGTGCATGTCCACCCCACTATCACGGAAGCCTACCGGGAAGCGGCCTCAAGAGCCGGGCAGGAAGGGACCGTGGTGGTGTTTGGCTCGGTGTTCGCGGTCGGGGAGGTGCTGCTTCATCGGTCGCAGGATCTGGAACCCCGCCGGGAAGAGGCGTCCTCCATCTAGCACCCCTGCCCATGCATCCGGGGCGCGGGTATGCGCCCTGCCGTTCCTTTTACTTTTGGCTTAAGGCCAGCTTGGCATACTCGCGAAGCACACGATTGATCTGCGTCTGGTACCCCCGTCCACCGGGAGCACTTGCCTTGAACCATGCGACGACATCGGCATCCAGCCTCAGCGTAATCTGCTGCTTCACCGGGCGGTACAGCAAACCGCGCTTGGCGTCAGACCAATCGAGGATCTCGGGAATATCGCTCGTGTCAATTTCCTCATCGGCAAGTGCTGCAAGCGCTGCAATTTCCGCTTCTTGCCGTTTGGTCAGTCTTTTAGAAACCTTCTTCTTCATAAGCTCTCCTCTCGTGTACTGTCGCCTTCCGGGCACTGATGATGCGCCCGACCTCCATGCCGGTCCCGGGTTGAAGTTTCGGCCACGTATGGGCGACCACCACGATTACATTTCTGATCATGCCGACGGTATGCCATCGGTCTTCCCCTGAATCCGGGTCCGGGAGCTGGATCATCAGCGGATCTTCGAACACGAGGCTTGCCGTCTCGAAGCCAAGGCCATGTTTCCGTTTGTTGGTACGGTTCTTGTTCTCGTCCCATATCCAATGCGGCATTTTAGTATTGTAGTTATATTATCATAATTATAATTCTGTAGTCTTAACGACAGGGAAAATCCATCGGCGGCGCATACTTCCAGGCGCGATACGCTTTCACGAAACTCCCAAGCACCGGCAAAAACCCTGCTAAAAGGCTATAATGTCCTCCCCGCGACAGCTCCCGACTTCTGGCGTTGGAACTCGCACTCAAACAACGGCTCCTCGGCGCCGTTTTGCTCATTCTCATTGGGGTTCTGGTGATCCCGATGCTGCTCGACACGCAGCGTCCCGACCTGGTCCGGCCGCTGCAGGATGTCGCCGCGCCGAAGGAACTGGTCTTCACCCACCAGACGTTTCCCGCCGACATGAACGCACCGGAGACCCAGGCCATGCCCGGCCCGGACACCGGAGAATCTGCCGCCCTGACGCCGAAGGACAAGTGGTTTGTCCAGGTCGGCCGGTTCCAGAACACCGCCAAGGCCACCGAGATCCGCGACGCCATGCGCGAGGCGGGCTATCGCACCAACCTGTTCGCGAAAGAAACGGCCGACGGCAAGACCCACCAGCGCATCTGGGTCGGTCCCTATCCCAGCCAGCAAGAAGCTGAACACGTGCTGAAAGGCATCAAGGCCAAGAAGAACCTCACCGAAGTGCACCAGGGCTGGGTCGTCCGGCAGCCATGACCATTCTCGGCGCCACCCTGGTTGACGTGATGATCGCATTGATCATCCTGGTCTCCGGCATCCTGAGCTGGCTGCGCGGTTTCGCCGAAGAACTGGTCACCATCCTGGCCTGGGTGGTGGGGCTCATCGTGGCCTTCCAGTTCGCCGGATTCGGTGCGCAGTTCGTGCCCGAGATATTCGACGAGGTCACCTTGGGCGAGCGCACCTATGGCCTCACCGAGTTTCACGCGCCGGTCGCCGGGATCGTGCTGTTCCTCCTTACCTTTGTCGTGGTGTCGCAACTGCACCGGCTGTTCACCCGGATGACCAAGGACAAGGGCAGCGGCGTCCTGCAACGCAGCGACCGGGTTATGGGGTTCCTGTTCGGGCTCCTGCGCGGCGGCTTGCTGGTGCTGGTGCTGGTGCTGATCGCCGGTACCACCGCGATTCCCGAAGCCGGGTTCTGGGAAGAGTCAACGCTGATCCCCTACTTTGTCGAGGCTGCCCGGCAGGTTGTCGAGTGGATGCCCGAGGACTGGCAGGACCTGTTCCACTACCCGGGCTCTACCGAAACGCTGGCCGAAACGGTCTCCGAGACGGTTTCCGAGACAATCTCGGAAGTGCTCCCCGAATAGCCGCCATGTGTGGATTGATCGGCATCGTCAGCCACCATCCCGTCGCGCAAGACCTGCATGAAGGGTTGAACGTGCTGCAGCACCGGGGCCAGGACGCCGCCGGGCTGACCACCTACGACCGCGAGGGGCGGCTGCACCAACAGCGGGGCAACGGCCTGGTCCGCGACGTGTTCCGCGGCAAGAGGTTGCTGCGACTGCGTGGCGGAGCCGGCATCGGCCACCTGCGCTACCCCACCGCCGGGACGGAAAAATCCGAAGAAGCGCAGCCGCTTTACGTCAACTCTCCCTACGGCATCGCGCTGGGGCACAACGGGAACCTGGTGAACACCGAAGCGCTGCGGAAAGAGCTGTTCCGCGAGGACCGGCGCCACATCAACACGGAATCCGACTCCGAGATCCTGCTCAACGTCCTCGCGCACGAACTGCTGGCCCGGCCCGAATCGACCACGCGCGACCCGAAGGAACTGTTCCAAGCCGTTCGGGGAGTGAATCGTCGCTGCATCGGCGCATATGCGGCGGTATGCCTGGTCGCCGACTGGGGGGTCCTGGCGTTTCGCGACCCTTACGGCATCCGCCCGCTGGTGTACGGCACCCGGAACACCGGCGAGGGACCGGAACACATCGTCGCTTCCGAGAGCGTGGCGCTGGACATGCTGGGCTTCACCCTGGAACGCGACCTCGCGCCCGGCGAGGCCCTGTTCATCGGCCTGGACGGCACGGTGCACAGCGAAATCTGCGGAAGCCGGGAAACCTATGCGCCCTGCATCTTCGAGTACGTCTACTTCGCCCGGCCGGATTCGGTGATGAACGGGGTTTCCGTGCAACGCTCGCGGATGCGCATGGGCAAGCGCCTGGCGAACAAGATCCTGCGGGAGTGGCCCGATCACGACATCGACGTGGTCATCCCGATCCCCGACACCAGCCGCACCGCGGCGCTGGAGATGGCCTACCGGCTGAACCGCCCCTACCGCGAAGGCTTCATCAAGAACCGCTACATCGGCCGCACCTTCATCATGCCCGAAGCGCAGGTCCGCCGCCAGTCAGTGCGGCGCAAGCTCAACCCGATCCGCAACGAATACGAAGGCACCAACGTCCTGCTGGTCGACGATTCGATCGTGCGCGGCACCACATCGCGCGAAATCGTACAGATGGCACGGGACGCCGGGGCCCGAAAGGTCTATTTCTGCTCCGCTTCACCGCCGATCCGCTACCCCAACGTCTACGGCATCGACATGCCGAGCGCCGAGGAGCTGATCGCGCATGGGCGCGATATTCCCGAAGTATGCGAGGCCATCGGCGCCGACCGCCTGATCTACCAGGACCTGCCGGACCTGATCGCCGCGGTTCAGGACGGCAACCCCGAACTCCAGAATTTCGACTGCTCCGTGTTTACCGGGGATTACGTGACCGGCGTACCGGACGGCTACCTGGACGAACTGGCTTTGCGCCGGCGTTCCGGGACCGACACTCGAGACCCCAGCCCTCAAAATCGGGCAGCCTAGGCCATGTGCCCTGCCCTGCCTCCTGTGGCCGACCCCGCGGCCGAAGACCTGGCACGGGCGGCGGAGGCGCGCCAACGCTTCCCGCAATGCCAATCCCGCCCGATGTGCCTGGTCAGCATCCGTGAACAGGCCCTGCACCTGCTCGAGGAGGATCAAGTGCTCCGTTCCTGGCCCGTCTCGACCTCCCGCTACGGCACCGGCGGACAGAACGACAGCATGAAGACCCCGACCGGCGCGCACCGGATTGCGGAGTGCATCGGCGACGATGCCGCCCTGCATACGGTCTTCAAGGGCCGGGTCGCCCAGTCGGAAGCGGCCGAGATCGAGACGGAACCGCGTGCGACCGGCCGCGAATGCATCACGACGCGCATCCTGTGGCTGGACGGGCTCGAACCCGGCGTCAACAAGGACGGGGACATGGATTCCTATCAACGCTACATCTACATCCACGGAACCCACGAAGAAGGGCTGATCGGCCAGGCCGCCTCGATCGGCTGCGTCCGCATGCGCGGCACCGATGTGATTGAATTGTTCGACCGGGTGTCTGTCGACACGCTGGTGTTGATTCTGCCATGAGCGCTGATTCGCTGCTTCAAGAAATTCTGGAAGCCTCCCTGACCCGGGTGCGCGGCACGGAAGCTGTGGCCCAATGGCTGGATCGCCACCCGGAGGTCGAGTACGACCACGTGATCGCGTTCGGAAAAGCGGCATCGGCGATGACCCTCGGCGCCCTGCGCGCGCGGCCAGCACCCCGGCGCGGGCTGGTCATCACCAAGCACGGGCACCTGGATGACGAACTGGACGGTTTCCCGCAGATCGAATGCGTCGAATCCGACCACCCGGTGCCGGGAGAAGCCAGCCTCCAGGCCGGCCAGAGGCTGGTGGCGTTCCTGGGCGAAGCCCCCGCCGATGCCCGTTTCCTTGCGCTGATTTCAGGCGGTGCCTCCAGCCTGGTCGAGGTGTTGGCGCCCAACCTGGATCTGCAGGGGCTGAGCGAACTGACCGAGCGGCTGCTGGCCGAAGGGCTGGCCATCACCGAGATGAACGCCGTGCGTCGTTCCATCTCCTGCATCAAGGGCGGGCGACTTGCGCACTATCTCGACGGACGACCCGCCTGTGCGCTGATGATTTCGGACGTGCCCGGGGACGACCCGGCCGTGATCGGGTCCGGCCCACTGACCGCAGTACGCGGTGAAGTCCTGCCCGAGACCTTGTCCGATGGGACTCGCCAACTGATCGAGAAGGCAGAGCGCATGCCGGTTCCGCCGCCCGAGGCCTTCCAGCACCTGCAGACCCACATCATCGCCACGCTGGAAGACGCCAAGGAAGCGGCAGCGTGCCGGGCGGAAGAACTCGGGTTCCCGGTGCATCGGCATCCGGAATTCCTGGAAGATGAGGCCGGGAAAACGGGAGTGGCGCTGGCGGAGTACTTGAAGCAAATCGATACGCCTCCAGGCGTACACATCTGGGGCGGTGAAACCACCGTCCGGCTACCCGAGAACCCGGGGCGGGGCGGGCGCAATCAGCACCTTGCCCTAGCTGCGGCTACAGCGCTGGAAGGCGTCAAGGGCATCCGGCTGCTCGCCTGCGGCACGGACGGCACGGACGGCCCGACCGAAGATGCCGGTGGAGAAGTCGACGGCGGGACCGTGCTATGGGGCCAAGAACAGGGACTGGACGCCGAGCAGGCGCTGGCGCAAGCCGATGCGGGAAGCTATCTTGCCGACGTGGGCGCGCTTGTCACCACCGGCCCGACCGGCACCAACGTCATGGACGTGGTGCTGGCACTCAAGGGTGCCATGGTCTGAACCGGGCGAATTCGTCCATTCAAGCTGCCGACTGCGGGTGCAGGCCGTCTGAATCGGCCACCAGCCAGCTGCCCTGTTCGTACCAGTCCCCAAGCACGGCCCGCACGGCCTCCGCTTCGTCCACCCTGAATTCGTGAATGGCCGGGCGGTGCGTATGCCCGTGCACCATCGTGTACACCCCTTCCGAGCGCATCACCTGCCGAACCGTCTCCTCGTTTACGTCCATGATGTCCGGGGACTTCCCTGCAATCGCCTGGGCGCTGATCCGGCGCAGGCGCTGACCCATCCGCAGCCTCCACGAGCGCGGCAGGTTCCCGAGCAACGCCATCGTGAGCGGATGGCGGATGCGCCGACGATAACGCTGGTAGGCCACGTCATCCGTGCACAGCAGGTCGCCGTGCTCGATCAAGGTGGGGATGCCATGCAGGTCGACCACCTGGCGGGCCGGAAGGATCTCGATCCCGGTCCGGCGGGCAAAACCGGTTCCCAGGAGAAAATCCCGGTTGCCGTGCAGGAATTTCACGGAAACGCCCTGCGCAGTCAGCCCCTGAAGCGCATCGATCACCCCGTCCAGCCCTTCGGCGGGGTCATCATCGCCGATCCAGAACTCGAACAGGTCACCCAGGATGTACAGAGCCTGCGCCCGATGCGCCTCGTTCTTCAGAAAACGCACGAATTCCTGCATCTGGGCCGGACGGCTGGCATCCAGATGCAGATCGGAGACGAATAAGGTGAACGGCTTCATCGAGCACTCTCTGGAGAGAATTATAGAATTTGCCCGCCCTAGTGGAATATCAGACGGTTTTCGGCTTGGAAATTCCTGCTTTCTCCCCCATATCTAGTCATGGAGGCAGAACGCGCCCTTAATTCTTGCGCCATCTGCTATCCTAGTACGCTGAAAGGCCAAGGTTTCCGGGAAAAGCGCGCATGAGCAATATGATGAAGAACCTGATCCTGTGGATTGCGATCGCCGCGGTCCTGATGTCGGTGTTCAACAATTTCGCCCCAGTCGCGCAACCGCCGACCTCGCTGGCCTATTCCGAATTCATCTCCAACATTAAATCCGGCCAGATCCGGGCCGTCAACATCGATCCGGACCAGCGCACCATCACCGGGACGCTCATCGATGGCCGCGAGTTCACCACGACCGCCCTGCAGGACCCCAAGTTGATGGACGACCTGCTGGCGAACAACGTCGCGGTCACCGGAACCCCGCGCGAAAAGCCGTCGCTGTTCATGGAGTTGCTGATCCACTGGTTCCCGCTGCTGTTGCTGATCGGGGTATGGATCTTCTTCATGCGCCAGATGCAGGGCGGCGGCCAGGGGCGCGGCGCGCTGTCGTTCGGCAAGAGCCGCGCGCGGCTTATGTCCGAGGACGAGAACAAGGTCACGTTCAAGGATGTCGCCGGCATCGAGGAGGCCAAGGAAGAGGTCAAGGAACTGGTCGACTTCCTCCGCGATCCTGAGAAATTCCAGAAGCTCGGCGGGAAGATCCCGCGCGGCGTGCTGATGGTCGGCTCGCCGGGCACCGGCAAGACCCTGCTGGCCCGGGCGATCGCCGGCGAGGCCAAGGTGCCGTTCTTCAGCATCTCCGGCTCCGACTTCGTCGAGATGTTCGTCGGCGTGGGGGCCTCGCGCGTCCGCGACATGTTCAATCAAGCCAAGAAGCACGGCCCGAGCATCATTTTCATCGACGAGATCGACGCGGTCGGCCGTCATCGCGGCGCCGGACTCGGCGGCGGCCACGACGAACGGGAGCAGACGCTCAACCAGTTGCTGGTGGAAATGGACGGGTTCGAGGGCAATGAGGGCACCATCGTCATCGCTGCCACCAACCGACCCGACGTGCTGGACCCGGCCCTGCTCCGCCCCGGCCGCTTCGACCGCCAGGTGGTGGTGCCGTTGCCGGACATCCGCGGGCGGGAACAGATTCTCAAGGTGCACATGGCCAAGGTGCCGACCCACTCGGGCGTCAAGGTGAAGGTGATCGCCCGGGGGACCCCGGGATTCTCCGGCGCCGACCTGGCGAACCTGGTCAACGAAGCGACCCTGTACGCCGCCCGCACCAACAAGAAGCAGGTGGACATGCAGGACTTCGAGCACGCCAAGGACAAGATCCTGATGGGTTCGGAGCGCCGTTCCATGGTGATGAGCGAAGACGAGAAGAAGCTCACCGCCTACCACGAGTCCGGGCACGCGATCATCGGCCGCACCGTCCCCGAGCATGACCCGGTGCACAAGGTCACCATCATCCCGCGCGGGCGGGCGTTGGGCGTGACCATGTTTTTGCCCGAGGACGATCGCTACAGCAATACCCGGCAGCGGCTGGAGAGCCAGATCTGCACGTTGTACGGGGGCCGGCTGGCCGAGGAGATCATCTTCGGCATGGAGAAAGTCACCACCGGCGCGCAGAACGACATCGAACGCGCCACCGAACTGGCCCGCAACATGGTCACCAAGTGGGGGCTGTCCGAGAAGATGGGGCCGCTGGCCTACAGCGAAGAGGCGGGCGAGGTGTTCCTTGGTCATTCCGTGACCCAGCACAAGACCATGTCCGACCGCACGGCCCGGGCGATCGACGAAGAGGTGCGCGAGATCATCGACCGGAACTACAAGCGTGCGCACAAGATCCTGACCGAAAACATGGACAAGTTGCACAGCATGGCCGACGCCCTGATCAAATACGAGACGATCGACGGCGAGCAGATCGACGACATCATGACGGGCCAGCCTGTCCGTCCGCCCCAGGACTGGGACGACAATGCGCCGGACAGCGACTCGGGGTCGGCCGAGCACTCCAAGAAGGCAAAAGACACGGACTCTCCGATTGGCGGAGCCGCTGAACAGCACTGATTCCAATTCGCGGTTGACCGCGCATGTCCCGCACGTACTTCGGAACTGACGGAATCCGGGGCCGGGTCGGCATCAACCCGATGACGCCGGATTTCGTACTGCGCCTGGGCTGGGCCATCGGCCGCGTGCTCGGGCAGGGATCCGAAGCTCCCCAGATCCTAGTCGGCAAGGACACCCGCCGCTCCGGCTACATGTTCGAGTCCGCGCTGGAGGCCGGCTTGTCCGCGGCGGGCGTCAACGTCCTGCTGCTGGGCCCCCAGCCGACCCCCGCCATAGCCCAGCTGACCCGGGAGCTGGATGCCTGCGCCGGCATCGTCATCAGCGCCTCGCACAACCCACACTACGACAACGGCATCAAGCTGTTCGACGCGGGCGGCGCCAAGCTGCCCGATGAGATCGAGCATCGCATCGAGGCGGAACTTGAGCAACCGATGGACATAGATCCCCGTTCCCTGCCCGGCAAGGCCCGCCGGATCAACGACGCTGGACGCCGCTACCTTGATTTTTGCAAGAGCACCGTACCCGAGAGATTCCGCCTCGACAGCTTGCGCCTGCTGGTCGACTGCGCGCACGGAGCTGCTTACCAGCTTGCACCGAAACTGTTCGAGGAACTGGGGGCAGACGTGGTTGCCGTCGGCGTAGAACCCAATGGGACGAACATCAACGACGGTTGTGGCGCGACCTGCCCGGAATATGTCCGCGCCCAGACCCATGAACACCACGCCACTCTTGGACTAGCCGTGGATGGCGACGGCGACCGGCTGATCATGGTCGACGAAGACGGCGGAATCGTAGACGGAGACGATCTCTTGTATGTCATCGCCCGCGCCAGGCAGATCCAGGGAACCCTGAGCGGCGGCGTGGCTGGCACCCAGATGAGCAACCTGGGCCTGGAGAAAGCACTGGCTGCCCTGGAGATTCCGTTTGAGCGGGCTGCGGTCGGCGACCGCTATGTCCAGGAGTTACTGCTGACCCGCGACTGGCAACTCGGCGGAGAAACCTCCGGCCACATCATCTGCCGCGACCGGGCCCGCACCGGCGACGCGATGGTTGCGGCACTGCAGACGCTGGAAGCGCTGCAGATTCTCGGCCAGCCCCTGTGCCAGGCGCGTTCGGACCTGCGGAAGTACCCGCAGACCATGATCAATGTGCGTTGCCCGCGCGACCGTACGCCCGGCCCGGCCACGGATGCGGCCGTGCAGAGTGCACGCAATGAACTGGGCGAGCAAGGCCGGGTTCTCCTGCGCCCCTCCGGGACAGAGCCGGTGTTGCGCGTCATGGTGGAGGGAGAAGATCACGGAAGGGTCGAAGCCCTCGCAAAATCCATCGCCGACTCGATCGACACGGGTGCCTGAAAACCCCCCTTTATAATGCCCCACCGCATTACCCCCCGATAACCACCAGACCCCTCTCATGACCCGACCGACCGTCGTCGCCGGAAACTGGAAAATGCATGGCTCCCGGGACGCCGCCCGGGCGTTGGCCCGTGCCGTCGTACAGGGCGCTGGGAACGCAACTGATCCGGAGGTTTTACTCTGCCCTCCGTTCGTCCATCTGCTTGACGTCCTCGAAGAGACTGCGGAAAGCCCGGTTCAGGTCGGCGCGCAGAACGTCTGCGACCAACCCGAGGGCGCCTTCACCGGCGAGATCTCCGTGGCCATGCTGGTCGAACTGGGCTGCTCGCACGCCATCATCGGCCATTCCGAACGCCGCCACGTGTACGGCGAATCCGACGAGTTGATCGAGAGAAAGTTCGCCCTCCTGCACCAGTCGGCGCAACAAGGCACTCCGGGCGCACCCCGGGCGATCCTGTGCGTCGGAGAAACCCTGGAGGAGCGCGAGGCGGGACAGACTCTGGACGTGATCCACCGGCAGCTGCAGCCGGTCCGAAACTTCCCGGACGCGTTCCCGCGTGCGCTGATCGCCTACGAACCGGTCTGGGCCATCGGCACCGGCGTCGCGGCCACCCCGGACATGGCGCAGGAAGTGCACGCCGCCATCCGGGCGCACCTGGAGCAGGAACTCGAAACCGCTGCGCAGGACACGGTCGTGCTGTACGGCGGCAGCGTCAAGGCGGCCAACGCGTCGGAATTGTTCTCCATGCCGGATATCGACGGCGGCCTGGTCGGCGGCGCTTCCCTGAAGGCCGACGAATTCCTGTCCATTTGCCAGGCCGTGCGAAAATAGGCAGATGTACACCGTCCTTCTCATCACCGCGATCCTGCTGTCGCTAAGCATCGTCGGCCTAGTGCTGCTACAGCACGGCCGGGGCGCAGATACCGGCGCCGCATTCGGCGGCGGCGCTTCCGGTTCCGTTTTCGGCGCACGTGGAAGCGCGACCTTCCTCAGCCGGGTCACCGCCGTCATCGTTGCTCTGTTTTTCATCAACTGCCTGGCGCTGGCGTGGATCGTCAAAACCGCGCCACCCGAGCAGAGCCTTATGGGGCAAATTGCCGTGCCGGAGGCTGAACAGGCTCTTCCCGAACCCGGCATCCCGGAACAGCCGGTTATTTCGGAATCCGAACTGGAACCGAGCCCAGCCGGAGAAATTCCTGAATAAGATTTGGCGCGTTTTGTGATAATACTGCAGGCAGTGCCGATGTGGTGGAATCTGGTAGACACGCTGTCTTGAGGGGGCAGTGGCGAAAGCCGTGCCGGTTCGAGTCCGGCCATCGGCACCATCTAAGCAGATTAATCAAATTTTCCTATTAGCATTTACAGAGATTACGGCTGCGATAATTAGCGCCATACTTGCCATGAGAAAAGACAAGGAAAACGATTTGCTCACATCATAGGTCTCGTTGGCAACCAGCGGACCCGCAATCTGGCCTATTCCAAATGAAGCAGTCATGATTGCCATGAGGTTACCTCGTGCTTCATGAGATATTTTCAGTGCTATTGATTTAGCAATAGTAACAAACCCCATAAATGTGCCACCAACCAAGAGCGCACTACACAAATAACTGGATAATGTTTGACTGAATACTGGAAGCGCTACACCGATCGATTGGATAATTAAATTAACAAATAATGAATTTCTTGAGCCCAGTTTAGCTTGAACCCCATGCCAGAAAAAACATGAGAACATCGCTCCTAATCCAAACACTGCCCATATGTGAAGACCGATTCCAATGCCCAAGTCATCCTTGATTATCAAGGGAAGGTAAGTGGCGGTAATGATATAACCAAACCCTGCTAACCCATAAATTAAAACCAGTTTCCACTTATCAAATACTTCTGTACTGTGAGTGCCTGTATAGATTTGGTCTACGGTCTTTCCCACCGAATCCATTTTCATCAGCAAAATACAAGGTATCCCAATTAGCAAACCCGCTCCGCCTAGCAAGAACCATAATTTCGCACTACTAAATCCAAAGTGCTGACCTATAGCGATTAATTCTGCCGAAATTAAAATTCCAAACCCAATACCTGCGTATAAAATTGGCGAAGCACGATTATCCCCTTTGTACTGCAATAACCATGATGAGGCGCCAACCATTGCAGTGGCGCTGAATACACCTGAAAGGCCACGCATGACAATCAAAAACCACACGTTTTGGTACACAGCCAAAAACGCAATTGTCAGTGCGGTACCTAAAATCGAATAAAGACACAGCTTAAACGAGTCATTAGGGTGCGTATTAATAGCTAACAATGCGCCAAGCAAATATCCTGCGTAGTTTGCAGATGCCACATAGGCGCCCCCATCTAGTGTCAACGATCCTTCATCGACCATTACAGGAAAAATGCCTGTAAAACAAAAACGTCCAAAACCCATTCCTATGGCCAATATCAATGCAGCATAAACTGCAGACCTGGATGCAAGTAAATTCACAAAAGAAAGTTTTTTGGAGTAGAGTTCTTCTAGCTAATATGGGATGACAAGTATCCGTCGAAACCTGTAATTTGATCTTTATACTGGGTGGGGAAATCTGATTCTATTGATTCTTGTACAGCGCTTGATCCAAGAATCGTATCTGACCAGCTTGAAAGCTTTTTAAAGATCTGAGAATTAAATATTGGAATAATATTATTTATGATTTCATATCGTATCAGTAATGGAGCATATGCGGCATCTACAAGCGAGAATTGTTCGCCATTAAAAAATGGCTGATTATTCAAAGTATTCTCTACTAAATGTAGTCTACTAATGATTTGATCCGCTTGCTCTTTAAACTCTTTCTCTGTTTTTTTTAGAAGCAGCATGTATTGATCTACAAGGCATGTAGATCCAAATTCAATCCATGCACGATTGTATGCCAACTGGAGCGGGTTTTCTGGCCGCAACTTGATTGGCGTAACATCATCTATGTACTCACAGATAACCGCTGACTCAAACAGGACATCTTTTTCACCTATCTTTAGAAGCGGGACTTTTTTTAATGGTGAGATTTTATTAAACCAGTCTGGTGGATTCTCCAAGTCCACATGAGTGATTTTATAATTTATGTTTTTATGATTTAAAAGGGGACTATATACAATCTACACCATGCCTGATTTGTTCAGGTTTTGTTATATAGAAGTAATAGTCCAATCTTGTTTTCTGTACCAGTGAACGTAACGCCATTCTTTATATTTCTCAAACAAAGACTTGCAACCCGCTATTAATCCGGCAAGCAATAATCCCCCAATGGTAGTGCCAATGACGGCGACAATAATGCCTTCTTCAATTGTCATTTCTTTTTCTTCCGCTTTTGCATAAAGTCCCATTTCTTCTTCGGTGGCCTCTGCATAATGGCACGCGCCACTTCCTCCGGGGTCGCGTCAATCGGCTCCGGCATTTTCCGATGTTCGTTCTTTTCGCGTTTCATAATCAAAACCTCTAACACGATTTTACCTCGATAGCGTCTCACTTGCGCCTATCGCAAAATTCTTCCGGCAACCTTCCACTGATTTCTCTGAGACACTGCTGGTAGTCATCCGATGCCTGTTGTTCTGGTTCTGCTACAAGCGTAGCCTTTCTCACGGACTTTGGTTTTCTTTCAGGTTCTATCTCATGCGTTGCCTGAATTTCCACCGTGCCATCTTCCGATCCACAGTCATAAATGTAAGTCCATGAAAAGCAGAAAATCCCGTTACTCCATGCACACGAATCCGCTATCAGGGTCGGGCTGGCCGTGCCACACCGCATCATGGCTTCGTGCATCATTCCATCTAGGGTAGGTTCCGGGTTGAAAGCCGTTGCACGGTCGTACTTGATATGCACAGAGTTATTAGCCAACTTCACAGATTGAGTTGAAGCACAGGACATCAATGCGATAGACAGGCAAGCGACTGCCAAGATTTTGTTGTTCATTTCTTACGACTCCGAATAAAGCACAAGCATTACCCGGCATAAATGGAGCCGGGCCATCTTGCAAAACATTCCGGTAAACAGAAGTCCCTGCTTATTCGCCTGGTTTGGGTAGCTACTCCCGCCCCACAGTGGCTGTGGTATTAGGCAGGTGACCCGACAACGGGGCACCGAAATGTTTTGCAGTCGGGACTATAGCACGATAATCGTGCCTCTTTTCATCTGGTCAGATTGCTTTCATCAACCATGTAACCATTCTTGCGGTTGTACTTCCGAATCCCTACCAAAGTCAGATCATCGCTCTTGGCATTATTGCAAGGCCCGCACAATAGGATTCTGTTCGATATGTGGTTGATGCCAGCAGACGAACGTGGAACATTATGGTCAAGTTGCAGGTATCGCTTGTCGTCAAATTCGCGTCCGCACCCTTGACATACCGGGACGTCTTGCTCTAGCAGAAACTCAAGCATTTCCGCACGGCTCATTTTCTTTCCTCTCGGTTCGTCAATGCGCTTCTTCGTTTTCAGGAACGGAACAGCAGTGTCGCCATCGTCTGTACGTTCCGGTATATCTGACGTGTAGTTGATGTCTCCCAACTTGAAATTGCCAAGCAATCCTTCCTTTTCTAGTCTCGCAACTACTACCTCATGTGCCTTATCCCAGATGTCAATGCCAACCCACTGTCGGTCTTGTCTCTCCGCAGCAACCAGCGTAGTAGCACAGCCCGCAAATGGATCAAGAATAATGTCACCTTTGTTGGAACTTGCCAGAATCATGCGCTCATATAACTTCAGAGGCTTTTGTGTGGGATACCCAGTGCTCTCAGTTTTATTAGATGCCGAAGCCCTACCTGTAACCTGCGGTATATCTACCCACCAATCGTAAGGCACTTTCCCTTCATCCTTGTAGTATCGGTATTTTTTCTTCCTATCCGTTCCATACACTTCTTTATACAATCTGCCATCAGAATCAATTTTCGTAAAACTATCTTCTGATTTATCCGACACCAATTCATAAGGGATTCTGATGGCACTGCCATTGAAAGTGTATTTATTTGATTTTGAATATCTGAAAATTGTCTCGTGTTTATTTGGAAAATCTTTTTTGGGCCTGCCACCTTGCGTATAACACCAAATAATCTCATTCCTAAAATTCTTTTTCCCGAAAATCGCATCCATAAGCTCCTTGAGATAATGGCTTGCGGTACGGTCACAGTGGAGATAGATACTGCCATCGTCCCGCAGCACCCTACGCATTGCCAGCAACCGGACGGCCATGTAGCAAAGGAACGCACCCATGTCGTCTCCGTAACTTGACCTTGAGCCTTGGATTACATTCATAACATGAGGCCAGTCATCCGTAATCTGGTCAACCCATTCCTGCTCGACATCGTCTTTCCACGACCAGCGATCATGGAACGATGCGCCGGACGCAAGGCTATCCGGCGTGGCGTGAAAGTCGCGACCTTTATTGAATGGCGGGTCGGTGGCGATAAGATGAACAGAATTACTGTTCATCGCCCGAAGGAAGTCTAGATTGTCACCGTGAAATAGGGTTCGGTTCTCCCAGTTGGGAACACCATATGTAGAGGGCTTGCCCCCCCCCCCCCTGCGAATTGGATTTTTCCATGATATGGCCTATGGATAAGTTCAGGCAGTAAGTTTCTTGTAGGTAAGACGCTTGCCGTCCATGTTGCGGACAATGTTGGCCATCTGGTCGATAGTGTCTTTCGGACGGACGTTGTGCCGTCCAGCAAATTCGTTCACATAACGCCCAAGATGCTTCGCACTCATGTAGTGATAAGTACCATGATAGCCCCGCTTGAGCATAGCCCAGAACGACTCGATACCGTTCGTATGCGCTTGCTCGCGTACATACTCGCCGATACTGTGATTCACCGCTTCGCGGTCATGCGGAAGTCCGCGATAGGCGCGGGCTTCGTCCGTGTAGAGTTTCGCATCGTCTGCCACATTCTCCATGATGAAGCCGTGAATGTTCGTCTTGTCGGTGGCAGGGACGGGTGAAGCACTGACCTTGTTCGTGGCACGGTCTTTCACGCCGACTACTGCCGTCTTGCCGACCGCGCCCCGGCCAGCATTCAGCTTGCTGTCCTTGTGCTTGTTCTTTTCCAATCCGCCGATGTAGGTTTCGTCCGCTTCCACGGGTCCGCCGAACAGGTCAGGCGCATTGTCTCCGAAAGTCTCACGGATCTTGTGCGCCATGAGCCATGCGGTCTTCTGCGTCATGTTCAGGTCACGGTGCAGTTTCAGGGACGACACGCCTTTCAGGTTGGTCGTCACCAGATAGATGGCCGCCGCCCACTGGCGATAGCCTTTCTTCGCCGAGTGCATCAGGGTACGGGTCTTTACTGAAAAGTCCTTTTTGCAGGAACGGCACCGATAGGGCTGATTCCTGCGCTTTTCCTCTGGACGGGTGTAAATGTTGTGAGAACCGCAATAAGGGCATTCGGGTCCATCCGGCCAGCGAATGTTGGTGAACCACTCTTCGGCGGTGCGGTCGTCCGGGAACCGTTCCATGAACTCCATCAGGGACATGCCTTTGCGGTAATGTTTACCGGGTGCTTTGTGTGCCATTGTTCTATTCCTTCCTCATTTCGTTTGGAAGATTATACACCATTATTTCCGTTTTGTCAAGCCGCTGTCAAGGCATGGTGTAGATTGTATATAGTCCCCCTAATTAAAGTACTAGCCCGCATTTCTCACCAACATAAAAACGGCTGGGATTTTCCGAATTCATCC
>CAZRSJ010000025.1:0-23616 GCA_964602805.1 uncultured Chromatiales bacterium | reverse complement strand
GGATGAATTCGGAAAATCCCAGCCGTTTTTATGTTGGTGAGAAATGCGGGCTAGCGGTACGTTACGAAGACCCGGAAGAGTTTGATTCGACGATCGACGGGAAATTCTCCGCCCGTTTCCAGGCAACCGACACCTTGGCCGTGCGAGGCTCACTCGGTTCAGGTTTTCGTGTTCCGACGGTAGGGCAGGCGAATGTCCGCAACGTGACCACCACCTTGGTGGACGGAAGGTTGACGGATGAGTTGACACTGCCCCCGACGGACCCGCTCTTGCGCGGGATCGCGAAGCCATTGGAAGCGGAGGAATCATTCAGTTCCGGAATAGGCGCCGTCTTCAATGTCGGAGGCCTTGATGTGACGGTCGATTTCTACCACATCGAGGTCAAGGATCGGATTTCCCTGACCTCCACGGAATTCCTGGATTGCCTGCTATTGGAGAAGAACAATGTGACTGGCACGTGCGGAAAGAATACCGACGACAAAACATTCGACATTGATCTGAAAAATCTGAGCATGGCGCATCAGGAATTGATTACTAACGAAAGAGATGCGTTGCGCCGGGAGGTGCCCGCCATTGATTCTGTTGCCCAGGTCCGGTACTTCGCGAATGATTTCGACACGACCACGGAAGGCATCGACGTAGTCGCGACTTACCCGATGAATCTTTTCGGCGGCACGACCCAGTTCACTTTCACGGGGAACTTCAACCGCACGACGGTCGACGAGTTTGACCCCGATACCATTTCATCCCGGACCAAGCGGCAA
This sequence comes from uncultured Chromatiales bacterium, assembly GCA_964602805.1. Lineage (GTDB taxonomy): Bacteria > Pseudomonadota > Gammaproteobacteria > Poriferisulfidales > Poriferisulfidaceae > Poriferisulfidus. Next base: position 22,852 of record CAZRSJ010000025.1, on the reverse strand, counting down.
ATTGAAGAGGGTCGCCCGAAGATTCGCTGGTCATTGGCCGCCGACCACCAAAAGGGCCCTTGGCGAATACTGAGCCGGGTGCGGTACTACGGGACTCACGTTGATTACCATGCCCTGAGCGCCGACTTGTTCCAGAAGGCGGATGCCCGCTTCCTGACAGATCTCGAAGTGTCCTACAGCCTGACCGACAATTTCGACTTGGTGGTCGGTGCCGAGAACCTGCTGGATGAAGAGCCGTCGAAGAACATCTACGGCAGGATCCTGGGCTCCGAGTATCCCGAGTCGATCCCGTTCGACTACAACGGCGGGTTCTACTACTTCAAGGCCGTCGCGACCTTCTAAGCCGAAAGGCGGCGGATCAGGCGCGGTTGTCCGGCTCTTTCGCGGGACCCAGCAGGATGGCTGCGCCTTGGGTGTTCGGGTTTGATTCCAGTGCGAGTTTGATGATGACGGTCAGCGGGATCGAAAGCAGCATGCCGACCGGCCCGAGCAGCCAGCCCCAAAAGACCAGAGACAGAAACACCACCAGGACCGACAGGCCTAGGCGTCGGCCCATCAGGTGCGCTTCGAGGATCTGGCCAATGGCCGTGTTGATGGCGACGTAGCCGAGAATTACGGGCACCGTCATGGCGGCTCCGAGCTGCAACCAGGCCAGCAGAACAGCTGGGATGGCGGCCAGGATGGAGCCGACGTTGGGGATGTAGTTGAGCAGGAAGGCGACCAGTCCCCAAAGGATGGCGTGGTCGAGGCCAAGCAACGCCAGCCATCCGGCCACCAGCACCCCGGTCAGCAGGCTGGTCAGCGTTTTCGTGGCGAGGTAGCGGTTGACGCTGTCGGTGAACTGGCTCAGCGCAAAGCCGGAATCTGAACCCTTGAAGGCCCGCTGGATCTTTTTCGGCAGTTCAAAAGCTTCCAAAAGGATGAATGCCACCGCCAGAAGAATCAGCAAGGCATTGGTCAGAAGCGCGCCGAACCCGCTGAGGAGGTCGGCCACCAAATTGAGGAAGAACGAGGGGTCCAGGTAGGACGACAGTCCGGCATCCAGTTCGACCCAGCCCTGTTGCGAAAGCCACTGCCCCACGTGCTCCACGTGTTCTCGAAGTTGCTCATAGTAGATGGGCATGGTCTGGCGGAAGCCGGTGATGGATGCACCGATCAAAGCGGCGAATCCGACTCCTGCGGCAATCAGGCCCGCGATCACGGCCATCAGGGCAAGCAGGTTGGGGAACCCGCGCTCCCGCAGCCATTTCATGGGCGGTTCGCAAGCGATGGCGATGAAGACCGCGAGCAGGAAGGGGACAACGATCTCGCGCGCTTGCTGCAAGGCGGCGGCCACGATGACGAAGCACGTGACGGCCAGCAGGGTCTTTAGGGATGTGGACATGTCGCGATAGCCCTAGGTTGTATCCAGAAGTTCGGCCTTCGGCTTGCCCAGCGTCGCCTTCAGGATGAAGTACCCGATCAGCGCCGACAGCAGGGAACCCAGCATGATGCCAATCTTGTCCTCCACGATCAACGCGGGCATGTCGCCATGCGCCAAGGTGGAGACGAACAGGCTCATGGTGAACCCGATGCCGCACAGGAAAGACATGCCGAGGAATGCCGGCCAGTGCACGCCGCTTGGCAGGGAGCCGAGTCTAAGCGCCGAGCCCAGCGCGGCGAACAGGCAGATTCCGACAGGCTTGCCGATCAGCAGCCCCAGCAGGACCCCGAGCGTAAGCGTGTCACCCAGATCGGAGGGCGTCGTGTCCCACAGGTAAACTCCGGCGTTGCAGAAGGCAAAGACGGGCAGGATTCCGAAGGCGACCCAGCCGTGGAACTGGTTTTCCAACCGGGTCAGCGGGGAGTACTGGTGGTCGTGCGGAACATGGGTCGGGATCGTGAACGCCAGGAGGATGCCGGCCATGGTGGCATGGACCCCGGATTTCAGGATGAAGTACCACAGGACCACTCCGATCAGGAGGTAGGGGATGGCGCTGCTGACCTTGAACCGGTTGAGCCCGACCAAGACCACCAGGCACAATGCGGCATAGCGCAAGGCTTCCATCGACAATTCCTCGGAATAGTACAAGGCGATGATCAGCACGGCGCCAAGATCGTCCAGGATCGCGATCGCGAGGAGGAAGATCTTGAGCCCGTAAGGGACCCGCGAGCCGAGCAGCATCAATACGCCCAACGCAAACGCGATATCGGTCGCGGTGGGGATGGCCCAGCCCCGCATGGCGACCGGGTCCTGATAGTTGAGGCTGGCGAACAGCAAAGCGGGCACCAGCATGCCGCCGATGGCGGCGAAGGCCGGCGAGAGGGCGCGGTCGACGGAAGCCAAGTGTCCTTCCATGAACTCGCGTTTGAGTTCCAGTCCGATGACGAAGAAGAAGATCGCCATCAGGAGGTCGTTGACCCACAGCAGCAGGGTCTTGTGCAGGGCGACGGGGCCGAGCACCAGGGAGATCGGCATGTTCAGGAAATTCTCGTACCAATCGTGCGCGCCGAAATTGGTCAGGAGAATAGCGGCGGCGGCGGACGACACCAGCACGACGCTGCTGAAGGCTTCGGTTTTCCGGAAATGGCGCAGGACATCCCGGACGTACTCGAAAGCCGAGATCAGTACCTGCATGGAAGTCTTCGAAGAAAGAGAGGTCTTGGATTTATGCCGCTATTGTAACTGTCCGAATACGGGAAAAAGGGTACCCGGTGATAATATGCGCGCGCACGGACTTTCCAGATACTCAGCCCTTCACATGCAGGAACACTACGACCCTGAAGCCGTAGAACAGGAAGCCCAAAAATACTGGCGGGAAAACGAATGCTTCTCCGCGCAGGAGAAGCTGGGCGAGCGCAAGTTCTACTGCCTGTCCATGTTTCCGTACCCCAGCGGCCGATTGCACATGGGGCATGTGCGCAACTACACGATCGGGGATGCCATTGCGCGCTTCCGCCGGATGCGTGGCGACAACGTGTTGCAGCCGATGGGGTGGGACGCTTTCGGCCTGCCGGCCGAGAATGCCGCGCTGGAACGCAAGGTCCTCCCCGGCGCCTGGACACGGGAGAACATCCAGGCCATGCGCGAACAGTTGCAGCGTCTTGGATTTGGCTACGACTGGAGACGCGAACTGGCGACCTGCGACCCGGAATACTATCGGTGGGAGCAGTGGTTTTTCATCCGCCTGTTCCAAAAGGGCCTGGCCTACCGGAAAAAGGCGCTGGTCAACTGGGATCCGGTCGACCAGACCGTGTTGGCCAACGAACAGGTCATCGAGGGACGCGGCTGGCGTTCTGGCGCCATTGTCGAGCAACGGGAAATCGAGCAATGGTTTCTGCGGATCACGGACTATGCCGAGGAATTGCTGGGTGCCTTGGATCAGCTGGAGGGCCGGTGGCCGCCCCAGGTGCTGCAAATGCAGCGCAACTGGATCGGTCGCTCGGAAGGGGTGGAGATCCGGTTCGACCTGGAGGGACGGGAAGAACCGCTGACGGTGTTCACCACGCGTCCGGACACCTTGATGGGAACCACCTACATGGCGCTCGCCCCCGGGCATCCCATTGTTCAGGAAATATCCCGATCTAACAAAGAGTTGAAAGACTTTCTTAACCAATCTGCCCAGACTTCCGAGGAGTCGCTCCGGGATCGGGAAGGATACCCGCTCGGATTGAATGCGCTGCACCCGTTGACCGGTGAGACGCTGCCGGTGTGGGTGGCCAGTTTCGTGCTGATGGAATACGGCTCTGGGGCGGTGATGTCGGTGCCGGCTCACGACCAACGCGACTGGGAATTCGCGCGACACCATGGTTTGCCGATCCGGCAGGTGATCGCTCCATCCGATGGTTCGGAGGCCGATCTTGATGCCGAAGCCTATGTGGACTGGGGCGTACTGGTTAATTCCGGGGAATTCGACGGGCTGAGTTCCGAGGAAGGCTACGCCGCCATTGCCAAGCGGTTGTCCGAGCAGGGCTATGGAGAGTCCGTGGTGCGCTACCGGTTACATGACTGGGGCGTGTCTCGGCAGCGCCGCTGGGGTTGCCCGGTGCCAATGATCCACTGTGAGGAATGCGGTGTTGTGCCGGTCCCGGAAGAAGACTTGCCGGTGGTTCTCGACGAGACCCTGCCGCCGGAGGCAGATCTCCCCGAGAGTTGGCGGGTCGTGAAATGTCCGAAGTGCGGCAGGCTGGCGCAACGAGATACGGACACGTTCGATACGTTCGTCGAATCCAGTTGGTACCAGGCGCGATTCTGTTCACCCGATGTCGATGACGCCATGCTGGACGATCGCGCGCGTTACTGGCTGCCGGTCGATCAGTACATCGGGGGGATCGAGCATGCCATCCTGCACCTCCTGTATGCGCGTTTTTTTCACAAGCTGATGCGTGACGAGGGGCTGGTCGACGGCGACGAGCCATTCGCGCACCTTCTGACCCAGGGCATGGTGCTCAAGGACGGGCACAAGATGTCGAAGTCGTGGGGCAACGTGGTCGACCCGGAACCATTGATCAAGCGCTACGGCGCGGACACGGTGCGCCTGTTCATGCTGTTCGCGTCGCCGCCCGAACATACACTAGAGTGGTCCGACAGTGGGGTCGAGGGGTGTTCGAGGTTCCTCAAGCGGTTCTGGCGATTCGCCTACCAGCATCGGGATTGCGCGTCTGCAGAAGGCGCTGATGCGGGTGGGTTTGATTCGCAGCAGCAGGAATTGCGCCGCAAACTGCATGAAACGATCCAGAAGGCGGGCCGCGTGGTCGAGCAGCGGCATACGTTCAACACGGCGATTGCCGCCAACATGGAACTGCTCAACGATCTGATGCGCCTTTCCGAGGACGGCAAGGCGGAACCGGGTCTGGTGCGCGAGTGCCTAGAGGCGATGCTGCGCATGCTGGCGCCGGCCGTCCCGCACCTGGTTCACGTGCTGTGGCATGAATTCGGATTCGCCGGGGTGGTCTTGGATCAACCTTGGCCGGAAGCGGATGAATCCGCCCTGCAGCGCTCGGTCGAGCAGATCGTGGTTCAGGTGAACGGCAAGGTCCGGGCGCAGCTGGAACTTGCGGTCGATATCGGCGAGGACGAGTTGCGGCAGAAAGTATTGGATAATGCTAAAGTGCAACGCTTTACCGAAGGAAAAACCGTGGTTCGTTTCATCCAGGTCCCGCACAAGCTCGTTAATGTCGTGGTGCGTGATGCGTAGGGGCTCTTTCCTGCTGGGTGCCGCTTTCTGCCTGGCTTTCAGCGGATGCGGGTTCCAGCTGGCGGATTCCAAGGGGGTCGCGACCAAGATCCCGCAAGCCTCGTTGCAACTGATCGGGGGATCTCCGGGATTCCGCCAGGTACTCAAGCGCAAGTTGCGCGGCGGCGGCGTCAAGGTGGTGGGAGGCGACGCAGCGGCCGATTTGATCGTTTACCTGGAAGGCCCGCAGGAACGCCACCAGGTCATCGGTGTGACCACCGACATGGATGCCCGCGAATATGAGGTCGGGCTGCATTTGACCGTGCGCCTGCAGCGGCCGGGCGAAAAGCCATCGGCGCCAGCCACCGTGTCGCGCTACCGGCACTGGCTGTTTGATTCGGAGGACTACCTCGCGGCTGACGAGGCTCGCGCGGTCCTGAAGAAGGAGCTGAGCGGGGAACTGATCGAGGCGCTTTTGTTGCGCATCCGCGCCTATGCCGAGCAGTAGCAATCGCTCCTGAGACAAGCATGGCCGAGCCGACCCTGTTCGAGAAAATCATCAACCGCGAGATCCCTGCGGACTTCGTGTACGAAGACGAAGTTTGCGTGGCGTTCCGCGACGTCAATCCCCAAGCACCGACGCATGTACTGATCGTGCCGCGCAAGCCGCTGGACCGGGTGGCGAATGCCGAAGAGGAAGATCAGGCGATGTTGGGCCACTTGCTGCAGGTGGCGGGGAAGGTGGCCGAGCAGCTGGGCTGCAAGGAAGCCTTCCGGCTGGTGATCAACAACGGCGCCGAAGTCGGGCAGTCGGTCTTCCATTTGCATGTGCACCTGCTGGCCGGGCGCTCGTTCGGTTGGCCGCCCGGCTGAGCATGGAGCAAGCCGCGCACTGGTACGCTATTGATTGGCGGTGCCGCCATACCTGGGGGAAATCCGCCTACAACACGATGTGGTGCTTGATCGGCTGCGCCATCGGCGATTTCGGTACGATCTATTACTTTCAGTACTACCAGATTGAAATTTCGCCGTGGCTGATTCTGGGATTGGCCATGCTCAACGGCATCCTGACCAGTATTCTCCTGGAGACGATTCTGCTGATGCGAAGCATGCCGGCCAACCTGGCCTTGCGCACGGCGGCAGGAATGAGCCTGATCAGCATGGTGTCGATGGAGATTGCGATGAATTTGACGGACTGGCTGCTGGTCGGCAGCCTGCAGTTGCGCTGGTGGTCGCTGGCGCCGGCCCTGGCGGCCGGTTTCGTGACGCCTTGGCCTTACAACTACTGGCGGCTCAAGGCACTGGGTCAAGCCTGTCACTGACTCGTACGCTTGGGCAAGGGCCCAAAGGGCAGGGTCGTTCCACGGACCCGATATTCCGAACTCACTCTGAATTTAGGGATCTAAAGGGTTTTGCTACACTTCTGCACATGGGCGCCACGGCCCTTTATAAAGCATTGGTGGAATCGGGAGCTTCAGAGAATCTCGCAGAAAAGGCTGTGGAGAATTTGATGTTCTCGGATCAAGTAGCAACCAAGCCCGTTCTGAAAACCGATCTGGCTGAATTTGAGTCTCGGGTGACTTGGCGAATGGTCGTTATTGCTGGTGTCACGATAGGTGTAATCGGAATCCTCGTCAGACTGTAAGTTGCCCATCGCTGGAATTCAATTTGGCTGCCTGTCGGCTGGTCCCCCATGCGGACAAGGCGTTTAGCGTATAGGATCATACGGATTCTAGGAGTCAAGCGTTTCGAATTCCTCATCAATCAGTTTCAGGATTCGCCGGTTTTCACCTGACAAATCGGAGAGGGCACCAAATCCAGCCATCCACGGTGCTTCCGCTTCGCGGGTTTGGGTTTCCTGTGTGTAGCGCCGGATCTGTTCCTCCAGCGCAGTCGTGAAAAACTGCTCCATGGTGAGGCCACGATTTGCGAGAATCGTTTTAATATGCCGGAAAGTAGCGTCGGGAAGTTCAATGGTCGTCTTCATTTCCCGGTTTTCCCATAGTTCGGGTCGAAGGTCAAGTCACCCCATCGGCTATAATTCGATTCTGCCTGATTTAAGGCATTTTTATGTCCCGTGCGCCCGTAGCTCAGTTGGATAGAGTGTGTGGCTACGAACCACAAGGTCGGGGGTTCGAATCCCTCCGGGCGCGCCATTTACCCGCCTGAACCGAGGGCAAGAAGCCGATGCAACCGATAAATCTTAGCCGAGAGCTGGTGCAAAACTTGATGCGTGTCCTGAACGAGCATGACGCGCAGTCCCAGGACACCCTGATTTCCGCCCAATACCTCGCGGCCGTGGTCGGACTGCTGGTCGGCAGCATTGATCGCCCGTCCGAGGAAAAAGAAGAATTACTTAGAGAAATCAATGCATTCAGTGGACATGTTATGAATGACGTCATGAATCAGGCCCAGCAGCGGCCCGCGCCGCCGGCCGCGGACCCTTCCAAGGCGTTCGGAATCTGGAAGCCGCCGAGCGCGTAGACGGACGCGCAGATGCTGGATCCCAAAGTCTTACGCGCTGATCCGCGCGCGGTCGCGGACAATCTTGCGCGACGGGGTTTCGCCTTCGATGCGGCCATCTACGCCGAACTCGAGGCGGAACGCAAGGCCGCGCAGAGCGAGGCGGAATCTCTTCAGGCACAGCGCAACACCCTGTCGAAGCGCATCGGCGAAGCCCGAAAGCAGGGCGAGGACGCCACTGAAATGATGTCAGAGGTGACTGCTCTGGGAGAACAGCTGGAGCATCGCCAGGCGGCGTTGGCATCGATTCGACAGCGTCTTGACGCCTGGCTGATCGGCATGCCGAACCTGCTGGACCCGGAAGTCCCGCATGGCAAGGGCCCGCAGGACAATCTCGAATTACGCCGCTGGGGCGAGCCCGCGGAGTTCGATTTCGAGCCGCTCGATCATGTGCAGTTGGGCGAGTGCTGGGGACTGCTCGACATGCAGCAGGCCGCGGCCATGTCCGGGGCACGCTTTTCGGTGCTGCAGGGCGAACTGGCACTGCTGCATCGTGCATTGACCCAGTTCATGCTGGATCTGCACACGCGCCAACATGGCTACGAGGAATGTTACGTGCCGTACCTGGTGAACGCGGCCAGCCTGGAAGGGACCGGGCAGTTGCCCAAGTTCCGCGCGGACTTGTTCGCGCTCGACGGCGAGGAGCATTTCCTGATCCCCACGGCCGAGGTGCCGTTGACGAACCTGCTGCGGGACACGATCCTGGAGATGTCGGAGCTGCCTTGGAAGACGATCGCGCACACGCCTTGCTTCCGAGCCGAGGCGGGTTCCTATGGAATGGATACCCGGGGCCTGATCCGGCAGCATCAATTCGAAAAGGTGGAACTGGTGCTGGCCGTACATCCAGAAGAGTCGGAAGCGGCACTGGAGGACCTGACGACTCATGCGGAAGCCGTCCTGCGGGCGCTGGAATTGCCGTATCGGGTGGTTTCCCTGTGCGGGGGCGATATCGGCTTTGCCGCTGCACGCACCTATGACCTGGAAGTCTGGTTACCCAGCCAGAAGGCGTATCGCGAGATTTCCTCCTGCAGCAATTTCCGGGATTTCCAAGCGCGGCGGATCAAGGCGCGATTCCGGCCCGGCCAAGAGCAATCGCCGCAGCCGCTGCATACCCTGAACGGTTCCGGCCTGGCCGTCGGCCGCACGCTGGTGGCCGTGCTGGAGAATCATCAGGGCGAGGACGGATCGGTCCGGATTCCGGATTGCTTGGCGCCTTGGATGAATGGTGTGGCCCGATTGGGTGCGGCGGGATGAACCCGGATGAGCCACGCGGGCATTCATCCGCTTCAGGCAGAGTCGAGTGGATCGGGGTCCGTACGGGACGCGGACAGCCGGTCATGGAACTTCAGGAAGTGCAGGCGATTCAGGGCCGAGGGCTGGCCGATGACCATGCGACCCGGCGCTCAGGCGGACGGCGCCAGGTGACCCTGATGCAGTCCGAGCATCTCCCCGTAATCGAGTCACTGTCGGAGCGCACCCCGAAACCGGATTTGCTGCGCCGCAACCTGCTGGTGTCCGGCATCAACCTTCGGGCCCTGGTCGGGCAGCGGTTCCGGGTCGGCGCGGCGCTGTTCGAAGGCACCGGCGACTGCCCGCCTTGCCGTGCCATGGATGTGGCGCTGGGCGTCGGCGGAAAAACCGCGATGACCGGAATGGGCGGGGTAACGGCACGCGTTCTGGAAGGCGGCCTGATCCGGGTCGGCGACCCGATCGGCCCGTATAATCAGCGCGCCGACCCGCCGCGCCTGATCTGACCATGCCCATATACGAGTATCGCTGCGAAGCCTGCGGGTATGACCTGGAGGTATTGCAGAAAGTCAGCGACGCACCCCTGACCCGGTGCCCGCAATGCGGCGAGGAACGTTTGCGCAAGCAATTGACGGCGGCCGGATTTCGCCTCAAGGGAAGCGGCTGGTACGAGACCGACTTCAAGGGGAAGAAACCGAGCAAGGACACGAACGGAGAGCCGGCCGCGGCCAAGAAGAAGGAAGCGAAACCCGGTAAGGACAAGGCCGCCTCGGGCAAGTCTAAGGCGAAGCCATCCGACGGGAAGACCTCACAGGCCGGGGCCGCCAATGGCTGAGGAACGCTGCTACTGCGGAGAAGTCCAGACCGACCAGATCGGGCAGGCAGTCCATCTGTTCGGTTGGGTCAACCGGCGCCGCGACCACGGCGGGATTATCTTCATCGACCTGCGCGACCATAGCGGGCTTGTGCAAGTCGTGGTGAACCCCGAGCAGGCCGAATTATTCGCACTGGCCGAGCAGATCCGCACCGAGTTCGTGTTGGCGGCCACGGGGCAGGTGCGCGCCCGTCCCGAAGGCACGGTCAATCCGACGTTGCCGACCGGCGAAGTGGAAGTGGTTTGCGAAGAACTGGAAATCCTGAATCCGGCCGATACCCCGCCGTACCAACTCGACGACGAGCAGGTGCACGAAGATCACCGCCTGCGCTACCGCTACATGGAACTGCGCCGGCCCGTGATGCAGGAGCGCCTGCGCACCCGCGCCCGGCTGGCCGCCACGGTGCGGCGTTACCTGGACGGGCTGGGGTTTTTGGAAGTCGAGACGCCGATGCTGACCCGCGCGACCCCGGAAGGCGCCCGCGAGTACCTGGTGCCGAGCCGGACCCACACCGGCGCGTGCTTTGCGCTTCCACAGTCCCCGCAGCTATTCAAGCAGATGCTGATGATGGGCGGGGTGGACCGCTACTACCAGATCGTACGTTGTTTCCGCGACGAGGATCCACGCCAGGATCGCCAGCCGGAATTCACCCAGATCGACATCGAAACCTCGTTTCTCGAAGAGGAACACATTCTGGAACTGATGGAGGGCCTGGCGCGCGCCATGTTCGATGTCGTGGGGATTTCCCTGCCGGATCCGTTCCCGCAATTGGCCTATGCCGACGCCATGCGCCGGTTCGGGACCGACCGGCCAGATGTGCGGATTTCCGGGGTGGAGCTCGTAGACGTGGCGGATCTCCTGACGGAGGTGGAGTTCAAGGTCTTTCGGGAGCCGGCCAACCGCGAGGACGCCCGGGTCGCGGCGATGCGCATCCCGGGGGCGGCAGGCATGAGCCTTGGGCAGATCAATGCCTACACCGAGGCGATCAAGCCGTACGGCGCGAAAGGGCTGGCGTACATCAAGTGCAACCAGGTTGGACAGGGACGCGACGGCCTGCAGGCGGGATTCCTGAAGTTCCTGCATGACGAAGCGGTGGCCGGAATCCTGGAACGCACGGACGCGCAGGATGGGGATCTGATCTTCTTCGGCGCGGACCGGGCCGACATCGTCAACGCCGCGCTGTCTTTCCTGCGCGAACGCTTGGCGGAGGATCTGGGCCTGAGAGAAGAGAGTTGGCAGCCGCTCTGGGTGGTCGACTTCCCGCTGCTCGAACGAGACCCCCAGACACAGCGTTGGCTGGCAATGCATCACCCGTTTACGGCTCCGGCGGTCGAGGATGTCGCGCAGTTGGAAACCGACCCGGGTGCGGTGCGGGCGCGAGCCTATGACATGGTGATCAACGGGGTGGAGGTCGGCGGGGGGTCGGTTCGCATCCATCGCCCGGAGATCCAGCAGGCGGTCTTTGCGCTGCTTGGCATCGACGCCGAGGAGGCACAGGCAAAATTCGGGTTCCTGCTGGATGCGTTGCGCTACGGCTGCCCGCCGCACGGCGGCATCGCATTCGGCTTCGACCGCCTGGTCATGCTCCTGACCGGCGCTGAGGCGATCCGGGACGTGATCGCGTTCCCCAAGACCCAGACGGCCAACTGCCTGTTGACGGGAGCCCCCGAGATGGTGGAGATGGACCAATTGCGTGAGCTGGGGCTCAGCCGGATAAAAACCCGTTCATGACAGCGGAGGCGCCTCCCTGCAAGCGACCGGAGTCGGTGTTGGTGGTGATCTACAGCGCAGACTTCCAGGTGCTGATGTTGAGGCGGAACGAACCGCCGACGTTCTGGCAGTCGGTGACCGGCAGTTTGGAGTGGGGCGAGCAACCGGAGCAGGCGGCACGGCGGGAACTGGTCGAGGAAACGGGCCTGGATGCGGCAGCGCTGGAAGACTGCCATGAAAGCCACTTGTTTGAAATCTATGAGATCTGGCGCCATCGTTACGCAGAGGGGGTCACGGAGAATCGCGAACATGTTTTTCGTCTGGCCGTGCCCGAAGCCTGCCCGGTGACTTTGGACGCCCTGGAGCACTCGGAATACGAATGGTTGCCCCGCGTGGAGGCGGCGCAGCGCGCGTCTTCCTACACGAACCGGCAAGCAATCCTGGACTGGGTTCCGGTCGGATCGCCTCCGGGTTTATCATAGGCGGAGGTTGTGGCGGGGCGCATCAATCATGGCAGGTCACAGCAAGTGGGCCAACATCCAGCACCGCAAGAAGCGGCAGGACGACAAGCGCGGGAAACTGTTCTCCAAGCTGATTCGGGAGGTGATGGTGGCAGCGAAGATCGGCGGGCCGGATCCCGCCGACAATTCCCGGTTGCGCCTGGCGATGGACAAGGCGATGTCGGCGAACATGCCGAAGGATACGGTGGAGCGCGCGATCAAGCGCGGCTGCGGTGATGCGGACAGCGCCGCGTACGAGGAAATCCGATACGAAGGCTACGGCCCGGGCGGGGTGGCGGTGCTGATCGACTGCCTCAGCGACAACCGGAACCGCACGGTCTCCGAAGTCCGGCACACGCTGGGCAAGCACGGCGGCACCCTGGGCAACAGCGGGTCGGTGACCTACCTGTTCTCGGCGGTGGGGGTGTTGAGTTACGCGCCCGGCACGGACGCGGACAGCCTGATGGACCAGGCCGTGGAGGCCGGGGCCGACGACCTGGTCGTACTGGACGACGAGTCGGTGGAAGTGCTGACGCAGCCCCAGGACTTCGTGACGGTCCGGCAAGGCCTGGCCGAAGCAGGACAGGCACCGGATCACGCCGAGGTGACGATGCGGGCGCAGACCCTGGTCGAGCTGGAGGGCGATGACGCGCTGAAGCTACTGAAGCTGGTGGACGGGCTGGAGGAGCTGGACGACGTGCAGAATGTCTACACCAACGCGAGCATTCCCGATGCCCTGTATGCGGAGTGAACCATGACCCGAATCATCGGCGTGGACCCCGGTTTGCGGCGCACCGGTTACGGCGTGATCGAGACCGACGGGTACCGCCATCGTTATGAGGCCAGCGGGCAGATTTGCCCGGCGCAAGGCCCGGTTCCCCAACGGCTGGGAGAATTGTTCCGGCAGCTCAGCGAAGTGCTTGAAGTCTACACGCCGGACTGCGCCGCGGTCGAGGCGTCGTTCGTTGCCGCCAACGCGGGCACGGCGCTCAAGCTCGGCCAGGCGCGCGGGGCGCTGATCAGCGCCTGCGTGGTGAGCGAAATCGAGGTATTCGAGTATTCCCCGCGCAGCATGAAGCAGGCGATCACCGGGCACGGCGGGGCCACCAAGGAGCAGGTCCAGTTCATGGTGCAGCGCCTGCTGGGATTGGCCGAATCGCCGCAGGCGGATGAGGCGGATGCGCTGGGGCTGGCCCTGTGCCACGCGCACAGCCGGTTGCTGACCCCGGAGGGAGTCGCGACATGATTGCGTACCTGCGCGGGCCCGTCACCTATCGCCAGCCTCCGGAACTGATCGTGGAGGCCGGTGGCGTCGGCTACCGGGTGCTGGCGTCGATGGCCACGTTCGACAACCTGCCGCAGGACGATTCGGAAGTGGTGCTTCCGACCCTGCTGGTCGTGCGCGAGAATGCGCACACCCTGTTCGGCTTTGCAGACGATGCGGAACGTCAGCGATTCAGCCAGCTGCTGCGGATCTCCGGGATTGGCGCCAAGACCGCGCTGGCGATCCTGTCGGCCTTGCCGGGTGCGACGCTGCGCCAGCATGTGGAGGCCGGGAACCTGGACGGGCTGACCCAAGTGCCGGGAATCGGCGAGAAGACCGCCCAGCGGTTGCTGGTCGAGTTGCAGCACATGGTGCTGAAGGCGGAGGACACCGGGGAGATTAGCGAAGCGGCTACGCCGCAATATGAAGCGCAGCAGGGGCTGGTTCGCCTGGGCTGGAAGCCGGCCGAGGCCCGGCGCATGATCGGGGCAATCGAGACGCAGGGGCTGGGGGCCGAGGACATCATCCGCGAGGCCTTGCGCGGGAGCGTGCGATGAGCGAGGACACGCTGCTGCAGCGTGGCGCGGCACCGGGCGAGGCATCGTTGGAAAACAGCATCCGCCCGCGCAGGCTGGAAGACTTCGTCGGGCAGGCGGAGTTGCGCGAACAGTTCGAGGTCTTCATCGAGGCGGCGCGGCGCCGGGAGCAGCCGCTCGACCACGTGCTGGTGTTCGGCCCGCCGGGGCTCGGCAAGACGACCTTGTCGCACATCGTCGCCAACGAGATGGGCGGGCAGCTGCGCCAGTCGGCGGGGCCGGTGCTGGAGCGAGGCGGGGACCTGGCGGCGATCCTGACCAGTCTGCAGGAAGGCGACGTGCTGTTCATCGACGAGATTCACCGCCTGCAGCCGGCCGTGGAGGAGATCCTGTACCCGGCGCTGGAGGATTGCCGGATCGACCTGATGATCGGCGAGGGTGCGGCGGCGCGCTCGATCCAGCTCGACCTGCCCCCGTTCACGCTGGTCGGCGCAACCACCCGGGCCGGGTTGCTGACGCCGCCGCTGATGTCGCGCTTCGGCATCGTCGGCCGGCTTGATTTCTATTCTGCGGAGGAACTGGCCCGCATTGCCCGCCGCTCGGCAAACATCCTCGACATTCCGGTGGATGACGATGGCGCGTTGGAGATCGGCCGCCGCTCGCGCGGCACGCCGCGTATCGCGAACCGCCTGCTGCGGCGGGTGCAAGACTACGCAGAGGTCCGGGCGGATGGCAAGGTGACGGCTTCAGTGGCGGCGGAGGCGCTGGAGTTCATGCGCGTCGACCGTTGCGGCATCGACCGGCTGGATCGCGAATACTTGCGTATCATCATCGAGAAGTTTAACGGCGGGCCGGTCGGCATCGACAGCCTGTCGGTGGCGGTCAACGAGGAGCGCGGGACGCTGGAGGACATGGTCGAGCCCTACCTGATCCAACTGGGATTCCTGATGCGGACCCCTCGAGGCCGGGTCGCCACGCCGCGGGCGCGCGAGCATTTAGGGCTTGAGCCGCTGCCGGGATCGGACGAATTGCCGTTGACGCGGTCGGAGGACTGATGGGGGAGGATTTTCCGGTGCGGGTGTATTACGAAGATACCGATGCGGGCGGCGTGCTCTACCATGCGGCGGTCATCCGCTACATGGATCGCGGGCGAACCGAATGGCTTCGAAAACGCGGGTATACTTTGGCCGCGTTGGAACGGGAGTACCAGCGCGTGTTCGCGGTGCACAGCCTGTCCGCACGTTACCTGTTGCCGGGCCGGTTGGACGACGAGCTGACGGTTCGCACCCGGTTGTCCGGGCGGGCTCGGCTCTCGCTGGATTTCAGTCAGGCGCTGTGGCGGGAGGACGAGTGTCTGGCCGAGGCGACCATCAAGGTGGCGTGCCTGAGCACGGACACCTGGTCGCCCGCACCATTGCCTCCCGATCTTTACGAGAAATGTGAACGCGATGGTTGAGTTTTCGATTCTGGAGATGTTGGGCCAGGCGTCCTGGCCCGTGCAGGGGGTGATGTTGATCCTGGTGCTGGCCTCGTTCGTCTCCTGGGTCATCATCTTCAACAAGTCGCAGATCCTGCGCCGGCAGCATCAGGAAGCGATCAAGTTCGAGGACAAGTTCTGGCAGGGCATCGAGCTGGTGCAGTTCTACGACCAGATGCGCCAGCGGCAGTCGCGCCCGCCGCTCGGGGACGTGTTTTGCGCCGGCTTCCGGGAATACGTGCAACTGGCCCGGAACAAGCAGTTGTCGCCGGACACGATCAGCCATACGGCGGTGCGCAGCATGCGCGTGGTGCTGGCCCGGGAAGCGGAACACCTGGAGCTGCATTTGCCGGTGTTGGCGACGATCGGTTCGACGAGTCCATACATTGGGCTGTTTGGAACAGTTTGGGGCATCATCAATGCCTTCCATTCGCTGGACCCGACCCGGGGTGCCTCCATGCTGACCATGATCGCGCCCGGAATTTCCGAGGCGCTGGTGGCAACCGCCTTGGGCCTGTTCGCCGCGATCCCGGCGGTCATCGCCTACAACCGGTTCACAGACCGGGTCGACAAGTTGCTGACGCAGTACAGCAACTTCATTGAAGAGTTCACCACGCTCCTGCAGCGCGAGGCTCTGGCCAACCAGGAGAAGTCATGAACCCGCTGCGGACTTCGCGCCGGCACATGTCGGAAATCAACATCGTGCCGTACGTGGACGTTATGCTGGTGCTCCTCCTGATCTTCATGATCGCGACGCCGCTGATGCAGCAGGGCCTGTTGATCGAATTGCCGGAAGCGCCGTCGGAGACGATCGATCCGGAACCCTACCGTGAGCCGCTGGTGCTGGAAATCAACCAGCGCGAAGAACTGCGGCTGATCCGCGAAGGGGTCTTCGTCTATACCGTGGAAGAGGCGGACCTGCCGGGCCTGGTCGAAGGAATGATGCAGGAGGGCGGAGACGACATGCTGTACGTCCGGGCCGATGCCCGGCTCTCGTACGGCACGGTGGCGGCGACCATCGCTCGGCTTGACCAGGCGGGAGTCCCGGCCCTGAGCCTGCTCACGCAGCCGCCGCCGGAGACCCCATGAGCCAGCTGGCTCGAGGAACCCGTCCCAGCCGGATCAGTCCTTTCTCCTGGATCGGGGCCATTGCCATTCATGCGGTGATCGCCGGGTTGCTGCTGCAGTTCGGCACCGAACCGGCCCAGTCCAACGTTCCATCCCGCCCGGATGTCGAGGCGGTGCGCGTTCAGGCGGCGGACGAGGAATTGTTGGAGCAGAGACGCGAAGCGCACCGGCAAGCACTGCGCGAAGAAGAGCTTCGCAAGCAGCGGGAGCGTGAAGCGAAGCGCAAGGAGGCCGAACGCAAGCAGGCGGAAAAACGCAAACGCGAGGAAGAGGCGCGCCTGAAGGCTGAAGAGAAGAAGAAAGCGAAGGCGCGGGCCGAAGCGAAACGCAAGGCAAAAGAGGAAGCCAAGCGGAAACTCGCGGAGAAGCGCAAGCGTGAGGAAGCGGCGCGCCGGCAGGCCGAAGAGGAGAAGAAACGGGCTGCAGAGCGGGCCGAGGCCGAACGCAAGGCTGAAGAGGAGGCGCGCAAGCTGCAGGAAGCCGAACAACGGGCGGAAGCGCGTCGGCAGGAGCAGGCGCAGCGGCGGCAGCGGGAGGCCGCCCGACGAGCCCGGCAGGCCGATATTTGGCGCATTGCGATCAAGAAGAAGATCGAACGGGTCTGGCTGCGCCCCCCCGCGGCCGGAAACATTTCGCCTTGCGAGGTCGTCGTGGAGCAGGATGAAAAAGGCGTGGTGCTGTCCGCCAAGGTGCGCGGCTGCCGGGCCTCGCAGGCCTGGCAGGATTCCCTGCGCAACGCCGTGGTGAAGGCCAGCCCGTTGCCGCGGCCCCCGATCGCGGAACTGTTTGATCGCCACCTGGTGATTACTTTCCGTCCAAAAGCAGCCCGTTGAGATGAACGCCGCTCGCCTGCGTGCTTGTGCCCTGCTGCTGCCTCTTTGCGTGGGTGCGGCACAGGCGGAATTCCGCATTGATGTCGAGCAGGGGGTCGAACAGGGCATCCCCATCGTTTTGGTGGCACATTCGGAATCCGAGCGGAAACTGGCGGAAGTCGTCGACGCGGACCTGGCGCGAAGCGGGTTTTTCAACGTGCTGGATCCCGGGACGGCACCGCGGGCGGCCGTGCGCGAGGGGGATTTGAACTGGGATGCCTGGGACGGCCATCTGGCGGAGTACGCGGTGACGGCGACGGTGTCCCCGGGAGCAGGCCGGCTCCAACTGGATATCCGGTTGTTCGACCTGCTGGCGGGCAAGGCCGTCCTGGCGCGCCGCCTGTCGGCGAAGCCGAAGCAGTTGCGTCGCTTGGCGCACCAGGCCGCGGATGCGCTGCATGAACAGATCACGGGCATCCCCGGCGCGTTCGATACCCGAATCGCCTATGTCGCCCAGGCTCGTGAAGCGGGCCGGGTCCGCTACCGCCTGTACGTGGCGGACGCGGACGGGCACAACCCGATCGCGATCCTCACTTCGCCGCGCCCGCTGCTGTCGCCCGTCTGGTCGCCGGACGGAAGGCACCTGGCCTACGTGTCGTTTGAAGCCAGACGGCCGCAGGTATACCTGCAGGGCCTGCGAGACGCGAGTCGCCGGGCACTGCCGGGATCCGGGCGCAGTTCCAGCGCCCCGGCCTTCTCCCCCGACGGGCGGCGCCTGGCCTTGGCCATGACGGTGGACGGGGACATGGAGATTTTCATCTACGCCTTGGACACGGGTTCCCTGTCTCGCTTTACCTACAGCGCGGGAATCGATACGGAACCGGCCTGGGAAGCCGACGGGCAGGGGTTGGTATTCACGTCCGACCGGGGCGGCAAGCCGAAGCTCTACCGCCAGGGCTTGCGCGACGCGCAGGCCCGGATGCTGCCCCTCCCGGGCAACTACACCACGGATGCGGTGGTGTCCACCGATGGCCGTTACCTGGCCTTTGTTCAATCGACCGAGACGGGCGGTTACGGCGTGGCGCTGTTCGAGCCGGAGAGCGAGGGCTTGTTTCCCTTGTCTTCGGGAACCCTGGACGAGGCACCGTCGTTTGCACCGAACGGATTCAGCCTGATCTACGCCAGTACGACCCGGAGCGGGGAACAAATCCTGATGCTGGCCAGCCATAATGGTAGAATTCGTCAGCGTTTGCCGCTTGCCCATTTAAATGTTCGGGAGCCTGCATGGTCTCCCTACCGACGCTAGAAGGAATGCCAATGCGACGATTTTTTTCACGCACCGCCCCGCCGTTGATCCTGCTGGGTTTGGGTGTTGTTCTGGGGGCCTGCGGCGTACCGGAGGAAGAACCTCCTGCCGCCGTGGAAGACTCGAAGATCCTGCTGGAAGAAGATCCGGATACCGTCGAGGGCGTCGCCTTGGATGATGAAGGAAACATCATTGCGGGAGACTTGGATATCAGTTCGGAGGATGGTTCTGCAGCCGGAGCGGCCGCGGCGGCCACGGACCAGGGCATGACCATCTATTTCGACTACGACAGCACTACGGTGAAGCCGAGGTTCGCGGAAATTATCCAGCGTGCAGCGGCGCATTTGCAGAACAACCCTGCGGGCCGGCTGCGCCTTGAGGGGCACACGGATGAACGGGGCACCCGGACCTACAACTTGGCACTGGGCGAGCGCCGGGCACAGAGCGTGCGGGACATGATCCTGGAACTGGGCGCTTTGGCGGAACAGGTGGATTGGGTCAGCTACGGTGAGGAACTCCCCGCGATGACAGGCCAGGGCGAGGGCATCTGGAAACAGAACCGCAGGGTCGAAATCATCCTGGAAGAGTGACCGACTGCGTCCGTTGGGGCAGAAAAGGACATGTGCTCGCGTTGGCGGGCAGTCTTGCATACAGCGTCTGCGCTTTCGCGCAGGATCCTGATCCGGAACCGGACCCGCAGCCGCCATGGCTCGAACGGGTCATCCAGGCACTGGAGCGCGTGGAAGCGGAACAACAAGCATTGCGGCAAGAGATCGAAGCCCTTCGAGTCCGGTCGGACGACTCCCTGGAGCCTGAGAACGTAATTGACCCTACCGCCTTGTTCGAGGCCGAGCAGGAGGCCCCGGTGCCGGAGGACCCTCCGGAAATCCAACGAATCATCGAGGAGCTGACCCGCCTGGAAGCGGAGCAGCAGGCGTTGCGGCAGGAGGTCGAGGCTTTGCTTGCTAGGCAGGGCGAACCTCAGGTCCAGGAGATGGAGCACTCTGCTGTTGAGGGTGAGCCTGCCGTCGAGGGCGAAGAAGATTCCACGCCGCCGGCCGAGTTGGCAGAGCAGGATGCGGACGTTCCGATAGACGTACCGGATGCCGAGGAGGAGACAGTTTCCGATGCCACTCTGGAGCCGGAGGAAAGCGAAGCGTCGGCTGCCCCGGAGGAGAAGGCTTTTTCGCCACAAATCACGCAGCCAGCGGCGCGATTGTACGGACAGGGCCGGGAAGCCTTCAGGAATCTCAATTTCTACGATGCGGCCAAGGCGTTCCGGGAGTTCCTGACCAAGTACCCGGCTCACGAGGATGCCGGGGAGGCTCGCTACTGGCTCGGCGAGACCCTGTACGTGGAAGGGCGCTTCCAGGAGGCAATTGCCGCGTTCGCCGAGGTCATTGCCGACGAAGCCAATCCGCGCCGCGAGGTGGCGCGCCTGAAGACCGGCTATGCCTGGTTCGAATTGGGTGATTTCGAGAGAGCCGAAGCGATCCTGACCGAGGTTCGCGACCAGAACCCCGGCAGTGACCTTGCCCGGCTCGCGCAGCTGCGGCTGGACCGGTTGCAGCGTCGGGCGGGCGGAGAGTGATGAGCCCGGAGGGCACACAAGACATCCGGCTGCGCGTCACCGAAATCTTCCATTCCATTCAGGGGGAGGGGTCGGCCAGCGGTCGGCCGAGCGCATTCGTCCGCCTGACCGGTTGCCCCCTGCGCTGCGGATACTGCGATACGGCTTACGCTTTCACTGAAGGCGAATGGATGACTCTGGAGGAGATCCTGGGGGCGGTGGCCACACAACCGGTCCAGGATATCTGCGTGACCGGCGGCGAGCCGTTGGCACAGCCGGAATGCAAGCAACTGTTGGGCGAGTTGTGTGATCGGGGCTACCGCGTGACCCTGGAGACCAGCGGTGCGCTGTCCGTCTCGGACGTGGACCCGCGGGTTTTAAAGGCGCTGGACATCAAGACCCCGGGCAGCGGGGAAGAGGCGCGCAATGACTGGAGTAATTTGGAGCACCTTCAGCCGACGGATCTGGTGAAGTTCGTGATCTGCTCGCGCGAGGATTACGAATGGGCACGCGATCAGGTCCAAAGGCGCACGTGGGATTGCGAAGTCTTTTTCTCACCATCTTGGGAGGAACAGGACGCCGGGCAGTTGGGGGAGTGGATCGTGGCCGACGCATTACCGGTGCGCCTGCAAGTCCAACTCCACAAGGTACTGTGGGGCGATGTCCGGGGACGCTAGACCGGCCGTCGTGTTGCTGTCCGGCGGCATGGATTCGGCGACGGTCCTGTACTGGGCGCGCGCCGAGGGATTTGTCCCGACGGTCCTGAGTTTCTGCTACGGGCAGCGACACAGTGCGGAACTGCAGGCGGCTCGGCGGCTGGCTCGGGAAGTGAATTGCGAGCTGGTGGAGATGGATCTTGATTTGGCGAAATTTGGCGCTTCGGCGCTGACCGATCCGGAAATCGCCGTGCCGGAAGGGCCGGACGACGGGATCCCGGTCACTTACGTGCCGGCCCGCAATACCGTGTTCCTGTCGATCGCGCTCGCCTTGGCCGAGGCGCGGGGCATCCACGACATTTGCATCGGCGTCAATGCGGTCGACTATTCGGGTTATCCGGATTGCCGGGGCGAATTCATATCGGCATTCGAGAAAACAGCTAATTTGGCGACTCGGGACGGCGTAGAAGGGCACCCGTTCCGCATCCACACACCGCTGATCGACTGGACCAAGGCCGAAATCATCCGCGCCGGGATGCAGCTGGGGGTCGACTATGCGATGACTGTTTCGTGCTACCGGGCAGATTCTGAGGGCCGGGCTTGTGGGACTTGCGAGGCCTGTCGGTTGCGCCGGGAAGGATTCGAGGCGGCGGGAGTCGAGGATCCGACCCGCTACCAGGAATAGCAGTGGCGGACAGCGGCCGAAGGCCTGGAAGGCGAGGCCTGCGTTGTACAATTGAACGGTTGCCGCACGACTCATAACTTTCTATGGAACTTGAAATCTACCGCCAGGTTCTGCTCGCCGGGTTCATCATCACAATCGTCCTCGGCGCAGTCGCCTACAAGACTAATTTCTGCACGATGGGGGCCGTCTCGGACCTCGTGAACATGGGCGACTCCGGTCGCATGCGGGCCTGGGTGCTCGGCATGGCGGTGGCGGTGCTGGGCGTGGCCATCCTCGAATACATCGGGCTGGCGGACATGAGTCTGACCGCGAGTGCGGAGACCGGGCGGCCGCCGTACCGCTCCGCCGTGTTTCCGTGGCCGCGTTTCCTCATCGGCGGGCTCCTGTTCGGCATCGGCATGACGATCGGTTCTGGCTGCGGCAACCGCACCATGGTGCGCATCGGAGGGGGCAACCTGAAGTCGATCGCGGTGCTGTTGGCGATGGGCATCGCCGGCTACCTGATGATCTTCACCAACTTCGGCTATTACGTCTTCCTGCAGTGGATGGAGCCGGCCTTCATCGACCTGCGCAACCTCGGCATCGCGGACCAGTCGCTGGGAGCGGCGGTGTCCGGCCCGCTCGGATTGCCGGGGGCTGCGGCATCACTCACCATCGGCTTGATCGTCGGGGCCCTGATGCTGATCTGGGTGTTGCGCTCTTCCGATTTCTTGCAGAACCGGGACAACGTGCTGGCCGGCATCGTGCTGGGGCTGTGCGTGGCGGCGGCCTGGTACGTGACCGCTGGCTCGATGGGACAAGACCTGATCGAGGAAGTTGCGTTCCTGGAAGGTGAGGAGCAACCGTACGGAGTCGGAGCCCAGTCGCTGACGTTTGTGCAACCTGCGGCCATCCTGATTCGTTTCTTGGAGACCGGCTTCGCCAGCCGATTCATGAGCTTCGCCTTGGTGGCTGGTGCAGGCGTGATCGTCGGCGCATTTCTTTACGCGTTGGTCTCGCGGCGGTTGCGGGTCGAGTGGTTCCAGTCGCTCGGCGACGCGGGGCGCCACGTGCTCGGCGGACTTCTGATGGGGTTCGGCGGGGTGTTGTCGATCGGATGCACGATCGGTCAGGCGGTCTCCGGCGTGTCCACGCTGGCGATCGGATCGTTCCTGACTTTCGTGAGTATTTGCCTGGGCAGCGCGTTGACGATGAAGGTCCAATACTACAAAATGGTTTACGAAGACGAGGCGAATTGGGCGAGTGCGCTGGTTGCCGGAATGGCCGACCTGCGCCTGGTTCCCCAGAAATGGCGCCGCCACGAAGCGGTATAAGCGGGATCTTGGGTCGTTAGCTCAGCTAGGTAGAGCACCGGACTTTTAATCCGTTGGTCGCAGGTTCGATCCCTGCACGACCCACCACCCTCG
>CAZRSJ010000024.1:0-25417 GCA_964602805.1 uncultured Chromatiales bacterium | reverse complement strand
AGAGTTCGTGTCCGCGCACACGCTGGCGGTCGAGACCGATGAAGGAACGGAAGAGATTCGCTTCTCTCAGGCAGTCATCGCAACGGGATCCCACCCGATCAAGCTCGACCTGTTTCCGGACGATGCACGAATCCTGGACTCCACGTCCGCCTTGGACCTCACGGAAATTCCAGAACGCCTGCTGGTGGTTGGGGGTGGCGTGTTGGGTCTGGAACTTGCCACGGTGTTCCGCGCTCTGGGGTCGCAGGTGACCGTGGTGGAAGCGCTGGAGCAGGTGATGGCGGAGGCCGACAAGGATGTGGTGCGGGCGTACCTCAAGCGCAACAAGGAACGGTTTGCCGCATTGCATACGGGCACCCAAGTGCAGAAAGCCGAAGCAAAAAATGACGGGATCTTGGTGCAGTTCGAGGGTGCGGATCGCCAGTGGGAAGAGTCGTTCGACGCGGTGCTGGTTGCGGTGGGTCGAACCGCCAATAGCGACAACCTGGGACTTGAGAATGCCGGGGTCGCGGTCGGCGGGTCCGGGGCGATTCCGGTCAATCACCAGCAGCGGACCAACATTCCCCACATCTTTGCTATCGGTGACGTCACGGGTGGGCCGATGCTGGCGCATCGGGCCTCCTATCAGGGCCGGTTGGTGGCGGAAGTCGCGGCCGGCATGAAATCCGCCTACGAAGCAAGGGTAGTTCCCTCGGTGGCCTACACCGACCCGGAAGTCGCCTGGGTGGGATTGACCGAACGCGAAGCCAAGGCCCAGGGCATTGCGTATGAGCGTGGCATCTTCCCGTGGGCGGCAAGCGGACGGGCAGTCGGAACCTCGCGCGTCGAGGGCATGACTAAACTGCTATTCGATTCGGAGACAAAGCGTCTCATCGGGGCAGCCGTGGTAGGTGTGCATGCCGGGGAACTGATCGCGGAGGCAGCGCTGGCGATCGAGACCGGTTGCGAAGCGGAAGACATCGCGGGCACGATCCATCCGCACCCGACATTCTCGGAAACTTTGGCGCAGGCCAGCGAGGTGGCTCAAGGGACGGTGACGGAGTTGTTTCTGGGGCGTGGCAGGAATTGAGTTCATCATAAGTTGAGGTGAGAGAGGTGCCTCAACAGCCAAAATTTTAAGCTTGGTGATACTCTCAGATTCTTGTGTAAAGCACACTAGGTGTAACGCGCAAGTCGTTTATGAATAATCCACAAGTTAAATCTTGCCCTACATATAAGCGAACCGGGTTTGCTTCATTCCTGTTTGCGGTCATTTGCCCAAAAAATGCCAAAGCCGCTCTCTTGAGCTCGAATGTCTTGAGGCTGGCGTTCACGGTACAACTCAAGGAAATCCCCATCGGGAAAATCGAAGCGAGTGAAGTAAAAACCTTGTGGCGATGGGGAAGCATCCGGATTCGACATGCTTCTGGGAAAACAACTATTTCGGGATTGTCGCGACATGATACCGAGGAACTAGCAAAAGCACTACAGGCTTCTAGAGTCGATTGGTGGCGTAGGTTATTCGCGACGCAGGCCGAATCTCTGCGCTCCGTTCACGACCGCTTGGTGCACTTCAGCAACCCGCCAAGGTATATCTCTCATGGTACCGGCCGTAACCTTGAGCGCGATTCGGAGGCAGTGGCCAGCCAATTTGCTTCCGGGTGGCCGGATGCGTTATCAAGCAGCCCGGAAATCAAGATGCTGAAAACGGTACGGGAATATTTGAAGGATCCTAATGGTTGCCGTACAAAGGCAAACGAAACCTATGTTGCAAATCAACTGAACGGTTCGCGCGAATTTTTCGACCGGGTGGAGGCAAGACCGCTAACCGATGAACAACGCAGGGCAGTTGTTATCGACGAACACCGCAATCTGGTTGTCGCTGCGGCAGGAAGTGGAAAGACCTCGGTAATCGTGGCTAAGGCCGGCTGGCTTGTCTGGAGGAACTATTGCCGCCCGTCTGAATTGTTGCTGCTGGCTTTTGCGAGAGATGCGCGGAAAGAGATGGAAGAACGGATCCAAAAGCGACTTGGCGATAAAACAACGCGAAGTCTTACAGTTCGAACCTTTCATAGCTTGGGTATGTCGATCATTGGCCAGGCAGAAGGCCGACTCCCAACGTTGGCCAAAGTAGCTGAAGATAGCAGGGCGTTGTCCGATCTGTTGAAATCCATCATTGATAACCTGCTAACGGAACACGCATTCGTAAAAATTTTGCTGAAATGGTTTCAAACTTACTTCGCACCCTACAAAAGTGAACATGAATGCCAAAGTATGGGCGAGTATTGGGATTATGTCCGCAAGCATGACATCCGGTCACTGAAAGGTGAGAAGGTCAAGAGTTACCAGGAATGCGAGATTGCGAATTTTCTCTACCTCAATGGTGTCTCCTACGAGTACGAGGCCACTTATGAACACAAGACCGCGACACTGGACAAGCGTCAATATCAACCCGATTTTTATCTCCCAGAAACAGGGGTCTACATTGAGCATTTCGGGCTCAATGCTTCGGGAGACCCTGCCCCGTTCGTCGATAAGACAGAATACCTCCGATCCATGAAGTGGAAGCGGCAGTGCCACGACAGATTTGGCACTATCCTCGTTGAGACATTCAGCCACGAGCATGATGCGGGGAAATTAACCGAGAACTTGGCTGAGAAATTGGCGGCTCACGGCGTGACCTTTTCTCCGATTCCTTCTGCAGACGTCTTTTCTATTTTGAATGAACAGGGTCGGGTTGATCCGTTCACACATTTTGTGGCTACTTTTCTACAGCACTACAAAGGGGCTCGATTGTCATTTCAGGAGGTAGCTCGACGGGCTACGGGTGTCAGGGACAGGCTGAGGGCAGAAGCGTTTCTAGCCGTTTTCAAGCCGATTTTCCAGCGCTACCAAGATACCCTTTCCCAGCAAGGACACATAGATTTCCATGACATGATCAATCAAGCAACGGAGCATGTAGAGACGGGACGCTACCGTAGCCCTTTCGGCTACATTCTCGTCGATGAGTTTCAAGACATCTCCCCTGGGAGAGCTAGATTGCTGAAGGCATTGCTTGATCAGTCTCCGACGACTCAGTTGTTTGCTGTTGGCGATGACTGGCAATCAATATACCGGTTCGGTGGATCAGACATTGCCGTTATGCGCGAGTTCGAAGATCATTTCGGGCACAGTGAGCGTATTGATTTGGGGACGACTTTTCGCTGTGCTGATCGAATCTCTAAAGTTGCGACTGACTTCATTCTTCGCAATCCTGCACAGATACACAAGGAGATCCATTCAGTACTCCAAGCAGCCGGGACCAGTGTGTATATCGGCCTTCCTGAGAAAGAGCGCTCTCTGCTCAGAGAAACGCTTGATGAGATTGCCGCTGACGCGGCTCGTCATGACGGAGGATCGACTGTTCTGTTGTTGGGTCGCTACCGGCATATGCAGCCGGACAATATGTCTTCGTTAGCCAGACAATACCCTGGGCTCCAACTCTCCTACATGACCGTGCATCGTTCAAAAGGACTGGAGGCCGACTATGTCGTGGTGCTTGGTCTGTGTTCCGGCAAATACGGATTTCCGTCCGAGATCAGTGATGACCCACTTCTCGACTTAGTTCTTGCTGAGCCGGAAAAGCACCCGAATGCTGAGGAACGTCGCCTGTTCTATGTCGCTGTCACACGTGCCAGACGATGTGTCTATCTGCTCGCAGATGATGGTCCGCCTTCTTCCTTTGTCCAAGAGTTGATTGATGGGAAATACGATGTTGCCGTTTTCGGGCGAGCACCAGAAAATGACGTTTCTTGCCCAGAGTGCACCGAGGGGCGCTTGGAACGCCGCAAAAATGCTCGGAATGGGGGGGTCTTTTACGGCTGCTCGAATTGGCCTTATTGCAAGTATCGACAACCCGTTTGTCCCAAGTGTGAAACAGGACTGTTGGTCAAAAAAGATGCTGCTTTTCGCTGCAAAGACTGTGGCCAAGATGTAGAGGGTTGTCCCAGTTGTGATGGCTGGTTGAGAAAAAGAGTCAGTCAGTATGGCCCTTTCTTTGGCTGTTCGAATTGGCCTTTCTGTGATTACACCCGAAACATTAAGCAACGACAGCCACGGCACTAGGCCGCCCTTAAAGGTTGTTCGATAGCGAAGACCACGGATTGACGAGCGCCACATCCATACCCTTAAAATCTTTAGTGTTGCGCGTGACGAGAGTTAGTCCGTGTCGCTTTGCTACAGCGGCAATCTGCGCGTCAGCCATTGGCTTTTGGCGGCCTGTGTTGTCGCCATCTCCCATGATCCTTCCCCAGAGGATTGCGGCATCTTGGTCGAAAGGAAGAATTCGGTCTTGAAATTGAGAGACCAAGTCATCTTCAACCCAGCGCATGAGGAGATCTCTTTTTGCTGGCTCTTTCACACGGCTTGCGCCTCGCGCCAATTCACCAAGACTGATTGAGGAGAGGAATAGGTCTTCGGGGTTTTGCTCTGCGAGCCAAGCCGTCACTTTGGGCTCAGGCCGAGGCTTGAGCGTTTCGCTGAGCACATTGGTGTCGATCAGATAGGGCATTATTCGAGATCAATCTGGCGGCCTGTGGAACGGTCACGCTCGATCACGATGTCTTCGCCCACAAATGGGGATGAGCGAAAGAAATCGACCAATTCCACACCGGTTCGCGCTGGTCTCACGGGTGTCATAGACGTGATGGCCTTACGTACTTTTTTGGCGTTTTTCCCTCCCTCCCGGAGGATGCTGGCAACAGCCTTGATGGCCCATGCGTCGCGCGTAGGTACGGTGACTTCGATGCGTCGCGCCCCTTGGGCGGTTGCTTTGGCACGATGTCGGGCGACCCGCACCTTCGATTTTGTACTTGTCGATCGCTTGGGCATATAAATAATCCGGTAACGTTACCGGATTATATACTATAATAATCTGGATGGCTGAGCAGGGCGTTATCACCTCGGATTTTCACAAATGATAAATGAGGTTCATTCGATATGAATGTTCAAGACTACGTTGAAGAGGGAATCTTCTCTCCGAAATTGATTTCGGATGTGCTTTTCACGACCCAGTCTGATATTGCAAATACCTTGGGTCTCACTCGGAGTGCATTTTCCCACGCTGAGAGGCGACGGGCAGAGAAAACACAAACCCGATTGCGGGAAATGCTGGAGATTCTCGATCGCGTCGAGCAGTTCACTGGCTCACCGCTTGCATCTTACGCATGGTTTCGTTCGGAACCAATCATCGGGTTCGGGGGGCATACCGCCAGCAGGCTGGTACGCGAAGGACACGCTGATTACGTGCATGAATACCTTGATCTCAAACAGGCTGGCGGATATGCTTGATTAAGCTGTTTGCCTTTGTGCACTAGAAGAGCAAAAGCCTTCGAAGAGGCTCCGCATCTGGAGGTCGAAGCCGCCGGGGGAAATAGGCCACTTGTGCCAAATCAGTATCTAGTTTGTTGCCCATACGCTATACTTTTCGCGCCTCTTTAGCTACGCAATTTTTCAGTGCCTGTCGTTACACTTCCTGACGGCTCCACCCGCGAGTTTGCACAGCCGGTCACGGTGATGCAGATCGCCGAAGATATCGGGCCGGGTCTTGCCAAGGCGGCATTGGCCGGCCGTGTCAACGGGCGGCTGGTGGATGCTTGCGTCGAGGTGGCCGAGGATGCCGAAGTCTCCATCATCACCAATCGCGACGAAGAGGGCATTGAGATCCTGCGCCATTCGCTGGCGCACATGCTGGGCCAGGCGGTCAAGCAGTTGTACCCGGACGCCCAGATGGCGGTCGGCCCGGTGATCAAAGACGGGTTCTACTACGACATCGCCCGCGAAGAATCCTTTACCGAAGAGGATCTCGAAAAAATCGAGGCCAAGGTGCAGGAGCTGATCGCGCAAGACTACGACGTGCTGCGCGAAGTCGTGACCCGAGAGCGAGCACGCGAAGTATTCGAGGGACGTGGCGAGACCTACAAGGTGCAGATCGTCGACGAGATTCCGGAAGGCGAGGAAATCGCGCTGTACCACCACCAGGAATACGTCGACATGTGCCGTGGCCCGCATGTCCCGAACACCCGCCACCTGCGGGCGTTCAAGTTGACCAAACTGGCGGGCGCCTACTGGCGGGGCGACTCCCGCAACGAGATGCTGCAGCGCATCTACGGCACCGCCTGGCCGGATGCCAAGCAACTTCGGGCCTACCTCCACCGGTTGGAGGAAGCGCAGAAGCGCGACCACCGCAAGCTTGGGCGCGCGATGGACCTGTTCCATTTCCAGGAGGAAGCGCCGGGCATGGTGTTCTGGCACGCCAACGGTTGGATCCTGTATCGCCAGTTGGAGAGTTACATTCGCGAACGCCTGGACCAGACGGGCTACCAGGAGGTGCACACGCCGCAGATACTGGATCGCAGCCTTTGGGAGCGATCCGGGCACTGGGACAAGTTCGGCGAGATGATCTTCACCACCGAGTCCGAGAACCGCGAGTACGCGGTCAAGCCGATGAACTGCCCGGGGCATGTCCAGTTGTTCAACCAAGGGCTCAAGAGCTATCGGGACCTGCCGTTGCGCATGGCCGAGTTCGGCACCGTGCACCGCAACGAGCCGTCGGGCACCCTGCACGGGCTGATGCGGGCGCGCCGCTTCGTGCAGGACGATGCGCACATCTTCTGCACACCGGAGCAGTTGCAGGACGAGATTGCCGAATTGATCGAACTGACGCGTTCGACTTACCGAGACTTCGGGTTCGAAGACATCATATTGGGCCTGTCGACCCGCCCGGAGCGGAGGATCGGCGAGGATGCCCTGTGGGACCGGGCCGAGAAGGCACTGGACGAGGCGATGACCGCGACTGGCTTGGAATTCGCCGTGCATCCGGGCGAGGGCGCGTTCTACGGACCCAAAATCGAATTCACCCTGACTGACTGCATCGGACGCGAGTGGCAATGCGGCACGATCCAGCTGGATTTCTCTATGCCGGACCGGCTCGGCGCCCGGTACGTGGACGAGAACAGCGAGAAGGTGGTGCCGGTCATGATCCATCGCGCCATCTTCGGTTCACTGGAACGATTCATCGGCATCCTGATCGAACACTACGCCGGAGACCTGCCGCTGTGGTTGGCGCCCCGTCAGGCAATGGTGATGGACATCACCGATGCCCAGGCCGACTATGCCCGGGAGGTTACGACGCGGTTGCAGGAGGCCGGCGTGCGGGCGCAGAGCGATCTTCGAAACGAGAAAATCTCCTTTAAAATACGCGAGCACACGCTCGCGCACGTCCCGTACCTGCTGGTAGTGGGCGATCGGGAACAGGAAAACCGGACTGTCGCGGTACGAGCGCGGGACGGCACGGACCTGGGGCCGGTGCCGCTGGATGAACTGGCGGAACGGTTTGCTGTTACAATTCGCGCTCGCCGATCAAATCTGATGGAGGATTGAGTATCAGCGCAGAGAAAGAGATTCGCCTCAACGAGGACATCAGCGTATCGCGTGTGCGGCTGATTGACGAAGGCGGCATCAACCGAGGCGTCATGGGCCTTCGCGAGGCCCGGCAACTGGCCACCGATGCCGACATGGACTTGGTCGAAATTTCCCCCAACACCGAGCCTCCCGTGTGCAAGGTCATGGATTACGGGAAATTCTGTTTCGAGCGAAAGAAGAAGGCCCAGCAGGCCCGCAAGAAGCAGAAGCAGATCCAGATCAAGGAAGTCAAGTTCCGGCCCGGCACCGAAGAAGGTGACTACCAGGTCAAGCTTCGCAACCTGAAACGGTTCCTAGGCGACGGAGACAAGACCAAGGTGACGATTCGCTTTCGCGGCCGGGAACTGCACCACCGCGAACTGGGGGAGCAGAAGCTGAGCCGAATCGAGGAAGATCTCCAGGAATACGGCGAAATCGAGCAACATCCGAAAATGGAAGGCCGCCAGATGGTTATGGTGGTCGCCCCTCGCCGCCGCTAATCTGCCACAGACTCACCGAACGATCATGCCTAAACTCAAGACCAACCGAGGTGCGGCCAAGCGGTTCCGCAAGACGGCCAGCGGCAAGTTCAAGTGCCGCCAGTCGCATCGCAACCACATCCTGACCAAGAAGAGCACCAAGCGCAAGCGCGCCCTGCGCTCTCCGGATCACCTCGAATCCTCGGATGCCGCCTTGGCACGGCGGCTGTTGCCCTACATCTGACCGGCCATGCCCCGAGTTAAACGCGGCGTCACCACTCATGCCCGCCACCGCAAGGTGCGGCGGCAGGCGCGTGGCTACTATGGTGCGCGCAGCCGGACGTTCCGCTCCGCCAATCAGGCGGTGATCCGCGCAGGACAGTATGCGTACCGCGACCGTCGTACGCGGAAGCAGGACTTCCGCCGTCTGTGGATCGTGCGCATCAATGCGGCGGCCCGGATGTGCGGCCTGTCGTACAGTCGCTTGATGCACGGCCTGGCCCAGGCGGAGATTGAGATCGACCGCAAGATGCTGGCGGACCTCGCGATGAACGAGTTCGACACGTTTGCGCAACTGGCGGATCAGGCCAAGGCCCGGTTGTCCGCGAGCTCTTGAACCGGCGGCGGCCGATTTCGCGCCATGCCGCAATTCGAATCCCTCCAGAGTGAAGCCGATGCCGCCATCGCGGCGGCGACCGATACGGCTGAACTGGAACGCCTGAGAGTCGCCTACCTTGGCCGTAAAGGCCAGGTCACCGTGGCCCTGCGCGGGCTCAAGGATCTTCCTGTCGACCAACGCCCGGAAGCCGGGGCCGAGATCCAGGCGATTCGCACCCGTATTGAACAGGCACTCGCCGAACGCGGCGAAGCGCTGGCCGAAACCGAGGTACAAGCCCAGGTCGCGGCTGAACAATTGGACGTCACCCTGCGCGGACGCGCCCTTCCGCCCGGCGCGCGCCATCCCACGATCCTGACCCTGCAACGCATCTGCAACTGGTTTGCGCGCTTCGGCTACGGCGTCAACTACGGGCCGGAGATTGAGGACGACTATCACAACTTCGAGGCGCTCAACATTCCGCCGCAGCATCCGGCACGCGCCATGCACGACACGTTCTATTTCGGCGACGGCCGCCTGCTGCGCACGCACACCTCGCCGGTGCAGGTACGCACCATGAGCGAAAGCAAGCCGCCGATCCGGATCATCGCGCCCGGGCGCGTGTACCGTTGCGATTCGGATCCGACTCACAGCCCCATGTTTCATCAGGTCGAGGGCTTGTGCATTGAAGAGGATGTCAGCATGGCCGACCTGAAGGGCGTGGTCACGGCATTCCTGCGCGACTTTTTCGAGGACAGCGAGATCGAGACCCGTTTCCGGGCTTCCTACTTTCCGTTTACCGAACCGTCGGCGGAAGTGGATGTCCGGCGTTCAGGCGGCGATTGGTTGGAGGTGCTGGGGTGCGGCATGGTGCACCCGGCGGTGTTGAGGGAGGGCGGCATCGATCCGGAACGCTATACCGGCTTTGCGTTCGGCATGGGCGTGGAACGGCTGGCAATGCTGTACTACGGAATCCCCGACCTGCGGGTCATGTTTGCCAATGACCTCCGTTTCCTGGACCAGTTCGGAGGGAGCGCGCAATGAAGTGCGACCTGAACTGGTTGTCGGAGTGGGTGGCGGAACTGCCGCCCGCCGAAGAATTGGCGCAGTCGCTGACCATGGCCGGGTTGGAGGTGGATGATCACCGCGACCAGGTCCTGGAACTGGAACTGACGCCGAACCGCGGCGATTGCCTGAGCATGCGCGGCTTGGCCCGTGAGGTGTCGGCACTGACCGGCGCGGAACTGCAGGAGCCTTCCGAGCCTGAGGCCTCTGTCGATAAGTCAGCCGGCAAGCCGGGCCTCGGCGAGATCGAGGCCGATGCCTGCCCGTACTACAGCCTGCGTTTGATCGAAGGGATTAATCCGGAGGCAGAGACGCCGCAATGGATGCTGGACCGCCTCGAACGCTCCGGTGTCCGGGCGCACCACTTACTGGTCGACGTCACCAATTACGTCATGCTGGAACTGGGCCAACCGCTGCATGCCTTTGATGCGGACGCGGTATCCGGCGACGTTTCGGTGCGTTGGGCGCAGGCACAGGAAATGATTCGCGCGCTGGACGAGACGCAATTAATGCTCGATCCGGACATGCTGGTGATCGCGGTCGGGGAGCAGCCGATCGCCGTCGCCGGAATCATCGGTGGCGCCAACTCCGCGGTCGGCGAACAGACCAGCCGGATTCTTCTGGAGTCGGCGCACTTCGCGCCGGAGGCGATCATGGGACGGGCCCGGCGCTTGAAACTCCATACGGAATCTTCGCGACGTTTTGAACGCGGCGTGGATCCGCGGCTTGCGCTGCATGCGACGCAGCGAGCCACCGAACTCATCCTCGAATATGCGGGAGGGCGGGCGTCCGAAGTGGCGCATGCGGGGCGGTTGGCCCCGGCGTTCCGACCGGACCGGATCCGCCTGCGGGCCTCGCGCCTGGCCAAGTGCCTGGCTGTCGAGGTGGACGGGGCAGAGGTGAGCCGGATCCTGCGCGCACTCGGTTGCCGGGCCAAGCAGGATGCCGGACGGTGGGAAGTGTCCGTGCCGAGCTGGCGCTTCGATCTGGAGATCGAAGAGGACTTGGTCGAGGAGATCGCGCGCGTGTACGGCTACGACCGGATCGAGCCGGCCCCGGTTCCATTGCCGGCCGGTTGGGAAGTTCCACCGCAGCTGTGGGCGCGGCAACTCGAACACTGCCAGTCGCGGCTGGTGGAATGCGGCTATTCGGAAGCCGTGACTTACAGTTTTACCGAAGACAAGCTGGAGCAGGCCTTCGCGCCCGGTTCCAAGCCGTGGCGGTTGATCAACCCGATTTCGGAGGATCAGGCGGTCATGCGTTCGACGCTGGTCCCGAGCCTGCTGCGGGCCGCCCAGTACAACCTCAACCGGCAGCAGTCCAGTGTCCGGTTGTTCGAGACGGCCAAGGTTTTTGCCCGGGACGGCAACGAAGTGCGCGAGACCTGGGTACTCGGCGGCGTGGCCTGCGGGCAGGCGCATCCGCTGCAGTGGGGGGCGGTCGCGCGTCCGATTGATTTCTACGACGTCAAGGGTGACCTGGAAAACCTGCTGCAGAGTTGGTCCGGGTCGCTGGAATTCTCGTCGGCGGAACATCCGGCGTTGCACCCGGGGCAGACCGCCTGCGTGAGCCTGGATGGACGGCAGATCGGAATTGTTGGCGCATTGCACCCCGGCCTGCATTCCGAGTTCGACCTCGGGAGTCCGGCGTTCGTGTTCGAGCTGGAGCTGGAAGCCTGGAGCGAATTTCCGGTGCCGCACTTCTCGGCCTGGTCGGAGTATCCGATGGTCACGCGCGACCTGAACGTGGTGGTGGCCGAAAGCACGCCCGCCTCCGCGGTGGAAGATTGCGTGCGTTCGCTCGACATCGAGCCGCTGCAGGAAGTGTCCGTGTTCGATGTGTATCGCGGCGAAGGTCTGGAACCGGAGCGTAAAAGTTTCGCATTGCGTTTGATATTCCAAAGTTTCTCAGGTACATTAAAGGACGAGGAAGTTGACGGATACCTCGAACAGGTGATCGCGCAGCTGGCAGAACTGTGGGGAGCAGAGACTCGGCAATGGGCAAAACCCTGACCAAAACCGACTTGGCTGCCCGCCTGGTCGATCAGATTGGCCTCAACCGGGCAGAGTCCCGCGAGTTGGTGGATGCCTTATTGAACGAGATCAGTGCAGCACTCTGCGCGGGCGAGGATGTCCGCTTGTGGGGCTTCGGTAATTTCATCCTGCGCGACAAGGCGGCAAGGCCCGGCCGCAACCCGCGCAACGGCGAAGAGACGGTCATCGTCCCTCGGCGCGTGGTGACCTTCCGCCCTGGACAGAAATTGCGGAAGAAAGTGGAAGGCCATGAGTGAGAATGGAAGAGAGGATCAGGCCGTCCTGCCGAACAAGCGATATTTCACGATAGGAGAAGTCAGCAATTTATGCCAGGTTAAGGACCATGTATTGCGGTACTGGGAAAAGGAGATCCCGGCACTGAATCCAAAACGCCGGCGCGGACGGCGGTACTATCAACGTGAAGACGTATACCTGATTCGGGAGATTCAAGCCTTGATGCAGGAAGGATACACCCTGGAGGGGGCCCGGCAGAAGCTCCAGGGGCGGTCTTCGGTTCCGCAGGACACGCCGCAGGCCCAGGCCATACGGCAGGCCGTGGCGGAACTTGAGAAGGTCGCCGAGATGCTCAAGGAGTAGGAGTGACGAAAAGGTTGGGCGGGAGCAGGATCCCGCGGCGTTCGGATACGGGACGGGGTGTGGCGCAGTCTGGTAGCGCACCGCAATGGGGTTGCGGGGGTCGGAGGTTCGAATCCTCTCACCCCGACCAGTCCCGCCGTGGAAATCCGAGTTCGGCCTGACCATGATCTGGGACCTGGAGTTGATCTTGGTGGTGGCTACTGCCGCCACGGGCCTGATCTACTACGGCCATTTCTTCTGGTACCGCCTGCGCCGCCAGGCACCGCCGATCCACCGACCCTGGTTCGCCGAGTGGTCGCACGCGCTGTTTCCAGTCCTGCTGCTGGTGCTGGTGCTGCGAACGTTCGCGATTGAACCGTTCCGAATTCCCTCTGGCTCCATGATCCCGACGCTGCTGGTCGGCGACCTGGTCCTGGTCAACAAGTACAGCTATGGTCTCAGGCTTCCGGTGTTGCACACTCGTATCCTGGAGGTTGGCAAACCCGAACGGGGCGATGTGGTGGTATTCCGTTATCCGAAGAACCCGAACCAGGACTACATCAAGCGGGTGGTGGGGCTGCCGGGGGACGAAGTGGTCTATGTCGGGAAGCGCCTGATGGTGAACGGGGAAGTCTATCCCCTGACGGATCCGCGCCCGCTCCTGGACGCGATCACCGGCCTCCCGTACCCGTATCGCACGCAGTACACGGAAAGCATCAGCGGGCGGCGGCACGAGATCCTTCACGACGCCCTGTCCAAGAGCGTCACCGACAATTTCACGGTGCCGCCGGGCCACTACCTGGTGATGGGCGACAACCGCGACAGCAGCCGCGACAGCCGGGACTGGGGGTACGTGCCGGAAGATCATCTGGTGGGCCGGGCTTTCCTGGTCTGGATGAATTACAGGCTCTTGCTGCCGTCGCTGACCAACCCGGAGGTTTCGCTGCTTTCCCGCCTCGGCAAGATCGAGTGAATCGCTGAATGGCGCAGATCGAGAACTGGTTGCCGAAGGCGGTTCTGGACAGCCCCGAATACCGGACCGCACGCACACACCGCAGCGCCGGCTCGCCGCACAACGAACGACAGGAATTCTTGGGCGACGCACTGCTCGGCCTGGTGATTTCGGATCTCCTGTGCCAGCGCTTCCCGGATCTGCCGGAAGGAGACCTGAGCCGCCTGCGCGCGCATCTGGTCTGCGGCACCATGCTGGCAAAACTGGCGGAATCGGCCGAAATGGACCAGTTGCTGATTGCGGAGGCGTCGAGTGCGGCCCGGCCGCGCGCACGCCGCGCCATGGCGGGAAATGCGCTGGAAGCAGTGATCGCGGCGGTCTACCAGGTGTGCGGGCTCGAGGAAGTGCGCGCCTTCATTCTCCGCCTATACGATCAGGCCCTGAAGGAGTTGCCCCCCTTGGAGTCCCTGCGCAGCGCCAAGACCGAGCTGCAGGAAATGCTGCAGGCGAGGGGTCGGCAGCGCGCCCGCTATACGCTGCTCAAAGAACGGCCGAAGCAATCGCCGCGCTTCGAGGTGCAGTGCGAAGTGAAGGATCCGAAGGTGCGGACCCGGGGCACCGGCAACCGCATCCGCGAGGCGGAGCAGAATGCGGCGGCGGCCGCGATCGCCGACATCCAGCGCAAGCGGCCTGGGTGGATATCGTGACCCGTTGCGGGTTCGTGGCGCTTTGCGGCAAGCCGAACGTCGGCAAGTCGACGTTGTTCAACCGCTTGCTGGAGAAACCGCTGTCTGCCGCCACCGGCAAGCCGCAGACCACCCGGCACAACATCAAGGGCATTCTGACCGAACAGGACAACCAGTTCGTTTTCGTGGACACGCCCGGCATACACTCTGGGCGGGTTCGGGCGCTTTCGCAATTGCTCAACGCCAACGCCAGCGAAGCCATGGGCCAGGTGGACGTGGCGGTGATGGTGGTGGAGGTCGGGGTGTGGAACGCGCGCGACGAAAAGGTGCTGGGCGAATTGCGCGACGCGAAGATCCCGGTCATGCTGTGCGCCAACAAGATCGACCGCATGTCCGACCAGGCGTTGATCCTGCCGTATTTTGCCCAGTTGGCCGAGCACGAGTTTCTTGAATACATCCCGGTCAGCGCACGAACCGGGGAAGGTTGCGCGGTTCTCAAGGAGAACCTGGCGAAGCATATCCCGGAGCGGGAGCACTTGTTCGAAGCGGATGCGCTGACGGACCGGCATGAGCGTTTCTTCGCGGAGGAATTGATTCGGGAGCAGTTGCTGATCCAGCTGGACAAGGAGTTGCCCTACGTCATGCATGTCCAGGTGACCGGCTTCCAGAATCAGGAAGAGCGCGTGCACATTTCTGCGCAGATCCTGGTGGAGCGGGAATCGCAGCGCAAGATCCTGCTGGGCAAAAACGGCACACGCATTAGTTCCATCGGGCGCGCGGCGCGGCTGCGGATGGCCGGGCTCCTGGATCAGCCGGTGATCCTGAAGTTGCACGTCAAGGTGCAGCCGAACTGGCAGCGGGACCCGAACATCCTGGCCAGCTATCGCGGAGGCGTGTGATGCGGCAGGACGAACTGGTCGCGGCGTATGTGATTCAGGCACGCCCTTGGCGCGAGACCAGTTTGCTTTACAAGGTGGTCGCACAGGACCACGGACGGATCAGCCTGATCCATCGCGGAGCCCGCAACAACCGCCGCGACCGGCCGCTGCCGACATTGACCCCGGTGCGGGTGTCCTGGGGCGGGCGCGGCAGCCTGTACACCCTGCGCCATGCCGAGGTCGCTGGCCCGATGACGGTGAAAGACCCGAAGCGTCAGGTCTATGCCCTGTACGTCAACGAGATCGTCAGCTACTTGCTGCCCGACGATCGCTATTCGGACGAGATCTATCCGCTGTACCACGAGGCACTGGCTCATCTGGACACGGCCGCGGACCCTGAATTCGTGCTTCGCGGAATCGAAATGGACTTGCTGCATCTGGCCGGCCACCCGCTGCAACTGGATCGCACCGAGCAGGGGAAGGTCGAGCCGGGCCGGCAATATCGTTATCACCCGGGTGCCGGACCCACGGAACTTCCGGAGGAAAGCGAGGCGGACGGGATCAGCGGCCAAACCCTGCTGGCTCTTCAGGCTCGGCAGGAAATGGATGAGCAAACGCGGCGTGAGGCGCGCCGCTTGATGCGGCAGGTATTGGACTACTACATTGCCCCACAGACGATTCGGTCACGGGGCATTATGCAAGCCTTGACGGGCTGATTGCCGTGACTCCGCCGTGGCGGAGGAATTTCGACGATTCGAAGAGGAATTAAGGCAAGCGGTCTTCGGGTTCCGGCGGTTGCCCTTCGTTCCCACGCAAGATGCGCAACGCCGCCTCGAGATCAGCCTCGGCTGCATGCGTGGCGAAGAATGCAGCCGTCTTCATCGCGGAAACCTTTTCGGCGACTGCCATGACGATGAACTGGTTGATGCTCGTGCCTTCCTCTTTGCTGATCACCGCGACCGCTGACTTTAGGGAAGCTGGTAGCCTCAGGGGA
Source organism: uncultured Chromatiales bacterium (assembly GCA_964602805.1). Lineage (GTDB taxonomy): Bacteria > Pseudomonadota > Gammaproteobacteria > Poriferisulfidales > Poriferisulfidaceae > Poriferisulfidus. The sequence goes on along the minus strand of CAZRSJ010000024.1, from coordinate 9,740 downwards.
TAGGTGCTGGCTGACTCCTTCATGGCATGGTTCTGGTCGGCACAGTCGGGCTGTTGGTCGCGGGATCCGAGTGGTTGGGGAATGCGTTGATTGTCGTGGCAGTATTGCCACAGGTAAGCATCGACTTGTTGCCGAGTGAGTCCATGCTCCCGGCTCAGAAACGTGCCCATCTCTTCCACAGTTGCGGAACACGCGGCGGCGCATTGCTTCATCCAAGTGTCAGGCTTCTCTGTGTCTTCAAGGCCGATGGCCATTGCCAGGTGTCGGTTCGTGGCAGGCCCCATATAGGGAAGTTCCGTAAGCACAGCCCTACCGTGCTTACGCATCCGTTGCTTGAAAGCCCCCCATCCTTCCGCATGAATCAGTTTGCACCCTTTGAGGAAAGCATCCGCCTTCCGCTGATGGCGGATCGGTAGCGTCTTGGCATCTATTGATTTCATGGCCACGATCCTGTCTAGGTCGAGGTTGTGGAATTTCTTGACGATGGTGTCGAAGTGCTTCTCGACGACCGAGTTCCGAAAACCCGAGACAAAGATGACCCAGAGGTAATCCTTGAGAAACCCTTTCAGGTCGAGATCGTCGAAATCCCACGGTTCCCACGGGCTGCCGACATATGCCCGCGCGGTTTCCAGCATCTGTGTTGCCTTGTTCTTGTCCATTTGTCATTGCCGTCCGGGGTTATTCTAATCAAAATGCTGCTTGATGTTATTGAGTTTAGAAAGCCATTAGTGGTACAGTGTTAGCAACAAAAACTATTTCGCAGTATCGTGACGGATGTACGACTAGGCGTGAATATTGACCACATAGCGACCCTGCGCCAGCAGCGCCACACGGACTACCCGGACTTGGGCGAGGCAATCCGCCGAGTGGAGGCGGCCGGGGCGGACGGCATCACCATGCACCTGCGCGAAGATCGGCGGCACATCCAGCTGGAGGACGTGGAACAGGCACGCTGGGAAGTGAGCGGCACCCTGAACCTTGAGATGGCCGCAACTGAAGAAATGTTGGATATCGCGGAGCGCATCCGTCCGGATTACTGCTGCTTGGTGCCGGAGCGGCGCGAGGAACTCACCACTGAAGGCGGGTTGGACGTCGTGGCGGGCGCAGACCGGATCCGGGAAGCGTGCACCCGGCTGAAAGCAGCAGGCATTCAGGTTTCGCTGTTCGTCGAACCGACGCACGAAGTGATCGATGCAGCGGTCGAACTGGGTGCGTCGATCGTGGAGTTGCACACCGGTCCCTACGCCAATGCGACGGAGCCGGAAGCCCACGAAGCGGAGCTGGAACGGCTGGTTTCCACCACGCAGTATGCGCGCGAACGGCTAACGGTCAACGCCGGACACGGTTTGCATCGCGACAACGTGAGCCCGGTGGCTTCGATCCCGGGAATGAACGAACTTAATATCGGTCACGCCATCGTCTGCCGGGCGGTGATGGTGGGATTGGAAGCAGCCGTGCGCGAAGTGCGCGAAGCCATGGAGGCGTCATGAGAGAGTATCCGACCATCGAATCCAGCATCGGCAACACGTCGCTGGTTCGCCTGCAGCGCATGGCGCCCGAGGGAGTGATGGTGCTGGCCAAACTCGAAGGAGACAATCCGGCCGGTTCGGTCAAGGACCGCCCGGCCATCAACATGATCGAGGCCGCCGAGGAACGCGGAGACATCCGCCCGGGCGACACGCTGGTTGAGGCAACCAGCGGCAACACCGGGATCGCGTTGGCGCTGGCGGCGGCGATCCGCGGCTACCGGATGATCCTGATCATGCCGGAGAACATGAGCCTGGAACGGCGCCAGACCATGGCGGCGTACGGGGCCGAACTGATCCTGGTCACAGCAGAGGAAGGCATGGAGGGGGCCCGCGACCGGGCGCTGGCGATGAACCGTGCGGGCGAGGCGTTCATCCTGAACCAGTTCGACAACCCGGACAACTCGGAATCGCATTATCGGGGCACCGGGCCGGAATTGTGGCGAGACACCGGGGGCGAGTTGACGCATTTCGTGTCTTCCATGGGCACGACCGGGACCGTCAGCGGGGCCGGGCGCTACCTGAAGGAGCAGAACCCCGACATCGAGGTGATCGGCGTGGAGCCGGCGGACGGTTCCGCCATTCCGGGCATCCGCCGCTGGGCAGAGGGGTACGTCCCGAAGATCCTGGAGCGGGACGTGGTCGACCGGACAATCGATGTCACGCGGGAGGATGCAGAGAACACCATGCGCGAACTGGCGAAGCGGGAAGGGATCTTTGCCGGAATCTCGTCGGGCGGCTGCATGCACGTGGCCCTGCAGGTGGCGGCGGAAGTTGCGCCGGGGTCGGTGATTGCCGCCATCGTGTGCGACCGCGGAGACCGCTACCTGTCTTCGGGGGTCTATCCGTCATGATCGGAGACGTGCTGGCCTTCGACATCGAGACCATTCCGGATGCGAAGCTGGGCCGGCGTCTTCACAACCTCTCGGACGACCTCCCCGACGAGGACGTGGTGCGCGCCATGGAGCAGTTGCGCATGCAGAAGACTGGCGGACACCTGTTCCAGCCGCTGTACCTGCAGAAAGTGGTCTGCATTTCGGTGGTGTACCACACGGAATCGGTGTTGGTCGCGAAGTCCTTGGAGGACATCGATGCGGACGAACGCACGATCATCCGCAACTTCTTCGATGGCATCGAGCGGGCTGCCCCGCGGCTGGTGACCTGGAACGGCAACGGGTTCGACCTCGCGGTGCTGAACTACCGTGCCATGTACCACGGGATCTGCGCTACGCGCTTCTGGGAGACGGGCGACAACGAGCGGGACTTCCGCTACAACAACTACATCAGCCGCTACCACGAGCGGCATCTGGACCTGATGGACGTGCTGTCGCGCTACAACCCGCGCGCCTCGGCCGGGCTCGACGACTTCGCCACCATGCTGGGCTTCCCCGGGAAGCCGGAGGGGATGTCAGGCGGCGAGGTGTGGCCGGCCTACCGGGAGGGGCGGCTGGCCGAGATCCGCGAGTACTGCGAAACCGACGCGATCAGCACCTATCTGGTGTTCCTGCGCTTCGAATTCCTGCGCGGCAACCTGCTGCGGGAGGAGTACGTCGAACTGTGCGACCAGTTGCAGTCCTACCTGGAAGAGGAAGACAAGGAGCACTTCCGTGATTTCCTGACGCGGTGGGACCGCGAGAACGATCCGGTCGGCTAAGCCGTCAGTCCAGCAGTTTTCCGATGATGGCGCGGTAGACTTCGGCCAGCCGGTCGAGGTCCTCGACGGCGACGTGCTCGTCGATCTTGTGGATGCTGCGGTTGATCGGGCCGAATTCGACCACTTCGGCACCGGTCGGCCGGATGAACCGTCCGTCCGAGGTGCCGCCTTCGGTGCTGAGTTCCGCTTCCGACCCCAGCACTTCCGATACGGCGTCCTGGCAGACCTGGGTCAAGGTGCCGGGTGGCGTGCGGTAAGGCAGGCTTGCCTCCGCCCATTCGATTTGGTGCTCAAATCCGGCTTGCCCAAGAATCCCGGCGATCCGCTCTTTCAGTTCTTCGGCAGTGACTTCCGTCGAGTAGCGCAAGTTGAAGTCCGCGGTCAGTTCGCCCGGGACCACGTTGGCGGCGCCGCATCCGCTGTTGAGGTTGGAAACCTGGAACTGGGTCGGCTGGAAGTCCTCGTTGCCCTCGTCCCAGATGGTTTCGGTCAGTTCCACCAGGGCCGGCGCGAACCGGTGAATCGGGTTGTCGCACAGGGCCGGGTAGGCGATATGGCCCTGGACGCCGTGAACCGTCAACCGTCCGGATAACGAACCGCGGCGGCCGTTCTTGATGACGTCGCCAAGCCGTTCGCGGCAACTGGGTTCGGCGACGATGCACCAGGCAGGGATCTCTTGGCGCGCCTGAAGTTGCTCGATCGCGGCCCGGGTGCCGTGCACGGCCGGGCCTTCTTCGTCGCTGGTCAGCAACAGGCCGATGGCGCCGGGGTGGTCGGGCCGTTGCGCGGCGTACTGGGCGCAGGCGACCACCATTGCGGCGACGCCGCCCTTCATGTCAGCCGCGCCGCGGCCGTACAGGAGCCCGTCGCGGATAGTCGGGCTGAAGGGGTCGCTGCTCCACTGCTCAAGCGGGCCGGTCGGCACGACATCGGTGTGCCCGGCAAACATCAGCAATGGTTCGCCTTCGCCGTGGCGCAGCCACAGGTTCTGAACCTCGGCGAACGGCATGGATTCGGCGACGAACCCGTGGGGCGCGAGGTATTCGGCGATCAGGTCTTGACAGCCCGCGTCTTCCGGCGTGACCGACGGCCGCTCAATCAGCGCGCAGGCGAGGTCCAGGACTTCCGACATGCTACTGCTCCAGCACCTGCGCCCAGGCCGTCTCGTCGAAGCCAACGCTCAACGTGCCTTCGGTATCAAGAAGCGGACGCTTCAGCAGGGTGGGGTGGGCGAGGAGCAGCTCGACGGCAGCCGCGTCGGTCAGCCCGGCGCGTTCGTCCTCCGGCAGTTGGCGCCAAGTCGTGGAGCGACGGTTCAGCAATGTGTCCATCCCGAGCCGGGCGGCCCAGTCTTCCAGCTGGGTGCGCGTCAGCCCATCGGCACGGGTGTCGTGGAAGCGGTAGTCAATAGCCTGGCATTCCAGCCACTGGCGTGCAGCCCGGACCCGGTCGCAGTTGGGGATGCCATAGACGATCACCATGATCAGCCGTCAGTTGCTTCGCGCAGGAGCGCGTTGATGCCGACCTTGCTGCGGGTCTTCTGGTCGACCTGCTTTACGATCACCGCACAGGCTAGGCTGTACTTTCCGTCGGAGGCAGGCAGCGAACCGGGGACGACCACGGCCCCGGCCGGAACCCGGCCGTAGGAGACCTCGTCGCGTGCGCGATCGTAAATCCGGGTGCTCTGGCCGATGAACACGCCCATGGAGATGACCGCGCCGCGCTCGACGATTACGCCTTCTACGATTTCCGAGCGTGCACCGATGAAGCAGTCATCCTCGATGATGGTGGGAGCGGCCTGCAGCGGTTCCAGAACGCCGCCGATGCCGACGCCGCCGGAGAGGTGGACGTTCTTGCCGATCTGGGCGCAGGAACCGACCGTCGCCCAGGTGTCTACCATGGTTCCGGAGTCGACGTAGGCCCCGATGTTCACGAAACTCGGCATCAGCACCACGCCGGGCGCGATGAAGCTGCCGAAGCGCGCGGTCGCCGGGGGCACGATGCGCACGCCCCCGCGATCCAGTTCCTCTTCGCTGCCCAGGGCGAAACGGCTCGCCACCTTGTCGCGGTAGCGGGTGTGTCCGCCATCGATGATCTCGTTGTCGGTGATGCAGAACGAAAGCAGCACGGCCTTCTTGAGCCACTCGTTGACGACCCAGCCGTTATCGGCAGGCTCGGCGACCCTCAGGCTGCCGTCGTTGAGGCCCTGCAGGGCTTCCTGCACGGCATCGCGAACGGGCTCGGGGGCGGAGTCCGGGGTCAGTTGCGCGCGTTCTTCGAACGCCTGCTCAATGGTGGACTGGAGGCTCATGGGGAAAATCCGGGCAAAAGCACGCGCGTATGTTAACAAGAAGACGCGAAGAAGGCTCCCGGCGAGCTGCCGGCTGCCTATTCGCGTAAGGAATCCCCGAGTTCCTTGATGTGCCGGCGCAGGGTATCGGAGATCTGCGTCTGCATCTTGGGATCGCGGATCGGGCGGGATTCGGCATCGGTGACGGTGAACACGTCCTGCACTTGCGCGCCCAAGGTCGTGATCCGTGCCTGGGTAATCCGGACCTGGCACGAATCGAGGGCCCGACTGACGGTCCAGAGCAGACCCGGGTGGTCGGAAGTCGAGAGGTTGATCCGGGTCTCGGGTGGGGTTTCGCGCTGCACGAACTCGATTTCGGTCGGAAGGTCGAAATGCCGGGTCCGCCGCTTCGGCTGACGCAACACCGGACGGTCGAAATCCCCCGGCGCCTGCGCCACGTTCTGCAGGGTCGTGCACATTTCCTCCAGCGCATAGTGTTCGCTGATCGGATGACCGTCGACGTCGGTTATCAAGAAGGTCTGCAGGATGTGGTGGTCGCGGGTCTCGGTGATGCGCGCGTACAGCACGTTCGCGCCGAGCCGGGCGAGCGCCGCCGTGAGCGGGACGAACAGGCGGGCATGGCTTTCGTCGTAGACCAGCACTTCCGTGCAGTGATGTTCGCCCTGGTGGCGTACGAACACCTGGGTCGGGATTCCGGGGTCGCGGCCGACAATGCACTCGGTCTGCCAGGCCAGTTCGTCGTCGGTGTAGTGCAGAAGATCGCCGTCGGACAGGGAGTCCCAGAACCGGTGGCAGGCGGCCGGTTCGCCTTGGGGGACTTTCGCAAGCGCCGAAGTCTTGAGGTCGTCGATCTGCTGTGCCGCGTCGAACGGCTGGTCCAGGCCGCGCTGCAACTGCTGGTCGGTCGCGACGTACAACTGGTACAGCAGCGCTTCGCGCCAGGGCGTCCACAGCGCCGGGTTGGTGCCGCGCAGGTCGGCGACCGTCAGCAGGAAGAGGCCGCGCAGGCGAACCCCGTTTCCGACCAGCCCCGCAAACTGGCTCACCACGTCCGGGTCGCTGATGTCGCGCTTCTGCGACGTCATCGACATCTGCAGGTGATGTTCGACCAACCAGTGAACCATGCCGGCGTCGTAGGCACTCAGATGGTGATCCAGGCAGAACTCCCGGGCGAGCATGCTGCCGATGCTGGAATGGTCGCCGTCGCGCCCCTTGCCGATGTCATGGAACAGGGCCGCGAGGTACAGCAGTTCGGGCTTGGGGAATTGCAGGAACAGCTCGCGGTAGAGAGGGTTTTCGCCTTCCCGGACCATCTTGGTGACATGCCGCAACTCGGTCAGCACCCGCAGGGTGTGTTCATCTACCGGGTGGATGTGAAACAGGTCGTACTGCATCATGCCGACCACCTTCGCGAAGTCCGGCCAGTACCGGCGCAGGACGCCGTAGCGGTTCATGCGGCGCAGTTCGCGGGCGACGTGCTGGGGCTGGCGCAGGATCTCCATGAACAGGCTCTTGGAGGCCAGCCGAGCGCGGAAGGCATCGTCGATCCGATGCAGGTTGGCGCGGACCGACCGGATGGTGCGCGCCCGTACACCCTCGATTTCGGGGTTTTGCTGCAGCAACAGGAACAGTTCGAGAAGCCCTTGGGGGTGGCGCTCGAAGACCTTCTCGTTGCGGGTCTCCAGGTAGCCGTCCTGGACCTGGAAATAGGCGTTCAAGGGCCTTGGGGCATTTCGGCTGGGCGGCTGCAGGCTTTCGCGGTAATGCTGACTGAGCACTTCGGCGAGACGATCGATCTCGCTGGTCGTGCGGTAGAAGTCCTGCATGAACGACTCGACGGTATGGTTGACGGTGTCGCCCTGGTAGCCGAGCTGCTCGGCGATTGGGCACTGGTAGTTGAACAGCAAGCGCTCTTCGGCTTGACCGCTGGCCTCGTGCAGGGCGAAACGCACCTGCCACAGGAACCGTTCTCCCTCGTGCAGCAGTTCCAGTTCTTCCGGCTCGCAGAAGTCCGATGGGCTCTCGATGTCTTCGTGCCGCTTCAGGATCCAGTGCAGGGTCTGGATGTCGCGCAGTCCGCCGGGCCCCTCCTTGATGTTGGGCTCCAGCCGGTAGTTGCTGCCGCCGAACTGCTGGTGGCGGGATTCCTGCTCCTCGACCTTGCCTTGAAAGAACTGTTCGTGCGTCCACAGGGGCGCCCGGAACAGCCCGATCCGGGGCACCAGGTTGCCTTCCAGGTCGCGGGCCAGCTTGGAATTCCCGCACAGGTGCCGCATCTCGAGCCAGCTGGTCATCAGGGTGATGTCGTCGCGGGCGTCCTGGCGGCACTGGTGGACGGTGCGCACGCTCTGCGACAGCTTCAGCCCGCCGTCCCACAGGGCCTGGAAGAACGGGCCCAGTTCCTCCGGGGCGCGCCGCCCCCGGTAGAGGGCCAGGACGTCGATATCGGAATAGGGGTGAAGTTCGCCCCGGCCGTAGCCGCCGACCGCGAGCAAGGCGAGATCCTCGACCTCGTTTAGCCGATACTCGCGCCACAACACCTGCAGCATCCGGTCGACGAGTTCGGCCCGTGCGTGGATCAGTTCGGCAATGTCATGGTCTGGAAATTGTTCCGACAGGAACTGCTGGATCGCCTCGGTCCACCGTTTCCAGCTCGCGGGGCCGGCATCCTGCGGCGAGGGATGCGCGTTGAGGCAGGCCTGGGCCAGGTCGGTTCTCACGGGAACCGTTCGTCGGGGCGGGCGGTCAGCACCTCGAAGCCGTCCTCGGTGACCAGGATGGTGTGCTCCCACTGGGCCGACAGGCTGTGGTCGCACGTGACCACGGTCCACTGGTCCGGCAACAGCCGCACCTGCGGCATCCCGGCGTTGATCATCGGTTCGATCGTGAAGGTCATCCCGGGCTTCAGCGCCATCCCGGTGCCGGCCTTGCCGTAGTGCAGGACTTGCGGGTCCTCGTGGAATTCGCGTCCGATGCCATGGCCGCAGTATTCGCGCACCACGGACAAGTTGCGGGCCTCCGCGAAGCTCTGGATGGCGTGACCGAGATCACCGAGCTGGAGACCCGGGCGCACCATGCAGATGGCCCGGTGCATCGCCTCGTAGGTCAGGTCGACCAGCCGGCGGGCCTGCACGGACGGCTTGCCGAGCAAAAACATGCGGCTGGTGTCGCCGTGGTAGCCGTCCTTGATGACGGTGACGTCGATGTTGAGGATGTCGCCGCGCTTGAGCTTGCGTTCGGAGGGGATGCCGTGGCAGACTTGGTGGTTGAGCGTGGTGCAGACGGATTTCGGGAAGCCGAGGTAGTTCAGCGGGGCCGGGACGGCATCCTGTTCCTCCGTGATGTAGCGGTGACACAGGTCGTTGAGGTAGTCGGTGGTGACACCGACCTTGACGTGTTCGGCGATCATTTCCAGCACGTCCGCGGCGAGGCGCCCGGCCGTGCGCATCTTTTCCACTTCTTCGGCGTTCTTGATGGTGACAGGCATGGTTGGAAGACGCGTCGGGGGCGGTTTTGAACCAACTATTATGAGCCATCGGACCATGTCAGCCATGCCCCGACAGCCTGATTTTGGCTAATTGATGCAGTTATAGGCATCATTTGATGTATAATTCATGCATCATACCCGGGTGGAGGCCGGCATGCGAACAACACTGAACATCGACGAGACCCTGCTGGCGCAGGCGCGGCTGCTGACCGACATTGAATCGAAATCGAAGCTGGTGCGCGAGGCGCTGAGGGCGCTGGTGGAGCGGGAAAGTGCCCGCCGGCTCGCGAAGCTGGGCGGCAGTCAGCCTGAACTTCTGGACATTCCGCGCCGGCGTCTCGTCGATGATCCTAGTTGACACTTCGGTCTGGGTCGAGCATTTCCGCGTCGGCAACGAGGCGCTGGCCCGCCTGCTCGACGAACACCAGGTGTGGGTCCATCCGTTCGTAATCGGCGAAGTTGCCTGCGGCAATCTCGAGGATCGCAAGGAAATCCTGTCGGGGCTCACGCATCTTCCCGCGGTGCCGGTGGCGACGCATTCCGAGGTGCTGTTCTTCCTGGAGCGAAACCGGCTGGCTGGGCTTGGCATCGGCTACATCGACCTGCACTTGCTGGCGTCGGCATCGCTGGCGCCGCCGATGCGGCTGTGGACGCGGGACCGGCGTCTCGGAACGGTGGCGGACGGCATGGGTTGCGCCTACCGGAAAGGTGCATAGGTTCATAAACATATGAGAACACCCGGTGGGCCGCGGTGAGAGTCGC
>CAZRSJ010000023.1:0-25571 GCA_964602805.1 uncultured Chromatiales bacterium | reverse complement strand
ATGAATTCGGAAAATCCCAGCCGTTTTTATGTTGGTGAGAAATGCGGGCTAGAGCCTTATCATGATCAAAAAGATATTGAACAATTTCTCGTGGTGCTCGTCCTGTAGTTGCTTGCCCAAGACGGGGATTCTTTTCGTCTAAGTGAAGCCTTGCTACTGAAAGAAATTTGGTCGGCCAACTAGTCTGTGCCATGAGTTCTCCCGTTGCAGTGAAAGAAAATTGAACATGAGTCTATTGGGGGGCTAATGATGCCATACTTTCACGTTTGGAGTTGAATAAAGTGTAGCGGGAAACTTTTAGTAACTACACTTTCCCGTATAGTTAAATCTAAAATTTTTGCTTAAGCTACTAAATACTATCAATCAGTTTCATACTTCGACATTTCCTCCAAAGTCATATTCGGATTTTCTTTTGCTTTTTCCAAAAACATCTCTGGATTACTTAGCATAAGGCTAATTAAGGCCCCCTTTTTAAGTTTATTGCTCTGGTGGCCGAGGTCTTTACGAATCTCATGAAAAAACTCGTCTACTAGAAGCATGCCTTGCAGGTCTGGAGCGCCTTTCCTCATGTGGCTCATCCACGAGGTATACGCTACCAAAACACCTTGCCCTCCCCAAAGAATCATTTTTCTCTGCCATTCTCTAAAGAACTGCACCAAAGGGTCATTAGGGTCAAGATTATCTAAGTCTTTATCCTCACTAGATGCGATTAGGTCGAAGAACCCGGAAAGAAATTCGTCGTAGATCTCTATTTTTTTAGCCCGATGATGTGCTTCTATATCAATTTTTCTCTCGTAATATTTTCCTATAGTAACTGCAACAGTGGCAGCCATTACCGTTGCAGCCGCTGTAAGCAATGTCGCGGAAACTTCCGAGTCAAGAAGCATGAACTGTTCCCAGATTTTCGAAATTATCCAATAGGTTGCCGCGAAGATTACGATTATTACAATCAGGCCAAGCAGCATATGCCCCCATCGTTTCATATCTACCTCCCTCCTATATAACCGCCTTTACTCAATAAACAGCGTGCTGATCGACTCGTTCCGGTGAATGCGGGAAATGGACTCCGCCAGCAGTTCGGACACGCTGAGCACGCGAATCCGGTCACACTCCATGGCCTCCTTGCTCAGCGGAATGGTGTCCGTGACGACCAGTTCGTCCAGGGTCGAATTTGCCAGGTTCTCGATGGCCCGCCCCGACAGCACCGGGTGCGTGACATAGGCGACCACCCGCGTGGCTCCGCGATCCTTCAGGGCCGCGGCCGCATGACACAACGTGCCCGCAGTGTCGACCATGTCGTCGACCATCACACAGCACATGCCCTCGACCTCGCCGATGATGTTCATGACTTCCGACTCGTTGGGATTTGGGCGTCGCTTGTCGATGATGGCGAGTTCGCTGCCGAGCTGCTTGGCGAACGCGCGGGCGCGCACCACCCCGCCGATGTCCGGCGACACCGTCACCAGCTTGTCGCCGCCGTCCCGGTGCCAGATGTCCTTGATCAGGATCGGCGAAGCGTAGATGTTGTCGACCGGGATGTCGAAGAAACCCTGTTCCTGATCGGCGTGCAGGTCGATAGTCAGCAGCCGGTCGACCCCGGCCGCGGTGATGATGTTCGCCGCCAGCTTGGCCGAGATCGGCACGCGGCCCGAACGGGCGCGGCGGTCCTGCCGCGAATAGCCGAAATACGACACCACCGCAGTGATGCGATCGGCCGAAGAGCGGCGCAGCGCATCCACGATGATCACCAGTTCCATCAGGTTCTCGTTGGTCGGCCGGCAGGTCGGCTGCACGATGAACGCATCCTTGCCGCGGACGTTCTCATTGATCTCCACGCGCACCTCGTCGTCGCTGAAGCGGCCAATGTCCGCCTTGCCCAGCGGAATGCTGAGGTACTGGGCGATCTTCTGCGCAAGCGCCGGGTTCGCGTTCCCGCTGAACACCACCAAGTCGTCGTAGTCACTCATCCTGGCATCCGTCCGTGATTTTGAAAATGGCTGGGCCGGCAGGATTCGAACCTGCGAATGCGGGGATCAAAACCCCGTGCCTTAACCTGACTTGGCGACGGCCCAACACCCTTCACGCTGCCTCCCGCGCCAGCAGGGGCGAGCGCGCGAGACCCGCGGCAATCCGTCCGTTCCACTCCGGCGGACAAAGCGCCAGCACGGACTCGGCCTCGCCACGATCGTCGAACCACGCGAAGACCGAGCCGCCTGAACCTGTCATTGCTGCCGGCGCATAGCGGCGCAACCAGTCCAAGCGTGTCCCCACCTCCGGCAGCCGCGAACGGAGCAATTCCTCGAACACGTTGCTCCCCCAATACGCGTCTACCTCGCCCATTTTGATGGGGCGGCTCCATTGTGTCAATTGCAGGGACCGGTACACCTCGGCCGTACTGACCTCCGACGGGGTCGGCAATACCAGCGCAAATCCCTCCGGACGATCCACCGGCGTCAGCCTCTCCCCCACGCCTTCCGCCCAGGCAGTCCGCCCATGGACGAACAGCGGCACGTCCGCTCCCAGCTCCAGCCCCATCCCGGCCAATTCCTCCGTTTCCCACGGTTGTCCCCACAGGCGATTGAGCCCATGCAGCACGGCAGCCGCATCGGAGCTGCCACCACCCAGGCCCGCGCCGACCGCGATTTGCTTGTTGAGGAATATCGTGGCACCACACCCCTCGGGATGCCGCGAGCGCGCCAACTCGGCGGCCTGCAGGCACAGGTTGCTTCCCGCGAAAGCCCCGTCCGCATCGTCCGCGTACTCGAAACGGTCGTCCTCTCGCGGCTCGATCGTCAGGCAATCCATATAGTCGATCAACTGGAACAGGGTCTGCAGTTCGTGATAGCCGTCTTCGCGACGGTCGGTCACGTGCAGGAACAGGTTGATCTTTGCCGGGGCGTACAGGCGCATCGATTAGTTCCGGTTCCATTCGCGAACAACCAGCACGCCCCGCATCGCCTCCTGGGCAAAGCGCACCCGGCCCGGCAGGACCGGTTCTTCGCAGCAACTGTAGTCGCGGTAATTGATCTCCCATCCTTCCTGAAGGATGCGCAGAGCCCGGGCCTGCCCGTCGAGCATGACTTCGCTCGCGTCGGAGACCGGGATGCCGCGCACGAGGTTCACCAGTTCCGGCAGCGGCAGCGCAAAACCCAAGCGCTCTTGCATGATCGCCTCTAGTTCCCCCTGAAGCGTCTCTTCCCCATCGTCCAAGGTTGCCTGGCCCGTCTGCAGGCTGCCGGTCACGTGCACCGGGTTCAGCCCGAACGGCCCACTCAACCGAAGTTCAAAGTCCGTGCCCGTCTGGCGCCACTGCAGGCGGCCCTGCACCTGGCCGTCACTCCATTGCAGGCCGAAGCGGCCTTGCAGGCCCCAGTCCCGGAGATCCGCCACACTCTGGCGGTGCTCTTCCCAGAGCCGGATCTCTCCCGAATCCCCCAGCCCGGTCTCCCCCGGCATCTGGAACAGCGGGCATCCCGTCAGCAGAAGCGCCGCCAACAGGCCGAGTCCTGCCTCCCTCATAAGGAGAAGCGCTGGGCGACCTGGGCCAGGAATTCGTCGTCCGGGAGCTGGCCGATGGCCTCGCGATAGATCCTGCGCGCTTCCTCGTGCCGCCCCTGTACCCAGAGAACCTCGACCAAGTGCGCCGCGATTTCTCCTTCGGTCAACAGCGAATACGCCCGCCGCAGCAATGCTTCCGCCTTCTCGAAATTGCCGAGCCGGTAGTGAACCCAGCCTAGGCTGTCGGTGACTGCCGCATCGTCCGGAAGCTGCGCGTGCGCCCGCTCGATGTATTCCAGCGCCAGTTCAAGGTTCAGGTTGTGATCCGCCCAGGTATAGCCGAGCGCATTGAGTGCCTGGGCATTGTCCGGGTCTTCCGAAAGCACCGCCTGCAGGTCCCGCTCCAGCCAGTCGATCCGGCCCAACCGCTCCGCCAGCAAGGCGCGGCTGTACAGCAGCGACGCCTGCCCCGGGTATTTTTGCAGGGCCTGGTTCAACAAGGCGAACCCGGCATCGTACTGCTTCAGCCCGTACAGCAGGTCCCCTTCCGCAACGTACAGCTGCACCACGCTTTCCTCGCGCTGGCTGCGTCCGCGCGACACCTTCAGATGCATGCGCGCCTGTTCGAGAGTCCCCGCGCTCAAGAGCAGGTGCGCGATCCGCACCCGCGCTTTCTGGTAATACTCGTCGACCCCGAAATAGTCCCGCTCCTCGACCTGGTAGTAGTAGTCCATGGCCTTCCTCTCCTTCCCGGTCTCTTCGGCAACGAGCCCGAGAAAGTAAGCGCTGACCGAATGATTCAGCGCCTGCGGCTGGCCGGATACCAGCGGTCGGAGGTTGGAGGCGAGCGAGAGGAAGTGCGTCTCGGCTTCCTTCCAGTCGCCCGCCAAAAGCGCCAGGGAACCGAGCGTCATCTGCCAGTGCGGGTTGCCCGGGTCGGATTCGAGCAACTTTTCGAATTGTTCCCGCGCCTCGTCCTGCCGCCCCAGGCTGTTGAGCAAGTCCGCCATCATCTGGCGCAGGCGCTGCGCGTTCTGGATCGGTTGCGCCAAGGCTTCCTGCAGCAGAGCGACCGCCTCTTCGGTGCGCTCCATCGAGCGCAGGATGTCGGCCTGCAGAGTGATCGCCTCCGGCCACTGCGGGAGGAGTTCGGAGGCTCGGCGCACTGCCGCCAAGGCCTCGTCCATCTTCTCCTCTACGCGTGCAATGCCGGCCACGTGGAGATGCGCGTGCGCGCTTTTCGGATAGATTTTCGTGAGCCCCCGAAGGACTTCGAGCCGGGCCGACTGCGCCTCCGGCGTCGAGAGGGAGTTCGAGACTGCGAGGAGATCCAGTTCCAGGCTGAGCGGCGATGCTTCGATAGACTCCTTGTACGCTTCAAGCGAAGCTGGAATTTCCCCGCGGGCCGCATGGATGGAGCCCAGCACGCGCAATGGATGCGGGTTTTCCGGCACCAGGGCCCGCCAGCGCAAGGCGGCTTTCAGCACGCGGTCCGGATCCTGCATCCACAGGGCGATCTCGGTCGCCCGCGAGGCGACCTCGGAGTCGTCCGTCAGCAGGGAGGCCTGGTAATAATGCTCGAATGCCGCCGGCAGGTCTCCGCGGAACCCGCTCATCTCGCCCTGCAGCAACTCGTACATCAAGTCTGCGACCGGGGTCCCGGCTGTTTCGGCCGTTTCGATCGTTGAAGGCACCCCGGATGTCGCGGCCGGGTCGGGCAGGGTTTGGCAACCTGATGCCAACCCGAGCAGCAGGATCAGCCCCGCCACCTCGAAATCATTC
Source organism: uncultured Chromatiales bacterium (assembly GCA_964602805.1). Taxonomy (GTDB): domain Bacteria; phylum Pseudomonadota; class Gammaproteobacteria; order Poriferisulfidales; family Poriferisulfidaceae; genus Poriferisulfidus. The sequence continues at coordinate 20,291 of CAZRSJ010000023.1, read as the reverse complement.
CGGTTCATGCCCGCAAGTGACCTTATGGAAAGGGATTTTTGGCGTAAAATGAACAAGACAGCCGTCGCAGCAATCGGGCTCGGGAAACCGTATCATTATGGCATTGGCCACCCTTGGCATCAATCATCGAACCGCCAGTCTGGACCTACGCGAGAAAATCGCGTTCACTCCGGATGCGCTGGATGCCGCCCTCAAGGAGCTGGCGGCGTTGCCGAACATCAGTGCAGCGGTCATCCTGTCCACCTGCAACCGCACCGAACTGTATCTCAGCCACGACACCGCAGAGGATCTTGTGCAGGCCCGGGACTGGCTCTGCCACTGGCACCAGGTGGATCCGACGGCCCTGCAGGATGCGCTGTACTGGTACGTGGCCGACGATGCGGTGCGTCACGCCATCGAGGTCGCCAGCGGCCTGGACTCCATGGTGCCCGGCGAACCGGAGATTCTCGGTCAGTTCAAGCAGGCTTCGCGCGATGCGGAGCAGGCCGGCACGCTGGGCGGCGAACTGCACCGCCTGATCCAGCACACCTTCGCGGCAGCGAAAAAAGTCCGCACGTTGACCGAAATCAGCCGGAACCCGGTCTCCATCGCCCACGTTGCCGTCTCGCTTACCAAGCAGTTTTTTGACCAGTTGCAGGAACGCCGGGCACTGGTGATCGGGGCCGGCGAAGCCGCGCGGCTGGTGGCGCGCTACCTGAACGATGCCGGGATCGGCCATCTGACCATCGCCAACCGTAGCCTGGACCGCGCCCAGAAATTGGCCCGGGAACTGCTAGCACACGCCATCCCGATGTCCCACATCGACCATGCGCTGGAAGACGCGGACATCGTCATCAGCAGCACGGCGAGCCCGGTGCCGGTTCTCGGCAAGGGAATGGTCGAAGACGCCGTCCGGCGACGCAAACACCGGCCGATCTACATGGTGGACTTGGCCGTACCGCGCGACATCGAACCGCAGATCGCGAGTCTCTCCGACGTCTACCTGTACACTCAAGAGGATCTACGCCAAGTCATCGAGAAGAACCTGCAATCCCGCGAGAACGCCCGCCAGGAAGCCAGCGCGATCATCGACCAACAAGTGGAAGAGTTCGCACGACGCACACAAGGCGAATCCGCGTTCGCCCTGATTCGCGACTACCGCGAGCAGGCGCAGGAGTTGCGCGATGAAACGCTGGAACAAGCGCAAAAGCGGCTGAAGCGCGGCCGTGGAACCGAAGAGACGCTGGAGTGGCTCGCCCACACGCTGTGCAACCGCCTGACGCACAACCCGACCCAAGCCCTGAACGAAGCGGGCCAGGACAACGACCACTCTCTGCTCGACGCGGCACGCACCCTGCTCAAGACCCGCTCCCCGAACTCATGAGGGAGTCGCTTCAGGCCCGGCTCGACCGTTCGGTCGAACGCCATGCCTGGATCCAACAGCAGCTCGCGGACCCCGAGGTGCTATCCGACCGAACCCTCCACCGCGACCTATCCAGCGAATTCGCGAGGCTCGCGCCACTGGTGGACCGGTACCAAGACTATCAAGCCTGCCAGCAAGAACTGGAATCAATCTCCGAACTGAAGGACGAACCCGACGCCGCACTGCGTGCCCTAGCCGATGAGGAACGCGTGCGTTTGCAGCAACGGATGGGTGAAATCGAGAAGGAAATCGAGGAACTGCTAGTCCCGGTCGATCCGCACGACCAGTGCAATGCGTTCCTTGAAATCCGGGCTGGCACCGGCGGCCACGAAGCGGCCCTGTTCGCCGGCGACCTGTTCCGGATGTACAGCCGCTACGCCGAGCAGAACGGTTGGGAAATCGAATCGCTCAACCACAACGAGGGTGAACAAGGCGGATTCCGCGAAGTGGTGGCGCGCGTGCGCGGGCGGGACGCCTACGCCCGTCTCAAGTTCGAATCCGGCGTGCACCGGGTGCAACGCGTCCCGCAAACGGAATCCCAAGGCCGGATCCATACTTCGGCGGCCACTGTCGCGGTCTTCCCGGAAACCGAAGACGTCGGCGAGATCGAACTTCCCCCCGATGACCTGCGTATCGACCGGTTCCGCGCTTCCGGCGCCGGGGGCCAACACCTGAACAAAACCGACTCCGCCGTGCGCATCACGCACTTGCCGACCGGGCTCGTGATCGAATGCCAGGACGAACGCTCGCAGCACCGCAACCGGGAGCAGGCCATGTCCCTGTTGAGGGCGCGACTGCTGGACCGGGAGCGCCAGCGGCGCGCCGAGGAAGAAGCCAGCCTCCGCCGCGACCTGATCGGCAGCGGCGACCGTTCCGAGCGGATTCGGACCTACAACTTCCCGCAAAGCCGCGTCACCGACCACCGGATCGGGCTGACCCTGCATTCCCTGCACGAGATGCTCGAAGGCGACCTCAACCCGGTCATTGACCCCCTGCGGCAAGAACACCAGGCCATGCAACTGGCCGACCAGGACGGTGGCGGCTGAGCCGCTCACCCTCCGCCAGGCGCTGCTCGAATCCCGTACCCGACTGGCTGCCTGCAGTGACAGCCCGGCGGTCGATGCCGAGTGGCTGTGGGGCCATGCCCTGCGCCGCTCCCGCAGCTGGCTTCTCGCGCATCCGGAATGGCCGCTGACACCAGCCGAGCAGGCGCGGGGCGAATCTTTGATCTGTCGCCGGCAGGACGGCCATTCGGTCGCCCATCTTTGCGGCGAGTGCGAATTCCTGGACTTTTCGGTCCGGCTGACTTCCCAAGTCCTGGCGCCCCGCCCCGAGACCGAACTGCTCGTGGAACAGGCGCTGCACGGGCTGCCGCGCCGGGCGCGCATCCTCGAGTGGGGCACCGGCAGCGGCGTGCTTGCCTTGGCCCTCGCCCGAACCCGGCCGGACTGCCGGATCCTCGCCCTGGATCATTCGCGTACTGCGATCAAACTGGCTCAGGGCAACGCCCTGCGGCTGCGCCTGAAGAACGTCCGGTTTATGCAAGGTGACTGGCGTCGCCCCTGGCCCGGCGGAACCTTCGACCTGATTCTGGGAAACCCGCCCTACGTGGCCCTGCACGACCCGCACCTGCAATCCCCCGGGGTCTGCCAAGAGCCCCGCTCTGCGCTGGTCGCGCCGGCCCGGGGAACTCAAGCGATCCGAATCCTGGCCGCGCAAGCGCGCCGCCGCGCGCATCGGCGCACCCGGCTCCTGCTGGAGCATGGGGCGGATCAGGGGGATGCCTGCCGGAAGATTGTCGTTCGGGCGGGCTGGGGACAAGCGAAAACGTTGGTCGACCTAGCCAACCTGTCGCGGGCCTGCCTAACGTCGGGCTAGTACCCTGTACTCGTCGTTCCGTTACTTCTTCTTGGGAGGTGGCGGCGGTGGGCTTGGTTTCATGAGGCCAGCCGGTTTGGGCGACACGCCATCCTGTACCGTCACCCGTATCGGCGCATCTTTGCTTGGCTGTGAGGGTGTGGTTTGTTTGGTCGTCATGGCTACTCCGTCCCTAGTGTCCCTGGCAAAAATTCTACCATCTCCACTTCTGTTGCCGGAATCAAAATATGAGAAACTCCTTCGATAGGCTTTCGCTCTTTTTCGTCTAGCCACTCGCCCTCCTCGATCAGAAAGTGCTGATCATCCGGACGACTGGGCCACTCTTTGGGCCAACCGTATAGGCGACGTTCCCCTCTCATATGCAATACAACGTAACAATCCCCATGTTGTGCAAATGCAGAATATTGTGCCGTTTGATAAGAACTCTGTCTCGTCAAGCCCAAGTTGCGGAGAAACTTATGCAGCACGTCACTATTCCAGACATACGCAAATCCCAACCCGAGCACAATAGCAGTTATGCCCGGAACGATAATCGAGCCTTCAACTGAAACCTTCCATCCTGCAATGCTCGCAACCCAAATCATTAATTCCACTGCCAGCCCTACAACCATCGTGAAAATGAAAGCCCGAACCACCAGATCGAATGCACTTGGCTTAGGGTTCGAGATTAGTGCCTGAAAAATGCTTGCTGCTACAAGGCCTGGAAGCAGAAACATAAACACGCCGATAAGGCTGTCAGGGGATTGCCACATCACCTCGTCCTATTTCAAGAAGGTTCCATAATTTCATTCTCGTGATGCGACTTCCAACTTGGTGGCAATAGTTAAGTTTACGATCTTGACGACTACCTAATATAATATATTGTAAATATTATTCCCGTCAAGGGCGCTGCATATGAAAAAAATCGCTAGTCAGAACTTATCTGAACCAATCCTATCGCGCAATCCTGGCGAAGCAGCCTTGATGAACCGAATCCAGCGATATTTTCTAATCGCATTCCGCTCCCTTTCGCGACAAGAGCAGACTCAAGTCTTGTCTTCGAGCAATGATTTCTGGACTACCATGAATATGCTTGCCCTTGCCCCGATAGAAGATTCCCCAGAACTCAAAGTACGCCTCCGCGGCGCACTCGCACGACGTAAATTACTGGAAAGCGACGGTGGTGTCCTGTCTCCCTCGTCCGTTGCAGAACTCCTCGGGGTCAGCCGCCAATCCGTCGGGCAGCGCCGGTCCGCAAATAAACTGCTTGCCGTTGAAGGACCACGTGGATACCTATATCCGTATTGGCAATTTGACGGTCCTAAGCCGCTTGCCGGTATGTCTGAAGTGCTTGAGTTGCTGGCTGATGAGGATCCATGGACGCGCTTCATCTTCTTCCTAAGTGAAAATGAGGCATCTCATGGCAAGCGCCCCCTTGACCTCCTCCGGAAGAAAAACCTAGAACCGGTCCTCAGAGCCGCCCGCATGCAGGGTCAACAAGGTGCCATCTAAGCAAGACAAATTTAGCCGGATGGCATTTGCCGTCTATTGAAAAATCCGCTCGAAGAACACCCGCATGTTCTCGGTCGACTGCTGGTCGGCATGCGCGTCGTATTTCAGAGCCTCGATGCCGTACTTGGCGACGTCCGGATTGGTGAAGCCATGACGCACGCCGTCGTAGCCATTGAAGGCATATTCGATCCCCGCCGCATCCAGTGCCACGCGAAATTCGCGGACCCTCTCCTCCGGAACGAATGGATCGTCATTGCCGTGCTCGACCAGTATCGCCGCCTGGATCGCCTTTGCCTGTTCGGCGGAGGCCGGCGGCAGCGAGCCGTGCAGGCTGACCACGCCCTTGACGTCCGCGCCGCTGTAGGCGAGCTGCATGACGGTCGCCCCGCCGAAGCAGTAGCCGATCGCGGCGATGTTGCCGCCATCCGTCATTTCGTGGCCGCGCAGTAACTCGACCCCCAACTGCGCGCGCTTCTGCCAGTCCGCGACATTGCTGGTGGTCTGCGTCATCCATTCGCCGGCCTGCTCGGGGTGTTCGGTCACCATGCCCGCACCGTACATGTCCATGGCAAAGGCCACGTAACCGTCGGCGGCCATCTGCCTTGCGCGGTCACGGGCGTAGGCGTTCAACCCCCACCATTCATGCACCACCAATATGCCGGGGCGCTTGTCCGAGTGGCTGTCGTCGTAGTAGAGGTATCCCTTGTGCGGGGCGCCGTTGTACTCGAAATCGACTGTTTCCTCGACGATTTCGGCTGCGGCCGAACCGCAGGCCAGCAGCAATATCAGTGAAAAGGTGGTTTTCATCGATTTCCCTCCTGTATCCCTCGACCTCAACCGGACTGAAGTTTTATTCGCAGCTGTTCGCTGACCTGCTTCGGGTCCGCCTTCCCGCCCGATACTTTCATCACCTGCCCGACGAAGAACCCGAGCAGGCGGTTCTTGCCGCCGCGGTACTGTTCCACCTCGTCCGGGTGCGCCTCGATGACCTGGTCGATCCATTGGTCCAGATCGGCTCCCGCACCGACCTGACGGAGACCTCGCGCCTCGATGATCTCCTCGGCTTTGCCCTCGCCTTCCCACATCGCGGCCAGCACTTCCTTCGCCGCACTGTTGGACACGACCCCGGAGTCGATGCACTTCAGCAACTGCGCCAGCGAACCCGCCGATACCGGCGGCTCGGCCAGCTCGGTCGAATCCTTGTGCATCCGGGCGAACACCTCGCCAGTGATCCAGCGCGCCGCGGTGGAGGCATCGGCACCCGCTTCGACGGTTGCCTCGAAATAATCGGCCCACTGCCGGCTCTGCACCAGCACGGCGGCCAAGTCGGCAGCCAGCGCGTACTGCTCAATCAGCCGGGTCCTGCGCGCCTGCGGCAGTTCCGGGAGCGATTCGGCCAGTTCCGCCTGAATGGATTCGTCGACGACCACCGGCAGCAGGTCGGGATCCGGGAAGTACCGGTAATCGTCCGCGTATTCCTTGATCCGCATCGGGCGGGTGCGATCGGTTCCCGGATCGTACTGCCGGGTCTCCTGGATGATCGGCTTGCCGGACTCCAGCGCATCGACCTGGCGTTGTTGCTCGTAGCGCAGGGCACGCTCCACGAAGCGGAACGAGTTGATGTTCTTCAGCTCGACCTTCACGCCCAACTCTTTTTCGCCCTGCCGCCGCATGGAAATGTTCGCGTCGCAGCGAAACGAACCTTGCTCCATGTTGCCGTCGCAGATTCCCAGGAAGGTGACGATACCGTGCAGGGTCCGCATGTAGGCGGAGGCTTCCTCGGGGCTTCGCATCTGCGGCTCCGAGACGATTTCCATCAGCGGCACGCCGGCGCGGTTGAGGTCCACCGCGCTCTCCCCGGCGTAGCCCTCGTGCAACAGCTTGCCGGCATCCTCCTCGAGATGCGCCCGGGTTAGTTCGATCTGCCGATAGCTGCCGTCCTGCAACTCAATATCGACCGCTCCACCCTCGACGATCGGCAGTTCGTACTGGCTGATCTGGTAGCCGCGGGGAAGGTCCGGGTAGAAATAATTCTTGCGCGCGAACACGCAGGGCGTGCGGATCTTTGCGCCGACGGCAAGCCCGAACATGACCGCCATGCGGATGGCTTCGCGGTTGACCACCGGCAGCACGCCCGGCAGCGCCAAGTCGATGCCGCAGGCCTGGCGGTTCGGTTCCGCCCCGTACTGCGTCGAGGCGGCGGAGAACAGCTTGCTCCGGGTCGAGAGCTGGGTATGGATTTCCAGCCCGATCACGGTCTCCCACTCGCTCATGCGAATCCCGGCGGCACCTGCCGGTGCCAGTCCGTCTCCCGTTGCCAGGCGGCGCCGAGCCCGAGCAGCCGCGCCTCGTCGAAATAATTGCCGATCAATTGCACGCCGGTCGGCAACCCGTCGACCGACCGCGCCGGCAGCGACAGGCCCGGCAGGCCGGCCAGATTGACCGGGATGGTGTAGCAGTCGATCAGGTACATCGCCACCGGATCCTGCGTCTTCTCGCCGAGTTTGAACGGCAGTACCGGAGAGACTGGGGCTGCAATCGCATCAACCTTCTCGAACGCCTGCTGGAAATCCCGCCGGATCAACTGCCGCACTCGCCGTGCCCGGTCGTAGTACGCCTCGCGATAACCGGCGGACAAGGCATACGTTCCGATCATGATTCGGCGCCGCACTTCCGCCCCGAAGCCTTCCTCGCGCGAACGGCAGAACAGGTCCTCCAGATCCTCCGGGTCTGCGCACCGGTGTCCGTAGCGCACCCCGTCGTAGCGAGCCAGGTTGGACGAGCACTCGGCCGAGGCGATTACGTAGTAGGCCGGCGTCGCGAGCGGGAGATTCGCCAATGAAATCTCGACCAGTTGCGCGCCCTGCCCTTCCCAGGCCGCGACTGCTTCCTCCACGGACGCCCGGATCCGCGCATCCAGTCGATCATCGAAGAACTCCTTCGGCAATCCCAGGCGCAGGCCGTCGATCGGCTGCTTAAGTTCTTCTTGGTAGTCCGGCACAGGGTGGTCCACGCTGGTCGAGTCGCGGGAGTCGAACCCCGCCATCGTGCCGAGCAGGGCCGCACAGTCTTCGGCGCTCACGCCGAGCATCCCTCCCTGGTCCAGGCTGGAGGCATAGGCCACCATGCCGAACCGAGAGACCCGGCCGTAGGTCGGCTTCAGGCCGGTCACGCCGCAGAACGTGGCCGGCTGCCGGATGGAACCGCCGGTGTCGGTCGCGGTGGCCGCCGGGGCAAGGCGGGCCGCCACGGCGGCGGCGGAGCCGCCGCTGGAGCCGCCCGGGACCCGTTCCGGATCCCAAGGGTTATGGACCGGGCCGTAGTAGCTGTTCTCGTTGGACGAACCCATCGCGAATTCGTCCATGTTCGTCTTGCCGAGCATCACCATGCCGGCCGCCTGCAGCCGTTCCACGACCGTGGCGTCATACGGCGAGACGAAGTTGTCCAGCATCCGGGACCCGCAGGTGGTGCGCACGCCGCGCGTGCAGAAAATGTCCTTGTGCGCCAGTGGCACGCCGGTCAGCGGCCCGGCTTCACCGGCGGAGCGGGCGCGATCCGCCGCCTCGGCCTGCGCCAGGGCCTGCGCCTCCGTCACGGTGACGAAGCTGTTGAGCGACCCGTCGTGCGCCTGAATGCGCTTGAGATAGGACTGCGTCAGCTCGACGCTGGACACCTCCCCGTCCTGCAGCGCCTGCGCCTGTTCCAGCAGGGTTTGCTCGTGCATCAGTCGGAATCCAGCACGGCCGGGACCCGGTACAGGCCCTCGCGCGCATCCGGGGCGATTTCCTGGTAGTCTTCCCGCCGATCGGGTTCGGTTACCTCATCCTCGCGCATGCGCTGGTCAACCTCGAGCGGATGCGCCATCGGCTCGATGCCGTCGACTTTCGCCTCGCTGAGCTGGGCGAAGAACTCGAGGATCGCGCCCAGATCCTGGATCAGGCGCTGTTCTTCCTCTGGGTTCGGGCGGAGTCGGGCGAGTTTTGCGATCCCGCGGACGGTCTCGGCGGTCAGATCCATGAACGAAGCGGGGTCTTGGGGTCGAAAAAAGCTGAGATTAACAGTTTAGTATAGTCGCCAAGCCGATATTTATGCTAAATTGGCGTTTCAATATTTTCTGGAAGTTTTTCATGTTCCGGCGTCTTTTCAGCGACGACATGTCCATCGACCTGGGCACCGCCAATACCCTTGTCTACGTGCCCGGGGAAGGAATCGTCCTGGACGAGCCTTCGGTGGTGGCCATCCGCAAGTATTCGGACCTGAACAAACCGCAGGTCGAGGCCGTCGGCGTCGAGGCCAAGCGCATGATCGGCCGGACGCCTGCCAACATCGAGGTGGTGCGCCCCTTGCGCGACGGCGTGGTCGCCGACTTCGCGACCGCCGAGAAGATGTTGCAGTATTTCATTCGAAAGGCAAGCCAACGACGGCTGTTCTCCATCGGGCCGCGGGTTCTGATCTGCGTGCCCTGCGGTGCCACCCAGGTGGAACGCCGGGCGATCCGGGCCGCCGCGGAAGCGGCTGGCGCGCGCAAGGTCTACCTGTACGAGGAACCGTTGCTTGCCGCGCTGGGGGCGGGCCTGAACATCGAGGAGCCCTGCGGCCACTTCATCCTGGATATCGGCGGCGGCACTTCGGAGGTCGCGGTGCTGTCGCTCAACGACATCGTCTATGCCGACTCCTCCCGAACCGGTGGCGACCACTTCAACCAGAGCGTCATCGAGTACGTGCGGCGCAACTGCGGACTGTTGATCGGGGAAACCACCGCGGAAACGATCAAGCACACCATCGGCAGCGCCTACCGCCCGCAGACGGTGGAAGAAATGGAAGTGCGAGGCCGCGACCTGTCCGACGGCACGCCGCGCAGCATCACCATCAACAGCAACGAGATCAACGACGCCCTTCAGGAACCGCTGCAAATCGTCCTGAACAAGGTTCGTTCGGTTCTGGAGCAGACCCCGCCGGACCTGGCTTCGGACATCATGGCGCGCGGCATCGTCGTCACCGGTGGCGGAGCCATGCTGCGGGGCATCGACGAATTGCTGATGCAGGAAATCAAGGTCTCCGTCATCATCGCCAACGAACCCTTGTACTGCGTCGCACGCGGCGGCGGCAAGGTCCTGGAGGAAAACATCGAACTTCAGCAGGATTCGCAAGCCTTTTTCGGGTAACCGGCTGCAATCCGTTGGAACGGCTACGCCTTTCCTGAGTCAGACCCCGTATGCTTTGGCGTAAACTGACCGGCAGCCTGATCCTGGCAATCGCATTGATTAGCGTCGACTACCGCTATGCGGTGGTCGACCGTGCCACCCCCCTGCTCAACCTGATCGTCCAGCCGATCCTGGTTGCCGCGAGCCTGCCCCAGCAGCTTATCGATTCGGTCTACACCCACTATCAAGGCATCGAGACGCTGGCCGAAGAGAACCGGAAACTCCGTCAGCAATTGCTGGAGAATGTCTTCTCGTCGCGGACCCTCGAAGCGCTGCGCGACGAGAACCGCCGCCTGCGAGCCCTCGCGCAACTGGACGTGCAAGAGCATTCGAAACAGGCACTGGTTGCGGTCGTCACGAAGAGCAACACGAACGCATTCCGCCAGACCATCACCATCAATCGCGGCACCCGAAACGGCACCTACGTGGGCCAGCCGGTATTGGACGAGCGCGGCGTCGTCGGCCAGATCTCCAACACCAGCCTGTTCCAGTCCACTGTCCTGCTGATCACCGACGTCAGCCACGCCCTGATGGTGCGCAACGCGCGGACCGACGACCGCTACCTGGCGCACGGAAACGGACAGGGGCTGACCCTCAAATTCGTCCCGCGCCACAACGACCTCCAGTCCGGCGACATCCTGCTGACCTCGGGCCTCGACGACACCTACCCCGAGCAACACTTGGTCGGAAAGGTCACGCAGATCACCGCCCAGCCCGGCCGGGATTTCCTGGAGGCGGACGTCCAGGCCGGGGCGCAATTGCACCGGAACCGGGAAGTCCTGCTGGTCTGGAACCGGGAGAATCCCGGGGAAATTGCCGATGCGGATTGAACAATGGCGGCTCTACCAGGCCCTGAGCCTGATCGCGGCGGCCGCCCTGTCAGCCTGGCCGCTGCCGGAATGGCTCGCGCCATGGCAGCCACACTGGATCGCAATGGTGGTAATCTTCTGGATCATCTCCCAGCCTGGGAAAGCCGGTTTCGGAATGGTCTGGGTCGCGGGCCTGGCCAGCGACCTCATCGCCGGCAACTGGGTCGGCATTCACATCGTCAGCTATTCCATCATCGCGTATCTATGCACCCGGTTCTACCGGACGCTGCATTTCTCCGGCTTCGTGGAGACCAGCCTCCCGCTCGGCCTGCTGCTGGCACTGCACCTGGGCTACCTTCACCTGCTCTCGATCTTTCTCTCCAACGTCAACCCCGGCCTGATCTTCTGGGCCAGCCTGCCAGCCAGCATGGTGGTCTGGCCGATCTTGTACTTCCTGCTGAAGAAACTTCCGGCGGGAGAGCCCGAGCTGACCTGAGCCCAAGGCCAGGGACGCCTTCCCGTTACCGGTGGCGTTCCAGCCAGCGCGTCACCGCTTCCAACTGCAGCGACGGACCCATCGGCTCCAGCAGTTTCTGGGCTCGTCGGAACGCGGTCCGGGCCGAGTTCTTCTCCCCCAGCAGGATGTAAACGTTGCCAAGCTCACCAACCAAATCCGGGTGTTTCGGCCAGCGGTTCGTCAACTCCAAGTAGGCCTGTTCGGCGCCCGCCAGATCCCGCTGTCGCAGTAATTGTCGGGCCCGGCTCCACGATTCGTAGAGCCTTTCCGCTTCCAGGTCGCGAAGTTGAGGCTGGGGCGGTTCCGGAACCACCTCCGGCTGCGGGGCCTCTGCCTCCACTGCCTGCACAGGCTCGGACGGGACATCCGGTTCTTCCTCTTGGGGGGCGGCCGGCACGGGTTTTACTCCGCTTTCCTCTTCCGGCTGGTCGATCACGTCCCGAAGCGAGGGCAACTCCTCGGGCTCGAACAAGGGCTCCGTTTCCAGGTCCGGGAACCAGGTGACATTCGGGCTCATCCGCCATCCGAGCAGCAGCAGCGTAATCACGATGATGACGGCGGCCAGATGGCTGGCGAGGCGGGAGTTCCAGCGGAACTTCATGGCGCCCCCTGCCTCATTTCCGGGGTCAAGCGCATCCGCAGCAAAGGATAGACATACGGCATATCGACCAGGATGTCCGGGGAATACAGGCTCAGGGAATCGGAGGGAGATGCAAGGGGCTCTTCTTGCGGCGGAATAGACGGCTCAGGTGAAAGCCTCTCTCCAGTTGATACCGGCACATCATTCGATGTCGCTTGAGCCGGGTTATCCGTGGCCGGGTCCTGTGCCTGCACTTGTCCCGGAATGCTTACGCCAACGAGCAGGAAAAACAGTAAAAAGGCCTGAAAAATAGGCATTTTTTTAGGATCGGGAATAATTTCTCAGTTGGGCGCATTATACTGTTCCACTTATGGGGAGGATGTTGGTACCGAGTTGGACATGGGTCGCCCGGCAGGACACCCTTTTGAAATTCCTTGATTCCATCAAGGAAGCGCCGTGGCTTGCGCTGGACACGGAGTTCCTGCGCATCAATACCTACTACCCGAAACTCTGCTTGATGCAGGTTTCGGACGGCACTCAGCATGCCCTGATCGATGCGCAAGCCGGGCTCGACCTGTCCGGCTTCATCGAGTTGTTGCGAAAACCCGAAAGAGTCAGCGTCCTGCACGCCTGTCTTCAAGATGTCGAGATCATGTACCATGATTTCGACCTGATTCCTGAAAACCTGTTCGACACCCAAATCGCCTGGGCCCTGCTCGGGCGCGACTTCCAGGTCAGTTATGCTGCCATGGTGGAGGAAACGCTGGGAATCGCGCTGGACAAATCCCAAGTGCGCAGTTGGTGGGACCGCAGACCGCTCAAGCCCGCCCAACTCCAGTACGCACTGCACGACGTCGTGTATCTCGGCCCCATCTACCAGCAACTGTCGGAAGATCTGGAAGCCAAGGGCCGAATGGCCTGGCTCCAGGAAGAGCTGAAACGAAACCTGGCCCCTACCGTCCTGGTCCCCAATTCAAGCCATGTGTGGAAACGAGTCAAGATCCCCAACAACGAAATCCCCAACGACCGGCTGCACGTGCTGCAAGGGCTGGCGCGTTGGCGCGAACTGGTCGCCCGGCGCCAGGACCAGGCTCGGGGGCGGGTTGCCTCGGACGAAATCCTGGTGGCTCTCGCCTGTGCGACTCCCGAGGACCGGGAGGATTTCGAACAGATTGTGGCCGGCAGGGTCCCATGGAAGCTACACGAAAGACTGTGGAAGACGCTTCAGGAAGCCCATCGCTGCCCCCCCATCCAGCGGAAGCTCATGAACCGGAACGAACGCATGGAAATGCGCAGGAAAATCCGGATCCTGGCCGGCGTTGCCCGCAAGGTCGCCGAGGAAATCGAGGTCTCGCCGGAACTGCTCGCGCCCCGCGCCATGCTGGAGGACCTCGTGCGGCAGAACCCGGATCCGGTCCTGCTTCAAGGCTGGCGTGGCAAGATGGTCGGCCCGGCCTTGACCCAAGCCCTCGATGCCCTCTGAATCGGAAGCGATCACTTCAGACACTCTCCTGGAAAAGATCCGGGAAACCCTGCCGGACCAGGACATTCTGCTGATCGCGGACCGGCCGCCCTCCCCCGCGCCGGAATGGATCGCCACGACACTGTCGAGCGCCGAGGCCTTGGCGGCGCCGCGCCCGGAATCGCGCCGCACCTGTGGACTGATCCTGACCCCGTGGGTGGAAGAGAATCAGTTGGATGCGGTCATCGCCCATCTGCGCGACTTCCTGTCCCTGGAGCTGTACGTCCTGCACCCCGGCGATTCGATGAAGCAGACCCGGCGGATGGGCGCGCTGGGGCTGCGCTGCATGGAGGTTTTCGAGATCGGCGGACAGCCCTGGGGGCTGAACCACTTCAGCCTGAAGACCTACAAGAAAACGCCGAATTGGCTGAACAGCCGCTTCTGGGCCAACCCTCAACTCTGGAACAAATCCCGCTGGTAGGCCAGGCTCAACCCTGGTCGTGCACGTTGCACAGGGCCTGGACTCCCGGCGGCAGGTCGTCGGGGCAGCGCCCGCACAGTTCGTTGGCCGGGACCGAGAAATCGATCTTCTTCGGGTACGGCAGGTCCAGTTCGCCCATCAGCTTCACGAAGTCCTCCTCGCTCCGGTTGTCCTTGAGGCGGGGGTTGCGCGCTTTCTCCTGGCCGACCGTGGATACGAAACGTCCCTCGTAGTCGTGCGCCGGATAGACCAGGGTGTCATTCGGGCGGGAGAAGAACTTGTCGTGGATCGAGCGGTACAGCATGCCGGCGTCCCCCATCTGGAAGTCGGTCCGCCCGCAGGCGTCGATCAGCAGCGCATCGCCGGTGAACAGCCAGTCGCCGCTCGGGGAGTGGAACAGGAAGGCGTGATGGGTGTCGGTATGCCCCGGCGTGAACAGCGGATGAATCTCCAAGGTTCCGACGCGGAATGCTTCGCCCTCGCGGACGCCGATGTCCCGGCATGACAGATCGTCCATCGCGGCGCCGGCGATCTTGCAGTCGGCGATCGCCTTGAGCTTGAAAGCCCCGCTCACGTGGTCGGCGTGGACGTGCGTCTCCAGGGTATAGGTGAGTTTCAGGCCCATTTCGTGAAGGACTTCGAGGTCGCGGTTCGCCGTCTCCAGCACCGGGTCGATGAGCACGGTCTCGCCGGTCTGCGGGCAACCGAGCAGATAGGTGTAGGTGAACGATTCCGGTTCGAAGAGTTGCCTGAAAATCATGTCGAATCCGTTCTTTGCGTGAATTCCTCGGGCTATACCTTAGACAGGGAGCCTCGATGAGAATTCCTCAATTCTGGTGCGGGCATTTTAGCGTATGCCAAGGGAGCGAAAGCGTCTAGCTTATGTGTGAAATCATGGCTGCTCTGTATCATACAAGTACAATGCGTGCCTTTTCGGAGAGCATCTCGTGGACGTACAGCAGATCGAAAACCTGATCCAGGCCGGCATCCCCGATGCCGATGTGACCGTCAGCGGCGGCGAAGGGAAGTTTGAAGCAACGGTAGTCAGTAATGCGTTCGAGGGCCTGATGCCCGTCAAACGCCACCAGTTGGTCTACGCCACCGTCCGGGAACAAATCGCGGACGGATCACTGCATGCCTTGACGATCCGACCGTTGACGCCGGAAGAAAGCGAGAAAACCGCTTGATTCAGGGGGTTCCTGATCCCAGACCCGCGTCAATCTGGTACAGGCCTTCCTGGGACGCGTAATACGCAGCCAGATCTTCAATATCTTCTTCCGACAGCGGTTGCACAATGGCGACCATAATCGGATTGGTACGCTCGCCGGTCTTGTAACTCAGCATGCTGTACACCAGGTAATCCTTATGCTGTCCGGCAATGACCGGGAATGTCGGGATCGGGCTGTTACCGTCCGTGCCATGACAGGCCTGGCAGGTCACAGACTTCTCCTTACCTGCCACCGGATCGCCCGCCAGCACGGGGCCTGAAAGCCCGACGCCCAGCGCGATCGCAACTGAAATCAGGAAAGAACGGGATGGGTGGTTCATTTGAGGGAAGAGAAGTAGGTCGCAATGTCTCGGATCTGCTCTTCCGAAAGCCTGACCGAATGCGCTCGCATGGTCGGATGTTTGCGCTCACCGGACTGATAGGCTTTCAGGGCTGCGACGATGTACTCCGCATGCTGGCCACCTAGTTTCGGCACATGGTAGGTCGGATAGACATTGGTATAGCTGGGGACACCGTGACATCCGAGGCAGGTCCCTGCCAAAGTGCGCCCGCGTTCGATTGCTGCTTCGTCAGCAGTTGCGAGAGCGGGAGTTAATCCCAATACGAGAGAAGCCGCAAGAAGATATCCGCGTCCGTGCATGACGTTTATGAGGTCCCAGAAAGATATGTGCGAAGAATCGCTCGTCTGGCGTCCATTATACACCGCGCCCTTCCCCAAACTGTCCGAATGGATGCCTAAAAATAGGTTGTGAGCCACGATTTCGACAGTTATATCGTCCCGGGCTTGGGCTTTGTCATCATCGGGCACTTATCCCGCGTACAGCCACAAGGTTTGTCTCCGCAGATCCTCATCTGCTTCATCGCATATTCCATTGCCTCTTCCCGGGTTGCCGTGAAATACTCGCTCCACTCCGGGCTAGCAAACCCCGTGCGCTCGAAGATCTCCATAATCTCCGGCTTGGCGCGAGTCACGATGAAAGTGATTTCGGAATCCACCAACTCCCGCGCGAGGCTGTGCAGCATATGCTCCCCGGTCGAGTCGATCTCCGTGATGCTGCTCGCATCCACGATGATGTAGCGCAAGCCCTCGGTCGAAGCAGCGGCCCGCAGGACCTGGTCACTGAAATAACCTGTGTTGGCGAAGAACAGCGGCCCGTCGAAGCGCAGCATCGAGATGCTGCAGCAAGTCTCAAGGATCCGCCGCCGAGCATCGGCGAATTTGCCTGTGCTGTCGCGCGAAATCAGGCTGATATTTGGGCGCATGATGCGGTACACGAACAACCCGAGTGCCAAAAGCACTCCGATGATGATTCCGTTCTCCAGATGCGGCGCAAATGCCAGAGTCAACACGAATGTGATGACTGCCACGACCGCGTCATGCTTCTGGACCTTCCAGGCGTCGATGACCGGCTTGACCCGGATCAAGCCCGCTACGGCAATGATGATGACCGAGGCCAGCATGGCCTGCGGCATGTGGTACAGAATCGGGGTCAAGAACAGCAGGGTCGCGGCCACGAGAAGGCCGGTCACAACAGAAGAGAAGCCGGTGACTGCCCCGGCGGTCAGATTCACCGCGGAGCGGGAGAATGAGCCGGAAACCGCATAGCCCTGGAAGAAGCTGGCTGCCAAATTGCCCAGACCCTGGCCTAGCAGTTCCTGGTTGGCATCCAGGTGCTGGCGGGTCTTTCTCATCGACATGGATTTGGCCACGGAAAAAGCTTCCATGAAGCCGATCAGCGAGATGGCGATTGCGACGCCCGCCAGATCCAGCAAATAGCCAAAATCAACGGTCGGCAGGACAAGATCCGGCAGGCCTTCCGGAATCGCGCCGACAATGGCCCCGCCAAAATTCTCTTTAAAACCGATCAACCACGAAACTGCCGTGGTCAGAACTGCCGCAACCAGAATGGCGGGAACTTTCCGCCAGAACTTCGGCAGAAAATACATCAGGCCGATGGCCGCAACACTCATGGCGACTGTCGGCCAGTGCGTGGCTTCGGAAGCTGCCACAACGATATTCCAGACCGTCTCGTAGTGGTGTTCGCTCTTCTCGGAAACCACCCCCAGCAATTTTCCCATCTGGGACGTGGCGATGATCAGGGCCGCGGCATTGGTGAAGCCTAAGACCACCGGATGCGACAGGAAGTCTACCAGCACCCCCAAGCGCAGAAGCCCGAGGGCAATCTGGAACACGCCAACCATCAGTGCGAGCATGATCGCGTAGGCGATATAGCCTTCCGACCCGGCCGACGCGATCGGCTCCAGGGCCGATGCGGTTAGCAGCGAAATCACGGCTACCGGGCCGGTCGCCAACTGTCGGGACGACCCGAATACCGCTGCGACGATTACCGGCAAAAACGAGGCATACAAGCCGTAATAAGTCGGCAAGCCCGCCAACTGGGCGTAAGCCATGGATTGCGGGACGATCACCAGGGCAACGGTGGTGCCGGCGATGAGGTCCGCCTTCATGACGGAAGAAGAACGCAGTTCCGGCAGCCATTCGAGGAACGGCAGGAACCGGGTTTTTAAGTATCTCGGGATTTTTTTGGCGGTCTTGACCCAGAATTTCCTCATGTGGGCGATTCCGTTGTTAAATCAATCCGCCAGAAAGTGTAGATATTACTTTAGCATATGGTGTTTTTCTTTGCTTAGTGATTGGCTTTTGAGAAGGAATTTGGGATCAAGAGTTAGTCAGCAAGTCGCCACTTAGTTCTACCCCGCCTATCCGGTTCGACTTTACCAGCCTGATACAGTTTTCCGAGCGCACCACTAACGAATACACCGGAAAATGCGGGAGATGACCCTTCTGAAATTCCTGCTCGCCGTGCGATTTCAGTTGCCCCAACGCTGGCTTCGCCATTTTGTTTAGCCTTGAGCAACACATCCATCACCGCTTCTTCAAGCAGTCGTTCCCCCTCAGAAGCCTTGGATTTGACGGGCTTATCCACCAAACATTTCCTTTCTAATAAACAGCAATGCCGTGCGCGGGCAATAACTCCTTCAGCACGTAATAACGATGGAGTGCTGCGGCTTGGTGAAATCGATAGATATGAGATCCTATAGCCTCTTTTGAGGAGGGATATTTTGAGAATTGGCTTTTTTCGTTTTCCCACTCTTCAAAAGAGTAGGCAATCCTCTCTTCGTCCGGCTCTGGAGGGTAGATGGCTCCTCGTTCGATCGCCGACCGCCATTGTTGGATTCTATCCTCTTTTCTCCCCTCAAACCGAAGAATTTCATTCACCTTTTCCCTGAATGAGGAAAACGGTTGCTGAACCACTGGGTTGTCCACATAATACTGATGGGCAAACGAAGACAAGTACTGATGAAGTTCTTCGCATCCCTCCAAATAAGTCTTTGGATTGTCGCGGTCGGATAGGGTTCCGTTTTTGGAACGTTTCTTTTCGAATGTCACTCGCCAGTGAAGAAACGGACGATCCGGGTAGGTCGCCACAGCGCCATGCCCTAGCGCACCGGTACCCTTTTCAATTAACGAACTCGTAAAAGAACGCAAACCATACTTGTTGATGAAAACGCCTTTCTTGTCAAGAAGATATCGTTCCATCTCCTCGTTCTTTACCTCAATCAATTCAAAGGAGTCTTCGTCCACCTTATTGTATTCTGAACTGATTCCTGAAAAGCCATAATGAGAGAAAGTGTCCATGTAAACGTGGGCGGCAATCCCCATAAGTTCAAATCCAAAAGGCTGGTCCAGAGCTTTCTTGATGTGGTGTCCGACCATCTCTCGGGCAATCTGACTGTTTTTGACGCAGAGCAGTTTCTCCCCTAGGGACTCCCCGTCACCACCGGGCAAAAAATGGAAAGGAACCCAGACTCGCCGTTGTTCATCAGCCTCAACTAACCGGTTAAGCACACATTGACTATCATGATGGGCAGTAGCAATTCCGTAGAGCAACCCTTTATCTGGATGAGGCTCACTGTCTTGCTGGGTGGAGTCATCCACGAATTGTGCGGCATAAGCAAGAGTTTTTGCATGAGCCGGAAGAAGGCCTGCCGCACGGGCAAGAACATAGGTTCCATAAAAGTGCATATCGGTCTGCATGGATCCCCTCTGAAGACTCTCTTAATGGTAGAAGTGTTTCTCGAACAGGTTCTGCACACAAAATCCTTTCCAGACTCGTCCCCGCGTCCAGCCTAAGTTTCTCCCACATCCAGACAAAACTATTATCAACACTCCACCTCTTATTTCAGCCGCTAGGCGTTGTAGATCCTTCCTTTTCGGAGGAAGCTTTCGTTTGATTTGGTATGTCAGTGTCACCAGGCTGTGGCGGGCTCTGATCTGAACCCTTCCCTGCGAAATAGAAGCCAGTCACAGCACCAGCAAGAGTTCCGAAGGCTGTAACTACTTGCTCAAAATTCTCCCCCATTACATTGGCTCCGAATACAAGAACATTAACGAAAGAAGCAACGATCAGCAAAGCTAGCATTGCACGTACTGAGCCCTTTGGAAGATTTAGACTTGTGAGTTTTTCGGATTTTTCGGAGTTTGAGATATAGATCGCATAGCAGGGTGCCGCCAACAAAACCAACAACAATAACAATACTTCCGTCAAAAAAAGCGGCTCACACAACCACGTGCCATCACAAAACGTAGTAGCTTGAGGGTTTGCTGAACTTTTTTCTGTCAGCTCACTTGCCTGTGCAACAGATAATATGTTCATGATGTCGCTCCCATGATTTTTAACTCCTAACATCTCAGTTTACTAGCGTGGCTTTCCATGTGAACACCAAGAAGTCGTAAGTTGGATTGAATCTCCTTCTTTGCTGATTACTGCACGTTCTTCATCAACATTAGTATCCGGCTCTCGCCAGCTATCATCTTATACCCGCTTCACTTTTTTCAAGTAATTTTTGTATTGCCAAACGAATCTGCAAACCTCGAAATCCTTCAGACGAGTCGGCCTCGGATTTCAGAATCTCAAGAACTCGATTGATCCAAGAGCTTTCGATGGTAAGTTCTTCTCTATGGACACCGTCATCTGAGAAGTATCGTCCCTCCAGAGCATAGCTAATTAAATGCCAATTTCCCGGGGGATTTCCCAACCAGGCATCAACAAATTCTTGGGGATCAATGTGCCCGAGGACCGGGGTATGCATATAAGGGTTTTCGCAATAATCTGTGTGGCTGACTTGTTCAAAAAATTTCTGACCATCCGTTCTGACAAGTTCTAGCCTGGATTTCTCACCAGAGAGTAGAGGGAACCGGGAACTTCTGTTAAAA
>CAZRSJ010000022.1:0-25623 GCA_964602805.1 uncultured Chromatiales bacterium | reverse complement strand
GATTTTAACAGAAGTTCCCGGTTCCCTCTACTCTCTGGTGAGAAATCCAGGCTAGACCCATCAGCATGTTCTCCTTCACATCCGCCTCGAAATCCACATAAGTTGCCACGGTGGAACGATCGTTCTTGTTTTCGACGCACGGGTCCGGCC
Organism: uncultured Chromatiales bacterium; assembly: GCA_964602805.1. Lineage (GTDB taxonomy): Bacteria > Pseudomonadota > Gammaproteobacteria > Poriferisulfidales > Poriferisulfidaceae > Poriferisulfidus. The sequence goes on along the minus strand of CAZRSJ010000022.1, from coordinate 25,473 downwards.
GGAAACCCGGAAATCCGTTTGAGCCAATGCCCAAGTACGAATATCGGGCTCGAAGTTTTTCGGGATCCGTTCCCTCTTCAATTTTCGCAAGAAATTCTGTGTATTCTTCGCAACTAAGCTCCAGCGGATTCGCGGTTGACTCGTCGAAGTCCGTGCCGTTGTTGTAGACGTAATCGATTAGCCAGGAATTCACCCCACCGGGTTTGATTTCGTATTCCTCTTCGCGCCATTCAAAGCCAAACCCCACGCTCAGGGGAGAATGGAAAAAGTCAATGTCGAACTCCTTAGTGAAATCAAGGTTGACGGTCACGTCCTCCTCAACGTAACCGCCCGGGTTGTATGAGGTTGGAATGTTGTTTTCTTGCGACGCCAACTGCGGGTTGATGGTGTTCTTCATGAAAAAGTCGACTTCATGGCGGCCGTACACGGCACTGAGATCGTAGGTGAAATCGTCGGTCAACTCGCCACGGAAACCCAGCGCAATGCTTTCGTCCTCGATGTCTCCCCCGAATTGCGGCGTGAAGCCGCCCGGGAAGCGAAGGTTGAAAGCGTAGCAGTTCGAGGCGGCCTCTATCGCAGCCAAATCGTCCGCATCCACGCCGCTGTCGGTCTTACCGAGTTCGGGGCACATTCCCTCTTGCTGATCGTTATCTGTCGGGTTGTGGTCAATCACCAAGGGGTTTTCATCGCCATCCACGAAGACTCCGCCTCGCTTGTGCGGATTACGGTAGTAAAACCCACCCTCGACGGTCCGCTCCGCGTAACTGCCAAAAGCGTAGACTTCATGGGAATCACCCAATTCGATGCCGGCATTCGCGAAGAGCTTGTAGTTGTCGTCGATCTCCGGCGCGCCCCAGATCTGTGCTGCTGGCGTTCGTACATGCGTGTTGCCAGCATCAATGAGCCCTTGGGCATCAGATCTCTGCACGCTTCGGCTGGTCGGGTCCGCCTCGTTGTATTCGCCGCTGATATTCAGAAAGCCGTTTTCCGTCAGCGGCAGGCCAATGTTGCCCGATACGGTGAAGTTCTCGCCATCGCCCTGGTAGTACTGGCCCCAACGGGCTTCCAACCTTCCCCCTTCGGATTCCTCCTTCAGCACGAAGTTCAAAATTCCCGCCACCGCGTCGGATCCATACTGAGCTGCCGCGCCATCGCGAAGCACCTCAACCCGATCAAGGGCGATGGCCGGGATTGCGGAAAGATCCGGGGCGTGCGCGCCTTCCGAGCCTCCCGCCACCAGGAACGAGATAATTGAAGAACGGTGACGGCGCTTGCCGTTCACCAGCACCAAGGTCGAATCCGGCGACAGGCCGCGCATCTGCGCCGGGCGCACCAGCGTCGCCGCGTCGCTGATCGGCTCCTGACTGACATTCATAGACGGCACGATCCTGGACAGCATGGAGTCCATCCGGGAGTCCCCCTGCCGGGTTAATTCGCTGGAATCCAGCACATCCACCGGAACCGCCAGATCGGAGGCTGATCGCTCGTGGCTTCGCGAGCCGACGACCGAGATTTCTTCGACGTCTTCCTCGGCAGCCAACGCCAAGGTGCCGCCACCAGTGACGATAGCCAAACAACAAGAAAGGGTCAAGACGTTTTTTCTAAGCAACATGCTGAGCCTCCCTAGAAAAAAGTTCAGATTCTCACTATATACCAAGCCGCGCTGCCTCCATTCGGCCCTTCTCGCCGCACACAAAAGAATCGGGCGCAACCTGATGGTTGCGCCCGTCCGTCAATCAATTCTGCTCTAAAGCCTTGACCCGAAAAACTTAGAAGTTCACCATAGCCTTAGCGTAATAGAATCCCCCGTTGTAATCGAACGGCGTGGATTCGGGGTAAAGATTCCCGTAGAAATTTTGATACCTGTGTCGTGTCGGCTCGTTGTCGAACAGATTCTCCGCGCCGAAAGCCACCGCAAAGTTGTCCGTGAAACTGTAAGCCGCCTCAAAGTCCACGAGTGTGCGGGCCTCGGCCTGCATCATGTCGGGATCCAAACCTGCCCCCGCGTAATCCACATGGGCCCCGTAGTACCGTATACGGCCCAGAATCTGCCACGGGCCGGACTCGTGATCGGCCGTAAAGGTCCAGCGGATTTTCGGCCGCCCCTCTTCGATGATGTGCTTCTTCTTGGCATCGATGGTCCGGGGGTTGAACTCGTCGACTTCCGTCCGGTTCCAGTTCGCCGCGAGTGTCAGCGTGGTCAGCCCGTCCAGGAATTCCATTGGATAGGTCGCCACGATGTCGATCCCTTCGGTGGTCGTGTCGAAGTCGTTGGCGAAGTATTTCGCCTCGCCGATGGCGTCGATGGCCGGCACCGCAGGGCGCAACTCTTCTCTCGCCTGCAGTGCTTTCTGCATCAGTTCAACCACCGATGCCTGTGGTTGGCTACTACCATCAAGTGTAAGTACGAGCTCATCATCGTCATTAATTGTGCCGATGCTATCATCGCCTTTCATCCTCAGGATATGCCCGAAGTTGCGACTCTTGCCGCTGAACTCACCACTCGACAACGTTACGGACTGACTTGCGGAAAGCGAGACGCAATCCCCTGTTGCACCAACTTTCCTCATCAGCAAGCAATCAATAGGCTCCTTGGAGGTGGCTCCAATTCGATCGTCCACTTCGATGTGATAGTAGTCGATGGTCAGGTCAAAGCCGCCGACATTGAAGACCGCGCCCAGCCCGAAACTGGTGGACTCCTCCGCATCCAGCGGCTGGGCAATCCCCTGCAGCAGTGCATGCGACGGAGGCAGTGTGAGTTGATCAATCAGCTGTCCATCCGTAATGCCCGTCGTCACGTTCTGCACGTTCGCCTGACCGACCGTCGGCACCCGGAAGCCGGTGCCGACCGACCCCCGCAGAGCAAGCGTGTCCGTTGCTTGGAACCGGGCAGAGAACTTGCCGTCCAGGGTCGAGTCGAAGTCTTCCGGGTCCTCATGACGGAGTGCCAGACCCATCAATACATCTTCCGTTACGTCCGCCTCGAAGTCGATGTAGGCCGCGATGCTGGAACGGTCCTCCTTGCCTTCCGCGCAAGGCGGGAATCCGGTAAAGCCGTTGGAGCCGACCCCTAAAGACGGATATTTCGCCGTCAGGTCTTCTCGGGAGCTGTATTCCTGATACTCCTGGCAGTTCATTGACGCCAGGTTTGCCGGCTCTTCAAATTCACCCGGATCGTCAGCTGTACCGTCCCCGTTCAAGTCAGTGGTGTAGTAATCAATGAACCAGGAATTAAGATCGCCGCGTTTTGTTTCGAACTCCTCCTCGCGCCATTCCACGCCGAACCCGACATGCAAGGAAGAATAGAAAGCATCGACGTCGAATTGCGTCGTGAAGTCGAGATTGAACGTCTGATCGGTCTCAACGTATCCGCCCGGGTTGTACGAGGTCGGAATATCGTTTTCCAGCGCCGCCAACTGCGGATTGATCGTGTTATAGATGAAATGATCGACTTCGTGTCGGCCATACACGTAACTGATGTCGTAGGTGAAGTCTTCCGCCAATTCCCCGCGAAGGCCGAGCGCGATGCTCGAGTCCTCGATATCTCCGCCGAACTGCGGCGTGAAGCCGCCCGGGAATCTGAGGTTGAAGGCGTAGCACCGCGGATCCGCTGCAATCGCATCCAACTCTGTCCCCTCTCCCCTGGCCGATTGCTCCACACTCAGCGAGCAATCAAAGGGGGTGGTGCTTTCCAGCCAAGGCATCTGGTCGATCACGATGGAGGGTTGCTGTTCTTCCCGGTTCGCAATACTTTTGTCCCGATCGCCCGCGAAAATCCCGCCGCGCCGCCGCGGGCTACGGAAATAAAACCCGCCATCCACGGTCCGCTCGGCGTAGTTGCCGAACGCATAGACCTCGTGCAGATCGCCCAGAGCGATGGCGGCATTCGCAAACAGTTTGTAATTGTCTGCGATATCCGGCGCGCCCCACACTATCGGCGGGTCCTTCACGTTCACATTGCCTGCATTGACCAAATAGTTCGACCGATCGCTGTGCGTGCCTCGAATGGTCGGATCGGCCTCGTTGTATTCCGCGCTGAGGTTCAAAAACCCGTTTTCCGTCAGCGGCAGGCCGACATTGCCGGACACCGTAATGTTCTCACCGTCCCCTTGGTAGTACTGGCCCCAGCGAACGTCCAGGCTTCCCCCTTCGGAATCCTCTTTCAGTACGAAGTTGATGATTCCGGCAACCGCGTCAGAACCGTACTGCGCCCCTGCGTTGTCGCGCAGGACCTCCACCCGGTCGAGGGCAATGGCGGGAATGGCGGAAAGATCGGCCCCATGTGCCCCGTCGTTCAGGCCGTTCCCTAGGAACGTGATAACCGAAGACCGGTGACGGCGTTTGCCGTTGACCAAGACCAGTGTCGAATCCGGCGGAAGGCCGCGCATGTTGGCAGGCCGCACCAAGGTCGCCGCATCACTGAGCGGCTCCAAGCCCACGGTGAACGACGGTGCGATCCGGGACAGCATGTCCTCCATCCGCGATGCGCCTTGTCGAAGCAGCGAAGTGGAGTCAAGCGTATCCACCGGAACCGCCAGATCGGCTGCCGACCGTTCATGGCTCCGAGTACCGACAACAGTGATTTTCTCTGTTTCTTCCTCCGCGGCCAATGCCGAAATGCTGCCACCGGCAGCCAAAACTGGAAAGAGACAGGATGAAATCAGGAGATTTCTTAGGCGCATAAAGCCCTCCTCGCAGATTGACACGCATCAATTGGGCCTTCCTATTCTACACAGATTTTCCTTTTGTCGCCCCCCTATCACATCCCATTCACGCCCTGTATCTTTCCAAAGCCTCCCGCATGGCCGCGGCCTTGTCCAGACATTCCTGATATTCCGCTTCCATTTGCGAGCCATGCGTCAGTCCGCCGCCCGCATGTAGGCTCGTCTCTCCCGCCGCCTGCACCATCGTGCGGATCGCGATGTTGCTGTCCATATTTCCGTCGAATCCGACATACGCGAGGCTGCCGCAATACACGCCCCTTGGCTTCGGCTCCAGTTCCTCGATGATTTCCATCGCTCGGCGCTTCGGGGCTCCGGTAATCGAGCCTCCGGGAAAACATCCTTCAAGAAGATCCAGCGCCGTCCGACTCTCGCGCAACTCCCCCGTTACCGTGCTAATTAAATGGTGCACCGTGGCAAAACTCTCGACCTTGAACAGATCCGGCACCTTGACCGTTCCCGAGGCGCAGTTCTTGCTCAGGTCGTTGCGTAACAGGTCCACGATCATGAGATTCTCGGCCCGATCCTTTACGCTTTCCTTCAATTCATCACGCTGCTGTTGCTCCTGCCCGGGAATCCGGCGGACCGTCCCCTTGATTGGGCAGGTTTCGACTTGCCCGTCCATCACTCCCAGAAATCGTTCCGGAGAGGCACTGGCGATTTCAAGTTCCGGGTGATTGAAGTAAGCGGAAAACGGGGCAGGATTAATCGTCCGGCTGTACTGATAGGCTGTCCACAACCGACCCTCGCTGGGCGCTGAAAAACGTTGCGCTAAGTTGACCTGGTAGCAGTCCCCCGCCTCAATATAGTCTCGGACGGCTTGAAATGCCGCCGCATAGGCCTCTTGCGTGAAGTCCGAATTCAGCGGCGCCAACAAGCGGTATGAATGCTCCTGGACAGGAGGTTCGTCAAGTAATTGAGCGTGCAGATCCTCCCAGACGAGCCGGGTCGCAGGCGACCGTTCGTGCGTCGCCAAGTAGCAACGCTGCTCCTGATGGTCGCTGACGACCGACCAGTCGTAAAACCCCACGGCCAGTTCCGGATAACCCGGCATGTCGGTCCGGGGGGCAGTCAAACCAACGCAGGCCCGGCCCAACTCGTAGGACAGATAGCCGACCGCACCGCCGCAGAACGGGATGCCCGCGTCGCCTTTCACCTGCGGCCCCAACAGTTCGGAAAGCAGGCGAAAAGGATTCCCGTACAGGACCTGCCGCTCGCCGCTCCGGGTCAGAACCGCTCGCCGACCAGTGGATTCGAAGGTCGCGTAGGGTTCGGCGGCAAAAATGTCAAAACGGCCCTGCCCGCTCTGATCGTGGCAACTGTCGAGCAAGACTGCCCAAGGCCGGTCGGCAAATCTGCTGAAGCGGCGCGTCGGATCCGCCTGCCACGGCAGTTCAACGACACGCATGCTCAAGCCGATACAACTCGGCAACGGAATAGGCCGGGAGGCAATCCGCTAATGTGAAGATCCCTTTCGCAGCAAAACGGGATTCCAGCAGGTCATCTATGTCCTGATACCTCAACCCACAACGTGCTGCAAGTGGTGGCAGCAGGAACCGCCCGGTGCCCGCACCAATCAGGATTTCCGGAGAATCCGCAGAAACATGCGCTTGAAAATTCTCCAAAATCCGTTCCTGTTGCAGGTCAGAAAATGTCTGTGCCAAATGAATCCATTCGTCCAAGCCATCTTCCTCTTCGCAGTCCCGCCCGATCATCCGGGCGACCCGACGAGCTGATTCGAACTTGGAGCACCCTGCGCCATCGGCCGTATCGAAAGGATACAGGCCATCCGGCAATTGCCCCAACAAGTTGTACACATCTGCGGTCGTCGCGAAATGTTCCGCCATCAGGTTGCAGGGATGCCCGTCCACATCCACCCGGGCAGCCAGACTCATCAGCGGCGTCCGGGTCACGCCGGTATACAGGAGTTCCTGGCAGGCTAGCCGCTCCGCATCGGAAAACCCGGTAATCCTTGCTTGGTTTCCCGCAATCCGGACCAGATCCGTCGTGGTGCTTCCGACGTCCACGAAAACGCCCTGCTCGACAAAGCGCGCGACCAGTCGCGTCGAAGCGACCCAGTTCATGGAACCGATCAAGTGTGATCGTCGCGCCGGATCCTCGATGAATTCCGCGCTGGACGAAAAATAAGAAAGAGCATCGCCGGACAAGACCCGCGACAGGCACTCGCCGATCCGGCGAACCCCTTCCGCGCGTGTTGAAAAAATGTCCGCCAGCTCCCCCGTCATCGTGACTGCGTGCCGCAGACCACGCCCGCCTGCTTCCTCCCGTATTCCCCTGACCGTCTCCACAAAGCAATCCAAGCCCTTCCAAAGCGGCACCATCCGATGCCAGATCTTCAGGGCTCGCCCGCGCTCATCCACTTGCACCGCCTTGACGTGGGCGCCCCCGATATCCCAGCCGATCACGTCGCTCATGCCGCGATTTCCATGCAGTCGAACACTTGGAGCATCCGTTCAGCTAGCGGCATTGCCAATCCGGCGTACGTCGAGGTCAGGCGCGGATTAATCTCTAGCACGGTCAGTGATTCCTCTCGCCACATCACGTCCACGCCCACGTAACCCCGCAGGCCCGGCACCGTAGCCACGATCCGGGAAGCCAAGGCTCGCGCTTCTTCTTCAAAACGCAGATTCCCATTGAATCCTCCGGTTTCAAGTTCATGCACATGCAGCCGCCCCTCCCGGTTCTTGCAATGAATTCTATTGCAGGACAGGACTTCCACCTCGTTCTCCCCTGCCAGAAGACTCAGGCTGGCTGGCTGGCCGGAGACCCAAGGCTGCCATATCCACTGGTTTTGAGGATCCAAAACCGGTGGGATCGACAGTGCGTCCAGCGCAAACGTCTCCTCGCACCCGGCTCCGTCACGCGGCTTGATCACGCCCTGGGCCGGGATCGGCTCCAATGGATTCCACGTGCGCGTCTCCACCGCCGGGATTCCTGCCGCCTGAAGGTGACGGTTAAGCCTCCACTTGTCCGCGGTCAGGCGAATCGCTTCAAGCGAACAATTCAATCCCTTCCTACCCTCCTCCAGCACTTCCCCGCACAAGCGTTCGAGTTCACCCTCGCTCTCGGGGGCGATCACCAAGACCGCATCGCAGTGTCGCACGAGACTCTTCCAGGCGTCCTGCCATGAGCCGTCAGGGTGCCGACACTGGACTCGCCCGGGCAGATCGAACGCGAACCGTTCCTCAATCAGGGTATAAACTTGCACCGGATCCGGTAAGCGCGAGAAGTCTGCAAGCGCCGCACGCAGCATCTCACGCCCCTGCCGAAGCAGATCCGGCGGCGGCGAATCATCCTGGAATCCTCCTCCGCAAACGTATTCGAAAATAAAAACTCTCATCTCTCAATGCGTCGCATCATTCCCGTCCTGGACATCCGACAAGGAAAGGTCGTACAGGCCGCGGGAGGCGAGCGCGCGCTCTACGAACCGATCCAGTCTGCCCTGACGCGCAGCGTAGACCCTGCCCAGGTGGTCGATGACCTGCTCCGATTTGCTCCCTTTCCGGTTATCTATTTGGCGGATCTCGATGCCATCATGGGCAAACCCGCCCAATGCCGGCTCATTGTAGAACTATGCCGCCGCCATCCGGCCATCGAATTCTGGGTGGATGCCGGACCACCTCCAGATCCGGACGGAAGTTTTCCAGACAACCTCCGCCCGGTCATTGGCACTGAATTCGCCTGCAGCTGGCCGACTCGGGACGATCGCGCGATCCTGTCGCTCGACTTCGATCAGGAAGGCCTGCGCGGTGGAACCGAAATCTGGGCGCGACCCGACACCTGGCCCGCCTGTGTCATCGTCATGTGCCTGCACCGGGTCGGTTCCATGGAAGGGCCGGATCTTGGACTCCTGGAGCAGATCCGGGCAATCCGGCCGGATTGCAGGCTGGCCGCGGCCGGCGGAGTCCGGAACGCGGGCGACATCCGCCGATTGCTGCAAGCCGATATGGATATCCTGACCGCCAGCATGCTGCACCAGGGGCACATCTCCGCCGAGGAAGTCCGACAGATTGCTGCCTGATTCGGGCGACCTTCATACTATTTATAATGATGGGAGCCATGTCGAGTCAAAGGAAACGCTCATGAAGACGGACGACATCATCAAATCGCGCATGAACACGTCCCGGGACCAAATTGCCGCCTTCTGCAAGCGCTGGCAGGTCACGGAACTGGGGTTGTTCGGCTCCGTGTTGCGTGAGGATTTCAACCCTGAAAGCGATATTGATGTACTGGTGAGATTCGCCCCTGAAGCCGGCCACTCGCTCATGGACTTCGTGGAAATACAGGATGAATTGAGCGCGATGCTGGGCCGTCGAGTTGATCTCGTCACATGGAGGTCAATTGAAAACAGCCGGAACTATATACGGCGGGAAGATATTCTTCGCTCTGCGGAAACAATTTATGCGGCGTGATCCCTTTACCTACTTGTATATGGCACGCGAAACGTAGCAGGATTTGCATCCGGATTGGCATCCAGAAGTTTAGGCAGAATCCTTCGCACCGCGATGCTATCCTGAGTCTTTGGGATCACGGCGGGCTACATTAGAGGATAATTTGTTTTAACATGTAGTTGCAAGTCAATCCTCTTATTTTCAGCACCATCATATGCAGTATGGGCTTCCCACTATAGAATGTACAATCAGCCAAGCACATTCAGATGAACCTAACGACACTCGGCCCTTCTGGTTTCTTGAAACCGAGGGAGGAAATCGGGCTGCAGCCCAGCCTGTTTCCAGGGGAAATGCCCTCCGTGCCAGCACTCAAGAGTAATGGTCGTGCCAATAGATTAGATGTTCGGGACAGAAATTTTCACGACTGGTATCGATTTGTGCTCTCGTTCCCGGCCCATTTGGTGCGCGATTACATTCACGGATTCGGCTTGGGCGAGAAAGACACTATCCTAGATCCTTTTTGCGGCACTGGCACCACCCTAGTCGAGGCAAAGCTTCGCGGCATTTCCAGTATCGGCATCGAAGCCAACCCGATGGCCCACTTCGCATGTTCGGTCAAGGTGAACTGGTCCGCAAGTCCGGACGACTTGTTGAATCACGCCATCAAAATCGCCAAGAAAGCAGAAAAGCTCATTGAATCGGAAATTGCTCCCTGTTCTCTTGAAAAAGAACAATTCGCGTTATTACTGAAAAATTCAATTAGTCCAGAACCTTTACGCAAAAGCTTGATTTTGCTGGAACAGATAAAAAAAGCAAAGAACTCTCCCTGTAAGCAGCATGAATTGCTGGCCTTTGCCAAGTCTTTGGTCTATTCCAACAGCAATCTGCATTTTGGCCCAGAGGTGGGCGTGCGGCGGATCAAAAAGCACGACGCACAGGTTGTGGAAAACTGGCTTGTCGAGATTCGCAAAATGGTGGATGACTTGCATCGAGCGGGTCGGGACGACACGAACAACACTTCCTCTATCGTTCACCATGCAGACGCGCGGCAAGTAGCCGAATTGCTGACACCTCGAAGCATCAGTGCTGTCTTTACCTCTCCCCCTTATCCAAACGAAAAGGACTATACAAGAACAACGAGGCTAGAAAGCGTTTTGCTCGGTTTTGTTAGAAACAAGGAAGATTTGAGGAATCTGAAAAAAAACTTGCTCTGTTCCAATACGCGCAATGCATACAAGTGCAACGATGACGACAAATGGATTGCGGATCATGCAGAAATTCAGGCGCTTGCAGAAGAAATCGAGAAGCGGAGAATCTCCCTGGGCAAAACTTCTGGATTCGAGCGGCAGTACGGACGAGTCACTAAGCTGTACTTTGGCGGCATGGCGCGTCATTTGGCAGAACTGCGCACTTTTCTGAAGCCAGGGGCTTATCTCGGCTATGTGGTTGGCGATCAAGCGTCATATCTGCAAGTCATGATCCGTACTGGACAATTGTTGGCCGAAATTGCTCAATCCCTCGGGTATCAAGTGGTTGGGATCGATTTGTTCCGCACCCGACTCGCTACCGCAACCCGGCAACAGATGCGAGAGGAAGTCGTTGTTTTACGGTGGCCCGAAAAAACTGCGGACACCCTATGAAAAAAGGCGGCAATCGGTACTCCAGACTATTGGAGGACATTTTCACTAGAAACCATAAGCCAGGAATGGACAAAGTGCCTTTTCAGCGTGAAGAACTGGAAAAAGCAGCAAAAAGACTCAGGATTAAACTGCCTAAAAACATCGGGGATGTTATCTACAGCTTTCGCTATCGCGCCGATCTCCCGGAATCCATCCAAAAGTCCGCCCCTGAAGGACGAGAATGGGTAATCCGCTCGGTCGGAAAAGCGAAATATGAATTTTCCCTAGCAAACGCAGCGCGCATTAATGCCAACCCGCTCCTTGCTGAAATCAAGATTCCAGACGCGACCCCCGGGATCATTTCTCAGTACTCGCTTCGTGACGAACAAGGACTACTCGCCAAACTGCGCTACAACCGGCTCCTTGACGTCTTTTCAGGAGTTGTATGCTACTCACTCCAAAGCCACCTGAGAACCGCAGTGCCCGATATGGGACAAGTAGAAACAGATGAAATTTATGTCGGCACGGATAAGCAAGGTGCCCAATATATTTTCCCGGTACAGGCAAAAGGCGGCAACGATCAGATTGGGATTGTTCAGATTGAACAGGACTTTGCCTTATGTGCCTCAAAATTTCCCCAGCTGATCTGTCGCCCTATCGCGGCACAATTCATGGAGAATGACCTCATCGCTCTTTTTTCATTTAGTGCTGATGGGCAAGAGATCGCGATTCTTGACGAGAAACATTACCGCTTGGTTGATTCCGGGCAAATGACAGAGGAGGATATAGACCGATACCGTCACGAGGCCGTTCGTGCCTCATAATTTACGTGAAGCATCTTTATCCCCCTATGTCGCGAACACCGTTCATCGTTCCTCAAGAGATTCGCCCTCATGACAAATCGTGAATTTATCTCTCTCGGTATTGCCGTCCTGACGGTTTCCGACAGCCGGGACGAAAGCCAAGACAAATCCGGCGACCTGCTGGCCGAGAAGATCAAGGCATCCGGCCATCGGCTTGCGGCGCGCGAACTTGTCGCGGATGACATCTACCAGATCCGGGCCCAGGTCTCGGCCTGGCTGGTCGAGCCGGATATCCAGGTGATCCTGACCACCGGGGGGACCGGCGTGACCGGGCGAGACGGGACACCGGAAGCGGTTTCCCCCCTGCTGGACAAACAGATCGACGGTTTCGGAGAAATGTTCCGTTCGCTCTCGTACGAAGTGATCGGAACATCGACGCTCCAGTCCCGGGCCATGGCCGGCGTGGCCAACCGCCGCTACGTGTTTTGCCTGCCGGGTTCCCCGGGTGCATGCCGGGACGCCTGGGAAAAACTGATCGAAAAACAGCTGGACTACCGAACCCGCCCCTGCAACCTGGTCGAATTGATGCCACGCCTCGGCGAGTGACTCATCCGCCGATATACGACATCTCCACTTTTTTAATCCTGGACGTCGCTTCAGTGCGAAGCTCAGAGTATTGATCCCCTCGATCCGTCCACAGGCGGACCAGGTCACGCTTCAACGCCGCATCGTCAACCCCCGAACGCAGCAAGCTCTTCAAATCGTGGCCGTCTGAGGCGAACAGGCAGGTGTACAACATGCCGTCGGCGCTCAAGCGTGCACGGTGGCACCCACCGCAGAACGGCTGGGTCACAGACGCGATCACACCGATCTCGCCCTGCCCGTCCCGGTAGCGCCAACGCCGCGCGACCTCTCCCGGGTAATTCGGCTCCGCAGGCTCGATCGGCCATTGCCCGTCAATCACCTGAAGGACTTCTTCGGCGGGCACAACCGCATCGAGTTTCCAGTCGTTGGCATTGCCCACATCCATGTACTCGATGAAACGGAGGATATGTCCTGTGCCCCGGAAATGCTCCGCCATCGGAAGAATCTGGTCTTCGTTGGCGCCTCGCTTGACCACCATATTGATTTTGACCGGTCCCAAGCCTGCCGCGGACGCATGGTCGATGGCCGCCAACACTTCGTCGACCGGGCGCTGCACATCGGAAAGGCGCTGAAACACTTCGTTGTCGAGCCCGTCGAGGCTGATCGTAATCCGACCCAGCCCGGCCTCGGCCAAGCGCGCTGCCACCTCACCGGTCAACAGGGATCCGTTGGTCGTCAGGCAAGTATCTTCGATTTCCGGAATCTGGGCCAGACGTTCGACCAGGTTATCCAGGTGCCGCCGAAGGAGTGGTTCGCCACCAGTCAGACGCAACTTGGCTACGCCCAGGTCGACGAACACGCGAACCAAACGCTCGATTTCTTCGAAAGTCAGCAACCAGGAACGCTCAAGGAAAACGTAATCGGAGTTGAAGACCTCCTTCGGCATGCAGTAAGTGCAGCGGAAATTGCAGCGGTCGGTCACCGAGATCCGCAGGTCGTGCAACGGCCGTCCGCGACGGTCCCGCGGCGGTGCAATAGGGGTAGTCGAGGCGCTCATGCCCATATTTTAGGCGACCACTCGGCCTAAAGCGAGCAAAAAACCGGGAATTCCGACCGGATCAGGCGAATGGCGCCGGCTGCTCCGCGTCCGGCGCAGCTTGAAGTTCCGCCGCCGGAACTTCCTCGGGTGCCACTTCCTCTCCCTCGTTCGCCGCTGCCTGAAGATCGTCCAGTGACAAGGCCAGATCATCGGCTTGCCGACGCTTCGTGTGATACGCCAACCCCGTGCCGGCCGGAATCAGGCGCCCAACAATGACGTTTTCCTTGAGGCCACGCAATTCGTCCCGGTCGTCACGGATGGTGGCTTCCACCAGCACCTTGGTCGTTTCCTGGAACGAGGCCGCCGAAATAAACGACTCCCGACTGAGGGACGATTTCGCGATCCCGAGCAGCACCCGCTCGAACTGAACCTGCTGATCCTCCGCCAACTCGCGGTTCTTTTCGATTGCCCGTGCATGTTCGACCGTATCGCCCACCATGTAGGTCGATCCACCCGTCTCCACGACCTGCACCTTGCGCAACATCTGCCGAATGATGACTTCGATGTGTTTGTCGTTGATCTTCACGCCCTGCAGACGGTAGACGTCCTGAACCTTCTGCACGATGTGCTCGGTCAAGGCTTCCAGTCCGCGCAGCCGCAACACGTCATGGGGATTGAGTTCGCCGTCCACGAGCACTTCACCCCGGGTCACCCGCGCTCCTTCGAAGACATTCACGTGACTGGTACGCGGGATGTGCATCTCTTCGACCGCGCCGTCGTCGGCCGTGATGTACAGGCGCTGCTTGTTGCGAACCTCGGTGCCATAGCTGATCACGCCGTCGGTCTCTGCCAGCACCGCGTTGGCTTTCGCCTTGGTTCGTGCCTCGAACAGGTCGACCACGCGTGGAAGTCCGCCGGTAATATCGCCGGACTGGGTGCGGGACGACAGCGGAATCCGAGCCAGCACGTCCCCCTGCCCCACCGCCGCGCCTTCGGACAGGCTGATCATGGTGTCGGCGGGCAAGGTGTAGTGCACGGCCTTTTCCGTCCCTTCGAACAGGACTGGCTTGCCGGACTTGTCGACCAAATCGATGGCCGGAGTCAGTGCCCGCCCGGAAGGCGGACGATCCTTGGCATCCAGCACGCGGATACTCGACAGGCCGGTCACTTCGTCCGTGGTCATGCTCACCGTCTCGCCGTCCACGAAATCGACCAGCCGGAGATATCCTTTCCGATCGGCCAGCAACGGCTGGATGTGCGGATCCCAGCTGGCCAGCATCTGGCCGGCATCCACGGACTCGCCTTCTTTCACCTTGAGCTGGGCACCGTAGGGAACCTGGTACACCTCTTGCTCGCGTCCATGATCGTCCGTCACGATCAACTCGCCGGAGCGTGACGTTACAACCCAGGATTGCTTGTCGCGCGGAAGGGTTTCCAACTGCCGGAATTTGACCTTGCCGCCATCGCGAACGGTGACGTTGCTGACGGCCGTGACGGCGCCACTAATCGCACCGCCGATATGGAACGTGCGCATGGTGAGCTGCGTGCCGGGTTCACCGATGGACTGTGCGGCAATCACGCCGACCGCCTCGCCTCGGGTCACCAGGATGCCGCGCGCCAGATCGCGCCCGTAGCATTTCGCGCAAACGCCGCGCAAGGTGTTGCAGGTCACGGCGGACCGCACCTTGATCTTGCCCAGCCCCCAGTCATCGATTTTCGCGACCCATTCCTCGTCCAGCAGCGTGCCGGCTGGAATCAAGACTTCCTTGCTGTCGTCGCTGCGCATCGTGTCTTCCGCGGTCACGCGTCCGAGCACCCGTTCCGCCAGGGTCTCGACCACGTCCGCGCCTTCGATGATAGGCCGGATGATAAGTCCGGCCTGGGTCCCGCAATCCTCTTCCACCACCACGAAATCCTGCGCGACGTCGACCAGGCGCCGAGTCAGGTAGCCCGAGTTGGCGGTCTTCAGCGCCGTGTCGGTCAATCCCTTGCGGGCGCCGTGAGTGGAGATGAAGTACTGCAGGACATTCAACCCTTCCCGGAAATTGGCCGTAATCGGGGTTTCGATGATGGTGCTGTCCGGCTTGGTCATCAGGCCGCGCATCCCCGCCAACTGGCGGATCTGGGCCTTGGACCCCCGTGCGCCGGAATCCGACATCATGTAGATCGAATTGAACGACGGCTGCTGCACCCGGTTGCCTTCACGGTCCACCACTTCCTCATGCTCCAGGCGTTCCATCATCTTCGTCGCCACGTCATCGTTCGCCTGCGACCAGCTGTCGACCACCTTGTTCCGGCGTTCGTCGTTGGTCAACAGGCCGCGAGCATACTGCCGCTCAATTTCTTCCACCGTCTTACCGGTGCCGTCCAGAATGCCGTCCTTCTCTTCCGGCACCACCATGTCGTTGACGCCAAAGGAAATGCTGGCGATGGTGGAGTATTCGAAGCCGGTATACATCAGGCGGTCGCAGAAAATCACCGTGTCCTTCAGGCCCAGGCGCCGGTAACACGCATTGATGACGTCAGAAATGGCGCGCTTGTTCATGTCCCGGTTGATCAGTTCGAACGGCAGGCCTTCCGGCAGGATGTCCGCCAGCAGGGCCCGCCCCACCGTGGTCTCGACCCGTTCCAGGCTGCCGTCTGGCTGCGACAGGCGCACGGTGATGCGCGCGTGCAGTGCCGCCTGGCCCGAATCGTAGGCCCGCTTCACTTCGTCCGCATCCGCCAACACCAGGCCCTCGCCGGCGACGTTTATGCGCGCCCGCGTCATGTAATACAGGCCCAGCACGATGTCCTGGGACGGCACGATGATCGGTTCACCGCTCGCGGGTGACAACACGTTATTGGTCGACATCATCAGTGCCCGCGCCTCCAGCTGCGCCTCCATCGACAGAGGCACGTGCACGGCCATCTGGTCACCGTCGAAGTCGGCGTTGAACGCCGTGCAGACCAAGGGGTGCAACTGGATCGCCTTGCCCTCGATCAAGACCGGCTCAAACGCCTGGATGCCGAGCCGGTGCAGGGTCGGAGCCCGGTTCAGCATGACCGGGTGCTCGCGGATGACCTCACTCAGGATGTCCCAGACTTCCGGCCCCTCGCGCTCCACCTGTTTGCGCGCCGCCTTGATCGTGGTGGCCAGCCCGCGCCGCTGCAGCTTCCCGAGGATGAACGGCTTGAACAGTTCCAGCGCCATCTTCTTGGGCAGGCCGCATTGATGCAGTTTCAGCGTGGGTCCGACCACGATCACGGAACGCCCGGAGTAATCCACGCGCTTACCGAGCAGGTTCTGCCGGAACCGCCCCTGCTTGCCCTTGATGACCTCGGCCAGCGACTTCAGGCTGCGCTTGTTGTCGCCGGTCACCATGCGCCCGCGCCGCCCGTTGTCGAGCAGGGCGTCCACCGCCTCCTGCAGCATCCGCTTCTCGTTGCAGATGATGATGTCCGGGGCGCCCAGTTCCAGCAGTCGCCGCAACCGGTTGTTGCGGTTGATCACGCGCCGGTACAGGTCGTTGAGGTCCGACGTGGCGAAACGGCCGCCTTCCAGCGGCACCAGCGGGCGCAGGTCCGGCGGAAGCACCGGCAACACGGTCAGTACCATCCACTCCGGCTTGTTGCGCGAGTGGAGGAATGACTCATACAGTTCCAGGCGCTTGGTCAAGCGCTTGATCTTGGCTTCGCTGCGAGTCTTCTTGAGTTCCTCGCGAATCCCTTCCGACTCCTTGCGCAGGTCCAGGTTCTTCAGCAGCGTCTGCACCGCTTCCGCACCCATCATCGCTTCGAAGTCCTCTCCGAAGCGGGCGCGCCTCTCCTGGTATTCCGGCTTGGTCAGGAGCTGCCGCGGTTCCAGGTCCGTGTTCAGGCCCGGATTGGTGACCACGTACCGCTCGAAAGTCAAGATCTTCTCCAGGTCCGGCAAAGTCATGTCCAGCATCAGGCCGATCCGGGACGGCAGGGATTTCAGGAACCAGACATGCACGACCGGGCTGGCCAGTTCGATGTGGCCCATGCGCCGGCGGCGCTCCTTGGCCCGGGTGACCTCGACGCCGCATTTCTCGCACACGATCCCGCGATGCTTCAGGCGCTTGTACTTGCCGCACAGGCATTCGTAGTCCTTGATCGGGCCGAAGATGCGTGCGCAGCACAGGCCGTCGCGTTCCGGCCGGAACGTCCGGTAGTTGATGGTTTCCGGCTTCTTGACCTCGCCGTAGGACCAGGAACGAACTGTCTCCGGGGAAGCCAGGCTAATCCGGATCGCGTTGAAGTCGGTCGGATCGTTGAGGGGCCGTAGCAGTGCAAAAGGTTCTCTCATGATGTTCTCCAATCAGATCCGCCTCACAGGGACAGCGGCGACAGCGGATCCGGCGTGCGGTCGCGCTCCATGTCGATGTTGATGCCAAGCGCCCGCACCTCGCGCAACAGGACGTTGAACGATTCGGGCAGCGACGCCTGGAGTTCCAGTTCGTCTCCGATGATGCTCTTGTACACGCGGTTACGGCCCTCGACGTCGTCGGATTTCACAGTCAGCATTTCCTGCAGGGTGTAGCTGGCGCCGTAGGCCTCGAGCGCCCACACCTCCATCTCGCCGAAGCGCTGGCCGCCAAACTGCGCCTTTCCGCCAAGCGGCTGCTGGGTGACCAGGCTGTACGGCCCGGTGGAGCGCGCGTGCATCTTGTCGTCCACCAGGTGGTTGAGCTTGAGCATGTACATGTAGCCGACGGTCACTTCTCGGTCGAACGCATTCCCGGTTCGCCCGTCGTACAACCGCGTCTGCCCGCTGGTCGGCAGCCCTGCCAGTTCCAGCATCGTTTTGACTTCCTGCTCGTTGGCGCCGTCGAACACCGGTGTGCCGACCGGGATGCCGTCGCACAGGTTTTCCGCCAGGTT
This sequence comes from uncultured Chromatiales bacterium, assembly GCA_964602805.1. Lineage (GTDB taxonomy): Bacteria > Pseudomonadota > Gammaproteobacteria > Poriferisulfidales > Poriferisulfidaceae > Poriferisulfidus. The sequence continues at coordinate 7,410 of CAZRSJ010000022.1, read as the reverse complement.
GCGGATTTCCTCCGCATTGAAGCCGCCAAGTTTCACTTCCGGGTTCCCGGCGCCTTGGTAGATCCGCTCCAGGAACTGGCGAATCTCGGTCGCCTTGGGCGTCTGTTCGAGCAACTGGCGAACTTGCGCGCCGAGCGTCTTCGCCGCCCAACCCAGGTGGGTTTCCAGCACCTGCCCGACATTCATCCGCGACGGGACGCCGAGGGGATTAAGCACGATGTCGACCGGTGTGCCGTCTTCCATGTACGGCATGTCCTCGACCGGGACCACCATGGAGACCACGCCCTTGTTGCCGTGCCGGCCGGCCATCTTGTCGCCCGGCTGCATGCGCCGCTTGACCGCCAGAGAGACCTTGATCGTCTTCAGCACGCCGGGGGCCAGTTCGCTTCCCGCCTCGATCTTCTCTTTCTGATGTTCGAATTGCTGATTCAGGGACTGGCTCTGAGACTGCAACCGCTTCTGCAGCGCTTCCAGGCTGCGGCTGAGTTTCTCCTGGCGCAGGCTGATCTTGAACCAGTCCTTGCGCTCCAAACCGTCCAGGTATGCCGCGGTGACCGTGAAGCCTCCTTTCTTCTTCGGCCCCTTGTCCGCCATCTTGCCTTCCATCAAGGTGCGGGCACGCAGGTAGATGTCTTCCTCGTAGATGCGCAGCTGGTCTTCCATGTCCTTGCGCGCCTGCTCGACCGCAATGGCTTCGACCTCGACCGCGCGCGCGTCCTTGGTCTCGCCTTCGCGCGTGAAGATCTGCACGTCGATCACGGTGCCCTCCATCCCCGAAGGCACGCGCAGCGAGGTGTCCTTCACCTCGGATGCTTTCTCGCCGAAGATCGCGCGCAGCAACTTCTCTTCCGGAGTCAGCTGGGTCTCCCCTTTCGGCGTAACCTTGCCGACCAGGATGTCGTTCGGGCGAACCTCCGCGCCGATGTAAACCACGCCGCACTCGTCGAGCTTGCCCAGCAATCCTTCGCTGACGTTCGGGATGTCGGCGGTGATCTCCTCCGCCCCCATCTTGGTTTCGCGCGCCACGCAGGTCAGCTCCTCGATGTGGATCGTGGTGTAGCGGTCCTCTTCCAGCACCCGTTCCGAGAGCACGATGGAATCCTCGAAGTTGTAGCCGTTCCACGGCATGAACGCGACCAGCATGTTCTGCCCGACCGCCAGCTCGCCCAAGTCCGTGGCTGAACCGTCCGCCAGCACGTCGCCCTTTTCGATGCCGTCGCCCGGACGCACCCGCGGGTGCTGGTTGATGCAGGTGCTCTGGTTGGAGCGGATGTACTTGGTCAGGCTGTAGATGTCCACGCCGGACTGCCCTTCGCCGGCCTCCTCGTCCTCGACCCGCACGACGATCCGGTTGGCGTCCACATCGTGCACCGTGCCGCCGCGATGCGCCAGCACCATGGCCCCGGAGTCCACCGCGACCGCGCGTTCCATGCCGGTTCCGACCAGGGGCTTTTCGGCACGCAGGGTCGGCACCGCCTGGCGCATCATGTTCGACCCCATCAGCGCCCGGTTGGCGTCGTCGTGCTCCAAAAACGGAATCAGCGAAGCCGCCACCGAGACGATCTGGCGCGGCGAGACGTCGATGTAATCGATCTTCTCCGGCCGCTCCATCATGAATTCCTTCTGGTGCCGGCAGGACACCAACTGGTCGGTGAACCGGCGATCCTGGTCAAGCGCCGCATTCGCCTGCGCGATGATGTACTGCCCTTCCTCGATCGCCGACAGGTAGTCGATCTGGTCCGTGACCTGGCCGTCGTTCACCTTCCGGTACGGAGTCTCTAGGAAACCGAAATTGTTGAGGCGGGCGTAAACCGCCAGGGAATTGATCAGGCCGATATTCGGCCCTTCCGGGGTCTCGATCGGGCAGACCCGCCCGTAGTGGGTCGGATGCACGTCGCGCACCTCGAAGCCGGCCCGCTCACGAGTCAGGCCGCCCGGGCCCAGCGCGGAAATCCGGCGTTTGTGCGTCACTTCCGCCAGCGGGTTGTTCTGATCCATGAACTGGGACAACTGGCTGGAGCCGAAGAATTCCTTGATCGCCGCAGACACCGGCTTGGCGTTGACCATGTCCTGCACGGTCAGATCATCCGCCTCGACCTGGGTCAGGCGCTCCTTGACCGCCCGCTGCACCCGGGACAGCCCGGTCCGGAAGGCCTGCTCCACCTGCTCGCCGACGCAACGCACCCGGCGATTGCCCAGGTGGTCCACATCGTCCACGACATCGCGGCCCTGATGAATATCAATCAGGACCTGCAGCACATCGATGATGTCCTCGACCTGGAGGGTCCCCAGGCCCTGCATGCTGTCACGCCGCAGCCGGCGGTTCAGCCGCATCCGCCCCACCGGGGAGAGGTCGTAGCGCTCCGCGTTGAAGAACAGGTTGTTGAAGTAATTCCGCACCGTCTCCGCCGTAATCGGCTCGCTGGGGCGCAGGATGCGGTAAATGTAGGTCTGGGCTTCCAGGGTCACCGCCTCGGGGCTGTATCGGGGCGGGCGGAAATGGAAGTCGTCCGTGCGCAGGGTGCCGGGAATGCTTTGGGTCGCTTCGGAATTCTGGATGATCTCGAATCCCGTGACCGGCGAGCTCATCAATTCCCCCAGCAGGTCCTCGTCGAGCAGGGCGTTGAGGCGCAGCCGCCCGTAGATCTCCCCGGTTTCAGGGTCGAACAGGTCGCGCGCCAGCGCGCGGTCGTAGAAGAACGAGGCCGGAACCTCGATTTCCTTCTGCCCCGCCTCCAGCAGTTTCTTCACGTGGATCGGCATGAGGGTGCGCCCGGCCCGCACTTCCACGCCGGCTTTCTCCGCACGGATGTCGAACGACAGTTTCTGGCGCTGGAAGTTCTCCACCCCGATGAAGAATCGGCTGCGCAACGGCAGGGAAATGGCGCAAAGCTCCGGCAGTTTCCCGGCCCGGGCCGCCGTCAGCTTGGTGCCGGCCTTGACCGCGATGCGGTCTTCGTGCAGCAGCGTCAACGGCAGTTTCTTCCCGACCAGCGAGGCCGGACGCGCCTGCCATCCGTTCGCGTCGAAGACATACGCGTCTTCCTCCCCGCCGGGCGTCAGCAGGTCCTGCAGGAAATCCTGCGGCGCCAGCACGCTCTCCACCCCGGCCTGGGTCAGTTTAGTGATTGCGGTCTGCGTCACTTTCTTGCCCTTGTTCAGGACCACGTCTCCCTTTCCGGCATCCACCAGCGGAAATGCCGGCTTCGCGCCCTCAAGCAGCGGCAGCGGAACCTCGCGCCATTGCTCCATCCGCACCGGGCAGCGCGTCGTGAAGGTTTCCAGAATCTCCTCTTCCGACATGCCGATCGCGCGCAGCAGGATCGTCGCCGGAATCTTGCGGCGGCTGTCCACCCTCAGGTACAGCAGGTCCTTGTGGTCGAACCCGAACTCCAGCCAGGATCCGTATTCCGGCTTGATTCGGGCATGGTGGAGGATCTTGCCCGAGGAATGGCTTCGCCCCTTGTCGTCGGTGAAGATGACGCCCGGCGACTGCAGCAGCTGGGATACGACCACTCGCTCCGTGCCATTGATCACGAACGTGCCATGCTCGGTCATCAGCGGGATGTCGCCCAGGTACACATCCTGTTCCTTGATTTCCTTGACCTTCCGCGGCGCGCCCTTGGGCGAATCCTTCTCGTGGATGACCATGCGCGTCTTGATCCTCAGGGGCGCCATGTACGTCTGGCCCCGCCTCTGGCACTCGCGCACGTTGAAGCGCGGTTCTCCGAGTTCGTACTTTAGGCTGCTCAGCTCGATATGCCCGGCATGGCTGACGATCGGGAACGCCGCGTTCAGTACCGCCTGAATGCCCTGGTCCTTGCGTTTTTTCGCCGGCACGTCGACCTGCAGGAAATCGCGGTAAGACTCGCGCTGGACCTGCAGCATGTCCGGAATCGGGAGCACTTCCGGAAGCTTTCCGAAATCTTTCCGAATGCGTTTTTTCTCGGTGTAGGAATAAGGCATGCTCACCTCAGTGATCGTCAGTTAAAAAAACGCCGTCGGCACGCCCGGCGTGCCGCCACGTCATGATTGATTGCGAAACCGCGCACTGATTACTTCAGTTCGACGGTTGCGCCCGCTTCCTCCAACTGTTTCTTCAGTTCCTCGGCCTCTTCGACGGGAACCTCCTCTTTCACCGCACACGGCGCACCTTCCGCCATTTCCTTGGACTCTTTCAGCCCCAGGCCGGTGGCCGCGCGGATCACTTTGATGACCCCGATCTTGTTGTCGCCGACCGAGGCCAGCATGACGGTCTGTTCGGTGGCCGCTTCTTCCTCGGGCGCAGCCGCGGCCGCTCCGGCCGCCGGCGCTGCCGCCACTGCTGCCGCGGAAACACCGAACTTCTCCTCCATCGCGGAGACCAGGTCGACGATTTCCATCACGGTCATGTTGGAAATGACGTCAAGAACGTCTTCCTTGGAAACACTTGCTGTGGTCATGGGTCAATAACTCCTTTGGTTGCAATCAGTAATCAGGATGCCGCCTGCTGGCGGTCGCGGTGTGCCGCCAGCGTGCGCACCAGCTTGCTTGGAATGTCGGCCGTCATGCGCGCCATCTTTTCGATCGGCGCACGCATGACCGCCATCAGTTGTGCCAGGGCCTCGTCGCGGGTCGGCAGGTTCGCCAACTTCCGCACATCGGCCACCTCCAGCACCGCGCCGTCCATGGCGCCGAACTTGAGTTCCAGCAATTCGTTCTCCTTGCTGAAATCCCGGAACAGGCGCGGGCCGTCCATCGGCTGCTCCTCGGAGAAGCCGAGCAGCAGGGGGCCGATCAAGCGCTCCTGCGCGCACGCGTAGTCCGTGCCGTCCAGCGCCCTCTTGGCCAGGTTGTTCTTGACCACCCGGACGTAGACGCCGTAATCCCGGGCCTGTCGGCGCAGGCGGGTCAACTCGGTCACGCTCATGCCCCGGTACTCCGCCGCCACCAGCGAATGCGCGCGGGCCGCGACCTGCGTCACTTCCTGCACGATGGCTTCCTTTTCTTCGCGTGTGCGCGCCATGATTTGTTCCTCAGGTTCTCCCGTCCGCCTTACACCGTCGCCGGGTCCACCCGGACGCCCGGCCCCATGGTCGGGGACACGGTGATGCGCTTGATATACACCCCCTTGGAGGAGGCCGGCTTGGTCCGGATCAGTTCCGCAATCAGGGCGCGGAGGTTCTCGGCCAGCGCTGCCGCCTCGAAACTGGCCCGCCCGATCGAGCAATGCACGATGCCGCCCTTGTCAGCGCGGTAGCGGACCTGTCCGGCCTTGGCGTTCTTGACCGCCGTGGCGACGTCCGGCGTCACCGTCCCGGTCTTCGGGTTCGGCATCAGGCCGCGCGGGCCCAGGATCTGCCCCAGCGCCCCCACGACCGGCATGCTGTCCGGCGTGGCGATCACCGTGCTGAAATCTAGGTCGCCGCCCTTGATCCGTTCCGCCAAGTCTTCCAGGCCGACCACGTCGGCACCCGCGTCGGTTGCGGCCTGCGCCGGGTCGCCTTGCGCGAATACGGCCACTCGTGTCCGTTTGCCCGTGCCTTGCGGCAGGACCATCGCCCCGCGCACGTTCTGGTCGCTCTGCTTCGAGTCCACGCCAAGGTTGACGCTGACGTCGATGCTTTCCTCGAACTTCACCGTCCCGCTCGCCGTACGGACCAGTTCGACCGCCTCGTCGACCGGGTACAGTTGCAGCACATCGATCTTGGCCCGGGCTTCGGTGATCCGACGGTTCTTCATTGGTCCATCTCCAAGCCCATGCTTCGGGCGCTCCCTGCAATGATCTTCACGGCCGCGTCCAGGTCATTCGCACTCAGGTCCGGCATCTTGACCGTCGCAATCTCCTCCAGTTGCTTGCGCGTCACCTTGCCGACTTTTTCCGAGTTTGGGGTCGCGCTGCCCTTCTCAATCCCGGCCGCCTTGCGCAGCAGCACGGCGGCGGGCGGCGTCTTGATGATGAAGTCGAAACTGCGGTCGGCGTACACCGTGATCACCACCGGCAGCGGCATGCCTTTCTCCATCGAGGACGTACGGTCGTTGAAGGCCTTGCAGAAGTCCTGGATGGCGAGGCCGTGCTGGCCCAGGGCCGGGCCGACCGGGGGCGCCGGGTTGGCGGAGCCCGCCGGCACCTGCAACTTGACGTACGCCTGGATGTCCTTGTCTGCCATGAGCGGGCCCTCAGTCCTTGGTGACCTGGTCGAAACTCAATTCGACCGGTGTGGAACGTCCGAAAATCTGGATGGCGACGCGCAGGCGGCCCTTTTCATGGTTGGCCTCTTCGACCACACCGTTGAAGTCGTTGAACGGCCCGTCGATGACCCGGACCACCTGGCCCGGCTCGTACATCACCTTGATCCGCGGCGCCGTCTGCCCTTCTTCGGCCCGTTCCAGGATGGATTCGACCTGGGAGTCCGGGATCGGCTCCGGGTGATGGCGCGCGCCGCCGATGAAGCCCAGCACCTTCGGCGTGTTGCGCACCAGGTGCCAGTTTTCTTCGGACCATTTCATCTGGACCAGGACATAGCCGGGGAAGGTCTTGCGCCGAATCACCTTCTGCTTGCCGTCGCGCAGCTCGATGCTGGCTTCCGACGGCACTTCGATGCGCCCGAATTCGTCTTGCTTGCCGAGGCGCTCGATCCGCTCCTCAAGCTGGGTGCGCACCTGCTCCTCGTAGTTGGAGTAGGCGTGAACCGCGTACCATTGCAGCCCTTGGTCTTGGTCGCTTTCCCGGGAGGTTTCTTCCGTCATCGTCCTCACCCCAGAAGCAGGCTGACTCCCCAAGAGAGGAGCCGATCCAGAAGCCACAGGAACAGGGCCATCACGATCACCGCCGCGAACACCACCAGGGAGGTCTGCAGGGTTTCCGCGCGGGTGGCCCACACCATCTTGCGCACTTCGGCGCGGGATTCGCGCATGAAGACCAGAAAACGCTGCCCGTGCGCCGAGCCCGCTGCAACGGCCGCCGCCGCTGCGAACATTGCGACCAAGCCCAGCACCCGATACAGGAGCGCTTGATCCGCGAAATAGTAAAAGCCGGCGATTCCCGTCACCAGCAGCGCGGCCACGACCGTCCAACGGACGATGTCCGCTTGCGAGAGGCTCGACTCGATGCGTTCCTGCACCATTACACGGCCTCCCATCGCTGGCAGGCCAGGAGGGACTCGAACCCCCAACCTGCGGTTTTGGAGACCGCTGCTCTACCAATTGAGCTACTGGCCTTTGCAGACATGACTTTACCACTCTTCGGCCTGAAGCAATGCCCGGCCGGTTACTTGGAGATCTTGGTGACGACGCCGGCGCCGACCGTGCGCCCGCCCTCGCGAATCGCGAAGCGCAGGCCCTCCTCCATCGCGATCGGGGCGCCCAGCGCCACCTCCATCGACACGTTGTCCCCCGGCATCACCATCTCCGTCCCCTCCGGAAGCGTCA
>CAZRSJ010000021.1:0-26250 GCA_964602805.1 uncultured Chromatiales bacterium | reverse complement strand
TTGATCGTCAGGAAAACTTCGGACTTGCAGGGAGGGGACGAACCATATATGTAAGATAGGCACACCCCCAGCATTTGCTGTCCACCTGAAATGTCCGACTCGATTGTTCGAACCCGGTTCGCGCCAAGTCCAACAGGCGCTTTGCATTTGGGAGGTGCCCGCACCGCCTTGTACAACTGGCTTTATGCCCGGCATTCCGGTGGGGAATTCATCCTTCGGATCGAGGATACCGATCAGGAACGTTCCAAAGAAGAGCACTGCCAGCAAATCATGTCCATGCTGCGCTGGGTGGGGATGGATTGGGACGGTGAAGTGGTTTATCAATCACAAAGATCGTCGCGCTATAAAGAGATCATCCAGAAATTGCTCGACCAGGGAGATGCCTATTACTGCGATTGTTCTCCGGAGCGCTTGGAACAGTTGCGCAAAGAGCAGATGGCGGCAAAACTCAAACCGCGTTACGATCGCCACTGCCGCGATCGAAACAATCCTCCATCGGCGCAATCGGTCGTCCGGTTCAAAACCCCGCTTGAAGGCGACGTGGTTGTTCAGGACAGCCTGAAAGGGGAGGTGCGCTTTTCCAATTCCGAACTGGATGACCTGGTGATTGCCCGTGCGGATGGAAGCGCGACCTATCACTTGGCCGTCGTGGTGGATGACATGGATGCGGGTGTTACGCATATCATCCGGGGCGATGACCACCTCAACAACACGCCGCGTCAAGTCAATATTCTTTCTGCGTTAGGCGTGGATGCGCCCGGCTACACGCACCTGCCGATGATTCTTGATGAAGGCGGACGCAAGATGTCCAAGCGGAAAGATTCTGCTGATATGGCGCAATACCGCGAGCAAGGATATTTGCCCACGGCCCTGGTGAACATCCTGGCGCGCTTGGGCTGGGCCCATGGGGACGATGAACTGTTTTCGGTCGAGGAGCTGATCCAGCAGTTCGACCTTTCCGGATTGAATCCAGCCGCGAGCCGCATCGATCCCAAGAAGATGGCCTGGGTCAACCAGCAGCAAATGAGCCGCGTATCCGAAGGCGAGATCAATGCGGAATTCGATTGGCATTGCGCTCGGCAAGGTTTGGATCCTGAAGCATTGAGCCCGCCGGACCGGGCTGCACTGATTGAAGTTCAGCGGAAGCGTTGCCGCAACGTAGCAGACATGGTTGCACAGAGTCGCTGGTTACTGCTGGAAGATCCGGGGACGGATGAGTCGGCGCGAGAAAAATTCCTCACTCCTGAGTCCCGTGTGATCCTGCAAGAGTTGGCGGACGAGATGGAGCAAGTTGACTGGAATATCGAATCCCTGAAAGGCTTGGTTGATGCGGCCTGCGAGCGCCACCAAGTCAAACCTGGGAAAGTCGCGCAGCCGCTGCGCGTCGCCGTGACCGGGGGGACAGTTTCACCTTCCATCGAGGACACCTTGGTTTTGCTTGGTCGGGAACGGGCATTGCAGCGTTTGCGGTCAGCGATTTCAAGTGCATAATTTGACGGATCAATCTCTTTTGACTAGAGTGCGCACCCAATCCAGTAGTCCCCATCGTCTAGAGGCCTAGGACACCGCCCTTTCACGGCGGCAACAGGGGTTCGAATCCCCTTGGGGACGCCAGTTTTCCAATGACTGCCAGTATGTCGGGCCGTGAAGCCCGGTGTTGAGGTGTATTGGAGGCAGATGTTCAGGGACGAATGCCGACGCCCCGTTTGAGCAACTGCAGGCAGGTGTACGCCAGTATGGCAATAACGGCGATGATCAAAAGCAGTGAATTGACGGGATCTACTTCTTGTATTCCCATCCAGCCATAGCGGAACAGACCGATCATGTGCAGAATCGGGTTGAACAGGGAAACCTGTTGCCAGAAGGGTGAGAGCATATCGAGGGAGTAAAAAATACCCCCCAGATAGGTCAGGGGAGTCAGCACGAAGGTCGGGATGATCGAGATGTCGTCAAAACTTTTTGCATAGATGCCGTTGATGAGCCCGGCGAGGGAGAACAGGATGCAGGTCAGGACGGCGACTCCCAGTATCAAGGCAAGGTGGAATAGCGGAATTTCGGCAAAAAAGACGGTGACCGCCGTGACTGCCAGTCCAACCGCCAGCCCGCGCATGATGCCGCCGCCGATGAAGCCGGTCAGGATGATGAAGTTTGATACCGGGGAGACGAGCAATTCTTCGATGTGTCGCTGGAATTTCGAACTGTAGAACGAAGAAACAACATTGGCGTAAGCATTGGTGATGACGGACATCAGGATGAGACCGGGGGCGATGTAGTCCATGTAGCGGTAGCCGCCGATGTCGGCCAGTTGCGAGCCGATCAGTTCTCCGAAGATGATGAAGTACAGAACGGTTGTGATGGCCGGCGGTAAAACTGTTTGGACCCAAATGCGGATGAAACGAAAATACTCCCGGATCAGCATGCTCTGGAGAGCGATTAGTTGCTGTTTCAATGGCATGATGCTTTAGTCAAAATGGTGCCCGACCAGCTGCAGGAACAGCTTTTCCAATCGGTTGGTCTTGTTTTTCATGCTGACAATTTCGATGCCTTGGGCATTGAGTTCGTCAAACAGGCGGTTGAGGTCGGCACCTTTGCCGACTGTGGCTTCTAGCGTCCGCGGGTCCGGGCAGTGCAGGGCGTAGCCGTCAATGTGCGGGCAGTGGGGCAGGGGGCTTTTCAAGTAGAGAACGAAGTGTTCCGAGTCGAGCTGATCCAGAAGCTCCCGCATCGTGGTATCGGTACGGATTCGCCCGTTGGAGATGATTGCAATGGTGCGGCACAATTGCTCTGCCTCTTCGAGATAGTGGGTGGTCAGGATGATGGTTGTTCCTTGGGAGTTAATTTCCTTGAGGTAATGCCAGAGGTTGTGGCGAATCTCCAAGTCTACTCCCGCAGTTGGCTCATCCAGGATCAGGAGGTGGGGGTCATGGATCATAGCCCTTGCAATCATCAGCCGGCGCTTCATGCCTCCCGACAGTTCGCGGGCCATGACCGAACGCTTGTCCCACAGGTCGAACTGTTCCAAAAGTTTTTGGGCGCGTTTAGCAGCATCTTGCCGGCGAATGCCGTAGTACCCAGCTTGATGCATGATTATTTCGCATACCGGATCGAATTGATTGAAGTTGAATTCCTGTGGCACTAGGCCGAGGTGGGCACGGGCAGCCGCGTAGTCGCGAATGATGTCGTGTCCGAAAATGGTGACTGAACCTTCCGAAAACGTCACTAGAGAGGAAATGATGCCGATGGCGGTAGATTTTCCGGCTCCATTGGGTCCGAGAAGCGCGAAGAAGTCTCCGCGCTGCACTTCCAGGTCGATGCCATGCAGTGCCTCTACGCCATTGGCATAGGTCTTCTTGAGTCCTTTGATTTGGAGCGCGGGAGGCAGAGACGGAGTCATTGCGCCACTACTATAGCGTCAAAAATTGCCTCTAAAGCGTGCCATCGGCTTATCTCATTGATTTACAATGAGCGCCGAGGATCTTATGCCTAAGCGAATTTTCTGCATTGCCCCGATGATGGACCACACGGACCGTCATTTCCGGTATTTTCTGAGAGTTCTGTCGCCGCATGCGTGGTTGTTCACCGAAATGGTGACGACGGGGGCGGTTTTGCATGGAGACACCGAATCTCTGCTTGGATTTGATCCGGCCGAACAGCCAGTCGCGCTCCAGCTTGGAGGCAGTGATCCGGAAGACTTGGCCCGCTGTGCCGCGATTGCCCAAGGTTTTGGCTACGACGAGGTGAATCTGAATGTCGGTTGTCCGAGCAGTCGCGTTTCGGCAGGGCGTTTCGGGGCCTGTTTGATGAAAGAGCCCCTCAGGGTTGCGGATTGCGTGGCGGAAATGCAGGCAAAAGTCCAGATTCCGGTTACGGTGAAATGCCGTATTGGCGTGGATGGGCAGGATACGGAAGAGACTTTGACGAAATTCGTGCAGGCTGTTGCGAATACTGGCTGCCAGACGTTTTATGTGCATGCACGAATCGCCATGCTGTCCGGATTGAGCCCAAAGCAAAATCGCACGATTCCACCTTTGAACTACGAGCGGGTGTGGGCACTTAAACGCGAATTTCCGCACCTGACCATTGTGATCAACGGCGGTATTCGCTCAACTGAGGAAGTGCAGCAACACTTGGCTCAGGTCGACGGTGTCATGGTCGGGAGGCTCGCGTGCGAGGATCACTGGGCCATCCGGCAAATCGAGCAAACCTTGTCCCCGGACTCAACAGCACCAAAAACGCCACTAGAGGCATTCGATGCCTATTTGCCGTATTTAGAAGAGCAGTGCAGGGCAGGGGTGCCGCTGGCTCGTATGACGCGCCATATCACGGGCTTGTTCCGTGGGTTCCCAGGCGCAAAAAATTGGAGGCAGGCCGCCGCCTGTCCGGATTCCTCTGTATCGGCTCTCCAGACTTTGCGTGAAACTGCCTGCCGGGTTGCATACGCATGACACACTGGATTCGTTTTGAGCACGACGGCCGGGTACATTTCGGCCAGTTGAAGGGGTCCACTATCCTGGTATGCGAAGGCGACATGTTCACGGCGCCCGTGCAGACTGATGAAACGGCTTCATTGGATGAAGTTCGTGTGTTGACGCCGACCGTGCCGAGCAAGATGCCGGCACTTTGGAATAATTACAAGGCCTTGGCTGATGAGAAGGGCCTGGAATATCCAGAAACTCCTCTATACCTGTTCAAGGCCACTTCCTCGTTTTTGGCGACCGGAGAGGTGATCATGCATCCGACCTCGGTGGGGGAAGACGTGTTTTACGAGGGGGAGCTTGGGATTGTCATCGGACAAACCGTAAAAGAAGCCACTTTGGACGAGGCGGAGCAAGCCATTTTCGGCTATACCTGCATTAATGACGTGACTGCATTCAGTCTATTGAAGGAATATGCGGGATTTGACCAGTGGACACGGTCAAAAGGATTCGATACGTTCGGAGTATTCGGGCCAGTAGTCGCGACTGGGCTGGATTACCGGGATTTGGAGATCGTGACGCGCGTCGATGGCGAGGAAAAGCAACGATATCCGGCCTCAGACATGATGATGTCGCCAATGGAAACAGTTTCGCGGTTGTCCGAGAATATGACCCTGTGCCCGGGAGATGTGATCTGCTGTGGGACCTCGGTAGGGCTCGGCCCTATGCCGCGCGGCTGTACTGTGGAAGTCGAAATCGAGGGAATTGGGCGACTGTGTAATGAGTATCGTTGAAGTTTCCGAGCCCAACAGTTGAAAACACGCCAAATTTCCTATGGCGTCGAAAAAAAGAATCCTGATAATCGCGGGTCCTAATGGAGCCGGCAAGACAACCTTTGCAGCAGAATTCCTGCCGCACGAAGCGGGCCACTTGGCATTCGTCAATGCTGATTTGATCGCCCAGGGTTTGAGTCCGTTTCAACCATCGCTGGCCAATTTCCGGGCTGGACGGATTATGGCCGAGATGATTCGTGAATATGTACGGAGAGGCGAGAGTTTTGCCTTTGAGACAACGCTAAGCGGACTGAATTATTCTCGATTAATTCCCCGCTGGCGAGAACAGGGCTATTTTGTGAAACTGGTTTTTCTCTGGCTAGCGACACCGGAAATAGCTCTCGATAGGATCAGGCATAGAGTCGAGGAAGGGGGACACGATGTTCCAGAAAATGTAGTCCGAAGGCGATACCGTACGGGGTGGAGTAATTTCAAACTCGTCTATTCGCACCTAGTGGACGAAGTCGTCGTGTATGATAATTCTGGATCAACCAGAATGGATTTGGAAGGAGATTGAGGCGATGGATTTGCCGGAACTAACAAAGACAGAGAAAAAAGCCTTGAGGAAGAAGGTCCTTGAAGGGATGCCCAGCAAGGCAGCTCTTGCGCGCGATCCGGAACTCGCAGGTATTGATGCAGCCTTGCGCCGGGCTGCCGTACAGGCATGGCGGCGGGCTGCCCAGCATTCCGGCACGGTATCCGTGTATGAAAACGGCAAGGTCGTCCGGTTGGATGCGAAAGAACTGCTCAGGGGAGCGGATATCGTGTTGAACCCCGAGGCCGAGATTGAGTAAGGGGATGGGGCTTCAATCGAACCAGATAAAGAAATTCAAGCAACCGTTCCAGGTTTTGACTTTTTATGGCTTCCAAGAGGGTGGAAATGTGCCTGTCACCGAATACCTCGGCGGGTACCGGCCCGACAAGTCCAGACGTTTGGGGAAAGTGCTGGTGACGCAAGACGACATAAATCACATCATTGCTGATGTTTTGGAAATGTATAAAAATCAAATTGATGATGATGTCTTCATTCTCTACATTTCAGACAAGGATGGAGAACCCATCACGGAAGTCAAACACCCCGGTGACTTCATCGATGACGATGGAAATGTCCGCTATGGAGCCAGCAAAACTATCAATTAGAGCCAAAGAAAGGAAATGAAGAGGTCGTATTTTAGTTTAGACCCCAACTTCTAAAACCTTATCAGGCTCGAAATCAATCCCTGAATTTTCACGGGGATATCCGCGAGCATTATTAATAAATCTAGTTTTTCCCAGCATGAAGTCATCCGGCTGGTGCGTATGGCCGTATAACCAGAGATCGGGCTCAAACCGTATCGCCAGATCTTCACATCCTGCAACGAAATAAGGATTCAACCGGTCTCCTTGGTAACGTTCGGCTATGCACTGCGCAACTGGGGCGAAATGCGTGATTACCACATTGTAAGGAGCCTTTGACGAACTCAGCGACTCTTCAAGCCAGGCACGCTCCTGGCGGTGCAGCTTCGCGCAATCAGTGGGTCGAAAGACCCCGTTTTTAAAGCCAATTACGCAAAAGTCGGTGACGGATTGTTTAGCATAGAATCCATATAGATCAGCCTGTTCAGCCCCGAACAGCGTGAAATCGGACCACAGCGTGCATCCATGGAATGCGACGTCGCCATAACGAATGGAGCGGCAATTCAGTAATTCGATATCGAATTGGTCGGTATCGCGCCGGATCCGGTCGAGCGTCCGATGGTAGTCATGGCGGTAAAACTCGTGGTTGCCGGGCAAATAAAGGATCGGACGGTCTGTTCGCGAGCGGTAATGCGCGAGGACCTCCGTGAGGTTCGCGGGGCTGTCGACGTACTCGGAGATGTCGCCGGCGAGGATTAGAACGTCGTGGTCCGGCAAGGGATGCGGCCACTCGCAGGAGTTTCCGAAGTTGTGGTGGGTGTCGGACAGCAGGGAAATGCGCATGATTGAATCTGGCTTCCGGGCCTTATCGTACCGCCGAAAGGCGTCTGGCGTAACCTTGGACAGATCTAAAACTTTACATAATATTCCTTATGCGAAGTAATGGGTTTGGCAATTGGGGTGGTTTGCCGCCCTAGCGCAAATGTCTCCGAACCTCCTTTTCGGCCGAAAACAAGGGGAAATCAGCAGGAATCTAGAATTTTGCCTTGACCATCGCTTGAGCGACCGATTCGGTTATCCCAGGGATTCCATACCTGTTATCCCAATAAAGCCACTCTACGCCGGCATACAGCCATCCAGGCTGACTGAACAAATGGCCCAAATCCAGCAATAATTGAGGTTGGGCATGAAAATTGCGTTTTGAATAGGCAGGTGTTCCGGATTTCCCCTCGGAACCAGCCCAATCGATAAAGCCTGAAAAGTTCCACCGCGCCTTGCCAATTTCGAAATCAGTGCTCCAGACCAGAGTAATTTGCCAAGTGGATCCCGACAGCTCAGAGTTTTCCCTTAAATACCCATTGACCTGGAAAAAATGGAAACTTGGGATTGCGAGATCGATGGCTCCCCCGATTAGATAGTTGGAAATGCCTTCGCCAAGCTCGACCGTGCCCGACAGTAAAACATCTTGGATGGGTCCTGCAGAAAAATCCTTACCGGTAATTTTCGACAAACTCAGCCGCGGCGCCCATTCTCCGTACACGGTGTTATCGCCCTGGACGAAGTTCGTGATATCGACAAACACGAAATTGTCTCCATAGGCCCAGCCATTGGCCCACTCCAAAGTAAGAACATCTACTTGCTCAGGTTCCAGCTCATAGTTTGATCCATAGAGATATTGAACGTTAAATGCATTCCAAGCCTGCGCTGGAGCTGAAAAAGAGACTGCGACTGCTCCGAGAAGGAAGGTACAGATCGGGCGAATTATTGGATCTTTCCAGCATAATTCATTCATGATGAAACACAACGCGTTTGGTGGTGGGGGAAATGAGACGGGAATGCCAGTTCTGCGCCTAGTTGAATTATTACACTAAAATCTGTACAATCAGCCCGACGGTGCTCAATGCTTGGTAATCTTACTAGCAATGCGCGCCGCAAAAAGTGCACTAAAAAAACAAAACAACACAACTCTGGAGTTGACATGGATAAAAAAGCAAAGGCATTGGCCCTAGGGGTCATCTTGAGTGGTGCCTTCCTCACTGGATGCGGCGTTCCTCAGGCGGTCATGGATCACCTTGCAACGTTGGATTCCCAAGTTGCGGCGGCTCAATCGACCGCGGATGAAGCATTGCGCATGGCCAAAGCGGCAGACCACATCGCGTTCCAGGCCAATGAGAAAGCCAACACGGCTGACGAATTGGCGCGGATGGCGATTTCCTGCTGTGATGCGAATTCTCATCGCCTCAACACGATGATGCACGATATGCAGAAGAAGTAATCTTCAGCGTTTGATTGCATCAAGAAAAAGGGCCTGTTTTCAGGCTCTTTTTCTTTAACTGGAGTCAGCCGACTTGTCCAGGCTCCATAACAGTTCCGGCCTGCCCTCCGGCACGGCTACCTGCACCGAGCGGTCCCAGCCGACTGCGACCGGAATCCCGAGCCGCTGTCGTGCAACCTCCATCACCTGCTCCCAATAGATCACGTAATCTCCTGCCGGGAGCTGCTCTTCAAGGGCAAGAATGGGTTGGAGAACATCCGTTTCCTCAAATACAGGGTTCTTCTCCGGCATCGGGAATTCTTCCAGAGGCTTGGGGTGGGCCTCCACGTAGACGATTCCGTTTAGCAGTCCGACCTTGATCGGCATCGACGTGATCTCGACGGGGGCGTCGATAGGCACTCGATGAATCAATTCGGCAATGTCCTTGGATCGCAGTCGGATGCAGCCGTGGGTGACTCTCATCCCGATGCCCTGCTCTCGGTTTGTGCCATGGATAAAGTAACCATCCGCGTCCAGCATCAGGGCATACTGGCCAAGCGGGTTGCCTTCGCCCGGTGGAACCACTTTCGGCAGTTCTTCTCCCCTCGCCTCATGCTCAAGGATGACAGACTTTGGCGGATACCAGTTCGGGTTCTCCAGGCGATCTAGGACCCGGGTCATCCCGATCGGGGTCACCCAGTCGACCCGCCCCGCGCTAATCGGGTACGTCCGGACCCGGGGCTTGCCGTCCGGATCGGTGTCGTAGTAGTAGAGTCGAAGTTCCGCGAGGTTGAGCACCAGGCCTGTGCGCGCCTTTCCCGGTAGAATGTATTGTCGGGGTATGTGCATACGGGTGCCTTCTCCCGGCATCCAGGTATGCACATTTGGATTGGCCGACAGCAGTTCATGGTATCCAATCTGATGCATCTGGGCCAACATCAACGTCGTTTCACCATAGTGAGTCGTGATGTTGTAGGAGATTCCCAACACAGAATCCCCGTTTTCGGGCAGATTCAGAAGCTCGGCACTCGCCATCGGCAGGTTCAGAGCAAGTACCACTCCGCCCCAGAAGCTTTTGTCCGTGATGCTCATAATGAAAGCTTGCCAGAATGTTGAATTATAACCGAATTATCCATGTCTTATAGCGAATTATTTGAATTAAATCCAAGCCTGGTTCACCTGAACCATGCGGGAATTGCACCTTGGCCAAGAGCAACCGTCAAGGCTGTAACCCAGTTCGCTTATGAAAATGCGAGCTGGAGTTCCCGCCGTTATGACATGTGGCTGCAGGAAGAATGGGAACTGCGAGAACTTGGCCGTTGGCTCTTGGATGCAGAGTCGAAAGACGAGATTGCCTTCTTGAAGAACACTTCCGAGGGGATTTCTGCCGTGGCATTTGGGCTGGACTGGAAGGCCGGCGACAACGTCGTGCTGGCGCGGGAAGAATTCCCTTCGAACCGGATTCCTTGGGAAGCCGTGGCCGCACAGCATTCAGTTGAGCTCCGCTGGGTGGATGTTAATGCCACAGACACTCCCGAACAAGCGCTCCTCGAGCAAGTTGATTCCCGTACCCGTCTCTTGACGACCAGCTCGGTGCACTATGCTTCTGGGCTCAAGATGGATCTTTCCCTGCTGGGGCAGGCCTTGCACGGCACCCCTACCCTGTTTTGCGTGGATGCAATCCAGAGCCTCGGTGCGCATTCGTTTAGCGTGCGTGAAAGCAAGATCGACTTCTTGGCGGCCGACGCCCACAAGTGGATGTTAGGGCCGGAAGGTATCGCACTGTTCTGGGTACGTCCCGATCTGTACGAGCAACTTGGTCTGTCCCAGTATGGCTGGCATATGGTTGCTCGAGCTGGCCATTACGAGGAAACCGTTTGGGACATTGCTCCGGATGCCAGGCGGTTTGAATGCGGGAGCCTGAATACGCTCGGCATCTATGCTCTGCGTGCCAGCCTGAGCCTGCTGCACGATGTCGGCATGATCGAGATTGAGGAGCGTATCGCAGACCGAATCCAGCAACTTGATCAATCCCTCCGCGCCTTGGAGTGTCGAATACTGACACCTTCGGAACCGAGCCGGCGGGCGGGGATTCTGACTTTTGCACCTCCTCGTCAGGATAGCGAAGAGGTATATAAGCGGTTACTGGAACGCGGGATTCTCTGCGCCGCACGCGGAGGTGGAATCCGTTTCTCTCCTCATTTTTATACGTCGGCAAATGCTTTGCAGTTTGCGCTTGAGACCCTGCAGGAAATTCTCGACAGCGATCCCTAGTTTGCCGGGGGTTGGGCACCCGTCAGTGCTACACAGGCCGCCTCCAGGTTTAACTGGGGCGCCGGGATAGTCGCTTCTCGCGCCCGGATGTCCAATAATTCCCGATAGGCTTGGAGGGCCGCTCGAATACTCATAACAGAATCTTTCTCGGCCACCTTGCTTCGAATGTCTTCCACGGCCCGGTCTATCACCCAGACCAGGCGCAGATCCATGGGAATATCCTCTTGCGTTTCTTCACTGCCTGCCTTTTTCCCACGCGCTTTACTCTGGGTGGGGGTTACGTTCCATGCACTGGCAAAGGCTGTCTCCGACTGTTTGCCTTCCAAAACATCAGTCAAGCCCTGGTCGAACTCGTTTCGGAAATCTACTTGATCGTCCTGTTGCATTTGCAGGGCCCGCATCGGCATACCGCCCCCGGCCTGTAGGGCACTTTTGGCTTGTTCAGGGGCCATGAATTCGGATAGCCACGCTTGACTCTGCTCCGCATCCGGTTCCGGCAAGGCATATCTCTGGCATCGGCTACGGATCGTTGCCAGCAGGCGCCCTGGTTGATGGCTGATTAAAAAAAGCATCGTGTCGGGAGGTGGTTCTTCGAGGCTCTTCAGCAGCGCATTTGAGGCTGCCCGTGTCATTCGTTCGGCCGGTTCGATCACCAAAAGCCTCATGTGCCCGTAGTTGGCTTTCAGGGTCAATCTCTGGATGATTTGATCTCGGATATCTCCGATTCCGATAGAGTAGCGTCCGATGGTCAACCAGTCGATGTCAGGATGAGATTTCCTTTCGAGGTGGCGATAGGACACGTATTGCTTGCATGAAGGACACTGATCGCAAGGCAATCCCTGCTCGGTTGGCGCACGGCACTGAATGCCGCGTACGAACATTTCAACCAGCCAGCGCTTGCCGATCCCGGACGGTCCGGTAACCAGTACCGCGTGTGGTAGCCGGCCTTCCCGGTAGGCTATCCTCCACTGTTTCCAGATCGGTTCCAGCCAGGCTGGGATCTGTTCCGCGAGCATCAGATCAGGCCGCGCAGGATTTCAAGAAGTTCCGTATGGACTTCGTCGACCGGGCGCTCTGCGTCGACTACCCGATAGCGGTCAGGTTGAGAGAGCGCTTGGTCCAGGTAGTACTGGCGTGCCCGGGTGAAAAATTCCAGATCGTTTTCTTCATAGCGATCTTTTTTCTGCCCACGTCTCTGGACACGCTCCAATGCTGTTTCTACCGATGTGTCCAGAACAATAACCAGGTCCGGGCGCAGGTCCGGGAGAAGCCATTGCGCTAACTGTTCAACCCGGTCGACGCCAAGCCCCTGCCCTGCCCCCTGGTAGGCGAAACTGGCATCGAGAAAGCGGTCTGTCAGTACCCACGAACCGGCTTCCAAGGCCGGTTTGATGCGAGTGTTGACATGTTCTGCCCGTGCCGCGAAAATCAGAAGTAATTCCGCTTCTACGCTTGCAGGAGCCTGGGTCTTAGACAACAGGATCTCCCGCACGTGTTCTCCGAGTTCCGTCCCTCCGGGTTCCCGCGTCGCGAGACAAGGAATCTTGTGGGATTCGAGCAGATCCACGAGGGCTGGCATGTGAGTCGATTTCCCGGCTCCTTCAATGCCTTCGAGGCTGATAAACATGCCCTTTCGCGGCATTACTTCCCACCCAGTTGGTATTTCCGAACGGCTTCCATGTGCTCCTCGTAGGTCTCCGAGAAATAATGACTTCCATCTCCGACTGCAACATAGTACAGGTTTTCGGTTTCCAAGTCCGGCTGGAGCGCAGCCTCCAGAGAACGTCGGCCTGGATTGCAGATGGGTCCGGGAGGAAGCCCATGGATCCGGTAGGTATTGTATGGATTGATTTCGGGGTCCGCCCGCAGGTGTTTCCGGGTCAGGTTGTTGTCGAAATCCGGACCAAGGCCGTAGATGACCGTCGGATCTGCCTGGAGGCGCATATTCTTGCGAAGGCGAGAGATCATGACGCCGGCGACTTCAGGGCGTTCCTCATCCAGGGTGGTTTCTGCTTCGACGATGGATGCCAGAATCAAGGCGTCCCTTGGCTCGTCGTACGGCAGCCCCGAGGCACGCGTAGCCCAGAGTTCCTCCAATGTTTCGCGCATGGCCACGATGCACAGCTCTAGAATCTCGTAATCCGGGTCGCCTCGATAATGCTTGTAAGTGTCCGGAAGGCACGCTCCTTCCGCTTCGTCTGCAGTGGAATACCCGAATCTCAACAAGGGATTTGCCGTCTTTTTCACTGTAGGGTTCTTCCTCAATGCTTCCAGTATCTCGCGCATCGTCCAGCCTTCGAAAAAAGTTTGTCGATGCAGGACACCGCCGCCCTCAATCAACTCCCTGAAAACTTTCAATGTCGTCATTGGGCCGACCAGGACATATTCCCCGGCCTTAACCCGTGTTTCGGCGGTCAAATATTTTGCTGCAATCCAAGCGTACAGATGTCCAGCCACGGCATTGTGTTCGAGCAACTTGTCAGTGATCTGTTTGAAACTATCGCCTTTTTCAATCGTGATGGCCACGATATGCTCTGCGGGAATGGCGTTTCGGCTCAAGACACTCCAAACATGTACGCCCAATACCATGGCGGAAACAAATGCCAGCATGGCGGCGAGGCGCAGGTATCGAGGCTTCATGAGGGTTCCAGTCCGTCGATCGTGCGTAAAGTTGGCAGCAGATCCGAAAGTGGGTAGTTGCGGTCGTCAAAGAAGCGAACCGGCCACAAGCCGATCAGCGTATTGCATAAGAACAAGGCTTGCGCGTCGTGCAGTTGGTTGAGCGTAATCCTAGTTACTTCCACCGGGATGCCCAGTTCAGGGGAGCGGTCGATGATCCGCTGCCGAGTGACGCCGGCCACACCGCAGCGACTCACGTCGGGAGTCATCAGCGAATCATTGAACACCAGGAACACATTGCTCATGGTGCCCTCGATGACATGCCCATCCACATCCAGCATTAGGCCTTCTTCCGCTTCATCCTGCCACTCCTGCCGAGCCAGCACTTGCTCCAGTCGATTGCAATGCTTGAGGCCCGCCAGCGCAGGATTATGCCCCAGCCGGGTTTGACACAACCGGACACGGACGCCATCTTGTGCATGTTGCGGGGGATAGTCCGGCCAGTCGTTTGCGGTGAGAATCCTGCGGGTGGCATCCTTGTCCGGAATTCGATATCCGCGCGGCCCGGAACCACGGGTCAGCAGGATTTTGACGACTTTTCGAGGGGCGCCTTCGCTCAGTTCGAAAACCTCGCGTTCAAGCAAGGCCTGTTCCGGACAATGTAACCCCAACCGTTGGCATCCCTCGTTGAGCCGTCGCCAGTGATCTGCCCAGCAACGAATCTTCCCTTCGAAAACCGCCAGGGTTTCAAATAGCCCATCCCCGTAATGCAGGCCCCGGTCCGTTGCGTCGACCTGAGATTGTGCGACGCCGTCGACCAGAATCATGAGGAAGGTTTAGCTCGGAGCCTGCCCCGCTCAAACGCGCTTGAAGACCAAACTGCCGTTGGTCCCGCCGAAGCCGAATGAGTTGGAGAGGACTATTTCCACCGGCGCTTCGCGAGCCGTATTGGGAACATAGTCGAGATCACAATCGGGATCCGGAGTCTGATAGTTGATGGTCGGGGGAATGACTTGATGGTATAGGGTCAATAGGCTGAATACGGCTTCCACGCCTCCGGCGGCACCGAGCAGGTGCCCGATCATGGATTTGTTGGAACTGATCGCGACTTTCTTGGCGTGATCCCCGAACACAGTCTTGATGGCATCGGTTTCCGCTTTGTCGCCAGCTGGTGTCGAAGTGCCGTGCGCATTAATGTAATCCACTGCATCCGGAGAAATCTGGGCATCATCCAATGTCCGCTGCATACAGCGAGCCGCCCCCTCCCCGCCTGGGCTCGGCTGAGTCATGTGGTGGGCGTCTCCATTCATTCCAAACCCCACGACCTCGCCATAAATCCGGGCTCCCCGATCTTTCGCAAATTCGTATTCTTCAAGCACCACCACGCCGGCCCCTTCTCCCAGGACAAACCCGTCGCGGTCGGCGTCCCAGGGACGCGAGGCAGTTTCCGGGTCATCGTTGTGCGAAGAGCACAAGGCTCGGGCCGAGGCGAAACCGCCGACTCCAAGCGGGCTGGTCGCCATCTCGGCTCCTCCTGCCACCATCACCTCGGCATCACCGTGAGCGATTGACCGTGCTGCCAGTCCGATGTTATGCGTGCCCGTGGCACAGGCGGAGACGACCGCGATGTTGGGGCCTTTGAGATTGAACATGACAGACAGGTCGCCTGAAACCATGTTGATGATGCTGCTGGGTACGAAGAACGGAGAAATTTTGCGCGGCCCGGAAGCTTCGTAGAAGCCGTGGTTATTTTCGATGCACGGCAAGCCTCCGATCCCGGAGCCGATGGCCACTCCGATGCCCGATGCGTTTTCGTCGGTTACGTCCAATCCTGAATCCCGAATCGCATCGGCTGCGGCCGCGATGCCGTAATGGATGAAGACATCCATTTTCCTCTGCTCCTTGGGGGAAATGTAGTCGTCGGCATTGAAGTCGATGACCGAGCCGCAGATGCGTACGGAAAAATCGGTTGAATCGAAACGCGTGATGGGGCGGATTCCGCTACATCCGGCCGTCAGGTTTTCCCAGGCTTTGGAGACTGTCGAGCCGATCGGCGAAACCACTCCGAGGCCAGTGACTACGACTCTACGCCGAGACATGTTGGGGTCCGGATCGGGTCATGGGAAACGGGATTGCCGAGCGCTGATGACCGTGGGATCCACCAGAAATTCTTTACTCGGGCTTCCTAGGCTGATTGGTATCTAGAGGGAGATGGCTATTCGCTGGAACCGTCCTTGATGAAATCAACCGCCTGTTGGACGGTTGTGATCTTCTCGGCCATCTCGTCGGGGATCGTTAAGTCGAATTCCTCTTCCAAGGCCATGACCAACTCCACCGTGTCCAAAGAATCGGCGTCCAGATCAGCAACGAACGCCGAGGATAGTGAGACTTCGCCCGGGTCTACGCCCAGTTGCTCCGAAACGACTTTCATGACACGTTCTTCGATGTTGTCGCTCATTATGATTATTTCCTCAAGTTGATAAGTGAATTGTGGAAGATTGAAAAGCGGCGATGCAGGAATGGCTTTCCATTCCACATTCCGTACCAATTATAGCAAGACCAGCGGCGTGGATTCCGGGGCGGCGGGTCGGCAGACGGCGGTTTCCCACGGTCAGCCCATGAACATGCCCCCGTTGACATGGAGGGTTTCTCCCGTGATGTACCCTCCCCCCTCCCCAGCCAGATAGAGCACTGCCGCTGCAATATCGTCAGCTGTCCCCAGGCGCTGCAGCGGAATCCGTTGCTGCAACCCGTCTCTCTGCTCGTCCGAAAGTTCCCGGGTCATGTCCGTCTCGATGAATCCGGGCGCGATGCAGTTGACCGTGATGCCTCGCATACCGACTTCTTGGGCCAGCGCCCGAGTGAATCCAACCAACCCGGCCTTGGTGGAAGCATAGTTGGCCTGTCCCGGGTTACCGGTGAAAGCGACCACGGAGGACAAGTTGACGATACGTCCGCGCCGAGCCTTGAGCATGCCGCGCAGACAGCCCCGGGTTAGCTGAAACACTCCCCGGAGATTGGTTGCCAGTACGTCATCCCATTCCTCGTCCTTCATGCGGACCAGGATGTTGTCCCGAGTAATGCCGGCGTTGTTGACCAGGATTGTCGGCATGCGGTCCTGCTCCGCCAGGCGCGCGAGCAGCGCATCAATCGATGCCGGGTCTTGCAGCTGGAGGATTTCGCCCGTTCCCTGCGATCCGGCCTCGCTCAGAAGAGTGCCGACTTGTTGCGCCCCTTCTTGCGTCGTGGCGGTGCCGGTGACGCAGACGCCGTTTTCCGCTAGTGCCAAAGCGACGGCCCGGCCGATTCCCCGGCTGGCACCGGTGACCAAAGCATTCTCACCCTGCATTCTCAATCTCCCCGAGCGCTTGCTCCAAGCTGTCCGGAGATTCCAAACACAAGCCGCGTACCGATTTGCTGATGCGTCTGGCCAGCCCTGTCAGAATTTTCCCCGGTCCCATTTCAATCTGTGTGTCCACGCCGTGCTCTGCCATCCACAGTATACTTTCCGTCCAGCGCACTGGCGAGTAAAGCTGGCGTTTCAGTGCGTCCCGGATCCGTGCCGGGGCAGTCTCCACACTGACATCGACATTGTTGACGACCGGAATCTCCGGGCATGTGAATTCTACTGCCTCAAGGGCTTCCGCGTAGCGGTCGACTGCCGGGCGCATCAGGCTGGAGTGGGCAGGCACGCTGACATCCAACAACATGGCACGACGGGCGCCGGCTTCCCGGCAAGCCTCTGTCGCCTTCTCCACGGCCGGGCGATGCCCGGACAGCACCACTTGGCCGGGTGCGTTGAAGTTTGCGGTCTCGACGACTGCGTCTGGCGACGATATCTGTGCGCAAACATCGCGCACCTCGCCATCCTCAAGCCCCAGCACTGCGGCCATGCTGCCGATCCCTGTCTCCACCGCTTGCTGCATCAAATCGCCCCGCAGACGCACCAATGGTGCCGCGCTGGAGAATTCCAGCGCTCCGGCCACAACCAAGGCCGAGTATTCCCCGAAGCTATGCCCTGCGAGATAAGCAGGCAACGGACCCCCATGTTGCCGCCACACTCTCCAGATTGAAATTTCCGCGGCCAGCAATACCGGTTGGGAATTTCGAGTCTGGTTCAGTTGTTCAGCAGGTCCTTCGCTGATGAGTTCCCACAAATCCTCGTCCAGTGCCTCGGAGGCTTCCGCAAAGGTTTCTTCAATTTCGGGGTGAGCCTCGGCAAGGCTGGCCATCATTCCAACCTTCTGGGCGCCCTGCCCTGGGAATACACAGGCAAATGTCATGCGTGTTTTCTCCTAACTTGTGCTTCGATACGACATGACTGATAATGAGCCGCCAGAATCCAGCGACATAGCATGCCGAAAGAAGAACATATCGAGATGGAGGGGGTCGTCATTGAGACCCTGCCCAACACTATGTTCCGGGTTGAATTGACGAATGGGCATGTGGTCACAGCCCACATTTCCGGTCGGATGCGAAAACATTACATCCGGATCCTGACCGGTGACAAGGTTACCGTCGCACTGACCCCGTACGATCTCAGCAAAGGCCGCATCGTTTACCGCACTCGATGAAAATCGGCTAGTGCACCGTCTCCGGCAGGCTTTCGTCAGCCGGTTCCACAGTCATCCGCAGCCCTGTCTTGTTCGCCGTCAGGCGAACCGTCCCTCCCTCGTTTAGAGCCCCGCCCAGAATCTTGTCTGCGAGCGGAACCCGGATCTGATCTCGCATGACCCGCTGCATGCAGCGCGCCCCCATCACGGGGTCGAATCCTTCGCGAGCAAGCCAGCGGCGGGCTCGGAGGTCCGCTTTCAGCCAGATATTCTGCTCGTGCAGGGACTCCTGGAGTTCACCCAAGAGTTTGCCGACCACCGCCAGGATATTTTCTTCGTCGAGCGGAGCGAACTGGACGGTGGCATCTAGGCGGTTCCGGAATTCAGGGGCGAAAACCCGCTCGATCTCCCGCTGAATATCGCTGCCGTGGTCCTGTGGCGTGAAACCCATGCTGGCGCGGCTGGCCTGGCCTGCTCCGACATTGCAGGTCATCATGAGCAGCAGGTTTCGGAAATCCACGGCTCGCCCATTGCTGTCGGTCAGCTTGCCGTAGTCCATGACCTGCAGCAACACGTTCATCACGTCCGGATGAGCCTTCTCCACCTCGTCCAGCAACAGCACCGCATACGGGTGCCTCATGACCGATTCGGTCAGCAGCCCCCCTTCGTCGTAGCCGACATAGCCTGGCGGGGCTCCGATCAGACGCGCCACGGATTGGCGCTCCATGTATTCCGACATGTCGAAGCGCAGCAACTCCACGCCCATCACTTCCGCCATCTGCCGGCAGACTTCCGTCTTGCCGACCCCGGTCGGGCCGCTGAACAAAAAGGCGCCCATCGGGCGTTGCTCCGGTTTCAGGCGGGCCCGCGAGATCTTGATGGCCTGAGCCAACTGATCGATAGCCTCATCCTGTCCAAAGACCAAGGCCTTCAGTTTTCGATCCAGATCCAACAATGCTTTTGCTGAAGAGGTATTGACGCTGCGTTCCGGAATTCGCGCCATCGTTGCGACCGTGCGTTCGACATCACGCACGTGTACGGCATAGGGTGCTGGGTTCTCCAATTCCAAGCGACAGCCGGACCCAGTCTCGTCCATCAGATCGACGGCCTTGTCCGGAAGTTGCCGGTCATGCAGGTACTTGGCGGACAAGTCCACAATTGCCCGGATGACATCTTCGCTGTAGGTGACTTGGTGGTGCTCCTCGTATTTTTTCTTCAAGCCTGCAAGGATCTGGTAGGTTTCCGCGATAGAAGGTTCCTGTACCTCGATCCGGCGAAACCGGCGCGCCAAGGCAGAGTCCTGCTCGAAGATCTGCCGGAATTCACGGTGGGTGGTGGCCCCGATACAGCGGAACCCCTCCGTCGTCAGCAGGGGCTTGAGCTGGTCGGCGGCATCCATGGCCATGCCGGAGGCCGAGCCGGCCCCGACCAGCATGTGGATCTCGTCGATGAACAGGATCGTGTCGGGGCGTTTCTTCAGATTGTTCAGGAAGTTCTTCATGCGTTCTTCGAAATCCCCGCGGAACCGGGTCCCGGCGACGAGATTGCCCACGTTCAGGGAGAGCACCGTCGACGAGGCCAGGCTCTTCGGGACATCGCCCTGGGCGATCCGCCAGGCGAGCCCCTCGGCCAACGCGGTCTTGCCGACCCCTGCCTCGCCAACCAGCACCACGTTATTCTTCCGCCTCCGCCCCAGAGTGCGGATAATCTGGCTTATCTCATCCTGTCTGCCGATAAGGGCATCAATCGTTCCCTCCCGCACACGCTCGTTCAGGTCGGTCGCACAATGCTCCATGGCAAGCTTGTTGCGCGCCAGAGCTTCCATCGGGTCGCCGCCGCGCCGGGACGGTTTCCGGTTTTCCGTGTCTTGTGCGCCAAACCGGACGCGATCCATGCGGACCCGGAATTGCGAGACCTGATCGCGGTCGAGCCCGTGTTTCCGAAGCAGTTGCACCGCGTGCGACTGCGGTTCTTCAAAAAGCATCTCCAACACGTGCACGCCGGTGGGGACCTCGAAGATCATCTGGGCGCGCGCCTGTACCCGGCTGACGCTGCGCGTCTCTTCGACCTTCTGCGAGGTGTTGTTGGTCCGGGGCGTGTGGCGATCGATGAATTCGAGCAATTCGTCCTGGAAGACCGACAGGGCGATCTCATGCTCGCGGAAGAGCCCTTGCGAGGTTGGTTCATTCAGGATCGCGAGGACGACATGCTCTAGGGTTACATAGCCGTGCCCGCGGTTTCGGGCGAGCTGCCAGATCTCCGACAGTGCGCGTTCGAATTCGTCGCTGAATGCACCGCTCATGCGCCTTCCCCAAGTTCGTCTTTTACAGGGTTTCACTCTATCATATGCGTCCATAGTATCAGCCGATTCCCCTGTTTTGCCATGGACTGGACGCCCCACCTGACCGTCGCCGCAATTGCCGAGCGGGATGGCCGATTCCTGCTGGTCGAGGAACAGGTGAACGGAGAAGTGGTCGTAAACCAGCCGGCCGGGCACCTGGATGCCGATGAAACCCTGATGCAGGGCTGCGCGCGGGAGATGCTCGAAGAAGCGGCCTGGGAGTTCAACCCGGAGGCCCTGGTCGGTATCTACCAGTACCTCCTGCCCAACTCGCCTCACATGTACCTGCGGTTCGCGTTCTGTGGCCGGTTGATCCGGGAATATCCAGACCGGGAGTTGGATGACACGATTATCCGAACCGTATGGATGACGCGAGACGAGATTGCTGCCTTGGCAGAGCGTCGGCGACGCAGCCCGATGGTGCTGCAGTGTGTCGACGACTACCTGGCCGGGATCCGGCACCCGCTTTCGCTGATCTCTTCCTAGCCGGGTCCTGCCATGCCGGCACAGATGCTGATCGGGTTGTCCGGAGGAGTCGATTCGGCCGTCGCGGCTTGGAAGCTGTGCGAGCGCGGCATCGAAGTCGAAGCCGTGTTCATGAAGAACTGGGAAGAGGACGATACCAAGGACTACTGTGCGGCGGCAGCGGATCTTGCTGATGCCCAGGCGGTTTGCGGCAAGCTCGGCCTCCGGCTGCACACCATCAACTTCTCCGCGGAGTACTGGGATCGCGTGTTCCAGGTCTTCCTAGCCGAGTATTCGGCCGGCCGCACGCCGAACCCGGACATCCTGTGCAACCGCGAAATCAAGTTCCGAGCTTTCCTGGACTATGCCCGCACGCTGGGCGTGGATCGCATCGCCACGGGCCACTATGCGGGCGTCCGGTTTCATGGAGTGACCCCCGAGCTCATCCAGTCCGAGGACCTGGACAAGGACCAGACCTATTTCCTTCATCGCCTGGATCGGGAGCAACTGGCCTCCGCCCACTTTCCCTTGCAGGGCATGACCAAGGAAGAAACCCGGGAACAGGCACGCCGGATCGGGCTCCCGGTACACGACAAGAAAGACAGCACGGGCATCTGTTTCATCGGGGAGCGTCGTTTCCAGGATTTCCTGGCGAACTACATCCCGGCCCGGCCCGGCCCGATTGTCGATTCTTCCGGACGTGAACTTGGAGAACATCAGGGATTGGCATTCCAGACGATCGGCCAGCGAACCGGCCTTGGCATTGGCGGAGTTTCCGGGAGCGACGAAGGCCCGTGGTATGTCGTCGACAAGGATCTCGAAAACGGCCGGTTGACCGTGACCCAGGATCGCGACCATCCAGCCCTGAACGTCCGTGTGCTGGAAATCGAATCACCGCACTGGATTGCCGGCGGCCCGCCCAAAGAGCAATCGCTGAAGGCGCGGATTCGCCATCGCCAACCCTTGCAGGATTGCCGGCTGGAACAGGATGGGAAGGACTGCCGGGTCCACTTCGCATTGCCCCAATGGGCTCCAGCCCCGGGCCAATCGGTGGTGTTTTACCTCGGAGAAGTCTGCCTGGGCGGGGGCGTTATCCTGAAAGCGTTGGACACAGGCTCCACCGCCTCGTAGGCGGTTTCATGCGAAAATAGGCGTTTGTCGCCGCCCGCCAATCCTGGCGGAGTGTCCAAGTTCATTTTTTCTAAACGAAAACTTACGCAATTACAAAACTATGGGAAACAGTTTCAATACAAAGTCTACGCTCAAGGTGGGTGAGGAAACTTATCGGATATACCGCCTAACCGACCTGGAAGGTGCCAATCGCCTTCCATTTTCACTGAAAATCCTTCTGGAGAACCTGTTGCGCCACGAGGATGGCCGCACGGTCACCCCGGCGGACATTCAGGCCCTGCTGAACTGGGATCCGTCCGCCGAAGCCAGCCAAGAGATCGCGTTTCGCCCTGCCCGCGTGCTGATGCAGGACTTCACCGGGGTTCCCGCCGTGGTTGATCTGGCTGCCATGCGCGATGCCATGGGCGTGCTGGGCGGCAACCCGGAACGCATCAATCCCCTGCAACCAGCCGAACTGGTCATCGATCATTCGGTCCAGGTCGACCAATTCGCCAGTGACCAGGCGTTCGATCTCAATGCAAAACTTGAATTCGACCGAAATCGGGAACGCTACCAGTTCCTCAAGTGGGGTCAGAACGCCTTTAGCAACTTCAAGGTCGTGCCGCCGGATACCGGCATCGTGCATCAAGTCAACCTTGAATATTTGGCACGCGTGATATTCGCGCAGGAACGCGATGGCATGCTGGAGGCCTATCCCGACACTCTGGTCGGTACCGATTCCCACACGACGATGATCAACGGCATCGGTGTCCTAGGCTGGGGCGTGGGCGGCATCGAGGCGGAAGCCTCCATGCTCGGCCAGCCGATTTCCATGCTGATCCCCCGTGTCGTCGGTTTCCGGCTGACCGGCAGCCTGCCGGAAGGCGCCACCGGTACGGATCTGGTGCTGACGATCGTCCAGATGCTGAGAGAACACGGCGTCGTCGGCAAGTTTGTCGAGTTTCACGGTGACGGGCTGGATCAGCTGTCCATCGGGGATCGAGCCACCATTGCCAACATGGCACCGGAATATGGGGCAACCTGTGGGCTGTTCCCAATCGATGCCGAAACGGTCAATTACCTGCGTCTGACCGGCCGGGACGAGCACCTGGCCGATCGGGTCGAGGCCTATGCGAAAGAACAGGGAATGTGGCGTGAAGGCGGCGATGAGCCGGTCGAGTACAGCGAATCACTCGAACTGGATCTTGATTCGGTCGAACCGAGCCTGGCCGGACCCAAACGGCCCCAGGATCGGGTGCCGCTGCGCGAAGCAGCCTCGCAATTCCAGGCTCGGCTGGAAGAGATCAACCAAGCACGCAACAAGTCGCAGCAGTCCAACCTGGAAGTCGAGATCGATGGCCAGGCCTGCACCGTGGGCGACGGGCTGGTCGCCATCGCGGCCATTACTTCTTGCACAAACACGTCCAATCCGTCGGTCATGGTGGCCGCCGGGCTGGTCGCGAAGAAGGCAATGGAGCTGGGACTGAAAGCCCGCCCCTGGGTGAAGACTTCTCTGGCCCCCGGCTCGCGCGTGGTGACGGACTACCTGGAGCGGGCTGGCTTGATGGAAGCTTTGAAGGAGCTGGGATTTCACCTGGTCGGTTACGGTTGTACCACCTGTATCGGCAATTCCGGACCTCTGCCGGAACAGGTCTCGAAAATCATCCAAGACAATGACTTGACCGCCGTATCCGTGCTGTCCGGCAACCGGAACTTTGAAGGACGGATCCATGCCCAGGTCCTAATGAATTACCTGGCTTCGCCGCCTTTGGTGGTTGCCTATGCGCTCGCCGGGAGAATGGACGTGGACCTGTACCGGGAACCGATCGCCACCACGCCGCAAGGCCAGCCGGTTTACCTGAAGGAGCTTTGGCCGACCCAGCATGAGATTGCCGAAGTCATGGGGGGCGCGTTGGATGCCGGCCAATTCCGGGCAAGCTATCAGAACGTGTTCCAAGGCGACGATCACTGGGCGGGTCTTGAGAGCGTCTCAAGCGGGCTCTACGAATGGCCCGACTCGACTTACGTATCGCACCCACCCTACTTCGAAGATCTTTCCATGGAAGTGGCGGACCCTGTTGATATTCAAGGTGCGCGAGTACTGGCATTTCTCGGTGATTCGGTTACGACCGATCACATTTCGCCAGCCGGTTCCATCGCTGAAGACAGCCCGGCCGGGCGCTACCTGATCGCACGCGGCGTGCTGCCGGCCGACTTCAATTCCTACGGTTCGCGCCGAGGCAACCATGAAGTGATGATGCGTGGGACCTTTGCCAACATTCGGTTGCGGAACCGCCTCGCCAATGGCGTTGAGGGAGGTGTCACCCGGCACTTGCCGGATGGCGAATTGATGTCGATTTTCGATGCGGCCATGAAATACCGTGAGGAAGGAATCCCGCTGATTGTGCTGGCCGGCAAGGAATACGGCTGTGGTTCATCCCGCGATTGGGCCGCCAAGGGCCCGCGGCTGCAAGGCGTACGCGCCGTCATCGCGGAAAGCTACGAGCGGATTCATCGCTCGAACCTGATCGGCATGGGAATCCTGCCGTTGCAGTTCCAGTCGGGAGAAAGTGCAGAGTCGCTGGGGCTGACCGGTGAAGAGGTCTTTGATATTCTCGATCTCGACGCTGCCAGCAAGCCGGGGGGACAACTGAAGGTTACTGCGACTTCAGTCGATAACGGGGGTGCGACAAGGACATTCGAGGTGGCGGTGCGTATCGATACCCCGCAGGAATCGGAATACTACCGACATGGGGGAATCCTGCACTACGTGTTGCGCCAGTTGGCCGCTTAGCCGACTACTTCTGAATTCCTCCGCGGGTCAACGCGCCCGGATCCAGGAGACGTTTCAGTTCTTCTTCGGACAAATCGGTCTGTTCGCGCGCCACGTCGATGACCGGGCGTCCTTCCGCGTAGGCTTGCTTGGCAATGGCTGCCCCCTTCTCATAGCCGATTACGGTATTCAATGCCGTCACCAAAATCGGATTTCTCTCAAGGGACTCCTGCAATACTGCCTCGTTGACGGTGAAACCGGAAATCGCCTGATCGGCTAGGAGGCGCGAAGAATTAGAAAGTAATTCAATGCTTTGCAATAGGTTATAGGCAATCACTGGCAGCATGACGTTCAACTGGAAGCTGCCGGACTGTCCGGCCACGGCAATCGTCGCGTCGTTTCCCATCACTTGGGCGGCCACCATCGCCGTAGCCTCGGGGATCACCGGATTGACCTTGCCCGGCATGATGCTGCTACCCGGCTGCAGGGCCGGCAACGCGATCTCTCCAAGACCTGCCAGGGGCCCGGAATTCATCCAGCGCAAGTCGTTGGCAATTTTCATCAGGCTTACGGCCACCGTGCGCAACTGCCCGCTGAGTTCTACGGCCGTGTCTTGGGCCGCCAGTCCCTCGAATTTATCCGGCTTGGCTTGAAAGTCGAGCGAAGTGCTGCTTTGAATCGATTCGATGAAAGCATCCTCGAATCCTTCCGGGGCATTGATGCCGCTGCCCACTGCCGTGCCACCCTGTGCCAGTTCCAGCAACCGGGGCAATGCCGCTTCGATGCGTTCTATTCCATAGCGAACCTGGCTGGCCCAAGCCCCGACTTCCTGCGACATCCGCACCGGCATCGCATCCATCAGGTGGGTACGACCAGTCTTGACCTGCTGATCCAACTCAGCCGCCTTGGCTTCTGCCACTTGCTGCAAGTGCCGTAAGGCAGGTAGCAACTGTTCGTGAAGCGCCAAAGCAGCGCTGACATGCAGGACGGTCGGAATCACGTCGTTGGAACTCTGGCTCATGTTGACGTGATCGTTGGGATGCACGCCCTTCCCCGCCAGATGGGCAATCACCTCATTGGCGTTCATGTTTGTGCTGGTCCCGGAACCGGTCTGGAACACGTCAACCGGGAATTCTGCGTCGTGCTGGCCTTCCGCGACCTGCTGGGCGGCCCCGATGATGGCATCGGCTTTTTCCTGCTCCAGCAAGCCTAGGCTGGCGTTGGCTTCTGCGCAAGCCCGCTTGACCAGGCCCAGCCCGTATAGGAAGGCGCGCGGCATGGTCAGGCCGCTGATCGGGAAGTTTTCAACTGCACGCTGTGTTTGTGCGCCATAAAGAGCATCTTCGGGAACCTGGATTTCCCCCATGCTGTCTTTTTCTGTGCGATTTGAGGTCATTTGATGAAGAAGGCGGTTCCTTGCAACGGGCAGTATACAAGGCAAATCCCAGTATAATTAACTTTTGAAATCTTATTCTTGAGAGTCGCCGTTTGGAACTG
>CAZRSJ010000020.1:20921-26521 GCA_964602805.1 uncultured Chromatiales bacterium | reverse complement strand
CCGAAGACCATGCTGGCGCACAACAGCCACTTGCCGAAGTCGCTGACGGAAGCGTAGCTCTGGCTGACTTCCCCGAGTCCGGGGCCCAGGTTGTTGAGGGTCGCGGCAACTGCCGAGAATGCGCTGACCTGATCCAGTCCGGTCATCGTCAGCAACAGGAAGAGAACGGTGAACGTGGTGATGTAGGCGGCGAAAAACCCCCAGACCGATTGCAGGGCGCTTTGCGATATCACACGGTCGCCGACTCGAACCGTGACCTGCGCGGTCGGATGAATGATCCGGTACAGTTCCTTTCCGCCATGTTTGACCATCAACAGGAAGCGGATGACTTTCATGCCGCCGCCGGTCGAGCCGGCACAGCCGCCGATGAAGCTGGCGAGCAACAGCAACGTGGAGGCGAACACGGGCCAGTGATCGTAACCGGTAGTGGTGTAGCCGGTGGTGGTGGCGATTGACACGGCCTGGAATAGCCCATGGCGCAGGGTCTCAAGAGAATCGCCGTAGAAGGAGGTGACCCACAGGTAGCCAATGCAGATGATTCCCACGGAGGCCAGGACCGTGACGTAGCCCCGGAACTCGCCGTTCTGGCGGTACGGTTGCAGGCTACGCCGGCTCAGGGCGAGGTAGTGCAGGCCGAAGTTCGCCCCCGCGAGGATCATAAAGACGACCGCAATCATCTCGATCAGGGCGCTGTCGAAATAGCCGAAATTCGCGTCGTGGGTGGAGAACCCACCGATGGCGATGGTGGAGAATGCATGGCCGACGGCATCCAGCGGGCTCATGCCGGCGAGCCAGTATGCAAGCCCGCAGGCGGCGGTCAGCGCGAAGTACAGATACCACAGGACCTTGGCCGTTTCGGTGATGCGCGGGGTCAGACGCCGCTCGGTCAGGGAATGCGGGGCTTCGGCCTGGTACAGCTGCACGCCGCCCATGCCGACCAGGGGCAGGATCGCGACCGCCAGCACGATGATGCCGAGACCGCCGGCCCACTGCAGGAACTGGCGGTAGAACAGGATGGAGGAGGGCATGTCGTCCAGGCCCATCAGCACGGTTGCACCGGTCGTGGTCAGTCCCGAGACTGCCTCGAACACGGCATCGGTTCCGCTGAGCTGGAGGGAAGGCGAGATGTACAGGGGGATGGAGCCGGCCAGTCCCAGGCCGACCCAGAACAGCGAGACCACCACGAATCCGTCGCGCAGCCGCAATGGCTGCCGACGGGGCGCGCGGTGTGCCGCCTGGACCCACAAGGCGGTGCCGAGGAGGAATAGCAGGAAGAATGCGTACAGGAACGAAAACGCCTCGCCGTCGCCCAGGATCAGGCTCAGGGCCAAGGGCGGCAGCATGCCGAGGCTGAAGAAAGTCAGCAGGTAGCCGAGCAGGCGCTGGACAACCCGGTATTGGACAGGCATGGGTTAGAAGAACGTGGCGCTGACCTGGAACAGCCGCTCGACATCCTTGAGATACCGCTTGTCGCTGATGAACAGGATGACGTGGTCATCGGGCTGGATCGTGGTGAGCGTGTTCGGCAGGATCATTTCGCCGTTGCGGACCAGTGCGGCGATGTCGACGCTCGTGGGCAAATTGAGTTGGCCGATCGGTTGGCCAATCGCCGCGGCCGTTTGGTGTGCCTTGGCTTCCAGTGCCTCCGCGCGCCCGCGTCGCAGCGAATGCACGGCCAGGACGTCGCCGCGCCGAATGTGCGTCAGCAATTCGCTCAGCGTGGCCTGCTGGGGGGAAACCGCGATGTCGATGGAACGTTCGATCAGGTCGATGTAGGAAGGGCGGTTGATCAGGGCGATCGTGGTGGAGACCCCCATGCGCTTGGCCTGCATGGCCGACAGGATGTTGGCCTCCTCGTTGTTGGTCACCGCGCAGAACACGTCCATGTCCCGGATGTTCTCGTCCAGCAGCAACTTGTCGTCAGTCGCGTCTCCCTGGAGTACGGTCGTCCGGGCCAACTGCTCCGACAGGTAACGTGCACGGTACTCGTTGTGCTCGATGACCTTGACGTGGCAGTCCGATTCCAGTTGTGCCGCGATGCCGTGGCCGACATTCCCACCGCCTGCGATCAGGATGTGACGACTCCGGCCAGGCTGGGCTCTCAGTTTCTCCACGACGGTGTTGAGTTGATCCGTGCGAGTGAGCACGACGATTTCGTCATGGGCCTTGAGGCGCAGCTCGGGCTCCGGCTTCAGGACTTGCTGGTCGCGGTAGATGGCGGCGACATGCAACTGGACATCGGGGAGGCTGTGCTGCAGGTCAAGCAGATTTCGGCCGGCAGCAGGGGCGCCGGGCGAGATGCGCACCACGGCAAGTTGCGCCAGGCCGTCCGCGAATTCCAGCACCTGCAATGCGCCGGGACGGCGGATCAGCCGTTCGACGTTGCGTGCGGCAATCTGTTCCGGGCTGATCAGGACGTCGATCGGCAGGGCTTCCGTCATGAACAGGTTGCCCTGCGTCAGGTATTCCGCGGCCCGCACCCGGGCGATCCGCTGAGGCGTGTTGAACAGGCTGTAGGCGACCTGGCAGGCGATCATGTTGACTTCGTCGCTCTTGGTCAGCGCCACCAGCATGTCGGCATCTTCGGCGCCGGCCTGCTGCAGGATGTTGGGATGCGCGCCGTTGCCGCACAGGGTTCGCAGGTCCACGCGGCTGCCGACGTGTCTCAGGTTCCGCTCTTCCAGGTCGACCAGCGTGATCTCGTTGTTCTCCTGCGCCAGCCCGATCGCCAGCGAACTGCCGATCCGGCCTGCCCCGAGGATGATGATCTTCATGCGCCAGGAAAAGTCCGAGTCCCGCTCAAGAAGAGGATTCCCGCGGGCGTTCGATGCCAAGGTCGCGCAACTTCCTGTAGAGGTAAGTCCGCTCCATGTGGGTGCTGTCGGACAGCCGTTTCATGCTGCCTCCGCTTTGCTCGATCTGAAACTGGTAATACATCTGTTCGAACCGGGTGCGGGCTTCCCGGTACGGCAAGCCCATCAGGTTTTCCAATCCTCCGGGGGTAACATCAGCCTGCGGCACCGGATGGAGCAGGTGATTGATCTCCGCCAGTCCGACCTCGGCTCCGTCGCCGCTGATCAGGAGCTGGTAGACCAGGCGGCGCAACTCGTGCACGTTGTCCGGCCAGTCGTATTTGCGCAGCGTTTCCATCACGCTGGGTGGAAAACTGCGCATGGGCAGGTTTTCACGCGCGCAGTAACGGGCGGCATAGTGTTCGACCAGTTCCGGGATGTCTTGCGCCCGTTCGCGCAAAGGCGGGAGCGTCAAGGTATAGGGTGCCAGCTGGGCATACAGCGAGGGGTCCAGAATGTTCGAGGCCAGCGCGGCTTCGGGCCTCTGGTGCAAAGTGGCGATGAGCTGTACGTCGATTGGCGTGGCGGTGCCATTTGCCTGGAGGAGATGGTGGTTTTCAAGCACTGAGAGCAACCGCCTCTGCGTTTTGACCGTCAATTGGTCCAGTGGATTCATGAACAGCGTGCCCCCGTGCGCTTCGAGCAGCAGGCAGGTGCCATTGCCGGCGGACTCTTCCAGCAGGCGCTGATTCAGGTTCTGTCCGCTGCCGATGACGAGCTGCCAGTGATGGCGAACGCCGTTGTAGTGAATGTGGTTGGCGAGCGCCAGAAACTCGCAGCCCGGTTCGCCAAGGATCAGGACCGGATTGCCGTCGTCGCCGAACGCCTGCGCCTGTTCCCGAAGCCGTCGGATTTCCGGGCTGTCGCCGACCAACTGCTCGGTCGCCGCAGAATCCACGGACAGGGCCCGGTTTTGCCGGCGCAGACGGTAGGTTTCAAGCGCGCGCGTGACGCTAAGCAGCAGCTTGTCCATCGCAAAAGGCTTTTCCAGGTAATGCCAAGCCCCTAGCCGGGTGGCCTCCAGTGCGGTTTCGATATTGCCGTGTCCGGACATCACCAGGATGGGGAATTCCGGGGTATCGTCGTGGCGCCACGACCTGAGTAGACTCATCCCGTCTTCGCCCGGCATCCAGATGTCCAGCAGTGCCAGGTCCACGGATTGCTGGCGCACGAGCTTGCGGGCGACAGAAGCGGAGTCGGCTTGCAGGACCTGGTACCCATGGTCGGACAGAATGTCCCGGATCTGAGCCCGGATATCGGACTCGTCGTCGATGATCAGGATGGTTTCACGACTCATGCCACGGCTGCTGGACTCTGAACTTCTTGCGGAGGCTGCGGGGATGCGTCGAACTCGACTTCTACGCACCCGCCTCCCGTTGGGTCATTGTATACGCGAATCCGCCCCTGATGATCCTCTGTAATCCGATACACGACGGCAAGCCCGAGCCCGTTTCCGGTGGGTTTGGTGGTGACATACGGCTCGAATGCCCGGGCGATGATCTCCGGGGCAAAGCCGGGTCCGGTATCCCGTACTTTCAGTGTCACCGTGTTCTCCTGTATCCCCGTACTCAGAATAATGGCTCCTTCTGCCTGTTCCTCTTGAGCTTCCAGTGCATTTTTGATGAGGTTGTGCAGCAGTTGGCGTATGCGGTCCGGGTCTCCCTGGATCCAGGAAGGGACTTCGCTAAATTCGGTTCGAATGGCTATTTTCGGCTGATCCTCTTCATATAAATCAATCACCTCCATGCTCAAGGCATTCAGGTCCAGCAACTCCGGCGTAAAGCGATCGGTGGAATATTCGCTGAATTCGTCGATCATGGATTTCATGGACTCCACCTGCCGCACGATGGTCTGCGTGGCACGTTTCAGAATCTCGGAATCCCCCTCGGCGAGACTCGGCTGGATACGGTGCTGCATTCGTTCCGCCGACAGGCGGATGGGGGTCAACGGGTTCTTGATCTCGTGGGCCAGCCGCCGGGCCACCTCGCCCCAGGCGGCTTGGCGTTGCGCTTGCTGCAGGTCTGTAATGTCCTCGAACACTACCACGTAGCCGGCGCCATTTGGCAACTGCGCGCCATGGCAGTGCAGCGCCTTCAGTTCGTTGTTGATCTGCAATTGCCGCCGGAGATCGGCAACGCTGTATTGCTGGTGGTCCATCAAGTTCCACAGCGGCTCAAGCTGGGGATGCTCCTCGCGCAGCCTCGAGAGAGGCTGTCGGAGGTAGTGTTCGATGTCCAGGTCCAGGATCGAACCGGCGGCACGGTTGGCGGTAATCACCTCGTTGCGGTCATCCACGCTGATGACCCCGGAGGACAAGTGCTCCAGGACCGTGTGCAGGTAGGTATGCTGCTGCTCGATTGTCAGGCGCCGGGTCTCCGCCACGTACCGGGCGTTGGCGAGGCGCTCGATCATGTCATTGTAGGAATGCACCAGCTGGCCCAGCTCATCGCGCCGTCCGGCCGGGAGGCGCTGGCTGTATTCGCCGACCGCCACGGCCTCGATGCCGCGCGCGAGTTCCGAGATCGGCGACAGGATCCGCTGCGCCGAGAACAGGGCGGCCCACATCGCAAACAGGAGTCCCAACAGGACCGCCAGGGCCATCACGAAGGTGAGGTTGTATTTCAGGGGGGTGCGCTGTTCCAGGAGTGATTGGTAGGTGACGGAGGCTTTTTCGACGCTGTCGGTCAGGCCGAGCATATACTCGGACACCGGGTACAGGATCTGCAGGGTCAGGGACAGTTCCTGAGT
>CAZRSJ010000020.1:0-20821 GCA_964602805.1 uncultured Chromatiales bacterium | reverse complement strand
GCATATACTCGGACACCGGGTACAGGATCTGCAGGGTCAGGGACAGTTCCTGAGTTGTCAGGAGCATCTCCCGGTCCAGGGTCAGGGACAGTTCCTGAGTCGTCAGGAGCATCTCCCGGTCCAGGGTCCGGGGCAGTTCCTGGTTCAGAGCCAAGGGCAGTTCCTGATCCGTGAAGGGCAACCCCCGGCGCAATGCCGGAACCTGCATCAGGATGCGGACAATCGTGCCGTGATCCGGATGTTCTTCCTGAGCCATGTAAAAGCCGCTTTCCTCGCTTTCCTCGCTTTCCTGAAGCAATTGGAGCTGGGCTTCTCCAGGTAGATCCGGCAGGGTGTCCGGCACTTCTCCCTGGGAGGCGATGATCTTGTTGCTTGAATCCAGCAACGTCGCTTCCAGCGCGCCCGTCTGGACCACCAGGTCATGCATGCGCACGACCATGGCCTCAGGGTCGCCGACATCAATGGGCTCCTGCAATAGACGCTCCACCTGCGAGCGTCGCTCCCGCATCTGCATGTCGACCGAGGTCCGGCTTAATTCCAATGCCTTGTTCAAGGTGTCATCGACTCCTACATCGAACCAGCTGTCGATGCCGCTGGAGATCAGCCACACCGAAAACAGGAACACCATGGCGGTCGGAATCAATGTGAAACTGGCGAACATGCCCGTCATGCGCAGCGACAGGCGCGATCCGGCCTCGCGGTGGCGCAGTCTTTGGATCAGGCGGGAAAGGCTGAGACCGATCAGCGCCAGCAGCGCCAGGGCCAGCACGCCGTTGAAACTGGCCACCCACCATTGCCACCGGTGGAAATGACCCGAACTCTGCGTGGCTTCGGCCATGATGGCCAGTGAGCCTGCCAGTAACAGGAACATGCCGATGACCGGCCAGGGGCCGGCCAGGAACCATCTCAGGGCAGGAGCCATGGAACCATTCCGCTTTGCCAGTCCAGAGGCTTGCTTCGTGCCGACCCGACCGAAGGCGCCATCGGCATCGGGTTGGCATAAAGACGCGCACGCACTTCGCCTTGATACTGTTCGTGCTCCGGCAGCAGCCAGTCCAGACGCGTGACCGGAATGGCATTCAGTACCCGAAGCCGGGCCAGGGCGTCAGCCAGGCTCTCGAATGTCTGCTGCTCCTGCTGATTGACGCGGGAGACCTGGTAGACGTTGTGCAAAGGATCGTATGAGAGGCGCTGAAGGAGGTGGAGGCGGCCGACCGGCTGGTGGCCGAACAGGCGGAGTTTTTGCGCCAGGGTGATTTCGATCTCCAGCCAGACTTCGCCCCGCAAAAGCGCTCGCGGGATTTCAGAATCGGTATCGTCGATTTTCACCTCGAGGTCCAGCAGCACGGTCTGCGCGGCCTGATGGCTCTTGACGGAAGCCAAGGTCAGTTCCGCATGGGCCGGGTTGGTGCCCAGCAACGTGCCGAGGAGCGGCAGCGAAAGCCAGAATATGCGCATAGAGGGCTTTCCGTGATCCAAGTTTCAGTAGTTTAACCGTGGGACTCTGTCATGCAAGCCGCAAACCGGCCAAGGGACGGGCATTGCAGAAGTCTTGCGCGGACATTCGCCGGCTTCCAGCCCGTTGCAGTTCGGTAACCTGCACTTGCCCTTTGCCGCATGCAACCCATAGGCCGGTGCGGTCGCAACGCAACACCTTGCCGGCCGGTTCGGCGGTTTGCATGGCGTGGGCCTGGGCTTGCCACAGGCGCAGGGTTTCGTCACCGCACCGCGTGGTGGCTACCGGGCGGGGATTGTAGGCGCGGATTTTGGCGGCGACCCGGTCGGCCGGATCGTGCCAGTCGATGGGAGCTTCGTCCTTGCGCAGCGCCGGTGCGCAACAGGCTTGTGTCTCGTCCTGCGGCTGCCGTGACGGGTGTTTTGGATTGAAATCGGACAAATACCGCAGCAGCAGTTCGGCACCCAACGGGGCCAGCCGGCCTTGGGCCGAAGCTGCGGTTTCGTCGGGAGCGAAAGAAAAAGATTCCTGAGCCAGGATGTCGCCGGTATCCAGACCCGCATCCATGAGCATGAGCGTACAGCCGCCAGCGGGGTCGCCGGCTTCGATCGCGCGCGCAATCGGGGCCGCTCCGCGCCATCGGGGCAGCAGTGACGCATGGATGTTCAGGCTGCCGCCCGGACACAGCCAGAGCCAGGATTCGGGGATCAGCCGCCCGAAATCCGCCACCACCAGGGCATCGGCACGGTGCAATGCCAGTTCATCGCGTACCGAAGAGTCCAATGAGTCCGGCCGCAGCAGCGGCAGGTGCGAATCCAAGGCGATTTCCGAGACGGGAGTGAGGCGCAACTGCAGGCGTCGGCCCGCTGGCCGGTCCGGCTGCGACAGTACCGCGCAGAGGGTGTGGTCGCTGGCTTGCAAGCGTTCAAGTGCGACGGCGGCGAACGATCCGCTGCCGGCGAAAATCAGCCGCAGGGGCGCTGCAGCAGGGGAATCAGGCGTGAACGTAAGACTCCGGCCGCCGGGTCCGTTTCGGGATCTCCCCGGCGCGTGCCATTTTGCGCAGTTTTTCAGCGACGCGTTCGCGCTTGAGCGGCGAGAGGTAATCGACGAACAGTTTTCCGTTTAGGTGGTCGATTTCGTGCTGGATGCAGACGGCAAGCAGGCCGTCAGCCTTGATCTCGAATTCTTCGCCGTTCTCGTTCAAGGCGCGGCAGCGGATTCTCTCGGCGCGCTGCACCAGCGCCCGGAATTCCGGGACCGACAGGCAGCCCTCTTCCATCTCTTCGGTGCCTTCGGCTTCGATAATTTCCGGGTTAATCAGGCACATCGGTTCGCTGCCACCCTCGCTCAGGTCGATCACCACGATACGTTGGGGAATGTTGACCTGCACGGCTGCCAGGCCGATCCCGAATTCGTCGTACATGGTCTCCAGCATGTCGGAGACGATCTCCCGGGTTTCATCCGTCACTTGGGCAACAGGTTCGGCCACCGTGCGCAGGCGCGGGTCCGGGAAGTGGAGGACTTCAAGTTTTGCCATGTTTCAAAAGAGAGATTGCCCCAAATTATACTTTGGGTGTGCCGGGGTCATCACTTGTGGGGAATTTCACCCGGCCTTCTTCAATGGCGAAAATGTCCGGACGATCAGCCAGGAAATCATCGCCCACCGGCCCACTGTCGTCATTCAGCGTCAGCCAGGATTTCCTTGTGGCCTCGAGGTCAGCGCTGGTCGTCTGTTCAACAATCGCGATACCGTTTCGAAGGCCGCTCCAAAAGGTCTCTGCCGCATTCGCTGAGATGATGGTGGATCAGGCGCCAGGTTTCAACCAGTACATGGTCGCTGGTGACAAGTGGTTCGTCAAGTGGTTCGTCTGTTGCCAGAAGCTGCTTGGCACGGCTGTTATGCCGGTCGCCGCGGGCAGCAGCGGCAAACCATGCCGAACTGTCCACAAAGATGCTCACGGCATTGCGGAGCCATGGAGTTTTCCGGGGGCGGTGGCTTCTGCAAGCATTTTATCCTTATGGGCCGCGATATCCGATGTTTCCGACGTGCCGAGGTCGAAGATGGTAGAGCGGTCAATATTTCGGGGCATCTCGGCCAGGTCCTGCTCTACCAGTTGGCGCATGTACGCAGCAAACGAAACCCCGAGCGCATCTGCGCGTCTGCGCACTTGAGCATGCATTTCCGAGTCAAGTGATATTTGTGTGCGCAACATCATGATGTCGCCACCATAATAGCGCTTTTATGATTCGTCAACCCTGAGTCCCTGAGAATT
This sequence comes from uncultured Chromatiales bacterium, assembly GCA_964602805.1. Taxonomy (GTDB): domain Bacteria; phylum Pseudomonadota; class Gammaproteobacteria; order Poriferisulfidales; family Poriferisulfidaceae; genus Poriferisulfidus. The sequence goes on along the minus strand of CAZRSJ010000020.1, from coordinate 17,089 downwards.
TAGATGGGTGGATGGACGAAAGCCCACGCGGGAAGAGCTGCATGAGCGTTGACGGTCAGAGCCCTTGGAACAATCCCAGGTACCGATCCAGAAGCAGCAGCGTGAACAGCCCCATCAGGTAAATAATCGAACAGGCGAAGGTCGGCATGGCGAGGCGGTTGCTGGCTTCTTTCTGCATCCGTATCGCGTAGGCCGGGAAAATCCCGTTCAGGACCAGTGCGCCGGCCAGGTACACCCAGTCGGACAGCTGGATGACGAACGGCAGCATGCTCATGGCAGTCAGTGGAAAGCAATTGACGCAATGGGCGCCGCCTTGGTCAGAACTGCAGGGATAGCGTTCCCTGGAGTTCGTAGCCGTCGCCGTCCGTCCCATAATTCAGCACCACAAGCCCCGAGGTCGCTCTGGCGAGATGATCGAAAGCCATGCCGCCGCCGAGACGAAACATCGTATTCCGGGCATCCGACGACAATTTTGTTCCAGCGACCACGGCTTCGGCCTTGCCGGCTCCAATTTCCTGTTCCACGCCCACGGAACCGAACAGGCGGCCTTCCTCGATCGATTTCTCGATTTCGAGACCCAGGCGCGATTTTACGTTCCAACCCGAAAGAGAGGAAACCTCCACGCCCAGTTTGTCCGTAAAATCGCCCACATCCACCGAGGAATAGGCCAATCCCGCACTCAGCGCCATCATGGCGCCGTATCTTTCGGTTCCGTGGCCCGCCTCGGCATCGAACGCATAGCCGAATCCCGACTTGCCCGACCTCAGTCTGCCGCGCGCCGATGATTCAAGGTCAATATCGTACAGCGTCGCCGCTCCGCCCAACCTGACATAGGATCCGCCCGCGGCCTTGGCGTAGGAAAGTCCGAATCCGGTTCCGGAGACGTCAATCTGCCCGCCACGGCGCACATCCGCCGAACCGATGCGGTGATGCAGGGAGACGGTCAAGTCCTGATTGTTTCCCAGAGAAATGTCTTTGCCCGCGTCAAGCCTGGCCCAGGCATTCCGGTAGGATGTGGCAGAAGTCGACCGGTCCGGTCTCCAGGATATGGCCCCGCCGGTCACACGTGCCCAGGTTCCGTCCGGCTCTCGTGGCGCATCTGGAAGCGCCCCATGGTCCGAAATGCCGTTCATCCCCAGCAGCACCGACGCGAGCGCCTCGTAGACACGCGAACGAGGGGCGTAATCTGCAGCAACCCGAAAACCTGCCGCCCCCTTGGCCAGGCTGACATCGAAAGCGCCCGAGGCCGCCATGCTTGGGGCATCGCCCTCACTCGCGATGGTCGAGGCCGTCCCATCCGGTTCGATGAACTGTATTTCGGTCCTTTGCCCGTCGTTGACGATGGTGCCCGGCGTCGCCCGCTGCGTGGCATCCGCAAGGTTCTCGCCCTCCTGCAGGCGGATCTCTACGATCAGAAGCCCTGGATCATTCGCCTGAATCGAAACCCCGGATGCAGCAACAATTCGGCCTTCGGGCTCAACTACGACCCTGCCTCCGCCCCCGAGGTAAACGCCCGCGCCTTCGGGGCCGGTATTCTCCACGTGCCCTCCGACTTCGACCGTTTGGTCTCGGATATCGTCGCTTTCTTCGGGGGTGTCCCGGTCGTCGATTCCGGCACCGATGACAAACACGCCGTACCGGTGGGCCCTCACAGTGGCGCCTTCCCTTACCCTGACGGTAATCTTGCCGTTGTTGTCGTGCTGAATCCCATGAAGCGCCCGGATGCCATCGCCCTCGGACTCAATGCGTCCGCCGTCGACAACCTCGGCGAGAAGGTCGGCGTCATTGTAGGCGCCCGCATACCAGCGAACCTGATCCTTGTACGTATCCGAATAGCTACTGGGCAAGGCTCGGAGGGCCGCTTCAAGCCCCTCCCTCCTGAACAACGCTTCCAGCACGGCCGATTCCGCAGCCGACAGCGTGTGCTCCAGGAATTTCTTCAACACGGCGCCCTCGTCTGCCTTCAGATAGTCGTCCAGGTCGGAATCATCCGTGAGGTCGGGCATATTCTCCGGGTCGAAGCCCACCAGGTTGCGAGGATCGAACAAGTCACCCAGCTGGAGTTCGCTTCCCGGGCTGTCGGAAACATCCTGGGCGGCTTTCAGCAATGCCCGGAACTGCATCCGCATTTCATCCGTAATCGTGGCATCCCCGGCGTCGCCTGCCGCGATGTACTCACCGATCTGCTGGGTGTTGATGCTGGCCACCGTGATGCCGCGTGGGCCGTCAAATGACCCCTCTCTCAGATCCCGGACTTTCCAGCCAGCCTGATATTCATTCACGGCCTCATCGAGATTCGGGTCGTACTCGGTCCTTCTCGCCTTGATTTCACCACCCAGCACGACCCGAACCGCAGGCTGGTCCGTATCCGGGTAGCCTTGCGTCGGCGGGCCAAACGTCGAGCCGCTGAATCGCAAGGATCGGGCCGAGATGCCGTAATGGCTTTCGATCCGCCCGCTCTCGTGATTGACGAAAACGCGCCCACTCGCATCGTCGCCGAAGGCCTGCGCGTCGATGCCGGTCCTGCGGTAGCCGGTCGTCCTGATGTCTCCCCGCGACGTGATGGCAATTCCGCCATCCGTGCCGGGGCCGTCATGCCGGGCAAAAATGCCATGATCCGTTGACACGATGCGGCCCTCGTGCGTGAGATCGATCCGGCCCGCATTGAGCCGATAGGCCCGGATGCCGTGACCGCCTGCATCGATTTCGCCCGTGTTCTCGATTTCAGTTTCCCCCGACCCGGTGTGGTGAGTCAGGATTCCATGCGAATGGGTCTTGAGGCTGCCGCTGTTGGTGACCTTGATGCCGCCCGTGCCGCTGTGAGAGGCGCTGATTCCACGGTGGTTCATGGAGTCAATGTGACCGCCGTGGGCAATCTCGAGTCCGCCGGCGCCGGTATGCGACCCGCTGATGCCAATTGAGTTCGCGAAGATATTCCCGGCGCTGTTGATCGACAGCAATTGATCGTTGTTTCGGTTGTTGATCGAGGCTGCGATGCCGAATGCGCCAGCCCTGCTGTCGCGCGTACCGATGGAGCCGTCACCCAGCAGTTCGATGGTGACGGCACCCAGGGTTCTCTGGTTGACACTCACGCCGCTGCCTGTGGCTCTGATGGTGCCGTCCGTGATCTTGACGGCTACCGGGTCGGTCGCGGTTGCCGCAGAACGCACATCCACGAGGATGCCGTGCATGCCTTCGCCGGTGGTTTCAATATTCCCGCTTGACTGGATGTTGATGCCGCCGCCTGTCCCGTCTTTTCGGGCGAAAATGCCCCAGCCTTCAGAGACGATGCTGCCGCTGTGACGGATATCGATCCCGCCCGCGCCGGCTTGACGGGCGACAATCCCCCGATTCCCGTCGGACCGGCTGCTCCCGGCGACATTGATGCTGCCGCGATTGTCGATTTCAATCGCGCCTTCCCCGGCATGATAAGCGAACACCCCCAGGTTCCGCGAATCGATCAGCCCCCCGTTGGTGATTTTGATTCGGCCCGAGCCGTTATTCCTGGAGGCGGCGATACCCGCGGCATTCCTGACGCTGGCACCATCGGAGAAGATGTTGCCGTTGTTGGCGATGTTCAGCAGTGCGGAGCTGGCCTGGTCATAGAAGACATTGATGCCGCGCTCGCCCCAGCGGCTCGCTGCGGTGCCCACTCGCGCGCCGCTGTCGACTTGGACGCTCGTGCTTCCTGTTCCGCCTTGCCGGACGAAGATGCCATTCACGCCATTGCGGTTTCCGTTTTGCAGGATTTGGGTCCGGCCATGCACCCGGAGGGTGTATGCGCCGGTATGGCTGGAGGTCCGCGTCTCCATGTGGACGCCGTTGGCATTTGTCCGCGGTTGAACTTCGACGGCCCCGCTTGCGCCAATCGTCAAGTTTAAGCCGTCATGGTTTCGGTATCTTATGCCGTTTGAATGACTGCCTCCATTGCAGGCAACCCTCCCATTGCTGACAGTACCGCATTCATTATCTGCTTGTGCTGCCCCTGATAACAATCCTAAGGTGTACGCCAGTACGCCGAAAAGTGCAAAAAGCGGTTTATTGGAGGGGGGGGGGGGGGCAATGGCATTTTGGACTCCGTTCGGGATCTGGCCATTATTTTACATAGAACGGAACGAGAAGGTTGAGCGCACCCACCGCGGAACGCCCGCCAATCATTACCGAAAGAAATTGCCGACTGGATGAACCGGTGTGCTGCGGGGAGTGGCCGCAGCGTTTTCTCCCAGCGGATTCGCTTGCTGGGGAAGTGTTGAAGCACCGGGATGAGTGCGATGCCGCAATGAGGAATCTTCTGGCGAGAAAATCCAGAAAGTTTAAATGGGCGGACGGCCGAAAGCCTACGCAGGAAGAAGCTGAATCAACGCCGAGGATCAGAGAGTCTTTAACAATCCCAGGTACCGATCCAGCAGCAATAGCGTGAACAGCCCCATCAGGTAGACGATGGAATAGGTGAAGGTCGGCATGGCGAGGCGGTTGCTGGCTTCTTTCTGCATCCGTATCGCGTAGGCCAGGAACGTCCCGTTCAGGACCAGTGCGCCGGCCAGGTACACCTGGCCGGAGAGTTGGATGACGAACGGCAGCATGCTCGTGGCGGCCAGCAACACGGTGTACAGCGTGATCTGCAACCGGGTGTAGCTGTCGCCGTGCGTCACCGGCAGCATCGGAATATCGGCTTTCGCGTAGTCCTCCTTGCGATGCAGGGCCAGCGCCCAGAAATGCGGGGGCGTCCACACGAAAATGATCAGGGACAGGGCCAGAGCTCCTGCTTCGATATTGCCGGTGACCGCAGCCCAGCCGAGCAGGGGAGGCGTGGCGCCGGCAGCCCCGCCGATGACGATGTTCTGGGGCGTCGCGCGTTTGAGGTAGAGGGTATAGATCAGCGCATAACCGATCAGGGAACCGAGCGTCAACCAGGCCGTCAACCCGTTGACCCGAAAGTACAGCAGCAGGAAGCCGCCCATGCCGAGCAGGAATGCAAATCCGAGTACTTGAGGCGTATGCAAGGAGCCGCGCGGCAGGGGCCGGGCCTGCGTACGGTCCATCTGGGCATCCACGTGCTGGTCGGCGATCTGGTTGATGGCCGCGGCCGCAGCCGCCATGAGGGTGATGCCGATCGCGCCGTACAGCATTTTCATGGGCACTTGCATCAGGGGATCGGCCAGGACCATGCCGATCAGGGCAGTGAACGTCATCAACGCGACTACGCGCGGCTTGGTGACCTCCCAGTAATCGCGCCAGGAGGAAGTCAGGTTCACGGGCTGGCTCCGCGGTTGAGCAGAAGCCGCCCTTGGGTGAGAATCGCCAGCAGCAGGATGGCCGCGAAAGCATTGTGCGCGACGGCGACGGCCAGGGGAAGTTGCAGGACGACGTTGCCGATGCCGAGAGAAACCTGGATGGCCAGCAGCGCGATCAGCACCCAGCCGCTTGCGCGCCATGCACCGGGCCCGCTCCGGATGGATGCGGCCGCCAAAGCCAGGATCAGGGCGGCCGCCACGACGGCGCCGATTCGATGGGCGACATGGATGGCGGTGCGCGCCGGGCTGTCCAGAACCCCGTATTCATAGTCGATGCCCAGCCCCCGCCACAGCACGAAAGCCTCGGAGAAATCCATGCCGGAAGGCCACCACTGTTCCCGGCAGGCGGGAAAGTCGGGGCAGGCCAGGGCGGCGTAGTTGGTGCTGGTCCACCCGCCCAGGGTGATCTGCACGATGAGTCCCACCAAGGCGGCAGCATACAGGTAGCGTAGAGAACGTGGCGGATCCGAAGCCGTCGGGCGGGGCCAGTCGTGGTAACGCAGCAGCAGCCACCAGGTCAGGCCCAGGGTGGCGAAACCGCCCAGCAGGTGCAGGGTGACGATCAGGGGTTTCAACTGCAGGGTGACGGTCCACATGCCGAGCAGGGCCTGCAGCACCACCAATGCGAGCAGCGCCATCGTGCCGCGGGCAAGGCGCGCGCTGCCCAGCCGGGTTCGGCACAGGATGGCCAAGCCCAGGATCAGCAGGCCGAGCGCGCCGGCCAGGTACCGGTGCAGCATTTCGCGAAAAGCCTTGCCGGCGTCGTACGTCCCGCGTGGGTCCTGTGCCTGTGCGGCCGCGATTTCCTGTTCGGTTTCCGGCAGGGAAGCCAGATGTCCGTAGCATCCCGGCCAGTCCGGGCAGCCGAGCCCGGCGTCGGTCAATCTCACAAAGGCGCCGATCACCACGACGAGGAATGTCAGTGCCACGGTTAGCGACAGAAGGCGACGGAATAACATTGGAGTCAGCCGATCCGGGAGGCAGTCAGGAGACGTTTCAGGTCGCGCAGGATTCCCCGGGAGGTGGACCGGCCGTCGTAATGCATCAGCAGGTTCCCCAGGGGGTCGACGACAAAGAGAGTATCGCCGGGCTGGTCGTCCAGTGCGTCGACATCGGGGCTTTTCGGAGAGATCCGAACCTGATCCGGCCTGAAGCGCTTCAGTACTGCTGCGTAGGGTGCCTGCAGTTCCGCATGCTCGAGCAGAATCAGGATTTGCGCCCGGTTGCGCTTGGAGCCCAGGGATTGGTGGACCTGCCGCATCATGAAGAGGGTCGCTTCGCAGTCGAGACCGCAGCTCGCGGCGCGGGCATGGTAGAGCAGGGTCCAGCGCGGGGGCTGGTCGGGAAGCCGGAACAAGTCGCGCCCGAGCGGCTGGGCAGGCAGGATCAGGGAACCGTGGCTGGTGCCGCCGACCTCCCCCCGCAATTGCGGGTTGTAGTACAGCATGACCGAGGCGAGCAGCGGCCCGGCGAACGCCAGCACCAGCCCGAGCAGATAAAGGCGTGAGCGCAGCAGGCGCCGGGCTTCCGGGTGCGAACCAAGATGGAACATCAGCCTCGGAAAATCGGCCGCACGGAATACAGGAGGAACAAAATCACCACCGCCGCGGCCATGGCGAACCATTGGACTGCATACGCCGTATGTTTCTCCGCGCTCATCGGGGGGCTCGGCCAGGCCCGCGTATAGCCGTGCGGCTGGTTCCCGGCAAGCCGGACCGTGGCGGGAACAAGCGAAAGCTCGGCCAGGCGCTCGGCGAGGCGGGGATAGTCAATGCCCTGAATCACCTGCGGCCAGCCATGGCCTTCCAGCAGGTGGTCCGGATCGGTGAACGGATTGGGCTGGGGGAGGTAGACGACCCCCTCTAGCTGGACTTCGGATTCGGTGGGAACTGGAACGGAAGGCAACCGGGAGCGATCCGCTTCTCCCGGAACCCAGCCGCGGTTGACCAGGACGACCTGCTCGTAGGTCGACAGTTCGAAGGGGCTGAGTACGTGGTAGCCGGGCTGCTTGTCGTGGACCTGGTTGTCGAGCAGGAACTGCCAGGGCAGGTACTGCCCGCGAAGACGGACCCGGCGGTCGGCCAGTTCCCCGAGGGATTCTCCGGGAAATGATGTGATATAAACGGGGGACAATTGTCCTCGTTCCTGCTTCAATTCGTCCTGCGTGCGGCGGAGTTCGGCCCGTTCGAGCTGCCAGAATCCCAGCGAGAGGAGAATGGCGGTCAGCGCGACGGTCGCGAAGCTGAGCAGGAGCGAAGGGCGGAATCGACGCATGAGAATCAGGTTGAACCCACGATGAAGTCTCTGGTGGTCATTCTATTGCTGGTGATACTGGCAAGCCTGTTCTCGGCCCTGGTGTTCCTGGTGCGGGACCGAGGTACGACTCATCGCACCGTGCGGGCGCTGACCTGGCGGATCGGCCTGTCGATTGGCCTGTTTCTGCTGTTGCTATTGGCAGGCTGGATGGGTTGGATCGAGCCGCATGGATTGCATCCCCGGCCTTGATGCGTTCCGTTACAGCCAGTAGACGAAGACAAACAGACCGAGCCAGACGACGTCAACGAAGTGCCAGTACCAGGCAGCCGCCTCGAACGCGAAGTGTCGATTCGGGGTGAAATGCCCGGAAATGCAGCGGAACAGCACGACGGTCAGAATGATGGCTCCGATCGTGACATGCAGGCCGTGGAAGCCGGTCAGCATGAAGAAGGTTGAGCCGTAGATGCCCGACCCCAGGGTCAGGTTGAGTTCCGTGAAGGCATGCATATACTCGACCGCCTGCAGTGCGATGAAGAGGAACCCCAGTGCCACGGTCAGGGTCAGTCCGGCGATCAGCTGCCCCCGGTGCCCGGCCTTGAGGGCGTGGTGCGCCCAGGTGACCGTGCCGCCGCTGGTCAGCAGAATCAGCGTGTTGATTGCAGGCAGGCCCCAGGCGCCCATGTGGGTGAAGCCGCCGCCGATCTTGCCCGGCCCGTCCCCGGTATAGGGCCACAGCGCCTCGTAGCCTTCCCACAGATAGGTGTTGGTCAGGATGCCGGGGCCTTCGCCCCCGAGCCACGGCAGCGAATACTGGCGGGCGTAGTAGAGGGCGCCGAAGAAGGCGGCGAAGAACATGACCTCCGAGAAGATGAACCAGAACATTCCCCAACGGAACGACAGATCGACCTGTGCGTTGTAGGTTTCGCTCTCGCTCTCGCCGATCACGGCGCCGAACCAGCCGAACATCATGAGCATCACGATCAGGATGCCGGCCGCCAGAAGCCAGGAGCCGATGGCCGAGTCCAGCATCATCAGCGCGGCGCCGATCAGGGTGGTGAACAGGCCGACGGAGCCGACGATCGGCCAGTGGCTGGGTTCGGGAATGTAGTAGAGCGTGGAGTTCGACATGAGGGTCAGCCTGATTGGGTCCCGGAAGTTTGGGAAACGTCAAAGAAGGTGTACGACAGGGTCAGGGTCCCGATGGTTTCGGGCAGGCGTTCGCTGACCTTGAAAATCAAAGGCATTTCAACGCTTTCCCCGGCGTCCAGCGGTTGGCTGGTGAAGCAGAAGCATTCCTGCTTGATGAGGTGCGGCGCAGCCATTTGCGGGGCGACGCTGGGGACAGCCTGGCCGGTCATGGGCCGTGCGGTGCGGTTGTACGCATGGAATACGGTCTGGTAGGTCTGGCCGGGGCGGACCTTCATCTCGAACTGGTCGGGGCGGATGTCCCAAGGCATGGAGTGATTGACGTTCGCGACGAACTGCAGAGTGACCTGACGTTCGGCAGCGGTTTCGGCCTCAGGCGTGGTGGGCGTTGCCTGGGTCAGGTTGCTGGTCGACCCGGACAGTCCGGTAAGGTCGCACAGGATATCGTATAGCGGAACCAGCGCATAGGAGAAGCCCAGCATCAGCACGCAGACTGCCGCCAGCCGGATCGCCGTTCGACGGGGCGGGCGTTTCATCCTGCAGTTCCCACCAGGAAGTAGAAGCCGATATAGATCGTCATGGCGACAATTGCTACGATCCAGGCAGTCCGTATTGCAGCGCGGCGCTCGGGCGTCCGGGGCTGGGTCATCGAACCACCGGCGGGGTGGTGAAGCTGTGGTAGGGGGGCGGGGACGGCAAGGTCCACTCCAGTCCTTCCGCGCCTTCCCAGACCTGGTCCGTGGCTTTCTCTCCTCCCCGGATGGTGACCACCACGATGTACAGGAACAGCAACTGCGCGAAGCCGAAGCCGAATGCGCCGACCGAGGCCAGCATGTTGTAGTCGGCGAACTGAAGCGCGTAGTCGGGGATGCGTCGCGGCATGCCGGCGAGACCGACGAAGTGCATCGGGAAGAACGTCAGGTTGACGAAGATGGTGGACAGCCAGAAGTGCCATTTGCCCAAGCGTTCCGGATAGTGGTTTCCGGTCCATTTAGGCAGCCAGTAGTAGACCGCCGCCATGATCGCGAAAATCGACCCGGGGACCAGGACGTAGTGGAAGTGGGCGACCACGAAATAGGAATCGTGGTACTGGAAGTCTGCCGGTACGATCGCCAGCATCAGCCCTGAGAACCCGCCGATGGTGAACATGATGATGAAGCCGATGGCGAACAGCATCGGGGTCTCGAACGTCATCGAGCCTCGCCACATGGTGGCGACCCAATTGAAGACCTTGACGCCGGTCGGCACGGCGATCAGCATGGTGGCGAACATAAAGAACAATTCGCCGGCCAGCGGCATGCCGACCGTGAACATGTGGTGCGCCCACACGACGAACGACAGGAAGGCGATCGAAGCGGTCGCGTAGACCATCGAACTGTAGCCGAACAGCGGCTTGCGGGAAAAGGTCGGCAGGATGCTGGAAACCACCCCGAACGAAGGCAGGATCAGGATGTAGACCTCCGGATGGCCGAAGAACCAGAAGATATGCTGGAACATGACCGGGTCGCCGCCGCCGGCCGCGTTGAAGAAACTGGTCCCGAAGAACTTGTCGGTCAGCAGCATGGTGACGCCGCCTGCCAGCACCGGCATCACGGCGATCAGCAGGAAGGCGGTGATCAGCCAGGTCCAGACAAACAGGGGCATCTTCATCATGTGCATGCCCGGCGCACGCATGTTGATGATGGTGGCGATGACGTTGATCGCGCCCATGATGGAGGACATGCCCATGAAATGGATCGCAAAAATGACGAACGGCAGGGCGTTGCCGGTCTGCAGCGTGAGCGGGGGATACAGGGTCCAGCCGCCGGCCGGGCCGCCACCGTCCATGAACATGGTTGACAGCAGCATGGCGAATGCGAACGGCAGGATCCAGAAACTCCAGTTGTTGAGGCGCGGCAGGGCCATGTCGGTGGCGCCGACCATCAGGGGGATCTGCCAGTTGGCCAGCCCGGTGAAGGCGGGCATCACCACGCCGAAGATCATGACCAGCGCGTGCAGCGTGGTCATCGAATTGAAGAACTGGGGATCGACGAATTGCAGGCCCGGTGAGAACAGTTCGGTGCGGATCACCAGCGCCATCGCGCCGCCGATGAAGAACATGATCATGGCCAGCCACAGGTACAGCGTGCCAATGTCCTTGTGATTGGTCGTGGTAACCCAGCGCCACAGGCCGCTGGGATGGTGATCGTGATGGTCGTCGTGCGCGGCGGCGATTTCGCTCATGTCGGCTCCATAGGTTATTCGGCTGCGCCGGCGGTCTGCTCCTCGACCCAGGCGCGATATTCGTCAGGGGGCACGGCATGGACCTCTATCGGCATGAAGCCATGGTCGCGGCCGCATAGTTCGGCGCATTGGCCCCGGTAGACGCCGGGATCATCGATCTGGGTCCACAGTTCGTTGATGAAGCCCGGTATGGCGTCCCGCTTGAGGGCGAGATCCGGCACCCACCAGGCGTGGATCACGTCGTCGGCGGTGATCAGCAGGCGGATTTTCGTGTTGGTTGGGATGATTAGGGGTCGGTCGACTTCCAGCAGGTAGTGCTCGCCCTTTTCCGCCCGATCGCGAATCGCGTCGCGCGTAGTCGAAAGGAACGAATAGAAACCGAAATCGTGGTCCAGGTAGTCGTAGCGCCACAGCCACTGGTAGCCGGTGATCTTGATCGTCATCTCGGATCCGCCGGAGTCTTCCATCTTGATCAGGGTGGCCGTGGCCGGGACCGCCATGGCGACCAGGATGATGAAGGGGATGACCGTCCAGATCACTTCCACGGTCGTGCTTTCGTGGAACGTCGCGGCGGTCACGCCGCGGGACTTCCGATGCATCAGGATGGAATAGAACATGGCGCCGAATACCACGATGCCGATAACCACGCAGATCCAGAAGATCAGCATGTGCAGGTCATAGACGATGCGGCTGACCTCGGTGACGCCGACCGGCATATTGAGGGTGTCCCAGCCGGCCAGCGCGGTGCCTGCGAAAGGCAACAGAACGCCCGCGGTCGCGAGGCGGCGAAGGTTCAGGACGGATTTTAAATTCGGCAGCAACCGACGGATTCTTTCCGGCATGTGTAGATATCGGGCGCGTTTCGTCTGGAATAGCGAAATCAAACGCTCATTATATATGTTTGGGCGGTGCCCGCTGCTGTACGGCGGTGCTCGTGTGCCCCCGGGGCAACCCCAATCCGGTGTGCTTCCGGCAGCGGGGTGCGACTATACTGAGTTATGCAGGATTTCCCCCGGTCAACCGGAAAAATCCACCGGCATCGTGCCGGTGCGGTGTTTCCCGCACGACAAATCAGACGGTGCGCGCTTGTTGCGGTGACCCCGTTGCCAGGCGGGCAGGAGAATCACGATGCCTGCTGATCCCGGCACACGCGAACCCGGGCCCGCTCCCGGCGGGCACGAGAATGATGCCCGCCGTATTTTCTGGGCGTTCCTGCTGATCGGGGGATTCATGATCGCCGAGGTTATCGGCGGTGTGATTTCGGGCTCCTTGGCGCTGCTGGCCGATGCCGCGCACATGCTGATCGACACGGTGTCTTTGCTGTTTGCATGGATCGCCTTCAGGTTAAGCCGGCGTCCAGAGGATACGACGCAGACCTACGGCTACCACCGCTTTCCGGTTCTTGCCGCCTTCACCAACGGCGTCAGCCTGATATTCATCGTCGGCTGGATCTTTTTCGAAGCAGTAGGCCGGGTCTTCAACCCGACCGAAGTGCTTGCCGGGCCTATGCTCGTGGTGGCGTCGCTTGGCTTGGTTGTCAATATCGGTGCATTCGCACTGTTTTATGGGGCGAATCGCGACAACCTGAATGTCCGGGGTGCCCTGATACACGTGGTAAGCGACATGCTTGGCTCGATTGCAGCGGTCAGTGCGGCACTGATCATCATGGCGACCGGCTGGATGATGATTGACCCGCTGCTTTCCTTCCTGGTCGGGTTACTGGTGTTGCGCAGCGCTTGGTTCGTGCTGAAGAAATCGGCGCACGTGCTGCTCGAAGGAGTTCCCGAGCAACTGCACGTGGAGGAAATTGGACCGGACCTGGTCACGCACATCCCAGGCGTCGAGGATGTTCACCACGTGCATGCCTGGTCTCTGTCACAGGAGCATTCGCTGTTGACCCTGCACGCGCGTGTGACCGAGGATACGCCCCCGGATCCGGCGATTGTTGCCATTCGAGCCCGTTTGGCGGAACGCTTCAATATTGATCACGTTACAGTGCAAATCGAACTGGAAGACTGCACCGATAATCCGGCTGCCGTCTCCGGTTGAGGGTCACTTGGGCGCACTCTTCCCGCCCCAGAAATGTCATAATATTACAGTTAGAAAAGTTAGCAATGTCGGCGTGTCCCGTGTCGTCCAAGAGCTGCTTTTAATAAAAAGTCGAATATGAATAGCGCCAATTTGGGATACATCCCCGCCCCCAAGCCCTTGCACTGCCTGCTGATCGCGACAGTACTGCTCGGCAGTGTCTCCCCCAGTGCAGAGGCAACCGATGTCGCCGACCGGGTCGTCGCTTCGATCAAACCAGTACATTCGCTGGTAAGTGGCGTTATGGCGGGGGTCGGCGGGCCTCACCTGATCATACGCGGCACCACGTCACCGCACGCCTTCAGTCTGCTCCCCTCCGATGCGGCGAGTCTTGAGAATGCCCGGGTCGTGTTTCTGGTTGGCAAGTCGATAGAAACTTCCCTTGTCAACTCGGTCGACACGCTTGCACGCCATGCTCGCGTCGTCATGTTGTCCGAAGCACAAGGCCTGGTCCACCGGCCGGTCCGGCAAGGGGGAGACTTTGAAGCCCATGCCCATGATGCCGACGAAGACCATGGACACCACGAGGAAGACGGACATTCGGACGAGGAACGGCACCATGGCCATGAAGCCGATGGCCATCATGAGCACCACGGGGATGAGGGAGACGACACACTCGATCTACACCTTTGGCTTGACCCGGTGAACGCCGGGACGATGGTGCGCACGATCTCGGATGTCCTGTCCGAGGCCGATCCGGTCAACGCCGGAGCATATGCGGCCAATGCCGAAATGCTTCTGCATCGTCTGGAAAACCTGACCACGGAAATTGCGACAGAACTCACCCCGGCTCGCGGTCAGCCCTTTATCGTCTTCCACGACGCCTACCAGCACTTCGAGGACCGCTTCGGATTGAAAGCGGTCGGTTCGGTGATGGTCAGCCCGGATCAAACTCCGAGCGTCCGGCGCATCACAGAACTTCGTGACAAGGTCCGCCGACTCGGCGCGATTTGCGTGTTCGCTGAAGTCCAGTTTGAATCGGGCCTCGTCGACACGATTATTGAGGGGACTTCAGCTCGAACGGGCATCCTGGATCCTCTTGGCACCGCTGATTCGAATGGTCCCGAAGCGTATTTCGACCTGATCCACAGCATGGCAACCTCGTTCAAGCAGTGTTTGGTGCCTGTGGACTAGGACTGAGACGGGACCGAAAAAAGCATGTGACTTGAGCCACCGTTCCCAAAAAACAAGGGGAACGGTGGGCTATACTTCGAGAGTAGGAAAGGTGGGTAATTGGGGGACGCGTGAACCCGTTTTCAAGCCGTTAAGGCCCTTGTGGTTAATCATGCCACTCTTTTTCTCAATTAGTTTGGATATCTCGGATATCGGGGATACCACATTGTGTTTTTCGCCACATGCGAGTGCGACGATGGCCGTCGCTGCGAAGAAAAGTACGGTGAATTACGGCTTCGGCATCGGGTGCTGTGGTTGACGCCGTATGTTTGGATGTTGATATGATGATGTTTGTCTGCCTCGGAGATACCCTTTTGAGAAAACCTAAGCAGAAACGTTGAAGAGTTTGAATTGATTGAACACGGTCAGATATCAATGTCTAAATTTTGGGACAATCCCGATGCCTTATTGGTTGTGACTGCATTCATCATGCACAAAGGAGTTACCCCATGTCCGAATTAACTTTGTCTGAGATCAAAGATGCGATTGGCGGAACAGCTGCCGCCTTTCGTTGTGTAACTAGCTATCAACCAGCCGGTGGGCTTGGAGACAAAGTGTTTCCACCGACTTACGAGGGCGGGAAGTATGCAACTGAGGATAGAGTCAATCCAGAAACCGGGGAAGTCATCCCGTGCGTTTTGCTGGATTCAGTACAGTCTCAGGCCAACCGTATGGAACTTGCGTTACTTGAAGCGAAACGGAGGCAGGATATCCAGTTACCCTTGCTGGTCACCAAATTCGATGATGATGCATTGCTAAAGAAATTTACCGTAAGCAGCCTGGAGGCACCCCATCGGATCGCCGATGCATTGTTCCGCGATAGCCTCCTCAATGGTGTAATCTTTCGACAATCAAGTGCAGGCCGTGCATTGGATACAGCTGAAGTTCGCAATGCCACCGGTTTATTCGGCTTCTGTCCAACATCTTTGATCTTTGGCCTTTGGGATTCGACCGGCCCACGCGGTGGCTTGGGTGCCAAATTTCAGCGCGCACTGGTATCAGAGATCATTGGCTACAACGCACAAGCAGGCGTCAAAACCAGCAGCCGTATTGATCCGGCTGAGATCGTGTTAGACGCAGGTCCAATCTATGTTCATCAGCAAGAAAACTCGAACTTGCCAGATTGGACCTTGGATGCCCAAGTCGGAGGCAAAAAACTTGGCCAAGACGGGAAACCATCCGAGGCAAACCATGGCAATGTAACACCCAGCATTGTTGATGGCGGCTTTACCATTTCGAAAGGCGTGCAGACCACTGTTCTTTCTCTCAATGTACTGCGTCGGTTGCGCTTCCCACTGGACGGCAGCGTTGATTCTAAATCCGAAATCGACCTCCTCGCCCGCTCTACTCTGGTGACTCTTGGGTTGGCGGGTGCCACCTTGGCGCGCGGCGACGGCGACCTCCGCTCTCGGTGCCATTTGTTTCCTGAACAAGAATCCGTCTGGGAGTTGTTAGTTCGCCCTGGTGCAGAATCAACCAGCTACGAGCTTACGCCCGAAAATGCGATCCAACTCCTGAATGAAGCGATTGCCGAAGCTAAAAATGCTGGGCTACCTTGGGAGGGCGAAATTGAACTCAACCCATCGGAAGAATTACTTGAGTTGGTGCGGCGCAGCCAGGAATCAGTGGCAAGCAAGTCGGACTCAGAATCGAAATAAATAATGTTAACCATCGCCATTCGTTATCTCAACGGCTGGGCAATGGCGGCGGTGGATGGGGCGGAGAAACAACTGGCTGAATGGCCTCCCCATCCTGACCGCGTATTCATGGCACTGGCCGCGGCTTGGTTTGAAACCGGGGAAGATGCCGCCGAAGGTGCCGTGCTGCGTTGGCTAGAAAACCAAGATCCACCTGGTGTTGCCGCATCGAATGCTGTCCAGCGGCAGACTCTCACCAGGTTTGTTCCGGTTAATGATGCCCATGCCACTGGTATGAGCACGGTTGGCTATAGCCTTGGCGAACTCAAGCAAAAAGGGTTGGATTTGTTGCCCGAGTTTCGATCTCGTCGGGCCCGCTCTTTTCCGGTCATCATTCCCCATAATCCAGTCGTCTACTTGATTTGGACGAAATCCCTCCCCTCTGAACACAGGGCGGCCTTGAATCGATTGCTAACCAATGTTACTCATGTGGGACATTCAGCCTCGCTGGTGCAGGCATGGATTACTGACCACACGCCCGAGCCACGCTGGATACCCACAAATGGCTTGGCTCATATTCACTTGCGTGTACCATACCCGAATCGGCTTACCACTTTGAAACAGCGACTCAATCGCGATAATTTTCTGGCTTTCCACGATCTTGAAGGAGAAATTAAAAACACTAAAGACACACTCAAGGAAATTAAGGAGGCACAACCTGATCGTGCAGGCTGGGATGATTTCCCGGAAGTACTTATCCTGAAAGAGGAATCGGCGGTAATGCAAGACCCGCTCTACCCTGCGTCAAAAGCTGGCGATGCCGAGGCAGCGGCCGCCATGCTGAAAAACTTACTGACCTCCGCCGACATCTCCCGGCTACAAAGATTTGTGGAGACACATGCCTACGATAAAAACCCCATACTAGCCGCAGTACACGCATTTGAGAAAAATCTTAATGCCATTCCATCGGCGCTGGCCCAAATTATTAGCAAAAACTTAAACTGCGACTATGCCGTGGACTTAAGGCAATGCAATATTGTCTCCCACACCGGAGCCAGCGGTTATGGTCGACTTGCCCGCCAAGCCCTATTTAAAGGGCCCATTGAAAAAGACAGAACCTACATTCTGGTAGATGATTTTGTCGGTCAGGGTGGCACACTCGCCAATCTGCGTGGACACATACTCAAACAGGGCGGCCATGTGGCGGCGGCACTGGTGTGCATAGGTTCATAAACATATGAGAACACCCGGTGGGCCGCGGTGAGAGTCGCG
>CAZRSJ010000019.1:0-27192 GCA_964602805.1 uncultured Chromatiales bacterium | reverse complement strand
TGTTTCGGCCTGCGCGGCAAACGGAGCCACCGCCAGCGCCAAAGCGATTAGAAATAATATAGGGGGAAAGGCAAAATGAGAGAGAAGACCGAACGAAATTCAAAATAGTCTGAATGTCTCGGCTCGGTTTGATTTCCATAGTCCACAGGTTCTCGACTCAGGTCCGAAATAATCAAACTAAAGCCAGTGTTTGCCGGAACGGGCAATTATGTACAATGGCAGGGCAATAACAACATGAGGGTCAACCTCAATGAGCGCACCCACGGATTCCGTCCTCAAACGCCACCACGAACAAATGATGAGTCGAGGTGGTGGAGACAGTGCGCCCGCCGCGTCTAGTTCCAGTTCCGATTCCAGCTCTAGCTCAGGCAGCCAGAGCGGTGGCGGAATTTGCGGCTGGCTGAAAAGACTGTTCGGCGGCTGAGCCGCGACAAAACTTTCTGATGTGACGCCTGCCCGGCAGGGCAGGTTTTTATTCTTCGATTTCGTAGGCGTCGGTGACCGCGCCGTCGCTCACTTCAAACTGGCGTTGATCCAGGTAGGCATTGCGGACCAGCGTGTACTCGTCCTCGGTGATGCCCTCCACGGCCTCCTCGGTGTCCAACAGGTCGGCACGGTAGTCTATGGCTTGGAGACCTAAGGCTGTCGCCCGGACTTCACTGTCATCCGCCCAGGTGAAAGGGTTCATAGCAAAGTCGACCGGCTTGGCGATCGTATCGCGTACCGTACTGGGTCCCAGGAACGGCAGCACGAAATAAGGTCCGGGCTCAGCCCCCCCGGCACCCAGGGTCTGGCCGAAATCTTCTTCCGATTTTTTGATTCCGATTTCCGTAGCCACGTCAACGAATCCAAGCAGCCCCACTGTACTGTTGATAACCAGGCGGGCAAGGGAACTAGCGCCTTCGTCCGGTTTGCCCTGCAGGAAGTTGTTCAGGCAGTTCCGGATGTCGCCGATGTTGGAGAAGAAGTTGGTGATGCCTTGATCCACCGGTTCCGGAACGATCGCGTCATAGGCTTCGCCCGCCGGTTTCAGGAATACCGAATCAACGCCCTTGTTGAATCCATACATCGCGCGGTTGTAGCCCTCCCAGGGGTCGCGCGGATCGCCAGCCCCGTGGTTGTCCGCCAATGCGGAGCCTGAGAAGGCCAGCAGACAGACAAGGGCACACGCAAAAGAGCGAGGGGAGGATGGCATGGGTTCTCGGGCTATGAAATGTGTCAGTAGCGTGGCCATTATACCCTTATCACCAAGGGGGGCATTCGATGTCCGCCCACTCGCCGGGAACCCCGTTTAGGAGTGCTCACTTTTTCCTTTGCGGTTGCAGACGCAGGCCGGACAGCCGGATGAATCCGGCGGCATCGGCTTGGTTGAACCGGCCTTGGTCGTCTTCGAAAGTCGCCTGGGCCGGATCGTACCGGCTGTTCGGGGACTGCCGGCCTTCCACGGAAACCGAGCCCTTGTACAGGCACAGCCGGGCCTCTCCGCAGACCTCGTTCTGGGAGTAATCGATCAATTGCTGCAACGCCTCGCGCTCCGGGCTGAACCAGTAGCCGTTGTAGACCAGGGTCGCGTACTGCGGCATCAGCGCCTCCTTGAGATGCGCGACTTCGCGATCCAAAGTCAGCGACTCGACCGCCCGGTGCGCAGCCATCAGCACAGTGCCGCCCGGGGTCTCGTAACATCCCCGCGACTTGAGGCCCAGGTACCGGTTCTCGACCATGTCGACCCGGCCAATGCCGTGTCGTGCAGCAGCCGCATTGACTGCTTCCATTAACGCAGCAGGTCCCAGCGCCTCGCCGTCGACGGCAACCGGATCGCCATTCTCGAATGCAATCCGCAAGGTCTGGGGCTCGTCCGGTGCCTGCTGCGGATCCGCAGTCCAGCGCCACATGCCGGCGGGTGGAGTGGCGTCCGGGTCTTCCAGAATGCCTCCCTCGTAGGAGATGTGCAGCAGGTTGGCGTCCATCGAGTAGGGGCTGCTACCGTCCGGATTCTGCTCAACTTCGATCCCGTGCTGCTGGGCATACGCGAGCAGATCGGCCCGGGAATTAAGTTCCCATTCCCGCCAAGGCGCGATGACCGCAAGATCCGGGTTTAATGCCCGTGTGGACAACTCGAAGCGTACTTGGTCGTTTCCCTTCCCGGTCGCGCCATGGGCAATCGCGTCGGCGCCCGATTCCTGTGCAGCCTTCACCATTCCAGCCGTAATCAGGGGCCGGGCAATGGCCGTGCCGAGCAGGTACTGTCCCTCGTACAAGGGATTGGCGCGCAGCATCGGGAAGATGTAGTCGCGGGCGAAAGTCTCGCGCAGGTCCTCGATCCGGATATCCTGGACGCCCAGCGCCTGAGCCCGCTGCCGGGCCGGCTCAAGGTCTTCCTGCTGGCCAAGGTCGGCGGTGTACGTTACGACCTCGCAGTTGTAGTGCTCCTGGAGCCATTTCAGGATAATCGAAGTGTCCAAGCCGCCCGAATAGGCGAGCACGACTTTTTGGTATTGAGGCATGGTGCGGAATCCGGCAGAGTGCCTGCAAAACCTATATTATAGGGGCCAGCCTTTATGCGAGGGGGGCCAAAATGACGGGAATCAGCTTGGAGAACCGGTTTCGCGGATTCCTTCCGGTCGCAGTGGACGTGGAGACGGGCGGCCTGGTCCCGGAAACCGATGCTCTGCTGGAGATCTCGGCCGTGCTGTTGCGCATGGATGCCGAGGGCAACCTGTTTCCGGAGGAACCGCTTGCCTTGGCGGTTCGCCCGTTCGAAGGGGCACGCATCGACCCGGCCTCGCTCAAGGTGATTGGCATCGACCCGCACGACCCGGAACGCGAAGCGGTGTCCGAGAAGGAAGCACTGGAGGCCGTATTCAAGGCTGTTCGTCAGGCCGTTCGCGAACATCACTGCCAGCGCGCCGTACTGCTCGGCCACAATGCGGCGTTCGATCTGGCGGTCGTGAACGCGGCCTGCGAACGCTGCCGGATCAAACGGAATCCGTTCCACCCGTTCAGTACGCTGGATACGGTCAGCCTGGGGGCCGTGGCATTCGGACAGACGGTGCTGTCTAGGATTGCGGAACAGGCGGGTTTGGGCTGGGACGAGGACCAGGCGCACAGCGCCCGCTACGATGCCTATATGACGGCGTGCGTGTTCTGCAGCATCGTCAACCGCTGGCAGGACGAATACCGGAAGCTGGCCGACGAGGCCCGCCGCATGCAGGCAGAAGAAAAATCAGCCGATTGACTAGGCGCTGCCGCCACGCGCCGCGCGCACCATCTGCTGAAGCTCGCCTTTCTCGTGAAGCTCCAGCGTGATGTCGCAGCCGCCGACCAACTCGCCGCTGATGTACAACTGCGGAAAGGTTGGCCAGTCCGCGAACTTCGGCAGGTCCTGGAAGACTTCCGGGTCCATCAGGACATTGACGTAGGCGAATTCCTCGCCGCATTCCATCAACGCCTGCGCGGCGCGGCTGGAGAAGCCGCACTGTGGCATCTGTGGCGTACCTTTCATGTACAGGATCACCGGGTTACCGGTGACCTGCTCCCGGATTCGATCCAATGCGCTCATTTCGGCTCTGTCGCCTATTCGCCGGTCGTGGGATCGATGACCGCCCGAACTTCGGAGATGCGGTTGGCCGGGAATCCGCCCTGTTCGGCGTGCTCGCGGATAGCTGCTTCGTTGGGGGCGATGTAGGTGCAGTAGACCTTGTCGTCGGTCACGTAGCTTTCGACCCACTGGATCTGCGGGCCCATGGAGTCGAGGATGCTACAGGACTTTTGAGAAATGCCGTGCAGGTCTTCGGCCGACAGGTTGCCGGCACCGGGAATCTCGCGTTCGATAATGTATTTAGGCATGGTGTTTGACCAGAAGTTTTTGTTGGAAAACCCGCCGGGCGGGTTGGAACGCTGATTGTGCCACAGCCCGGCGTTTCGCCGCAAGCCCGACACACGGCAACATCTATGAGTGATTTAACATGTACTCTACTTTACTCATGAGTATTTTACAGTTATAATGATTTTACTCATGAAGTAAATGCGCCGGGATTCTCTTTCATGGCAGACGATTCAAAACCGCTTCTGCGCTACCTTTCGGGTTCGATCAAGGCCGATCTGCAGAGCAAGATGGTATTCCTGGGAGGGCCGAGGCAGGTCGGCAAGACGACTTTGGCATTGAGCCTTCTCAAGGCGGACAAAAGGCGACACCCCGGCTACCTGAATTGGGACGACCCGAAAGTCCGGCCGGAACTGCTGCGGGGCAATTTGCCCGCAAACGAGAGCTTCCTGGTCTTGGATGAAATTCACAAGTACCCTCACTGGAGAAACCTGGTCAAGGGGCTCTACGATACCCAGGGAGACCAGATCGCCTTCCTCGTGACTGGATCCGCGCGGTTGGATCACTACCGTAAGGGCGGGGATTCCCTTCAGGGACGCTACCACCACTACCGCCTCCATCCTTTTTCCCTGAGCGAACTGAATGCCACGGCGTCGAAGGACGACCTGGAGGCACTGATGCAGTTCGGGGGATTTCCCGAGCCGCTTCTCTCCGGGGAGGTACGGAAATGGCGGCGATGGCAGAGAGAGAGATTGTCGCGGGTAGTGTATGAAGATCTCCGCAGTCTCGAAAATATCCGGCAGATCGCGTTGATTGAGCTCCTGCTGGACGCGTTGCCGGATCGAATCGGGTCACCCCTGTCGATCAAAAACCTGAGCGAGGACTTGCAGGTCGCGCACGCGACGGTCGACCGCTGGTTGAGAATACTGGAGAATCTGTATGTCTGTTTCCGCATCCCGCCTTTTGGTGCTCCGCGCATTCGCGCCGTCAAGAAAGAAACCAAGCTCTATTTTTGGGACTGGTCCCAGACACGGGACAAGGGCGAACGTTTCGAGAATCTGGTCGCCTGCCACCTGCTTAAATACTGTCATCATCTGGAAGATACGGAAGGCTACCGGATGGAACTCAGGTTCCTGCGTGACACCGATCTGCGCGAAGTCGATTTTGTCGTGCTTCAGGATCGAAAACCATTATTCGCCGTCGAGTGCAAGTCGGGAGAGAAATCACCCAACAAGGCGATCGAATACTTTCGTCAGAGGACCGACATCCCTGCGTTCTACCAGGTTCATTTAGGTCGGCGGGACCATGTTTCGAACAAAACGCGTGTCCTGCCGTTCCAGGTTTTCTGTCAGGAGTTGGATTTGCCCTGATCGATTCGCGGGTTGCTTCCGATTCCCGCTATTTGACCGGCAGAAAACTTGAGAACCCCCGGCGGAGCCCCAATTTGTTAAACTGGGTCTAAATGTTTTCTAGGAGGATTTTCGAATGAGCCAGCCTCGCATGATTTCTGCTACGGCGCCGACCCTCGCCATGAACCGGGTTCTGCGCAACACCTATGCGTTGCTTGCCCTGACGCTGCTGTTCAGCGCGTTCACGGCGGGACTCTCGATGGTCTTCAACTGGCCGTATCCGGGTCTGGTCTTGACCTTGGTCGGCTACTTCGGACTGCTGTTCCTGACCAGCCGGTTCCGTGACAGCGGCTGGGGCCTGCTGTGCGTGTTCGCCCTGACCGGCTTCATGGGGATTACCCTGGGCCCGATCATCAATTACTACCTGATCGCGGTCCACAATGGCGCACAGTTGGTGGCCACGGCCCTCGGCATGACGGGCGGCATCTTCCTAGTGCTGTCCGGCTACGTGTTGACCACGCGCCGTGACTTCAGTTTCATGGGCGGCATGCTGATGGTCGGCATCTTGGTCGCGTTCCTGTCCGGCCTGGGCTTGGTGGTTGCCTCGATGTTCGGTATGGAGGTATCCGGCGCGATGCTCGGCATCTCGGCCTTGTTCGTTTTGCTGATGTGCGGCCTGATCCTGTACCAGACCAGCGCCATCATCCACGGCGGCGAAACCAACTACATCATGGCGACCGTGACCCTGTACGTGTCGCTGTACAACCTGTTTACCAGCCTGCTGCATCTGCTGGCCGCATTCGGCGGAGACGACTGAGTCTGCAGGATCCGCCGGATTCGCCGCACATGCGGATGACCAGGACCCGGATGGAACTGCGGTAGTTTTGATACGCCCGGCTTCGGCCGGGCGAATCCTTTTCCTTTCTTCCAATGAATTCGTCTTCTTCCGACGCTTCGCAACACGGACTCTGGTCGAGGCGCACCGCGTTCATGTTCGCCGCCATCGGCTCGGCGGTGGGATTGGGCAACATCTGGAAGTTCCCCTACATGACGGGGGAGAACGGCGGAGCCGCATTCGTCCTGGTGTACCTCGGCTGCGTGGTCCTGATCGGCCTGCCGATCATGATGGCGGAAATCGTACTGGGCCGGCGGGGCCGCCACAGCCCGGTCCACACCATGCGCCGCTTGGCGGAACAGGATGGCCACTCGACCAACTGGCAGATCATCGGCTGGCTCGGCATGCTGGCCGGGATAATGATCCTGTCGTTCTACGTGGTGATTTCGGGCTGGACCGCGGCCTACCTGATGGACAGCCTGTTCAACACCTTCCAAGGGTTTGACCAGGCTTCTGCCGAAGGCCACTTTAACCGGCTGGTGGACAGCCCTTGGCGATTGCTTGCCTGGCATACCCTAATGGTCGTGCTGGTCGCCTGGGTCATCCTGCGCGGCGTCAACCGGGGCATCGAACAGGCCACGACCGTTCTCATTCCCTCGCTCTTCGCGTTGCTGTTGCTGTTGGTCGGCTATGCGGCGCTTTACGGCGACTTCGGAAGGGGACTCACCTACATGTTCGCGTTCGACTACGCGCAAATCTCGCCGGAGGTCACACTCAAGGCAATGGGTCAGGCGTTTTTCTCTCTGAGCATCGGCATGGGCGCGATCATGGTCTACGGCGCCTACTTGCCGCGCCAGTTCTCCATCCCGGAGGCGGCTGGTGTCGTCGTGACCGCGGACGTACTGGTCGCAATCCTGATGGGCGTGGCCCTGTTCCCGATCGTGTTCGCGAGCAGCATGGAACCGGGTGCCGGGCCGGGGCTCATCTTCCAGACCCTCGTAATTGCGTTCGGGCAGATGCCCGGCGGCTGGCTGGTCGGCATCCTGTTTTTCGCACTCACTCTGATCGCGGCCTGGACCTCGGCGATTTCGCTTCTGGAACCCACCGTCTCCTGGTTGGTGGACTCGCGCGGGATGCGCCGGCGCACCGCGACTCTGGGCAGTTCGGCGGTGATCTGGGTCGTAGGATTGGGCACGGTGGTTTCGTTCAACGTCGGCAGCGACTGGACGGTATACGGGCGGAACTTCTTCGAGTGGATGGACTACCTGACCTCGAATGTCATGCTGCCGATCGGTGGCATCCTGATTGCGATCTACGCGGGCTGGATGGTCAAGCGTTCCGTGCTCGAGGAACAGGCAGACCTGGGGAACGGGTTGCTGTTCAAGAGTTGGTTGTGGCTGGTGCGGTTGCTTGTCCCGACAGCGGTCTTCCTGATCCTGTTGCACGGCTTCGGGTGGGTCTGACCGGCTGATCCCGTGCACATCCATCGTGAGGCCCGGGTGCCGTATCCAGCGTCCCGGATGTACGAACTGGTCAACGACGTCGAATCCTACCCGAAATTCCTTCCGTGGTGTCCCCAGGCGGACGTGCTGAGCCGTGGTGAGGCCGAGGTGACGGCTCGGCTGACCCTGGCCCGAAGCGGCCTGCACACGTCGTTTACCACGCGGAACGCGTTGATTCCGAACGAACGCGTCGACATGCATTTGCAGGATGGCCCGTTCCAGCACCTGCACGGAGTCTGGACATTCACCGAGCAGCCGCACGGTTGCCGGGTCGCGCTGGACATGGAGTTCGAAGTCAAGGGATCGCTCCGCTTCCTGTTGTTGCCGGTCGTCTTCGCCGAGGTGTGCAACCGGCTGGTGCAGTCGTTTGTCGCTGAAGCGCACCGGCGTGCGCGGAGCGGGAATGAAGATTGAAATCGTTGATGCGAGCGTGTCGCGCCCGGAGGCGCAAACCCTGACGCTGCCGGAAGGGACTAGCGTGTCGGAAGCGTTAGTTCGTTTCGGTTGGACGAAACCAGAAGAGGAAGAGGGCGAGTGGGGGTTCGGCGTGTTCGGACGCGAGGTCTCTGCCGACTACGTGCTGCAGGAGGGTGACCGACTCGAGATTTGCCCGCCGTTGGAGATGTCACCGCAGGAAGCGCGTCGCCGCCGGGCGGCGGCGGAAGGAAAGCGGAAATGTTAAGTGTTGGAATCTAACACCTATAGTTCAACCGTTTTCTGCTACCCACTATCATGCTCGAACGCTGAGGCCATGCGGTCAATCTCGATCTGGGTCAGGCCCAGTCTGGCTGCCTCTTCACGCCAAGCTGCTACAGCATGCTTAATCTCGGATGCAATGCCGCGCGCCGCTTTTTGTGCCAAATCAAAATATTCCGCCACGCTCATTGCCAATTCCAGTGAGGCAGTGCCGTTGTCAAAATCAATATTGGTGGCTAGCACGCGGGCTTTGATATCTGCGGGAACCGGATTGAGGTCGTAGGCGGGAGCTAACCGCCAGCCATCTAGGTTTTCCAGCAGGAAGCCGTGATTACGCAGATGGTCGTCAGTGTTGGAGGTGAGAATATTAAAGACAATACGACGCCACAGCGCGCGCATGTCATCTTTCGGACTGGAGCCATATTGCCGCAGCACGTCGACGAGTTCCAAATAACTCCGAGTTTCATTGTCTTGAGCTCCGAGCATGCTCATCGCCGAGAGAAAAGGAATCCTGACTTTGTTCTGTCGGTCGAACCGGCGTAACAAGAGAACAGGTTCACCCATCGCTTGCTCAAGCCTCCAATCAGGAACAACAAGACCTGCGCGTTCAGCGAGACATAGCGTGACGGCCTCCCATCGGACTGCATCTATGTCATCGTTCTGGTGTGGAAATTTGGCAATCAGGAGATGCCCGTCACGGTCACGAACCGAGGCCTTAGGTCGGGTTCCCCCCAGTGACGATCCAGGTGCTACCAGCAGGCGAAGATCTTCGTCGGTGCCTCCATCTGCGATCACACATTCAGCCGCTGCCAGCAGATGGGGAAGTTCGATCAGTGGGGGAATACGGGTCGGGTTAATGTTGGACGCAAGAAACGGACCGTCTTCGGTCAAGGTGAAGCGCAGAGCACCTTGACGGGCTTCGTCATCGACTTGGAGCAAATAGTCGATTTCCATCAGGGAACGAGGGGACTGGCCTTCTTGCTCGGCACGCCGACGTTCCGAGCGGCGCATTAATTCCCGGCCCCAACGATCTGGCGCTGAGTCATCAAACGCTCCGAATAGAGGTCTGTCACCGGATGTGTGGAAAGGTCCCGGAGTTAGCATCAGTGAGGGGTCCAGAGGAAAACAACCTTTAGCATGAAGCCAGTTGGTGTCGTATTCGAAAGAGGAACTTTCTCGACCGTTGCGGACATGAGCCCACAAACGTCCCACAAAGTGTGTGGTTCCTGCGAAATCCACATAGACCAGTGCTTGCCTGTCCATCAGGTGTTCTTTGTGGTTTGGTTTCGGGGAACTGGCCGCATTTGCGGGCGATGGATACGTTGCGGTAGGAATTCTTCTGCCAGGTCGAGCCCCAACTGGTCATTTCTAACGTCGACGATATCGGCCAGATGCTCGACCATGCCGAGAACGAACAGAACGGTGGCATAGTGCCCAAGCGCAACGCCGAGATGGCCTTTTTCTATTTTGTTCAGAGTGGCTCGGCTGATGGATGCTCGCTCGGCCATGACGGTAGTTGAAATCCGCCGCCTAAGACGAGCGTTCCGAATGTCTTGGCCAAGCTTTCGCAAAGCCCGCTTGACCGGGATCGGCGCGATTGAATTTAAACCTAATTTTTCCATATTGTCTATTATAAAACATACTATAAATAGTATTGTATATTATTATTTACATAATGTATAATTTGAAATGTGTGAATTCTTCTCTACTTGGAGTTGAATAACAAGATAAGACTCAACGGTTTACCGCATTTTCCGGTTTTTGGTAATGAAGATCCCACCCAGAAGATTGGGTGACATAAGGATGCAGATAATGACGTGATCGCTTTCTATTAATTCCGAGGCGTCTGCTCGGGTTCCGCAACCGCCTCGTCTTCGATTACCTCAGATTCGGGTGCTTCGGCAGCGGGAACTTCGACCCCAGAGCTTTCGTCTACGACTAGGGCATCACCAGGTTCGAACCACTCGGCCTCCACGTCGATCTCACCGCCAGACTCGATGCTTGCCACCTCGGGGTCGATTCGCACCAACCTGCGGACCTCTTTGAGCCGACCGCCCTTGAAATACAGGCTGACCACGTCCAACCGGGATTTCTCGCCGGTTTCCGACGCTTCCACGTAAAGCGGATAGTCCCAACGGTTGGGATGGAACGGATCCGTGACCATGGGGGTTCCGAGCAGGAACAGCACCTGCTTGGCATCCATGTCGATGCGCAGGTTCCGGATGGATTCTTCCGTCAGGGTGTTGCCCTGCTGCACGGCGACCCGGTGTTGGCCCAGCTCGATGCCTTCTGGCAGCATGTAATCGCAACCTGTCGTCATCATGCAGCCGCACAGCAGCGTCAGGTGGGCGAGGGCCGTCCGGGCCGAAAGGATTTCCATAGCCGAATTCTAGCAGTCAGGCACTGCCGTGACTGTGCTGGAGCAATGCTTCGGCATGTTCGCGCGCCGTGCGGGTCTTCTCGACTCCCGAGAGCATGCGGGCGAGCTCCTCCACGCGGCCTTCTCGGTCGAGCAATTCGACCTCGGTGCGCACGCCGTCGTGCTTGCGCACGCAGTACTGGTAATGGGCCTGCACGGCGACTTGTGGCAGGTGCGTCACGCACAGCACTTGCAGGCGTTCGGCGAGTTGGGCCAACAACTGTCCGACAATCTCCGCGGCTCCGCCGCCGATGCCCGCGTCCACTTCGTCGAAGATCATGACCGGCGGTTCGTCGCCGCTGGTCAGCGATTGTTGGATGGCGAGCGACAGCCGCGACAGTTCCCCGCCCGAGGCGATTGCGCTGATCGGGCCCGGGTTCTGGCCGGGACCGGTGGCCAGGCGGTAGTCGATCTCATCCAGCCCATTCGGCCCGAAGGCGCGTTGCGGGTCATGGCTCACTTCGATCTGGAATTCGCTGTGCGGCATGCCGAGTTGCTGCAGGACCTCGGTGACTTGCCCAGAGACGCGTTCGGCCGTTTTTGCGCGGGCTTGGTGCACCTTTTGAGCCAAGCCGAGATAATCCTGTTCCAGTCGGTTCACTTCTTCGGCCAGTGCTTCGGCATCGTATTCCGGCGATTGCCATTGCTCCAGTTTTGCGTTCAGATCCCGGGCGTGCTGCCACAATTCCTTCGGCGCAGCCTGATGCTTGCGGGCCAGATCGTGGATGGCGCCCAGGCGCTGCTCGACTTCAGCCAGGCTTTCGGGATCCAAGTCTATCCGGTCCAGCGCCGCGCGCAGCACTCCGACAGATTCTTCCACATTGTTCATTGCCTGCGGCAGCAATTCCCGGGCCGGCTCCAGCTTCGGGTCAATCTGCGCCGCTTGTTCCAGCCGGTCCGCAGCGGCAGCTAGGCGTGCATACTCGGCGTGTTCGTCGTTTTCGTACAGGGTGTCGATCAGTTCCTCGCAGAGCGCCCTCAGTTCGTCTGCACCGGCAAGCGTGTGCTGCCGTGCATCCAGGTCTTCGTATGTCCCGTCTTCGAGCCCCAAAGCGTTGAGTTCGTCGACTTGGAACTTCAGCAAGGATAGGGCTTGGGCATGGCGTTCGGCATCACCGCTGAGCGCGTCCAGCCGCGTCCGCATCTCGCTCCAGCGCTGGTAGCAATCAGCCAACGCTGCCAGCGTCTCGCCATGTCCGCAGGCGGCATCCAGGATGATTCGCTGCTGATCCCGGCGCAACAGGCGCTGGTGTTCCTGCTGGCCATGGATTTCGATCAGTTGCTGGCCGACCTCGCGCAACGTCCCGGCCGAGGCAGGCGTATCGTTGATGTAGGCGCGAGAAGAACCGCTTCGAGAAATGACGCGTCGCAACAATAGCCCGTCGTCGAAGTCGAATTCATGCTGTTCCAGCCATGCGCGGGCTTCGGGCCGCGCGGTGGGGTCGCATTCCAGGGTGATTTCCGCCCGTTCGGCATCGCGGCGGATCAGGTTTTGGGTCGCGCGGTTGCCGAGCACGAGGCCGATAGCACCGACCAGGATGGATTTACCGGCGCCGGTCTCCCCGCTGAAGACACTCAAGCCCGGATGAAACTCCAAGTCCAGCTTCTCGATGACGGCCAGACCGCGGATCGTCAGGGCACGCAGCATCGGCGGCTAAAGGTTCCAGGATAGCTTGCGTCGCAGAATTTCGTAGTAGTCGTGACCCTTGGGCTGGATCAGGTTCAACGGATAATCCTGCCGACGGATTCTGATGCGGTCGCCGACCGTCAATTCCTGGTTGGCCGCGCCGTCGAACGATACCACCCCGCGGCTTTCCGGACGGCCGATCACTTCCAGTTCGATCTCGCTGTCCAGATCGACCACGATCGGACGACTGCTCAGCATGTGCGGACAGATTGGCACCATCACCAGCACTTGCAGCGACGGGTGCAGGATCGGGCCGCCGCCGGACATGGCGTAGGCGGTGGAACCGGTCGGCGTGGAAATGATCAGTCCGTCCGCGCGCAGCGCGCTCAGCGGACGCCCGCTCACCAAAGTCTGCAACTCGATCATATGCAGGTCCCGGTAGCTGTGGATCACCACGTCGTTGAGCGCGTCCGAGGTACACAGTTGCTCGTCGCCGCGCAACACTTCGCCGACCAGCATCGAACGCTGGTCGATTTCGTATTCGCCATCCAGAATCGCGCCCAGGACGCTCGGGATCTGTTCCGGATAGATGTCTGCCAGGAACCCCAGGCGGCCGCGGTTGACGCCGCAGACCGGGACATTGCGCGGCGCTAGGTGGCGGACTGCCCGCAACAACGTGCCGTCCCCCCCGACGACCACGCCGAGGTCGGCCTGTTCGGCCAGTTCCGGCAACTCCAGCCCTTCCGAGATTTCGAGCACGCGGGCGGTCTCTTCGTCCACCAGCAACTCGCACTTTTTCTTCTTGACCAGCCGGGCGACCCGCCGGATGGATTCCGCGGTGGTTTTTCGGCTGGGGCGGGAGATGATGCCGATGCGCCTGAATTCGGCCATCAGAATTTGTCCGGTGTTGGGTCGGTACTGTATTGTACTGCCTGCAAGGAGGATCATTAGGTAGCAGGGGGCTACTTGAATCCAGACAAATCACGCCCATAATTAAGGCAATTCGCCGCTTCCAACCTTATGGCACCCACCAAATCAAAAAAACCCTCGCCCAAGAAGACGGCCGAGCCCGAGGAGCCGAAATCCGAGGAGGCCCCTCCGGATCAGCCCGAAGAAGAGTCGGAGGTCGAGAGTCTGCGCGAAGAGATGCAGCAACTCCAGGACGCGCTCGCCCGGACACAGGCGGAACTGGTGAATCTGCAGAAGCGCCACGAGCGCGAACGCGAGGCGGCGGCGCGCTACCGCGTCGAACCGCTGGCGCGCGAACTGCTGGAAATCCTGGATGCGATGGAGGAAGCCCAGGACGCGATGACGCGGGACGAGGGCGTCCCGGAGGCCGTCCGGGAAGGGCAGGCGCTGACTCTGCGGCACATGGTTAAAATATTTGACAAGTTTTCAATAGAAGTTATTGATCCATCAGGAGAAACTTTCGACCCGCAATTGCACGAAGCGGTGGCGATGCAGCCCGCCGGGGAATTCGCCCCCGGGAGCGTGATGGAGGTGTTCCGCAAGGGCTACCGGCTGCAGGATCGACTGCTGCGCCCGGCCCGGGTGGTGGTGGCGTCGGAGGAACCGGGTGGAGAAAGCGAAAAGACCGGCCCCGGATCCGCGGACGAAACCGCAGATCCAACTTGATTTTTCACCTAATAATCCGCATTTATGAACTAACCGGCCGTATCGGCCGATCTGGGAGAACAGAACCTCATGGGAAAGATAATCGGTATTGATCTGGGAACCACGAACTCCTGCGTCGCAGTGATGGAGGGCTCGGGTGCGCGCGTCATCGAGAACAGCGAAGGCGACCGGACCACGCCGTCGGTCGTGGCGTTCACCGAGGACGGGGGCGAGGTGCTGGTCGGGCAGACCGCCAAGCGCCAGGCGGTGACCAACCCGAGGCACACGGTGTTCGCGGTCAAGCGGCTGATCGGACGGCGCTTCGATGAGGGCGAAGTTCAGAAGGACATCAAGCTGGTGCCGTTTTCCATCGTCAAGGCCGACAACGGCGATGCCTGGGTCGAGGCGCATGAGAAGAAGATGGCTCCGCCGGAAATTTCCGCGCGGGTGCTCGGCAAGATGAAGCAGACGGCCGAGGAGTACTTGGGCGAGGAAGTGACCGAGGCGGTCATCACGGTGCCGGCGTATTTCAACGATTCGCAGCGTCAGGCGACCAAGGATGCCGGGCGCATCGCCGGACTCGAGGTTCGGCGCATCATCAACGAGCCGACCGCGGCGGCGTTGGCCTATGGCATGGACAAGAAGCACGGCGACACCAAGATCGCGGTATACGATCTCGGTGGCGGAACCTTCGACATCTCGATCATCGAGATTGCCGAGGTCGACGGCGAACACCAGTTCGAAGTGCTGGCGACCAATGGCAACACCTTCCTGGGTGGCGAAGACTTCGACCTGCGCTTGATCGATTTCCTGTCGGATGGCTTCCAGAAAGAGTACGGGGTCGACCTGCACAATGACCCGATTGCTCTCCAGCGCCTGAAAGAGGCTGCCGAGAAGGCCAAGGTGGAGTTGTCCAGTGCGCAGCAGACTGAGGTGAACCTGCCGTACATCACGGCGGACTCCAGCGGGCCGAAGCACTTGAACGCGAAGATCACACGCGCCAAGTTCGAATCCCTGGTCGAAGACCTGATCGAGGGCACGCTGGAACCGTGCCGGATCGCGATGAAGGACGCCGGAGTATCGGCCGGAGACATTTCCGGAGTGATCCTGGTCGGTGGCCAGACCCGGATGCCGAAGGTTCAGGAGGCGGTCGAGGGTCTGTTTGGCAAGGCGCCGCGCAAGGACGTCAACCCCGACGAGGCGGTGGCGATCGGTGCGGCCATCCAGGGCGGCGTACTGGGCGGCGACGTCAAGGACGTCCTGTTGCTGGACGTGACTCCGCTGTCGCTTGGCATCGAAACCCTGGGTGGCGTGATGACCAAATTGATCGAGAAGAACACCACCATTCCGACCACCCAGACCCAGGTTTTCTCGACGGCGGCAGACAACCAGCCGGCGGTCACGGTGCATGTCCTGCAGGGCGAGCGGGAGCGTGCCGATGCCAACAAGTCGCTGGGTCGTTTCGACCTGGCCGATCTGCCGCCCGCGCCGCGCGGTGTGCCGCAGATCGAGGTGTCCTTCGACATCGACGCCAACGGCATCCTCAGCGTGTCGGCCAAGGACAAGGCCACCGGCAAGGAGCAGTCGATCGTCATCAAGGCATCCAGCGGCCTGTCGGACGACGAGATCGATCA
The DNA here is from genome assembly GCA_964602805.1 of uncultured Chromatiales bacterium. Taxonomy (GTDB): domain Bacteria; phylum Pseudomonadota; class Gammaproteobacteria; order Poriferisulfidales; family Poriferisulfidaceae; genus Poriferisulfidus. The sequence continues at coordinate 11,693 of CAZRSJ010000019.1, read as the reverse complement.
GATGGTCAAGGACGCCGAGGCGCATGCCGAGGAAGATCGCAAGTTCCAGGAACTGGTGCAGGCGCGCAACGCTGCGGATGCTTTGATCCATGCCACCACCAAGGCAATGGAAGACTTGGGTGACAAGGTCTCGGGTGAAGAGCGTGCACAGGTGGAAAGTGCCGCGAATGACTTGAAGGAAGCCCTGAAAGGTGATGACCTGACCGCCATCGAGGCCAAGACCAAAGCCCTGTCCGATGCCAGCGGCGACATTGCCCAGCGTGCCTATCAGGAGGCACAGCAGGAGGCAAGTGCTGGCGAGCAGGCTCCTCCGCCTGGCTCCGGGAGCGATGATGGTGTGGTGGATGCCGATTTCGACGAGGTCGACGACTCGGACAAGGGGAATGGCAAGTCCGCCTGATGGGGATGGCTCGATGCCGAACGTCCGATGGCCAAGCGTGACTACTATGAGGTACTAGGCGTCGATCGCCAGGTCAGCGAGGCGGACCTGAAGAAGGCCTACCGCCGGCTGGCCATGAAACATCACCCGGACCGCAACAAGGACGATTCCGACGCGGACAATAAATTCCGGGAGATCCAGGAAGCCTACGGCGTCCTCTCCGATCCTGAGAAACGTTCCCTGTACGACCGCTTTGGGCACGATGCGGTCGGGGCCTCGGGTGCCGCCGGGGCGGCCAGCGGGTTCGAGGATATATTCGGCGACGTGTTCGGCGACATGTTCGGCCGGGCGAGCCGGGGTCGCACGGAATCGCGCGGCGCGGATCTGGCCTACCGGATCGAACTGGATCTGGAAGAAGCCGTGTTCGGGGTCACCCGCGAACTCGATGTCGAAATGGCGGCGCTGTGCGAGACCTGCAACGGTTCCGGTTGCGCGCCCGGCACCCAGCCGGAAACCTGCCCGACCTGTCAGGGTCGCGGCGAGGTGGTGGTCCAGCAGGGCTTCTTCACCCTGCGCCAGACCTGCCCGAAATGCCACGGCGAGGGCCGTATCATTCGCGTGCCCTGCCATGATTGCCATGGTGCGGGACGCGTGCGCAAGACGCGCACGCTGCGGGTCAAGATCCCGGCGGGCGTGGATCGGGGAGACCGGATTCGCCTGTCCGGAGAGGGTGAGGCCGGCATGCGCGGCGGCGCGGCGGGCGATCTGTACGTAGAGGTGCGGGTGCGCAAGCACCGCCTGTTCCGCCGCAAGGGGAACGACCTGCATTGCGATGTGCCGATTAGTTTTGCCATGGCGGCGTTAGGCGGGACTGTCGAGATCCCGACGCTGGACGGCCACGTAAACCTGAAGATCCCCCCGGAGACGCAAACGGGCGTGTCGCTGCGCTTGCGCGGCAAGGGCGTTCGTTCGGTTCGCAACTCGTCCCTGGGTGACATGATCTGTACCATGGTCGTTGAGACTCCAGTCAGTCTGAATGCGGAACAGCGCAGGCTTCTGGAGGAACTGGAGGAGTCCCTGACCGGAAATGAGGTACACTCCCCCCGTGCCGATTCCTGGCTGAAGCGGGGGCGGCATTTCGTGGACAACCTGAAGTCCTGGCTGCACTAGAAAAAAAGGTTTTCAAATGGAAAAAGTTCGAGTAGGGATTGCTGGCATTACCGGCCGGATGGGCAGCACCCTGGTGCGGGTGGCGCTGGAGACTCCCGGCATTGCGCTGGGCGCGGCCAGCTCGCACAGCCAGGACGAACTGGTGGTCGGGCGGGACGCCGGGCTGTTCTCGGGAGGGGAGGAATCGGGCGTGGCGATTTCCGGTTCACTCGAATACTGCCACGGGGACTTCGATGTCGCGATCGACTTCACGTGCCCCGAATACACGGTGGAACTGACCCGGTTCTGCGTGGAGCAGGAAAAGGGCATGGTGATCGGTACGACCGCGCACAGCAAAGAGCAGTTGGAAGCGGTTGCCGAGGCGGCGAAAAAAATCCCGATCGTGATGGCGCCGAACATGAGCATTGGCGTCAACCTGATGTTGAACCTGGTCACCGAGGCCGCCAAGGCGCTTGGCGACGACACGGACACGGACATCGTGGAACTGCATCACCGCAAGAAGCACGATGCCCCGTCCGGCACTGCGCTGGCTTTGGGCAAGGCGGTGGCGAAGGGAAGGGAACAGGTATTCCCAGATTGCGCCTCGTTTAAAGCCCTGTCGACCGGTGACGAACGAGATGCGAACAAGACCCAATATCACATCATGCGGATGGCCAACGTTGTCGGCGAACACCGGGTAGTTTTCGCTTGGAACAACGAACGGCTGGAACTGGTGCACCGGGCGGGCAGCCGGGAGATTTTTGCTGGCGGTGCCTTGCGAGCGGCAGCCTGGGTCTCTGGCCGGTCACCCGGGCTGTATTCGATGCAGGACGTGCTTGCAGTGCTAGACTAATTCGCCACGGCTACAGCCGCCGGAACGTCATGCGGAGAGGTGGCAGAGTGGTCGAATGCGGCGGTCTTGAAAACCGTTGAACCGAAAGGTTCCGGGGGTTCGAATCCCTCCCTCTCCGCCACACGGACGTTGATGGACTACTCGAATGGGGTTTTGGGAACTCGTCGGCGGCCTGTCGGAAAACCTGTTCTACGCATGGGGCTGGCCTTGGCTCGGCCTGCCGGGCGGAATCCTCTTTGTTCTCGGTTCGCTGCGGGCGCCGCGGGTGCTCGGCCTATTGATGCTGACGCTGTCTGCCGCGACCGTGCTGGTCGTCTTGGCCCCGCACGTGGCGGGGGCGGGTCGTCCAGACTGGCATGTCTTGCTGTTCGTCGGAGAGTTCCTGGGCGGAGCGGCGGTGGCCGCCTTCGCGGCACGCGGGACGACCAGCCTGCTTGAACGTTGGCGCGGGCGCTGGATGCAGCGCAGCCCGCTGGCCCGCGAGGCGCGGACCGACATCCGCACGGTCGGAGACTTGCTGCCGAAGGCTCGTGATGCTTATGACCCGCTGCCTCACTGCGGGTCGTTGAAGCAAATCTTCTTGGGTCTGGACCCGGACGGCGATGCCGTTCATGTCGATCAGGCCTTGTGGCGGAACTCCCATGTAGACATCGTCGGCATGACCGGCAGCGGCAAGGGAATTCTGGCGGGAGTCCTGCTGACCCAAGCTGTGCGGCAGGGTGAGGCGGTGGTGGTGGTCGATCCCAAGGACGACGAATACGCACCGCGCGTGATGGCCCGCGCCGCCCGAGAAGCGGGCGTGCCGTTCTACCGCCTGGATCTCATGGCCGAGACGGCGCAGTGGAATCCTCTCTGGGGCAAGACGGCGGACGAGATCGAAGAACTTCTGGTGGCGAGCCTAGGCTTGGGGGAGCGGGGCACCGAGGCGGATTTCTATCGCCTCAACGACCGCCGTGCCGCACGGGAGTTCGCGCAACTGTACGACGATGAATCTTTGCCGATCCTGCTGGAGACGTTCCGCGGCGAGCCCGCCGCGCGCAAGGCGACGAAATTCATCGACGACATGGAGGAAATCGCCGCGACCCCTTCGGCGCGAGCCGAGGAGGGACTGGATATTGCCGGGGCGATTGCCGAGGGTGCGGTGATCTACGTGCGCGGTTCCGTGCGCCACGCCCGTATCCTCAAGTTGCAGAAGATGTTTGTGTTGTCGGTGGTCCAGCACTGCGAACGGCGTGAGCGAGAAGGGGCGCGCCAGGTTTGCATGTTTCTGGACGAATTCCGCTACTTGGTCAGCGCGCCCGTGCTGGAGGCGCTTGCTTCTATCCGTGACAAGCGGGCGCATCTGGTGTTGGCGCACCAGACGGTCAACGACCTGAGGAATGTCCCCGGCGACCTGGACCCGGAGCAGGTGGTGTCTTCAGTGGCCGAAAACTGTGGCCTGAAATTCTCCTATCGGGTCAACGATCCAGATACCGCGTTATGGCTGGCCCGCATGAGCGGGAACATCCTGGTTGATGACGAGGTGAGAAGCCTTGAGACAGACACAGTTCTCGCTGAGCACGAGCGGGACATTCGCAGCTTGCGCCAGTCGGAGCGCTACCTGGTGGATACCAATATGCTGCAATCTCTGCCGCCGCGTTGCGCGGTCAGCTACGGCAACGGGCTGGCCCGGTTCGTGTTCACGTCTCCGGTGCCGGTCGAGTAGGGTGTGATGGGGGCCGTCAGATTGCAGGTGAGAGTCGCTTGGTGAGTTGGCTTGCTTTTTTCATAGCTTGAGCCAAGTCGTACGACGCCTGAATTCGATACCAAGTTTCAGCTCCGCCGCCAAACACCTTGTCAAGACGAATCGCCATCTCAGGGGAGATTCTTGAGCGGCAATTCACAATATTCGAAAGTCGCTTACGGCTAACGCCGAGCTTGCGAGCTGCTTCCGTTACGCTCAGGCCCAAGGGCTCCAGACAGTCATGGCGTACAGACAATCCCGGATGGGGCGGATTTTGCATCGGCATAATTCAGTATTTGATAACGATCAGCTGGAACTTCCTGACACTTTATGATATCATTTTGATATCATTCATTCTGTTCGGATATAAGCCATGGCGACCATCAATGTACGCAAGCTTGACGACGATGTAGTCCACCAACTCAAACGGCGAGCTACGGCGAATGATCGTTCCCTAGAAAGCGAAGTCAGACATATCCTTGCGACCGCCTCGAAAGATGATATGGCGATAAAACGGGAAGCTTTCCGGAAATTATCGCGCAAGCTAAGACGGCTTACCGCAGGACGTGCACAAACGCCTTCCGAAATTCTTATTCGAGAGGATCGTGAGGCCGGTCACCGGACCATCTGATGCGTTTGGTTGTGGATGCCAGCGTTGCTGTCAAGTGGCTGGTTGAAGAAGAACAATCTGAATTAGCGGAACGTTTGTTTGACGGTGCTTACGACCTTCATGCCCCGCGCCTGATGGTTTCTGAGGTTTCCAATGCACTCTGGGCGAAAGTCCGACGACACCAGATCAGGCGCGACGAAGCAGAGGTGCTCGCGACAGCCATCGCAGGGATGCCGCTCCGTTGGTTTGGTGACGAGCATATATGTGCAGATGCCGTTAGACTTGCGCTTGCTTTGGATAGACCAGCTTACGATTGCACCTATTTGGCACTTGGACATCGGCTTGGAGCAACATTGGTGACGGCAGACATACGCTTCATGGATGCGGTCAAGATGGCTGGATATGGAGGATCAATCATGGCATTGGAAAGTTTCGAAACAGATATGCAGTAGTGATGATAGTGACGCTGGACTGACACTTTCCTCGCCCTATCAATAGCCATTTCTTTGGCTCATTCGACCCTCTGCTGTAAAATGGTTTCCCGGCATAATTTAAAGGCTTGCCAAGCCCAAAGCCGGACTTTCAGGAGACATTCTTGGCCAAACGCGCGTTGCTCGCTCTCGAAAACGGCGCGTTGTTTTTCGGAGATTCTATTGGGGCGGACGCCACCGCCGTCGGCGAAGTCGTCTTCAATACCGCCATCACCGGCTACCAGGAAATCCTGACCGATCCGTCGTATTGCCGGCAACTGATTACGCTGACGCACCCGCACATCGGGAATGTCGGCACCAATGACGAGGACAACGAATCAAGCCCTCAAGTGCATGCCGCCGGGCTGATCGTCCGCGACGTGCCCGCGCGCATGAGCAATTGGCGCGGGGAACGGCCCTTGGGTGATTTTCTTGAAAGCCACGGGCTGCCTGGCATTGCCGGGATCGACACCCGCCGTCTGACCCGGATCCTGCGCGATCAAGGCGCCCAGTCGGGCTGCCTCACGACGGATGTCTCCGACCCGGATCAGGCGGTCGAGCAGGCCCGTGCATTTGCCGGACTTGCAGGAATGGATCTGGCGCGGGAAGTCACCACGGAGACGGCCTACGATTGGGACGAAGGAGCCTGGCAAACGGAGCCCGGCGAGTTGCCACCTGCGCAGTACCGGGTGGTGGCCTACGACTACGGAATCAAGCAGAACATCCTGCGCCTGCTGCGCGAGCGGGGCTGCGCGGTCACGGTGGTGCCGGCCATGACTCCGGCCTCCGAAGTGCGCGCCCAGGATCCGGACGGCGTGTTCCTGTCCAACGGGCCGGGGGACCCCGAGCCGTGCACCTACGCCCAGGAGGCGATCCAGGAACTGCTCGACGCCAAGATCCCGATGTTCGGCATTTGCCTGGGCTGCCAGTTGCTCGGTTTGGCCAGCGGTGCGCGCACGGTCAAGATGAAGACCGGCCACCATGGCGCCAACCACCCGGTGCTGGAACTGGACACGGGGCGGGTCCTGATCAGCAGCCAGAACCACGGGTTCGCGGTGGACGAGGAGTCGCTGCCGGATCATTTGCGCCTCACTCACCGCTCGCTGTTCGACGGCACCGTGCAGGGGATTAGCCACACCGAGGCACCGGCGTTTGCCTTCCAGGGTCACCCGGAGGCCAGCCCCGGGCCACATGACGTGGCCAGCCTGTTCGATCATTTCACCGACCTGATGCAACAGCATCGCGCTGGGCAGTCCGGCTGAGCACCATGCCTAAGCGGACCGACATCGAAAGCATCCTCGTGATCGGGGCCGGGCCGATTGTGATCGGCCAGGCTTGCGAGTTCGACTACTCCGGGGCGCAGGCCTGCAAGGCACTGCGAGAGGAGGGCTATCGCGTCATCCTGGTCAACTCCAATCCCGCCACCATCATGACCGACCCGCAGATGGCCCAGTCCATCTACATCGAGCCGGTCGAATGGCAGACCCTGTCGCGCATCATCGAGCGCGAAAAACCGGACGTGCTGCTGCCGACCATGGGCGGGCAGACTGCCCTGAACTGCGCACTGGACCTGCACCGTGAAGGAGTGCTGCAGGCTCACGGCGTGGAATTGATCGGCGCGTCGCTGGAGGCCATCGCCATGGCCGAGGACCGGCAACTGTTCCGCGAGGCCATGGGGGAGATCGGGCTGGAACAGGCACGATCCCAGGTGGTGCGCAGCGTGGAGGAAGCGTTGGATTTCCAACCCCAGATCGGTTATCCCGTGATTGTGCGGCCCTCGTTCACTTTGGGCGGAACTGGGGGAGGCATAGCCCGGGACGAGAAGGAATTGCGGCGCGTCGTCGCGCATGGCCTGGACTTGTCACCGGCTCACGAGGTTTTGCTGGAGGAGTCGCTTCTGGGTTGGAAGGAATTCGAGATGGAGGTGGTGCGCGACGCCAACGACAACTGCATCATCGTCTGCTCGATCGAGAACCTCGATCCGATGGGGGTGCACACCGGGGACTCGATCACGGTGGCGCCAGCGCAGACCTTGACGGACAAGGAATATCAACGGATGCGCGATGCTTCCATCGCGGTGCTGCGCAAGATTGGCGTGGACACCGGAGGCTCCAACGTGCAGTTCGCGGTCCATCCGGACAATGGACGGCTGGTGATCATCGAGATGAATCCGCGTGTTTCGCGCTCCTCGGCGCTTGCCTCCAAGGCCACCGGCTTTCCGATCGCCAAGGTAGCGGCCCGCCTGGCCATTGGATACACGCTGGACGAACTCCGCAACGACATCACGGACGGCGCGACGCCGTGCTCGTTCGAGCCGACCTTGGACTACATCGTCACCAAGATTCCTCGTTTCACGTTCGAGAAATTTCCGCAGGCCGAGCCGCTCCTGACCACCCAGATGAAGTCGGTCGGGGAGGCGATGGCGATTGGACGCACTTTCCAGGAGTCCCTGCAGAAGGCGTTGCGCAGCTTGGAGACCGGGCAATGCGGGTTGGACCCGATTGGACCGATGGACCGGGAGGAGCGGAAGCATCGGTTGATGTACCCGGATCCGCATCGGCTGAGGCATACCGCCGACGCTCTGCGCGAGGGATGGAGCCCGGAAGAGATCTACGAGCTGACTGGCATCGATCCGTGGTTTGTCGCGGAGATTGCGGACCTGGTGGCGCAGGAGCAGGCGCTGTCGGGCCGGACTCTGGAGGAATTGTCGAAAGACGAGATGTTTGCTCTCAAGCGTGCCGGTTTTTCGGATCAGCGCTTGGGGCAACTGCTTGAGACGACCGAAGAAGCGGTGCGCGCGCATCGCCATGAGCAGGGACTACGCCCGGTATACAAGCGGGTCGACACCTGCGCGGCGGAATTCCCGACTTCTACGGCCTACCTTTATTCGACCTACGAAGAGGAATGCGAGGCCCGGCCAACGCAGGCGCGTAAGGTGGTGGTACTCGGTGGTGGTCCAAACCGGATCGGGCAGGGGATCGAGTTCGACTACTGTTGCGTGCACGCCGCCCAAGGTGCGCGCGAGTTGGGTTTCGAGACTCTCATGATCAACTGCAATCCTGAGACGGTTTCCACCGACTACGATACTTCCGATCGCCTGTATTTCGAGCCGCTGGTGCTGGAGGACGTGCTGGAAATCCTGCATGTCGAGCAACCGTATGGCGTGATCGTCCAGTTCGGCGGGCAGACGCCGCTGAAACTCGCCCAGGGACTGGCTCGCGCGGGAGTTCCGATCCTGGGCACCTCGCCGGACGCGATCGACGCGTCCGAGGACCGGGAGCGTTTCACCGGGGTGCTGAAGGATTTGGGGCTGCACCAGCCGCCGGGAGGCACGGCCCGTGACCGCGACGGGGCATTGAGTCTGGCGCGCCGGTTGGGCTACCCCCTGGTGGTGCGGCCTTCCTACGTACTGGGCGGACGGGCCATGGAAATCGTATTCGACGAGGCGGAACTTGAACAATACATCGAGGATGCGGTACAGGTGTCCGACCAGACCCCGGTCTTGCTCGACCGCTACCTGGAAGACGCGGTGGAGGTCGATGTTGACGTCGTGTGCGATGGCGTGGACGTGCTGATCGGCGGCATCATGCAGCACATCGAACAGGCGGGCATCCATTCCGGGGATTCGGCCTGCTCGTTGCCGGCCTACTCGATCGGAGAGCCGGTGATCGCGGCCCTGCGCAGCCAGGCCGAGGCGCTGGCGCGCGCACTTGAGGTGGTGGGCCTGATGAATGTCCAGTTCGCGGTGCAGGGAGAGTCGATCTACGTGATCGAAGCCAATCCCCGTGCTTCGCGGACAGTGCCGTTCGTCTCCAAGGTAACTGGCCGGTCGCTGGCGCGGATCGCGACCGCATGCATGCTGGGCCGGTCCCTGCGTGACCAGGGTTGCGATCGGGAGGTGCAGTTGGAATATTTCTCGGTCAAGGAGGCAGTGTTCCCCTTCATCAAGTTCCCGGGCGTCGACCCGATCTTGGGTCCGGAAATGAAATCGACCGGAGAAGTCATGGGTGTGGGAGCCCGCTTCGAGGAGGCATTCGCCAAGTCGCAGCGTGCCGCCGGGGTGAACATCCCGACCAGTGGTCGAGCCCTGATCAGCGTGCGCGACCCGGACAAGTCCCGAAGTATCGAATTGGCGCGTGACCTGATCGATGCAGGATTCGAGTTGGTGGCAACCCACGGCACGGCGGAATATCTGAGGCAGGCAGGGTTGGCTTGCGCGGGAATCAACAAGGTGGCGCAAGGTTCGCCCCATGTGGTCGACATGATCCAAGACGGGCAGATTGACCTAATCATCAACACGACTCAGGACAAGCAGGCCATCCGCGATTCGCTGACCATTCGCCGGGAAGCACTGCAGCATCAGGTCTGCTATACCACCACTTTGACGGGTGCCAGCGCCCTGGTGCGCGTGTTAAAATGCGGCACGCCTGAAGAGGTTTATCGACTACAGACTTTGCACAGCGAGCGTGTGCACTGAGCATGCGCGCAGGGTGCGTTTTCCAGTCCGATTGGGGGACCGATGAGCAAAGTGCCAATGACCGTGCGGGGGGCCACCCTGCTGCGCGAAGAACTTGACCGTCTCAAGCGGGTAGAACGCCCGGCCGTGATCCAGGCGATCGCCGAGGCGCGCGCGCATGGAGACCTGCGCGAGAATTTCGAGTACAAGGCGGCGCGGGACCAGCAGGGGTTCGTGGAAGGGCGCATCAAGGAAATCGAGTCCAAGCTGTCGCATGCACAGGTCATCGACGTCTCCGAGTTACAGATCAACGGCAAGGTCGTGTTTGGCACTACGGTGGAACTGGTGGACATGGAGTCCGAAGAACACGTGTGCTACCAGATCGTTGGCGAGGACGAAGCGGATATCGAGGCAAACCAGATTTCAGTTCATTCACCTATTGCCCGGGCACTAATCGGCTGTTTGGAGGGCGACGAAGTGTCGGTTGAAACCCCTGGTGGGAAACGAGTGTTCGAAATCATGGCGGTGCGCGGCGAATAGCAGATTTCGTTACCGTCTGGAGCCAAAGTCTCGCAGGGAATGTGGACCGAACGCTGATTTTTTATAATTGCCGACAGCGGCGAAGCCCGGGACGCCGCCTTGCCATGCCTCAAAAAACTGTGATTCCGGCTTTCTGTGTCCCTTGGTCTGGGCGTTTGCTCCTTGTTGCGTTGGCGCTGGTCCTGATCGCTTCCGGGGTCTTGGCCGAAGAGGTTCCGGAACCGTCCGAGGAACTTGAGCAAGTGACGGTGACCGGCTCCCGCATCAAGCGGATGCAGCAGCAGGACGTTGCCACGCCGCTGACCAGCTACGACCTCGAAGAACTTCGGAACTTGGGTGTCAGTGACGCCCGGGACCTGATGCAGTTGTTGCCCAGCAACGCCGGTGCCCAGAACAACGCCGATTCCCTGTCGCAGAACTATACGGTTGGCACCTCCAACATCAATCTTCGCGGACTGGGCGTCTCCTCGACCTTGGTCTTGCTCAACGGCCGTCGGCAGGTGGTCTCGGCTCTTCCCACCATCGACGGCTCCAGTTTCGTGGACTTGTCGGCACTGGTGCCCACGCTCGCGTTGGAGCAAGTCGAGATCCTGGAAGATGGTGCGGCCGCGGTCTACGGTTCGGATGCCATCGCTGGCGTCGCCAATTTCGTCACCCGCTCCGACTACCAAGGCTTCGAAGTATCCGTGGAACACCGTGAACGCACCAATAATGGTTCCCAGTCGGACGACCGCGTGGAGCTCGTGTACGGCCGTGACTTCCTGGAGTCCGGAAACCTGCTGTTTGCGCTGAGTTATCTGGATCGGACCCAGTTGGTTATGGGCGAGGTTGACTGGGGGACCCCGACATGGAGCTCCGCGGCCAACCCTGGCAATTTCATTGTGCTGGCCGACACGGTGCTGGCGGATGGCACCCAGTTGGCCTCCGGCACGACAACGGCTGCACCTCATTGCGCCCAGCACGTCCCGCCTGCCCGTCACGTCCTCGTTGGGGAGCCCGAGACACACAGCCGCTGCCTCTTCGACTTCGGCCCGCAGATCACGATGGGTCCGGAAGAAGAACGCCTTCAGGCCTTCGCCCAGCTCGGCTTCGACCTTGGCGAGCAGACTCGCCTGACGGCGGAACTGGGCTACACGCATAACAATATCCGCCGCACCATCTCTCCCAGCCTTCCCGCTATTAGTCCCAGGTTGCCCTATATTCCGGCCGCGCATCCAGGCAACCCGTACCGAAACAGCAGCGACGAACCGGTGGCGCTGCGCTACATCGGCCGCATCTACGGCGTTGATGAACCTTCTGAAACCAACTACTTCGATAGCGAAACAAGACGCATGGCACTGATCGCCGAAGGCGACGTAACCGATCACCTGTCATGGGAAACATCGTTCCTTCATGCCCGCAGCAACATCGACTGGCGAGTTCCCGATACCTTGCATCGCCATCTACAGAACGCCATGGGTCCCCGATCCGCGAGCTAACGCGATTTTGCCAGTTTTTCAGAGGCCGGAGGTCC
>CAZRSJ010000018.1:0-27802 GCA_964602805.1 uncultured Chromatiales bacterium | reverse complement strand
CCTATTCCCGACAGCCTGAGAGAGGAAGCGGAATCAGTCTTGGAGGAAATCCGGCCTGCCCTGGATGGCGAAATACTGGACGCGAATCAACCGGCCCTGCTCAACCTGTTCGCCGCCAGCCCGTTTGCGGCCCGTCTCGCACGAGCCTACCCGGATCTGCTGGAATCCGCCCTGCGTGACCCGGTTGCCAAGGAACTGGAACTGCCCGACCCCGAAACTGCGGAAGATGCAGACTTCGCACGTATCCTGCGCCATGCCCGAGCCCGGGAAATGCTCCGCATCATGTTCCGGGACATCAACGGACTGGTGGAACTGCCGGATACCTTGCACGACCTGACTGCTTTCGCAGACCGGGCCGTGATGGGGGCCGCCCACTGGCACCGCTCCCGCATGAAAGAACCCAGCCCGACCGACGAGAACGGTGAGCCTGTGCCGTTCGTGGTGCTTGGCATGGGCAAGCTTGGCGGGATGGAACTCAATTTTTCTTCCGACATCGACCTGATCTTCACCTACCCGGATCCCGCCTCGGACCGGGAAGAGGCGCAATCCTATTTCATCCGGCTGGGGCAGAAAACGATCAAGGCGCTGGACGACGTCACCGCCGACGGCTTCGTCTTCCGGGTCGACATGAGGTTGCGCCCGTTCGGCTCGACCGGCAGCCTGGCGCTGCCGTTCTCCTCCATGGAGGGCTACTATCAGAACCATGGGCGCGAATGGGAACGTTACGCACTGATCAAGGCGCGGCCGCTGGGTGCGCCCACCACTGCCGGAGCAGAACTGACCGAGCTGCTTCGCCCTTTCATCTTTCGACGCTCCCTGGACTTCCACGTGCTGGAAGAATTGCGCACCATGAAGGCAAAGATGGCACACCATGCTCGGCAGGAGACGCTGGAAGACGACCTCAAGCATGGTCCCGGTGGAATTCGCGAGGCGGAATTCATTCTGCAGAGCGCGCAGTTGATCTTTGGCGGACGGGAGCCGGTTCTCCAACAAACTTCGTGGATACGGGCGTTGGATGCCATGGTCCAGTGCGAAAAGCTGACCGATGCCGATAGGCAATTATTGTTCGAGGCTTATTCTTTCCTTCGCACCGTGGAAAATCGCCTGCAGATGGTCGACGATCAACAGACGCACACCCTGCCGCAGAATGAAACAGCGCGGGACCGGCTGCGGTTCCCAATGGGCTACCCGGACTGGCAGGAGTTTGTGGACGCGCTCACCATGCAACGAGTCAGCCTGCAACTGGAATTCACCTGCCTGATGCGCGTGGAGTTGGAAGCCGAACAGGAGCATCCGGAAGAACTGAAAGCACTGCTGCACGCGATCGAGACAGTCGGACAGCAGCACGGCGACGACGTGGCCGACTTGAAGCAGGTCTTCGAAAAAATGGGGTTGCAGGACGGCGCGGAAGAACCGGCGCAGAGGCTGCACGCCATCGTCGCCTCCGCCGCATGGCGCGCCCAGAATGCCCGCGCGCGACATTACGCACTGGCCTTGATCCCGAAGATGATCGAAAGCGCCTGTCGGCAGGATGCTTCCGCACAAGTGCTGAATCTTTTGTTCGATGTGCTGGAAACCCTCCTGCGCCGACCCGACTGCATGGCTCTGTTGACCGAGAACCCTCCGGCACTGAATTTGCTCACCGAACTGACCAGCTGCAGTCCATGGGTGCGAACCCAAGTCCTGGAGTCTCCGCACCTCATCGACGAATTGCTCTCCCCGAACAGCCTGTTTGGAGAACGGACCCCGGAAATCCTCCAGAAGATCCTGCAACTCGCCCTGCCGGACGACGAGGACGATCTGGAGCAGCAAATGAGAGCCTTGCGCCAATTTCGGCAATCCCAAACCCTGCAAATCGCCGCCTGCAACCTCGTTCACTCCAAATCCCTCTCGGACGTGAGCGACGAATTGACCTGGGTCGCTGAAACGGTTACCGCCTGCGCCTGGGAGTTGGCCTTGCAGCAGCAACTTCAGCGCCACGGCCAACCACACTGCATCGTCGATGGGCAGCGCCGTCCAGCCTACTGCGCCGTTCTCGCCTACGGCAAGTTCGGAGGGCTTGAAATGGGGTTCAACTCCGACCTGGACCTGGTGTTCGTGCATGACAGCGATGGTGAAGAACAAATGACCGACGGGGAAAAGCCGGTATACAACGAATATTTTTTCACTCGCGTGGCGCAACGATTCATCCACATCATGGAGACGATGACCGCCTACGGCACCTTGTACGAAATCGATCCCCGGCTACGGCCGGGCGGACAATCCGGACAGCCAGTCTGCAGCCTGCACTACTATGAAAAATACTTGGAGGAAAAAGCCTGGACCTGGGAACGCCAGGCATTGGCGCGGGCGCGGGTGGTCGCGGGCCATGACGCAGTGCGGGCAGCATTCGAGCAAGTCCGGGCGCGTGTTTTATGCGTACCCCGCGAACCCGCCGAACTACAACAAGAATTCGTGGACATGCGCCGGCGAATGCTGGATGCGCATCCCCCTCTGTCCGAGTCTTTCCACATCAAGAGAGACCCCGGCGGGATCACCGATCTGGAGTTCGTGGTGCACTATAATGTGTTGCTTCACGCTGGAAAACATCCAGAAATCATTGAGCCGACTGCCACAGTGATGATCCTGGATCGTCTGGCGCAATGTGGCCTGCTGGACACCGAAACAACTGAATTCCTGCGCACCTGCTACTTCAGTTACCGCGACCGGATACACGTACTCAACCTGCAGGAGTTGCCGCCGCACTCTCCGCCGGATGAATTCGCCGACGAACGCAAGAAGATTCGGAAACTTTGGGACGAGACCTTCGATCTGGCGACATGAGCACACTGGCCCCGCACCCGGACGCCGTAATCTGGCTGGACGGCCGCATGGTCCCCTGGGCCGAGGCAACCACGCATGTATTGACCCACAGCCTGCATTACGGCAGTGGCGTTTTCGAGGGGCTGCGGGCATTCGCCACCGAGCGAGGCCCCGCCATCTTCCGCCTGCAGGAGCACACCAACCGCCTGTTCACTTCGGCCGGTTGCGTCGACATGACTATCCCGTTCTCCCAAGAGGAGATTAACCGGGCCTGCATCGACGTGGTTCAAAAAAATCGACTGGAGACCGCGTACATCCGTCCGATCTGCTTCTACGGGGCAGAGGGATTGGGGCTGCACGCCAAGGGGCTTGAAGTTCACACCGCAGTGGCCGCCTGGGAGTGGGGCGCCTATTTGGGCGTGGAAGGCCTGGAACGCGGCATCCGGGTCTACACCTCGTCCATCATCCGCGATCGCGTCAATTCCCCGCTGACCAGTTCCAAGATCTGCGGAAACTATGTCTATTCGGCCGTGGCCACGGCACAAGCGAAGCAGGCGGGGTACGACGAGGCGTTGCTTCTGGAGGCGGACGGACGAATTTCGGAGGGCAGCGGTGAAAACCTGTTCATTGTTCGCGATGGCGTGCTGGAGACTCCGGCGCTGGGTTCCGCTCTTGACGGAATCACCCGCCGCACCATCATCGAGCTTGCACAGGAAGCCGATCTGGAAGTCCGTGAAAACCGGTTGGTCCGGGATGATCTGCTCCAATGCGAGGAAGCATTTTTTACCGGAACTGCCGCCGACGTCACTCCGATCCGGGAACTGGACGGCGAAGCCATCGGCAATGGCCAGCGCGGGCCCATCACTTCTCAGTTGCAGCAGCAATACCAAGACATCGTAAGCGGCCGTTCCGGGCGCCATCTCCACTGGCTGACATTGGTCGAGTGATCATGCCCAATCCTCACACCGCGAAGCATCCAAGCTCCTTCAAGACGCCGAACCAGGCGGCTCAGCAAAATATCCGCCCCAAACACCTCCCTCTCCACTGCCCCCTGCCGGGAACCAGCCTGTGGAACTCGCACCCCCGGGTTTTTCTGCCGATTGAGGACATGCCCGACCGCAAGATCCGGTGTCCTTATTGCGGCACTCTATACACGCTGGTGAACTCGGACGACTGAACCCAGTGCACCTGAGCCTGCCCGATTTCTCCTCAGTCCGCGCCCTAGTGGTCGGCGATGTCATGCTGGACCGCTACTGGAGCGGGAACGCCGAACGCGTCTCCCCGGAGGCTCCGGTGCCCGTCGTCGCGGTGGAAGACGAACAGCAACGGATTGGCGGTGCAGGCAATGTGGCTGTCAACATTGCTGCTCTGGGTGCCCAAACCACCCTTCTGGCCCCGATCGGACCGGATCAGCCTGGCCGCACGTTCACCCGCCTGATCCGCAAACATGGAATCGAAAACCGCCTGATGGTTCAAAGCGGGATGACCACACCGCTTAAGCTTCGGGTCGTCAGTCAGCATCAGCAGTTGATCCGGCTGGATTTCGAGAAGCGTGCGAATTTAAATAAGACATTGTTTAAAAAGCGATTTCGCTCTGCCCTGAACCATTGTGATGTCGTCATCCTGTCGGATTACGGCAAGGGTGCCCTGGAAGACCCTCAACCACTGATCGCCCTATGCCGCCGCATGGGCAAGCCGGTGTTCGTGGATCCCAAACGGGCCAATTTCTCCGCCTACGCTGGCGCAACCGCCATGACCCCGAATCGTCGGGAATTAGAAGCCGCGGTCGGGCCGGTTCCCTCTCTCGAGGCGATTTCCGCCCATGCCGAAAAACTCTGCCGCCGACACCGCCTGAAAGCGATGCTGGTCACCTTGGGAGAACAGGGCATGCTGCTGCAAAAAGGACGCACGAGTACCCACCTCGCAGTAACTGCGCGCGATGTGTTTGATGTCACGGGCGCCGGGGACACCGTGATCGCCATGTTCGCATGCGCCCATGCCGCAGGACTGTCACTGGAAGAAGCGATGCGGCTGGCAAACCTGGCCGCAGGCCAGGTGGTCGGCAAGTTTGGAACGGCTGCCGTCACGCCGGATGAACTGAAGCGTGCCATGCGCCTCGAACGGAAAACAGAAACCGGCGTTGTTCCCTACAACACCCTCCGCCGACTGGTCCGGGAAACCCGGGAACTGGGTGAAACGGTTGTGTTTACAAACGGCTGCTTCGATCTTCTTCATGCCGGCCATGTGGCCCTGTTGGAACAGGCGGCAGAGCTTGGCGACCGACTGGTCGTGGCGGTCAACAGTGATTCCTCGGTTCGCCGCAACAAGGGACCGGGTCGTCCGATTCAGCCACTCAAGTACCGGCAGCAGGTGCTGGCGGGCCTGGAATGCGTAGACTGGGTCGTATCGTTTTCCCAAGATACGCCGGAACAGTTGATCCGCGAAATCCTGCCGAATGTGCTGGTCAAAGGAGCCGACTACAAGCCTTCCCAGATCGTCGGCAAAAAAGAAGTCGAGAAAGCGGGCGGGAAAGTAGTCGTCCTGCCGCTGATAGAAGGCTACTCGACCACGGATCTGATCCAGCGTATTCGCGAGAGCGAGGAATAGGCCGTGGCAGACCAGGATTCCCGCATCCTGGTGATCGCGCAAGCCTGGGTCGGCGATGTCGTACTCAGCCAAATCCTGTACGCCCTGCTCAAACGCCAGCAACCCGACGTCTCCATTGATGTCGTCGCGCCCTCTTGGGCGGGGGCATTGCTTGGGCGGATGCCCCAGGTTTCTCGCCATATTCCTCTTGATGTCCGGCACGGACAGCTAGGGCTGTGGCGGCGGTGGGCGACAGCCCGCCGATTGGAGGCGCAGTATCAACAGGCGATCGTCATCCCTCGCTCCGTGAAAGCGGCATTGGTGCCTTGGGCCGCCGGAATCAAGCAGAGAATCGGTTTTGACACCGGAATCCGCAATATGCTAATCAATGATTCCCGCTCCCGACCATCGGGCATTCTCGCCCGAATGACACGCTTGGCATCACCGGATCCCATTGATCCGGATCCCATTCCCCATCCAAGCTTGGAAGTGGATCCGGAACAGGCAGCCAGCGCATTTCGGCAAAGGAACATGGATCCCGACGAAACGGTCGTCGGACTGATGCCGGGTGCCGCCTACGGCCGAGCCAAACAATGGGGTGAGAGCTCTTTCGTTCAGCTGGCGACCCTGCTCGCCGGGCAAGGGCATCGGATCTGCGTGATCGGCACGGCGGAAGATCGTTCCCTCGGCGACAGCATTGTCCAAGCCATACCGGAACAGGCCGTGAACCTGTGCGGGGAAACCACGCTGGACCAAGCCATCCACCTGGTTTCGGGGCTTGCGGCTGCAGTTTGCAATGATTCCGGACTGATGCACGTGGCTGCCGCCGTAAATACTCCTGTCGTCGGCATCTACGGCCCCACCAGTCCCGACACGCATCCACCTCTGGCCGATGCACGAAAAATTTGTTCAGCGCGGACCCTGTGCAGTCCCTGTCATCAGCGTACCTGCCCTTACGGACACCACGCCTGCATGACTCGTATCACTCCTGGGCAAGTTTGTGAGGCCACGTTTTCACTGCTTAACGATCGAGCCGCATTGCTACAATGATTCAATCGCTCCGTACCTGAAAGGAAGGGCGGAGTGTCTGGGAGCCTGAAGGCCGAGATGGCGGAATTGGTAGACGCGCCGGACTCAAAATCCGGTGGGGTAGTCCCCCGTGTGGGTTCGAGTCCCACTCTCGGTACCAGAAACCATGACGGTATCATGGGCGTAGCTTGATTCCTATTCCGACTGTCTCCAATGTCGCACTACAAACGCCACGTCTTTTTCTGCGTCAACCGGAGGGAAGACGAAGCCTGCTGTCAGGATCATGACGCCCGCGCGATGCGGGACTACGCCAAAAAACGTTGCCAGGAACTCGGCATTCACGGAGCCGGGCAGACCCGGATCAATCAATCAGGATGCCTTGACCGATGTGCCGAAGGCCCGATTATCGTCATCTATCCGGAAGGCACCTGGTATCGCTACCACGATCAGGCGGATGTGGACCGGATCATTGATCAACACCTGATTCACGGAAAGCCCGTCAAGGAACTGGAGATCTGACATGGAACTCCGTCCGCTCGGAGACGCCGGCTTTGACGTCAGTGCCATTTGTCTCGGCACCATGACGTTCGGCGAGCAAAACACCGAAGCCGAAGCCCATCAGCAATTGGATTGTGCTTTCGATTTCGGCGTCAACTTCATCGATACCGCCGAAATGTACGCCATTCCAACCTGTGCACGGACTCAAGGACTTACCGAACAATATATCGGCACTTGGCTCGCTTCCTCCCGTGTCCCCAGGGACCGAATAGTGGTGGCGACCAAGGTGACGGGGCCCACTGAATCCATGGACTACTTGCGTGACGGGCCGCGCCTGAACACAAAGCACATCAATCAAGCCATTGACGACAGTTTGCGTCGCCTGCAGACGGACTACATCGATCTCTACCAAGTTCATTGGCCGGAACGCAACACCAATTACTTCGGGCAACTGGGTTATCGGTTTGAGGACGATGACGACGCAATTCCGATCGAGGAAACCTATGAGGCGTTATGCCGATTGGTCGAGTCCGGCAAGGCGCGGACCATAGGGGTGTCCAATGAAACCCCGTGGGGAGTATCGGAATATCTGCGCCTTTCGCGGGAAAACTCCGGGCCTCGCATTGCCTCCATCCAGAATCCCTATAACTTGCTGAACCGAACCTTTGAAGTCGGCTTGGCCGAAATGGCGATACGGGAGCGTTGTGGCCTACTGGCTTATTCTCCTCTCGGATTCGGTGTCTTGACCGGGAAATATCAGCAGGGGCGTCCTCGGGGCTCCCGCCTCCAACGCTGGAATTACTTCACCCGTTATAGCAATCCACAGGCGCAGGCTGCCACCGCCAAATACGTTGCTCTCTCTCGTCAATACGACCTGACGCCCGCGCAGATGGCCTTGAGTTTCATCCAACAACAACCTTTTGTGACCAGTGCCATCATTGGTGCCACCACTATTGAGCAACTTCAGGAAAACCTGGAAAGCGCCAATTTGGAACTGCCTCACCAGTTGCTGCGCGAAATCGATGCCGTTCACAAAGCCCAACCCAACCCCGCGCCTTGATGTCACATTGGCGGTGACAACTGCGCCCCTACCGCTTCAATCCATTCCTTGACCTGATCATTCAATTCGGCAGGTTTCAGTTTTCCTGCTTGGATCGGAGCCCCGATCCGAACCGTAACCCTGCCGGGTCTCTTAAGGAATCCGCGTGGCCAGAAATGGCCGGCATTGTGTGCCATCGGAAGAACTGGAACCTGACTTTGCGTCGCGATATGTGCTCCGCCAGCTTGGTAAGGACGGCGCTCCCCCACCGGGAGGCGGGTTCCTTCCGGGAAAATGACCACCACATCACCCCGTGCGAATCGTCCTCGCGCCTGTTGCAGTAGACGCTTCAGGCTTCGAACCGGGCTACTTCGGTCAATGACAATCGGGCGGGTCAACGCCAACCCCCAACCGATTACCGGCAACCACAGCAAGGACCGCTTGAGCACAAACGCCGGCTGCGGCAATAAGACCACCAGCAAAACCGTCTCAAATGCCGACTGGTGATTGGCCATAAGCATGTAGGGCCCGGTTTCCGGAAGGTTCTCACGCCCATGAATTTCGTAGGTGATTCCGCAAAATACCCTTGCACACCAAAGAACGGAGACGTTCCAGAAACTCAGCAGCCGATAGCACGGGCGCCGGGGCAAGCAGGCTGCGACCGGCACGACAAACACCGCAGCCAGGGTGGCGACAAGCACCCCCAGATAAAAACCCGTGGAACGGATGGCGGACATCCCGCTGCGCTCAGGAAGATGGCGCCAGCAGTTCGTCTACGAATGAGTACAGGTCGTCGTATACCTCAACGCCGTCTGGCAAGCCCTCGTCCTTTTCGGTCTGCTTGCCGTATCCGGTGCGCACGAGAATTGGGCGGGCACCTGCTGCCACCGCCGCCCGAATGTCCGACAGCTTGTCTCCGACAGCCGGCACATCGGCAAGATCAGTCTCACAGCGATTCGCGATATCCTCGAACATGCCAGGGCTAGGCTTGCGGCAATGACTCCCCGTGTCCGGCGCATCCGGGCAGAAGAAAATGGCATCCACCCAACCGCCAAAGCGACCCAGCGAGTTATGCATTTTCTGGTGAATCCGGTTGAGGGTGTCCATATCGATCATGCCGCGACCGATCCCTGACTGGTTGGTCGCAAGTACCACCCGATAACCCGCCTCATTCAAGCGGGACACCGCCTGCATGCTGCTGTCGATCGGCACCCATTCCTCCGGCGTCTTGATAAAGTCCTCCCTTTCCTCGTTCAGGACTCCATCGCGATCCAGAATTATCAGTTTCATGGCCAGAATGTCGTTCAGTCCTGCAGGCGCGAGAAATCCGCGATTCCCAGAAACATATCCTGTAGACCTCGCAAAAGACGCAGGCGATTATGACGTATTTTTTGATCTTCCGCCATCACCAGCACTTCGTCGAAGAAAGCCGAGACCGGCTCGGCCAATGCGGCAAGTGCGCCCAGCGCTTCTCCGTAGGCGCCTGCCGCACAATTTTTCAGCACTTCCTCGCGTACCGCGACAAGCCGGTCCGCGAGTGCACGCTCGGCGGGCTCTGTTAACAGTTCGGGGCTGACCTCGGCATCGTTTACGTCGGCCTCGCGCAAGATGTTCCGGATTCGCTTGTGTGTCGCAACCAGCACCTTCGCCTGAGGCGAGTCCCGGAAATCCTCGACTGCCCGCACCCGCCCGAAAGCATCCAGCGGTCGGGTCGACCCGACTGCCAGAACTGCCTCGATGGCGTCTCTGGATTGCCCTCGCTCGGCTCCGTACCCGTACATCCGGTCAGCCAGATAACCCAACACTGCCTGCGGAATACCGTCGGCATGAAAGGGTTCTGGGTACTCATTGACTGCCTGCACCAGGCAATCCTCCAAGTCCAGATCCAAACCGCATTCCACCACCAGGCGCAGAACGCCGTAAGCGGCACGCCGTACGCCCAGCGGATCCCGGGTCCCGGTCGGTATTTCGCCTATCGAGAAGACCCCGGCCAGCATGTCCAGCCGGTCGGCCAAGGCCAGCACCTGGCCCGGCAAAGTTTCCGGTAGCGCGTCATCCGCGTACCGTGGCCGGTAGTGATCCGAAACAGCTTGGCAGGCCGCATCCTCCTCCTCTTCAAGCCGGGCGTAATACGCGCCCATCAACCCTTGGAGCTTGGGAAATGATTGCACGACGTCCGTGCCCAGGTCCGCCTTGCACAGATGTGCCGCACGACGCACGGTCTTCACATCCGCATCCGCTTTTTGGGCCACGTATTCCGCCAATCTCTCTATGCGCTGAACGCGCTCGAGCAGGGTGCCCAGTTTGCGATGGAAGACCACCCGCCCCAAGTCTTCTACACGAGAATCGAACGGTCTCAGGCGGTCGCGCTCAAGATAAAAGGCGGCGTCCTGAAGCCGGGAACGCACCACCCGCTCGCAGCCCACTCTGATGTCTCCATTCACGTCCGGTAGGTTGGCGACGGCAAAGAAATGCCGAGACAATGCACCGTCCGGCCCGCGGGTCGAAAAATACTGCTGCTGATCTTCCAGCACCGCACGGATGACTTCCTCCGGCAAGATCAAGAACTCTTCATCGAAGCAACCTGCCACCACCATCGGGAATTCCGCACTGGCGCACACTTCCTCAAGCAAGGGCTCTGACCGAACCGCCGATACCTTGAACTCGGTCTCGAATTCTTCGATTTGCGACAAAACCTGCTGCTTACGTGCCGCTGCCTCTACCAGTACGTGGCCCTGCTCCTTCAGCGTATTCTCGTAAGCTCCCGCGTCCTCCAGTTCGACACTTTGTTCGCCAAGAAAGCGGTGGCCCCGCGTGGCTGCGCCACAGGGGGTGTTCATGATTTCTCCAGCAATTGGCTCGCCACCGTACAGCAATGCCACCCATCGGACAGGGCGAAGAAAGCTTGTCTCTTCCGTTCCCCAGCGCATGCGTTTTTCCAACGGCAACCCCGCCAAGGCCCGGTCGAAAACCTCCGGGAGCAGTTCCCGGCAATCACGGGGTTCTATTACTTCGTCAAACTTGAGCCATTCCCCCTTTTCCGTCTTCAGGCGGTCCTCTCCAGCTTTCCAACGTTGCATTTGTTCTGGATCAGCCTGGCACCCCTTGGCAAAACCCAGTAGTGCCCGGGTGGGTTCGCCTTCCGAGTCGAAAGCGGCTTCCACCGATGGGCCTTTGCGTATTTCGGTAGCGCCCGTTGTCCGTTCCGCCACTCCCGGAATCCGCAATGCCAGGCGCCTCGATGATGCATGCGCGGTCACGACCTGGTCGAACGGAAGACCCACGCTCTCCAGTTCGGCAATCACTGCAGCGGCCAAAGACTCCCTGAGGGCCTCCAGAGAACGGGGTGGGAGTTCTTCCGTGCCGAGTTCGAACAGCACGGCTCTGGCTTCGGTCATTCCGCGCCCAAGGGAAAATTCAGGGCTTCGCGCGAAGCGTAGTAGGCTTCTGCGATTTTCTGCGCCCGGCCACGGATGCGCAAAATGTACTTCTGGCGTTCCGTGACGGAAATCGCATGCCGCGCATCCAGGAGATTGAAGAGATGCGAGCACCAGACCAGTTGCTCGTAGGCCGGCAAGGGAAGATTCTGGTCGATCAGCCGGTCACATTCCCCTTCCATCTCGTCGAACTGGCGAGACAGCTTCTCGGTGTCGGCTTGCTCGAAATTGTAGGCCGATTGTTCAACTTCATTCTGGTGAAACAGTTGCCCGTATGTGACTTCAGCAGCCTCCCCGCCGCCCCAGATCAAGTCAAAGACACTGTCCGTTTCCTGCAGGAACATCGCGATCCGTTCGATGCCATAGGTCAATTCGCCAAGCGTCGGGCGGCATTCCAGCCCTCCTGCCTGCTGAAAATACGTGAACTGGCTGATTTCCATACCGTTGAGTTGCACTTCCCAACCTAGGCCCCATGCCCCTAACGTCGGGGATTCCCAGTCGTCTTCCACGAAGCGGACATCGTTCTTGTCCAGCGCGATGCCGAGTTCCTCCAAGGACTTCAAATATAGATCCTGGATATCGTCCGGTGAGGGCTTGAGCGCGACCTGAAACTGATAGTAACGCTGAAGACGGTTCGGGTTTTCTCCATAACGCCCATCCGTCGGGCGCCGACACGGTTGCGCGAACGCACACCGCCATGGCTCCGGGCCGATTGCCCGCAGAAAAGTTTCCGGGTGGAAGGTCGCCGCGCCGATCGGCAGGTCGTGCGCAGGCAGGATCACGCAGCCCTGCGCCGCCCAATATTCTTCCAGTCGACGGATGAGGTTCTGAATCGTCATGTTGCCAGCGGGAAATGAAGCTCTGTTGAACGATCCGGACCAGTTCGTGTCGGCTAGTTTAGTCGAATATCAATTTATCCCGCCACATCGAAAATCTTGCGGTGTTCCGCAAGAATGTGCCGGTCGCTCAAGCTCGCGATGTAGTCGGCAATCACCCGGGCCTGCCCTGCTTCGCCGCAAGCCGCTTTTTTCTCACGGACCCGTTGATGCAATTCCGTCGGCAGCAACTGCGGGCGGTCCGCGAACGCATGGAACAACTCCCGGATGACACCCACTGCCTTGTTGGAGGCTCGCACCAAGCGGTAGTGGCAGTAATACTTGTCGTACAGCAGCCGCGCCACCGGCGCAAGTTCGGCACGTAATTCGTCGCTGAATCCGGCCAGTTTCCCGGTACAGGCACGGACGGCCTTCGGCGAGTCCGGTTGCACCTGTTCAATCCGTTGTTGGGTGGCAAGGATCAGGTCGACCATCATGGCCGTGATCATGCGCCGGTTGGCTTCATGCAGCAAAGCATGCCGAGACAACTTCGGCGAGGCTTTCTCCGCCTCGTCATAGGCGCGGGAAAACAGCGCCAATTCCCGCACTTCCTTGAGATTCAGAAAACCCAGCCGCAAGCCATCATCCAGATCATGGTTGGTATACGCGATCTGGTCGGCAAAATCCACCAGCTGCGCCTCCAAGGTCGGCGAGCCGCCCTTGAGAAAACGTTCTCCCAGCGGACCCAAGGTTTTGGCGATTTCTTTCGGGCAGCGCTTCAGCACTCCTTCGCGCGTCTCAAAGCTCAGATTGAGGCCGCGAAAGTCGGCGTATTTGTACTCCAGCTTGTCGATCACGCGCAACGATTGAAGGTTGTGCTCGAATCCCCCATACTCTTTCATGCAGTCGTCCAGCGCATCTTGCCCGGCGTGCCCGAATGGCGTGTGACCCAGATCGTGGGCCAATGCGATCGATTCGGACAGATCTTCATTGAGGCGCAGGGCTCGCGCCAACGTGCGCGACAGCTTGGCCACTTCGATGCTATGCGTCAGTCGGGTGCGAAAAGATCCATCCGCATGATTCACCATGACCTGGGTCTTGTACTCCAGGCTGCGGAAAGCGGCCGAGTGAATGATCCGGTCGCAATCACGCTGGTACAGCGTCCTGAATTCGTCCGGAGGCTCCGCATGTTGCCGCCCGAGCGAATTGGATTCGCTGGCTGCGTAAGGGGCAAACCCGGCCTGATCCGACCCACCGCCCCGCGCTTCCAGCAAATCGACTGCCACGGGTTCAGCGCACTCCGGCCAATGTGGCCGACAACAGCCGCTCGTCCACTTGATCGGTCACTTCCGCCTGTCCGATCGCCCGCATCAGGATGAAACGCTGCCGTCCTCCGACATTCTTCTTGTCGTGGCGCATATGGGCACGCAACTGATCAACTCCCAGATCCTCCGGCAACCGGGTCGGCAACCCTGCGCGGTCGACCAGCGCCTGTATCCGCTCTGCCGCCTGAACTTCAAGCCAACCCATTCGAACCGACAGGTCGGCGGCAAGCACCAGGCCGCAGGCTACCGCTTCACCATGGCACCACTGCGCATAACCCTGCTCGGTCTCGATCGCATGCGCAAAAGTGTGGCCCAAGTTCAGCAATGCGCGGGCACCGGTACGTTCCCGCTCGTCGGCAGCCACGATCCGCGCCTTGCTGGCGCAGGACGTCTTGATTGCATACGTCAAGGCTTCCGTCTCCAGCGCCAAAACTTCCTCAAGGTGGTCTTCCAGCCACTCGAAAAATTCCGCATCGTCAATCAAACCGTATTTGATGACCTCGGCCACACCTGCCCGCATTTCACGGTTCGGCAAACTGCGGAGTGTCGCCGGATCGATCAATACCGCCTTCGGCTGCCAGAATGCGCCGATCATGTTCTTGCCGAGCGGGTGGTTGACCCCGGTCTTGCCACCGACCGAAGCGTCCACCTGCGCCAGCAACGTCGTCGGGACCTGAATGAAATCCACGCCGCGCATGTAGGTGGCAGCAGCAAATCCGGTCATGTCACCGACCACGCCTCCCCCGATCGCGATGAAAGTCGCGCCGCGCCCAAGTTCCTGCTCCAGAAGCCAGGTATAAAGCCCGTTCAGGTCTTCCAGCGTCTTGTGTTGCTCCCCGTCCGGCAGCACGTAGCAGCCACGGCAAGCCGAGCCCAAGGCCTGCGCAAGAGGCCGGGCATACAGATCTTCCACCCCCGGATGCGTGACCAGCACAGCCTCAGACCCCACCAAAGGAGCCCAGCGCGCGGAATCTTCAAGCAATCCTTCACCGATCAGGATCGGGTACGAGGCGCCCTTCAAGGCAACAGTCAACTCATGCACGAAAAACTCTTCGGTCTCAAACTACCGTTTGAGGCAAATTGTATACTGCCTAGGTCTCTCACCTCTACCTTTTCTCGGAGACCATGCCAGAAACTTTGCTGCTGACTGCCGGCCGTCACACCGCCACGATCACTTGCTACGACACCCCAACCGCGCAGGCGATTTGCGCCGCCCTACCGATCCAGTCCGAAGTCCACACTTGGGGGCAGGAAATCTACTTCGGGGTACCCGTCGAAGCCGCTCTTGAAGCCGATGCCCGCGATGTGGTAGAGGCCGGCGAGATTGCGTTCTGGGTGGAAGGCCGGTGTATCGCGGTCGGGTTCGGACCGACTCCGATTTCACGCGGGGACGAGATCCGGCTGGCCGCGGCAGTTAATATCTGGGGGCATGCGGGCGATGTCCACGGCTTCGCCGCCTGCGTTCCCGGCGACCCAGTCATGGTGCGTCGCGCATGAATCCGGTCCGCGGGAAATTCCCGGCCCCTCCCGAACTTGAAAAAGTCGCTTCAGACTGGCAACAGCGCGGTTTTTCCTGCGGAACATTCGAAGACCCTCCGGGACGCGCCTGGCGAGACTTCACTCACGATAGCAACGAGTTGATTACGGTTGTGGAGGGCCGGCTGCCATTGACCCTGGAAGGAGCCGACATGATCCTGGAACCCGGAGACGAAGCCTTCATTCCACGGAATTGTCTTCATTCAGTGATCAATATCGCCCCGACTCGCACCGTCTGGCTGTACGGCTATGACAGCCCGGGCGTCTGATCAAGCCACTCGACTATGTTTTCGCAGGCTGCACGCACCGTCAGACCATCCATGTTGACCTGATAGTCGCACAATTCCCGGTATAACGGTTCGCGTTCGAGAGACAGCCGTTTCAAAACCTCTTCCGGATCCCCGTCCTGCAGTAGCGGGCGGGTGCGGTCGGCACGCAAGTGCTGCAATTGGGCCTCCAGCGGCACGCGGAGGTAGATGACCGTGCCACGCGAAGCCAAGAGGCGACGGTTGTCGACATTCAGCACGGCACCCCCACCGGTCGCCAATACGATATTCTTCCGTTCGACCAGTTCCGCGATGACCTCGCGCTCCCGACGACGGAACCCCTGCTCGCCCTCGTGCTCAAATATTTCCGAGACCGTCACTCCGGTACGCTCTTGCAGGACTGCGTCGCTGTCGAGGAATTCCCGCCCCATCGCTTTCGCCAGCATGGAGCCGACCGTCGTCTTCCCCGCGCCCATCGGGCCGATCAGAAATACATTGGAAGGATGAACGGGTATGCCCATGGCGCATCATTATGACCAAAGCCACACTATACTGTAGCCCTGCCCGTATTCCAGTTCCGACATGAAGATCGTCCGCCGCCTGCTGAGACTGATCGCCCTAGGGGTGATGCCAGCCCTGCTCGTCATGCTCGGGGCCTATTTGTACATCCAGCCCAGCATGCCGACGGTCCAAGAACTGCGCGATGTCCATCTGCAGACCCCGCTTCGCGTGTACTCCCAGGATGGTGCATTGCTTGCGGTGTACGGCACCAAGCGACGCATTCCCGTCAGGTTGGACGAAATCCCATTGTTGATGCGTCAGGCCTTCATCGCATCCGAAGACGCGCGCTTCGAGCAACATTTCGGAGTGGATCTGCAGGCCTTGGTCCGCGCCGCCGTGGATCTTGCGCGCAGCGGACGAATCCGCCAAGGCGGCAGCACCATCACCATGCAGTTGGCGCGCAACTTCTACCTGACTCGTCAGCGTCACTTCGTTCGCAAATTGCGCGAGATTTTTCTCGCTTTGCGTATTGAGCAAGAGCTCAGCAAGGATGAAATTCTGGAGTTGTACCTGAACAAGATTTTTCTTGGGCATCGAGCGTACGGCGTAGGCGCTGCGGCAGAGGTTTATTACGACACTTCCCCCCGACATCTGACGCTGGCCCAGATGGCCACCATCGCCGGTCTACCCAAGGCACCCTCGACCCTGAACCCGGTCACCAACCCCGAGGCCTCCCGTGCGCGCCGCCGCTACGTACTGGATCGCATGCTGCAGGACAGGCACATTACAAGCGAACAATTCCAAGAAGCCGTCGAGGCTCCTGTCACCGCGCGGCTGGGCCACTACCGCGGTCAGTCTTCAGCACCCTATGTCGGAGAGATGGTCCGGGCCGAAATGGTGGAGCGATTCGGGACAGGTGCCTATACCGGGGGCTATACGGTTTACCTGACGATACGCAACGATTTGCAGACGGCGGCTCGCCAAGCCGTACGAAGAGCCTTGATTCGCTACGACCTGCGCCACGGCTGGCGCGGTGCGGAAAATCGCCTGACACCGCTCCCGGAAAACAAACAGGAACTTGACCGGGTTCTGGCCAACACGCCGACTCGCGGCGGCTTCGAGAACGGCATCGTGATCCATGCTGGCCTGGATGTCGCGCATATCTACCTCGGCCGCGGCCGTTGGGCGGAACTCACTCTCGACGAGATTCTCTGGGCAAGGCCGATGGAGCATGTCGACCGACGTGGACCCGTGCCAAGGGAGACCTCGGATGTATTGAATCCGGGCGATATCGTGCATCTGATATTTGAGGACAATGTCTGGCGTCTGCGCCAGATTCCGGAAGCTTCCGGTGCACTGGTCGCAATTGATCCGACCGACGGCGCAATCCGGGCACTGACCGGCGGCTTCGATTTCGCCTTGAGCAAGTTCAATCGCGCGACTCAAGCGCACCGCCAACCGGGCTCCAGCTTCAAACCGTTCCTGTATACCGCGGCCCTGGCCAAGGGCTACACCCCGGCCACGCTGATAAACGATGCGCCCGTGGTCTACCATGACCAAGGCATCGAAGGGGCCTGGCGCCCTGAAAACTACAGCGGCCGGTTCTACGGACCCACCCGGCTCCGCGAGGCGCTGACTTATTCCCGAAATGTGGTCTCGATCCGCATGCTCGACGACATCGGAAGCGATTATGCGCGCCATTTCGTGGAACGGTTCGGTTTTGACGCCTCGACTCTTCCCGACAACCTAACACTGGCGCTAGGCTCGGGCGAAGTGACTCCGTTGCAGATGGTGGCGGCATTCGCGATTCTTGCCAACGGCGGCTACCAAGTCGAGCCCTACTTGATCCAGCGCATCGAGGACACAACCGGCGACCTGGTCTACGTGGCCAATCCCCGAAAAGTCTGCGACGATGCCTGCCAGATTCAGGTCTTGTCGTCACTGGCATCTTCTGAACAGGAAATGCCCGCATTGATGCCGGAAAACTCCGCTTCGCGCGTCCTTGACAAACGGATTCACTACCAGATCGTCAACATGTTGAAGGATGTGGTCCGGTTAGGGACTGCACGCGCTGCGCTGGCACTGGAACGCGGGGATCTGGCTGGAAAAACCGGTACTACGAACGATCAGCGCGACGCCTGGTTCAGCGGATTCAATTCCCAACTCGTGGCGACGACCTGGGTTGGCCGGGACGACTTCGGGAAACTCGGACGGCGCGAAGTCGGCGGCACGGCCGCACTGCCGATGTGGCTCGACTTCATGAAGGTGGCGTTGGCCGGCTTGCCGGAAAAACCGCTTACTATTCCCCCCGGCATCGTCCAAGTGCGCATTGACCCGAAAAACGGCCTGCTGGCTCCGCCCAACAGCAAGAATAGCGTCGTGGAGACTTTCCGCGAGGAACGTGTGCCCGACCGCCTGTCAAAGGAGACCGTCCTGACGCCTGGAGAAGGCACCGACATTCCCGAACAACTGTTCTGACACCCAATCAAAGGCCGGGAGGGTAAAATCCCTATTCATCCACCTTTCTCTGGCTAATTTGTTATATCCTTTTCGTGGAGGCCTCCGAAAATGAACCGCAATCTGATTCTCCTGCTCGCAGCCGGCGCGCTCGGCGTCATCCTCTTGTCCCTCGCCATGAATCAGAGCTCGTTTCTTGGTATGACCCCATCGACACCTGCGGACACCCAAAACCAGGCTGACAGCGCTGATGCGGAGCAAGCCAAGGCGATGGTAACCCGGGCCCTGGAATATATGGACGAACATGGCACGGACGCCCTGATCGAAAGAGTCAACGCGGCCGCCCCTGAATTTCACTATGGCGAGCACTACGTATTCGTTATGGACAATGCCGCGACCATCGTGGCTCATCCGATCAATCCTACATGGGTCGGAGTAGGCGACGATACCGGAAGGGATGCCGATGGCAATCCCTTTTTTGCACAAATGGTCGCAGCGGCAGCCGAGAACTCGGACGGCACCTGGTTCAACTACCGCTGGCCGAATCCGGTCACGGGAGAAGTGGCAACCAAATCCAGTTGGGTCGTGATGCGTGACGACCATCTCATTGGCGTCGGCATCTACCTCAAGGAAGAATAAAAGAACCGGGGCAGAGCCCCTGCCCGGCCAGGGTTTAACCGGGAACAGCGCTGGAGCGGTGGACTTCGTCGATCAGGCAGGCCAGCTGGTCCGGGTCGATATCCGGCGTGATGCCATGCCCGAGGTTGAACACATGACCTGGGTAAGGACCATAATCTTCCAGTAGTACACGTGCGGCGACACGCAGGTCCTCCGCGTCCTCACGCAGCATGGCCGGATCCAAATTCCCCTGCAAGGCGCAGACCTGCCCCACCTCCTCACGTGCAGCGCGTAGATTCACGGTCTCGTCCAAGCCAATCGCTTCGCAACCGATCTTGCTGACTTCGGTCAACTGCCCGCCACCCCCGCGAGCAAACATGATGCGCGGCACAACCGGTCCCAATTTCTCCATGATGCGTTCGACCGGCTGGAGCGAGAAACGAACATAATCCTCGCCTTCCAGAATGCCCCCCCAACTGTCGAAGATCATGACTACGCTGGCGCCAGCATCAATCTGAGCCTCCAGGTAAAGGGCCACGGAATCCGCCAGAATCGAAAGCAGATAATCAAGCTGATCCGGTTCGGATTGAAGCAGTTCGGCGACATGCGCGAACTCGCTGCGGCTGCGGCCCTCGATCATGTAGGTCGCCAACGTCCAAGGGCTGCCGGCAAAACCGATTACCGGGACTTGCCCCCCGATCTCTTGGGACAATAAGGAAACGGCTTCGCTGACATAGCGGAGCTCCTGATGCGGGTCTGGAATCCCCAGCGCCTTGATATCGGCTGCACTGCGGACCGGACGCTCGAAATGCGGCCCGGTGCCCTCGGAAAACTCGAGCCCCAACCCCATTGCGTCCGGAATGGTCAGGATGTCGGAGAACACGATTGCCGCATCCAGCGGATAGCGGCGCATCGGCTGCAACGCGGCTTCGCAGGCATAATCCGGCGTCCGGCACAAATTGAGGAAGCTTCCGGCGCGCTCGCGCAATTCCCGATATTCCGGAAGGTAACGCCCAGCCTGACGCATGATCCAGACAGGCGTGCAGTCGGTCGGCTGCCGCCGCAGGGCGCGAAGGAATCGATCGTTTTCCGGGACCGCCATCGGGGCCTTAGGACTGCTGCAGGAAACCCAAGATCCCCTCAGCCGCCCCGCGCCCTTCGAACACTGCCGTCACCACCAGGTCCGCGCCACGCACCATGTCGCCCCCGGCAAACACCTTGGGGTTGGCGGTCTGGTAGGGGAACGGCTCGGAGCGGGTCGTCACCAATCCCTGCCCGTCCACACCAATGCGATTTTCAGCGAACCAGTCTGCAGGGCTGGCTCGAAAACCGAAGGCAATAACCACCCGGTCAGCTGGCAGCACCGTCTCCGATCCCGGCACCGGCTCCGGCATCAACCGCCCGCGTTCATCAGCCGCGCCCAGCCGTGTCTCGACCATGCGCACCCCACTCGAACCGTTCGCCCCCTCGATGCCAAGCGGTTGCCGATTGAACAGGAATTGCACTCCCTCCTCCATGGCGTTCTTGACCTCGCGACGCGAACCCGGCATATTCCCCAAATCGCGCCGGTAAACGCACGTGACCGATTTGGCCTGCTGGCGCACCGCGGTACGGACGCAATCCATAGCGGTATCGCCTCCACCCAGCACCAGGACGTTTTCACCCTCCATGCTGATGTAGGGCATATCATTCATCTCCAACTGAAGTTCCTGATTGACCGTGCCGATCAGGTAGGGGAGCGCTTTGTATACGCGAGGCCCATCTTCGCCCGGAAAGCCTCCCCGCATCCCGGTGTAGGTGCCCATGCCGAGAAACACGGCATCGTAGTCCTCCAGAAGAGACTCGAATGAGACATCGCGGCCTACTTCCGTGTTCAAGCGGAACTGGATGCCCATCTCCTGCAGAATCTGGTAGCGGGTCTCCACGACTTCCTTTTCCAACTTGAACGAGGGAATGCCGAACGTCAGCAGTCCTCCGATGCGCGGATAGCGGTCGAACACGACCGCCTGAACGCCGTTGCGCGCCAAAACATCAGCACAAGCAAGCCCGGCCGGCCCTGCGCCAATCACCGCCACCCGCCAGTTAGTCGGCTTGACCCCGGAAAGGTCGGGCCGCCAGCCCTGCTCCAATGCCGTGTCGGTAATGTATTTTTCGACCGCCCCGATGGTGACCGCACCAAACCCGTCGTTTAGCGTGCACGCCCCCTCGCACAAGCGATCCTGCGGGCAAATCCTCCCACATATCTCCGGCAGTGAATTGGTCCGGTGCGACAACTCCGCAGCCTCGAAAAGGTTTCCCTCCTCGACCAACCTGAGCCAGTCGGGAATGTAGTTGTGAACTGGGCATTTCCACTCGCAATAGGGGTTGCCGCACCCCAAACAGCGTGCCGACTGCTCGGCCGCCTGCTCGGGAACGTATTGCCCGTAGATTTCCCGGTAGTGGTGAAGCCGCACCTCGACGGTTTCCACAGCCGGATCCTGGCGTGGAACTTGCAGGAATTGAAGAGGGTCGGCCATGGCGTTATTGTAAGCCTCGGCCAAGTTTCCGGCAGGATGCCGGAGGATCAAAAATCAACGGTAACGCGGTCGCGATTGCTTGGACAGACGCTTGGCATTGCGCTTGATCGCCGCTGCAGCCTTGCGCTTGCGCACTTCGGTCGGTTTCTCGTAGTACTCACGGCGACGAGCTTCTGAAAGCACTCCTGACCGTTCACACGCACGGCGAAAGCGACGAATCGCGACGTCAAAAGGCTCGTCTTCCTTGACTCGAATTCCAGGCATATTTATTCGTCAAATGGCCGAAAATGGACTGCGTATTGTACATGGTCAGCATAAGACCGCAGGGAATCCTGCTGCCCATTTGCTCTAGCCACCCTGTGACAGGAAACATAAATATCCATCGGGACACTACTCCCCATACCTGCCAAATCAGAATAGCAACTCGGCCTGAAGCTGGATTCCATGATTGGACTCGCCCGGCACATCTCTCAGACGTCCGCCTTCCACACTCAGGCTAAACTCGGTTCCTAACTCGAAGCGGCTGCCCAAACGGTAACTGTCGTCCTCGCCCGCCAACGATAGGCGCACGTAAGGCGTCAACAGACCGTGCCCCCCTGCCGCCGGAAGACCGTAGTCGATCTCTACCTCAAGGTATCCTTTCGTCGACCTGTCTCGATTCAGAGAGAGCATGTTTTCCGCATCCCGAGACCACAACTGGTTCAATCCGCTTTGATGCACGCCCCAGCCCGGAACCAGACTTAGTGCCAAGCCCCGCCGATCGGAGCCCGGATCCACCCGGACCGACCCCTGGAATCCCCACTCGTCGTAATCATCGCTGTGCGCCACCAAGTAACGGCCCCGGCCTTCCATTGTCAGACCCCGGGTCGGGTCGGTATAACGCACGCCCGCGCCAATTTCAAATCCGGTCCCTTCCAGCCCATCGCCACTGTCATGACGCAACCCAACCTCAAATGTCGGCAACAGCATCCGACCACCGCCCAACGGGCACTCGTGAGAACCTTCCAGGGCCGCTCGCACACGTTGGATGTCCGAAGTCAATGGATTGATGTCGCCACCACCATCGGTCTTGATCTCCGACATGTGGCCGTCGGCCTTGAAGCGTACCGTGGCGATGCCGCTATATCCGAACAGTACATCCGTCGAGTACAAATGCCCGCTCACGCCTATAGCCCCCGTCTTCAGTCGAGTGTCGCTGGAATGCTGGCCAGTGTCATCCTTGACATCCACCTCGCCGCGGCCATAGCCCACGGTCGCCCAAGTGCGCAGATCCCCCTTCGACGAGACCCAGCTCATGTAGGGATGGACGCTGGTCATCTCGCTCTCGTAACGTCCCTCCTGAAAGCCGGTTCGATCCCGATAATCGAAATCACCTTCCGACCAAGACACCACCAGTCCGGCCAAAAGATCCTGATGCAGATGCATATCGGCACCGACATGGACGCTCAGCAGGTCACCGTCCCACTCGATCGGGCGATCGTCACCGCCCTCCATGTCGCGGTAATCCCCGCGACCCCATAAGGCCAAGCCATTCAGTCCGCTTTCCACGCCATCCAAAGGCAGCACAAAGGATTTTCCAGCCAACGCACGTTTCAGGTCGAGTGAATTCGGCTCCGCTGCAGATGGAACAAGAGCCAGCATCTGTTCCAGTGCAGAGTTTCCGTCCAGCCCTGCAACCCCGCCCGACCCGGCGTCTTCCATCTCCACGCGTGACGAGATGGCCGACAACGTGCTCGCGATCATCGCCTGAGCGATACGTGGCAGCAATTCCTTGTTGACATCGTTTATCACCTCCCGGATGGTCACGGTCGCAGTCGAGGGACTGCCCACGTGTATGTCTTGTGCCAGATTAGCCTCGTCTATTCCCAGTGTTACCACATCGTCCTCTTTGTCCTCGTCCGCCACTGTCGTGAAGGTGATGGTCTTCACCGTCTCGCCGCTGTCGAAAGTCAGACTCTCCGGCACCCCGGAATAATTGCATTCGTCGTCGGAAGCACAGGGGGGATCTACGGTCAGCGGAACCATCACCGTGGCTTCAGGGTCCTGATCCAACTCTACCGTTACCGAGACACTTCTTCCTTCAATCACCGAATAGGCGTCCTGGCCGAAAGATACTCCCAGTTCATCGTCGATGATCGACAACGTCACAGGCTTAACCGTGACGTACGTTTCACTCGTCCCCATAATTTCCACTCTCTGAGCCGGCGCATTCACCATGTTGTCCGAGGCGGTGATCGTGACCGTGTCACTGCTGGTGTCATTGCCTCTCGTGAAGTTCAAGGTGGCTCCGTCCAATTCCTGAGTGAGGATACCGGCAGTGCTAGCCGGATCCGTCGACAGCGTGACCGTAAAGTTCTCCGCGGGCAGAGGCCAAACCGTTGCTCTCAGCGTGGTGGAACCGCCACCCTCATCAATCGCATCCTCATCCAGTGCCAGCGTCACCGTCACCGGTCCCGGCGTCAGGTTTGCGGCTCTTCTTTCCCGTATCAGATTGACTAGTTTCCCGCTCGAATTCTGCAACGAATTGACGGAGCTCGGGATAAACACAATCTCGTCGCCGTCGCCATCAAAGCGATGGGTTGGGGGACGGTAGCGAACCGTCACGGTGTCGGTATTGCGGATCGCATCTTCCACAAGCAAAGTCAAAATGACTTTGGCCCCCATTATTTCTACATCATTCACGCGGGGTTGACTGCGGAAGCCATGCACAACCACACTAAACTGAACCTCAGCCGGTTCTATATTTGCATTCAAGTTCTCGTCAAATGTTATTTCGATTTTGTCTCCATCCACGACCACCGGATTCGTACTGACCAGTTCCGGCTCATTCTGGGTGGCCGACGCGGTATCACAAACTTCACTCGAAGGGGCGCCCGTGCCATTGCCGTTGATGGCCGAAACGCGGTAACACAACTGGAGGGAAGGCAGGACGCCAATATTCCCGTGGGTGTAAGTGGTATTCGTGTTTCCGGTATTCGACTCTACCACCCCCCACTCACTTGTGGATTGGTCGCCGGTAAGGATTCCTTCGTAATCCGTTGAGACCTCGATTTTGTAGCCGGTCACAGTGCCGGGCGCGGTCCAACTCAGTGAAACTCGATTATTTCCGCTTTCGTCTATGTTGACGCTCAAATTCGTCGGCATGCCCGGTACTTGAGCGACTGCAACCGTGATGCTGCCAAGTCCGATGGCGGCCACTGCCAACGCATGGGCGGTGACACGTCGCAGAATCCGGCAGCCACGCGCCAGCAGAGCAGGCACCCCGCGCCCATGAGACAGTCGCGGAGAATTGCCCGCCGTATTTCGGGGGGGGATTGTGTGATGAGGTTTGTGAGTTAGAAAAAGATATTGGTGAATGGTGGTGTTGCAATCTGGGCTATATTGCGGCATTCCCTCGACTCCTTATGGATCCAAACCTCGCACTGTCAAACCTCGCACTGTATTTAGATTGTTTAAAAGAAAAAAGTTGCCCCGCAGGACAACTTGATCGTCAAAGCAGAAATCACCAAGAATTTCTTCTTTGTGGGAATTTTAACATGTCCGATGTCAGCGTCCCTCCTGATCCCATGAAATTTCTTTTTTAACAAAAAAGTATTCTGGAGGTCAGCTTTACAATTCTGCGATTCCGGCAAGCCTCAAGAATGCTCGCATGGAGTGAACGTAAAACTGAAAATCGGGA
Organism: uncultured Chromatiales bacterium; assembly: GCA_964602805.1. Taxonomy (GTDB): domain Bacteria; phylum Pseudomonadota; class Gammaproteobacteria; order Poriferisulfidales; family Poriferisulfidaceae; genus Poriferisulfidus. Next base: position 2,698 of record CAZRSJ010000018.1, on the reverse strand, counting down.
CTCTTTGCGGATTCGTGTGGAATCCGTGCTAGAGTAAATCATCATGCACCGAGCCTCCCGCTATCGTCTGTATCCGAACCAGACGCAGGAGCGGCAGTTCGCTCGGCTGTGCGGGGCCGGGCGGTTCGTCTACAACGAACTGCTGGCCGACCAGAAGCGGGAATATGCGCGGTACGAGGCCGGCGAGAGGGACAGGCCGGGCGCCTCCGAATTTGACTTCGGGAGGCGGTATGCGCGCCTGAAGGCACAGGAAGGTCACGAGTGGCTGCGGGAATTGTCGGCGGTGGTCGTGCGCGGCACAGGGGCGTTCCCGCTGGGGTCGGCGTTTTCCCATTTCTCCCGGCGGCGGCGGGAAGGCAGGCGCGGCAAGCAGGCCGGGTTCCCCCGCTTCAAGGTCAGGGGCGTCAGCCGGGAGTCGTTCACGATCCCGGAGGGTGTGAAGATCCGGAGCAAGCGGCTCTGGGTGCCGAAGGTCGGCTGGATCCGAATGAACCGAAAAGCGCAGTCGCGCACGCGCGGGGCCGACCCCTGGGACGGCGGCGAAGCCAGGGTTGCGGTGGTGTGCCGGGAACGGGACAAGTGGTACGTGTCGGTGCTGTGGGAGGTGGAAGACCCGGACTGGCGCTGGCACGGCGGGGTCTGCGGGATCGACCGCAACTCGGAGAACATCGCGGCAGGCTGGATCGGGGGACGGAATCTCATCGAGATTCCGTACGAGCGGGTCGGGAAGTACGAGGCGCGGGCCCGGCACTACCAGTGGCGGGCGAGCCACCGGGAGATGACCGAACTGAAGGACTCCGACGGGGAGCCGGTGCGCACGAAGTCGGGCCGGAAGATCAAGGTGGCCTCGAACCGGCGGCAGCGGCTGCAACAGCGCGCGGCGAAGGCGAAGCGCAAGGCGGCGGAGATTCGCAAGGACTTCAGCCACCAGGTCTCGGCGGATCTGGCTCAGAACTTCCAGCACATCGTGCTGGAGGACCTGGACGTTCAGGCGATGCGTCGCTCGGCGCGGGGGACGAAGGAGAAGCCGGGGAAAAACGTCAAGGCGAAGGCGGGGCTGAACCGGAAGATGGCGCAGTCCTCCTGCATGGGGATGGTGGATCGTTTTCTTCAGTACAAGGCGATGGACATTATCCGGGTGCCGGCGCGGAACACCAGCCGGGCGTGCGCGGAATGCGGGCACACCGAACAGGACAACCGGAAGGAGCAGGCGCGCTTCCAGTGCCTGTCCTGCGGGCACACGGACCATGCGGACCTCAATGCCGCGCGAAATATTCTGAATTTGGGCTTGGAAAAGCTCTTGGCCGGAGGCGCTCCGGTGACGGGACGGGGAGGGGACAACGAAGCGGGGGCATTCTTCATGGAATGTCTAGTGGACACCGCCGGTGATCCGTCAACGATGCAGTGGAACTACCGGGGCTCACCCCCCGATTTCCACACTTAATCGCGAAGCGCCAAAACCGGGATAATGGGTGCGGCTTCGGAGATCAACAACCATGACCGAAACAACCCGCGTACTAGGCATCGAGACCTCATGCGATGAAACCGGAATCGCGGTTTGGGACAGTGCGCGCGGACTTCTCTCCCATAAGCTCTACAGCCAGGTCAAGACCCACCGGCAGTATGGCGGGGTCGTGCCGGAACTGGCCTCACGCGATCACGTGCGTCGTCTGCCACAGTTGACTGTGGACGCCCTGGAAGAAGCCGGCTGCCTGCCTGCGGAATTGGATGCCATCGCCTACACGGCCGGGCCCGGGCTGATCGGCGCCCTGATGTCCGGCGCCTCGTTCGCCTGCGCCATGGCCTATGCGTTGGATCGGCCGGCGCTCGCCATCCACCACATGGAGGCCCATTTGCTGGCCCCTCTCATGGATAACCGGGATTTTTCGCCGCCCTTCGCGGCACTGCTGGTCTCGGGCGGACATAGCCTGTTGATGCAGGTCGATCGGATCGGCCATTACACCTGCCTGGGGCAAAGCATCGACGATGCCGTCGGTGAAGCGTTCGACAAGACCGCACGCATCCTGGATCTGCCTTACCCTGGCGGCCCCGCCTTGGCAAAACTCGCGGAGCGCGGAGACCCTGAGCGTTTTCACTTTCCACGCCCGATGCTGGATCGCGAGGGTTGCGACATGAGTTTCAGTGGGCTCAAGACCCATGCCCGCCGCCTGGCCGAAGCCCATGCAGGCGATGCCCAAGCGGCCGCGGACATTGCGGCCGGTTTTCAGGAAGCGGTCGTTGACGTTCTGGTCGCAAAGTCTCAACGCGCGCTGGCGCAGAGTGGGCTGGACCATCTGATAGTGGCCGGCGGAGTCGGCGCGAACCAGCGGCTTCGAGACCGGCTGGCGGCAGCCTTGGAAAAGGATGGACGGCAAGTCCTATGGCCACCTCTCGAGTATTGCACAGACAACGGAGCCATGATCGCCTTTGCCGGTTCGCTGCGCCTGCAGGACCCGGCGGCCCTTAGCGGGCTGGAAATTCGAAGCCGGGCACGCTGGCCCCTGGAAGAACTCGCTTCGCCGTCTCCCCTCGCCTGAGGGGCACCCATACAGTTCAGACTGGCCGGCTCTTCGCCCGGTAACGGAAAAACCCGTAGACCGCCCAGGCCGGAAGACTGAGAACGATCGCGTAGATCGCGATGCCCAAGGGGCCGAGCAATCCGCCAATCAAAACCGCCCAAACCGTCGCAGGCGCTAAC
>CAZRSJ010000017.1:0-28004 GCA_964602805.1 uncultured Chromatiales bacterium | reverse complement strand
ATCGAGAATGCGTAGTTCGACGGGCAGCATGGGAGAAGTCGACTACCGAAGAGGCGGGGGACAGCCGCGCTGCAATGTGATCGACCAATTGCCGTGCCAAAGTGCTCTTGGAGTCCGGGCCGAATCGCACGGCGGAATCGGCATCCACCACCTCAAGCGTCGTTTCTGTTTCTCCGAACCCGTCGTCCGGTCCGATCCGGTTGGCGACCATGAGGTCGGCGTTTTTGGCATGCAGCTTGGTGCGGGCGTTCTCTTCCAGGTTTTCGGTCTCCGCTGCAAACCCTACGAGAAACGGTCGTGGTTCCTTTTGGCCGAGAGTGGCCAGGATGTCGGGAGTGGGTTCCAGTTCCAGAGTTCGTGGCTCTTGGGATTTCCGGGTTTTTCGGTCAGTGATTTCCCGGGGGCGCCAGTCCGCGACCGCGGCATTCGCGACCAGCAACTGACAGTCGCCCACATGCGCCATTACTGCGTCCAGCATTTCGGCGGCAGTCGTAACCGCCACGCAATCGGCATCTGGCGGAAGCGGGATGTCGATCGGGCCGTGAATCAGGGTGACTTGGGCACCGCGCTCCAGCAAGGCATCGACGATCGCGCAGCCCATTCGACCAGTGCTGAAGTTGCTGATGAAGCGAGCCGGATCAATTGGCTCCCGGGTCGGCCCCGCCGTGACGACGGCGTGCACACCCTTCAGTGCTGAATCCGTGCCGAGTTCTTCGATGGCAGCCAGCAAATACTCCGGGTCGGGCAAACGGCCTGGTCCGGTCTCGCCGCATGCCTGTTCGCCGACGTCCGGGCTGATGACTTGGATTCCGCGCTCGATGAGGGCATGGGCATGTTCTTGGGTTGCGGGGTTTTCCCACATCGCCGCGTTCATGGCCGGGGCGACCAGGATCGGGGCGCGCGTGGCCAAGCACAGGGTCATCAGGAGATCGTCGGCCAGGCCGGTCGCGAGTTTGGCGAGGCAGTGGGCGGAGGCTGGCGCGATGACCACGGCATCGGCCCATCGGGCCAACTCGATGTGGCTCATCGACATTTCCGCCTCGCGGTCGAACAATGCGGTGCGCACGGGCCTGTGGCTGAGTGCCTCGAATGTCATGGCACTGACGAACTGTTCCGCCGCCGGGCTCATGACGACCTGCACCTCGGCGCCGTCTCGAACTAGCAGGCGCACCAGTTCGCAGGCCTTGTAGGCGGCGATGCTGCCGGTAACGCCGAGCAGCACTTTTCTGTGTCTAAGAGTCATACTTCCAGTTTAAGGCACTTTACGAATTTGTGTAGAAATCAGGGGGCGAGCCCCGGTAGTTCCACTGCATCGTTGACGGATCATCGGCGGTCTCCACTAGGCACTCATAGAAGAATGCCCCCGCTTCGTTGTCCCCTCCCCGTCCCGTCACCGGAGCGCCTCCGGCCAGGAGCCTGTTCAATCCCAGGTCCAGGATGTTTCGTGCGGCATTGATGTCCGCATGGTCCGTGTGCCCGCAGGCCCGGCACTTGAAGTGCGCCTGCTCCTTTCGGTTGTCCGCCTCCACGTGCCCGCATTCCGCACAGGCTCGGCTGGTGTTCCGCGCCGGCACCTTGATGAGGTCCGTCGCCTTGTACTTCAGAAAGCGCTCCACCATCCCCATGCAGGAGGACTGCGCCATCTTCCGGTTCAGCGCGGACTTTGCCTTGACGTTCTTCCCCGGCTTCTCCCTCGTCCCCCGCGCCGAGCGGCGCATCGCTTGCACGTCCAGATCCTCCAGCACGATGTGCTGGAAGTTCCGAGCCAGGTCGGCCGAGGACTGGTGGCTGAAGTCCCTGCGGATTTCCACCGCCTTGCGCTTCGCCTTCGCCGCGCGCAACTGCAACCGTCGGCGCCGGTTCGAGGCTACCTTGATCTTTTTTCCCGACTTCGTACGCACTGGCTCTCCGTCGGCATCCTTCAGTTCGATCCGTTCCCGGTGGCTTGCCCGCCACTGGTAGTGCCGCGCCCGCGCCTCGTACTTCCCGATCCGTTCGTACGGGATCTCGATGAGCCTCCGCCCTCCGCACCAGGCTCCCGCGAGGTTCTCCGAGTTGCGGTCGATTCCGCAGACCCCGCCGTGCCAACTCCAGTCCGGGTCCGCCACCTCCCACAGCACCGACACGTACCACTTGTTCAGCTCCTGATACACCACCGCAGCCTTGGCTTCGCCATCGTCCCAGGGGTCGGCTCCCCGCGTACGCGATTGCGCCTTGCGGTTCATCTGGATCCAGCCGACCTTCGGCACCCACAGTCGTTTGTTCTGAACTTTCACATTGTCCGGGATCGTGAACGACTCCCGGGTGATGCCCTTGACCTTGAAACGGGGGAATCCGGCCTGCTTGCCACACTTGCCCTCCCGAACCCGCCGAGAGAAATGGGAAAACGCCGCCCCCAGCGGGAACGCCCCCGTGCCGCGCACGACGACGGCTGACATCTCTCGCAACCACTCGTGACCTTCCTGTGCTTTTAGGCGCGCATACCGCCTCCCGAAGTCAAATTCGGTGGCGCCCGGCCGGTCTCTTTCGCCCGCCTCGTACCGCGCGTACTCCCGTTTCTGCTCGGCCAGCAGTTCGTTGTAGACGAACCGGCCAGCTCCACACAACTGTGCGAACTGCCGCTCCTGCGTCCGGTTCGGATACAGGCGGTAGCGGGAGGCTCGATGCATGATAATTTACTCTAGCACGGATTCCGCACGAAACCGTGATGCGCCCAATTTAGCAGGGCAACAGGCGGCGAGTGCTTCGCTGAACTGCTCGATTTGCTCGTGTGTGTGGCGAGCCGATAAGGTAATGCGCAGCCGGGAAGTGCCTTCAGGCACGGTAGGAGGGCGGATCGCGCAGACGGCGAAACCTTGTTCCGACAATGAGCGGCTGGCTGCAAGCGCGGATTCCGGGCCATCCAGGATCAGGGGTTGGATGGCGGTACGCGAGGGTTGCAGCGGCAATTTGTGTTGCTCCGCACACTGAAGGAAGTATTCGATGTTGTCGCGCAAGCGTGCCCGGTGCTCCGGTTCATCAACCAGCAGTTTCAAGGCTTGGTCTGCTGCGGCCGCGAGCGGCGGGGCCAGCGCGGTGCTGTAACCATAGCTGCGGGCGTATTGGAGGAGATGCTCGATCAGATCGGCGGGCCCGGCGACGAAACCGCCTTGGGCGCCCAGCGCCTTGCCCAAGGTTCCTACCAGTAGTGGAACTTCTACTTGCGAAAGCCTGGCCTCTTCGAGCAACCCGCCTCCGTGGGCCCCGAGCACGCCAATGCCGTGTGCGTCGTCGCACAGCAGCAGGGCGTCATGCGCGCGGGCAGCAGCGGCCAGTTCGGTCGCCGGCGCGGTATCGCCATCCATGCTGAACACGCCGTCGGTCAGAATCAGCCGGGCCTGGTGTTCCTGCAGCAACCGGGCCGCATCGGCGGCATCGGCATGGCGATAACGCAGGCATCGGGCGCGTGACAGGCGAGCGGCGTCCAGCAGCGAGGCGTGGTTCAGGCGATCCTCGATAAGGGTGTCCCCGCGCTCGGCCAGTGCCTGTACGGTTCCGAGGTTGGTGAGGTAGCCGGCGCTGAATACCAGTGCCCGGTCGCGCCCGGTAAAGGCGGCAAGGCGTTCCTCCAGCAACTGGTGGATTTCGGTATAGCCGGTGATCAGTGGCGAAGCGCTCGCGCTCGCGCCGTAGCGCTTGGCCGCAGACGCCATTGCCTCGCAAACCCGGGGATCGCGGCTCAGCCCCAGGTAATCGTTGTCACACCAGATTGATTGGAGGCGGCCGTCCAGGGAGGCGCTTTCGGTATCGGTGTCCCCACGCAGGATCCGCTGCCGCCGCAGAATCGCCGGGCGCGGGCGGCGCCAGTCCTTCATGGGAGGCTCAAGGAGCCGAGGAAGGGTTTTGTTGCGCCGTCAGGCCTAGGCGGGAAAACAACGCTTGGTCGCGGGCGGTGTCGGGATTGGGCGTCGTCAGGAGAATCTCGCCGTAGAAGATGGAATTGGCTCCGGCCACGAAGCACAATGCCTGCAACTCGTCGCTCATGTCTTCGCGCCCCGCGGACAGGCGGACCATGGAGTGGGGCATGGTGATCCGCGCTGCTGCAATAGTGCGTACGAACTCGAGCGGGTCCATCGCCTCCGCTTCGCCCAGGGGGGTTCCGGACACTCGTATCAGGAGGTTGATCGGAACCGACTCCGGATGTGGGTCCTGAGTGGCGAGTTGGATCAAAAGCCCGGCCCGATCCTTCCGGGACTCACCCATCCCGAGGATGCCGCCACAGCACACCCGAATGCCGGCGTCGCGGACATGCTGCAATGTGTCCAGGCGGTCCTGGTAGGTCCGGGTGGTGATGATCTCGCCGTAGAACTCCGGCGAGGTATCCAGATTGTGGTTGTAGTAGTCGAGGCCGCAGTCCGCAAGACGCTTTGCCTGTTCATGGCTCAGCATTCCCAGCGTCACGCAGGTCTCGAGCCCCTCCTCGCGCACCACCTCGATCATTTGCACCACGCCGTTCAGGTCGCGATCGGTCGGCGAGCGCCAGGCCGCTCCCATGCAGAACCGAGTCGCGCCGCTGTCTACCGCACGGCGGGCAGCCTCCCGGACTTCATCCAGATCCAGCAGTTTTTCCCGATCCAGTCCGGTCTGGTAGTGCGCGCTCTGCGGGCAGTAGGCGCAATCTTCCGGGCAGCCGCCGGTCTTGATCGACAGCAGGGTGCTGACCTGCACCTGATTCGGATCATGGCAGGCACGATGGATGGTTTGCGCCTGATGAATCAGGTCGCTGAACGGATGATTCAGAAGATCGTGGACTTCGGCAAGAGTCCAGTCGTGACGGGCGGCGTGGGACATGCGGTCGGTCAGTGCCTGCGGTTCACCATTATAAGAGTGATCTTCAATGCGCTATCCGGGCGAATTTCACAGTTCGGCCAAGGCTAGGGCGATGCCCGCCCAGATCGCCGCCCCGACCCAGACGTTATCGTTGAAAGCCCAGAAGCAGGCCTTCGGGTCCCGGCCGCGGACTTTCCAAATCTGATTGGCGACCAGCGCGAGGGCTATCGCCAGCCCGCTGTAGTAGGCGGGAGGCAGGGAGAGCCGGATCCCGAGCAGCAGCATCGTCAACAGGAACAGCCCTTGCAGCAACGCCACCATGAAAATGTCGGCAGATCCGAACAGGATGGCGGTGGACCGGTTGCCTGCCGCCAGGTCTTCTTCCCGGTCTGCCATGGCGTACAGCGTGTCGTAGGCAATCACCCACAGCACGGTGGCGAGGAATGCAAGCCATCCCCAGGCTTCCGGCCAGCCTCCGGTGTATGCGCTGATGGCCATCGGCACGGCCCACGCGAAACTGAACCCAAGGTGGAGTTGCGGCAGGTGATGCCAGCGTTTGGCAAACGGATAAGTGGCGGCCAGCAGGACGGCTGGCATGGCCAGCGCCAGGGTCAGCGGGGGCAGCATCAGGGCCAATCCAAGCGCGCCGGCGAGCAGGGTCGCGGTCACGCCCAGCGCTTCGCGAGGCGGGATCTCTCCGCGCGCCAGCGGGCGGTTGCGGGTCCGCTCGACCTGCCGGTCCAGCTCCCGGTCCGCGTAGTCGTTGATGGCGCACCCGGCCGAGCGCATCAGGACCACTCCGGCGATGAAGATCAGCAGCAACCGGGCCGCCGGGAGGCCGCCCGAGACCAGCCACAGGCTCCATAGGGTCGGCCACAGCAACAGCCAGATCCCGACCGGGCGGTCCAGACGGATCAGCCGGGCGTAGATTCTGAGCCGGTTTTTCAGGGTGGAAAGAGACGGGGAGGCCGACATTAAATTTGGCACTTTTAAGGTCAATGCATTATGATAGTGTATGGACATTCTCAATAGATTCGAAGGCTGATGGCCGGTTTTGTCGAAGAAGCACTGACGTTCGATGATGTGCTTCTGGTGCCGGGTCATTCCGAAGTGCTGCCACGCGACGTCGACCTGACGGCGCAGTTGACCCCGGGCATCAAACTCCGCATTCCTTTCGTTTCGGCCGCCATGGACACGGTGACCGAGGCGGACCTCGCCATCGCGATGGCCCAGGAAGGCGGGATTGGCATGATTCACAAGAACCAGGGCATTGCCGAACAAGCCGAACAGGTGCGGCGAGTCAAGAAGTACGAGAGCGGGGTGATCCGCGAGCCGCTGACCATCCACTCCGGCGCCAGCGTGGGCGAGGTGCTGGAGCTGACCCGCGCACACAATATCTCTGGTGTGCCGGTGGTCGACGGTGAGGACCTGGTCGGCATCGTCACGCATCGCGATTTGCGTTTCGAGACGCACCTCGACGCGCCGGTCAGCACCATCATGACGCCGAAGGAACGACTGGTGACCGCTCCGGAAGGGACCAGCCTCGAGGTCGTCCAGGAGTTGCTACGGGAGCATCGCATCGAGAAACTCCTGATCGTGGACCCGGACTTCCACCTGCGCGGGATGGTGACCGTCAAGGATATCCAGAAATCGACCGATTATCCGAACTCCTGCAAGGATGAGCATGGACGCCTTCGGGTCGGCGGCGCAGTCGGTGCCGAAGCGGACGGAATGCCGCGGGTCGAAGCACTGGTCGAGGCCGGTGTCGACGTGGTGACGCTGGACAGCGCCCACGGGCACGCGGAGGGGGTGCTACAGCGAGTGCGGGAGATCCGTGCCGCGTACCCGAACCTGGAGATGATCGCAGGCAACATCGCGACCGGCGAGGGAGCGGCGGCATTGGCCGACGCCGGAGCCAGCACGGTCAAGGTCGGGGTCGGGCCCGGTTCGATCTGCACCACGCGAGTGGTGGCCGGAGTCGGGGTTCCCCAGATTACCGCTATCGGTAACGCCTGCGAGGTTTTGAAGGCTCGCGGGGTGCCCGTGATTGCAGACGGCGGCATCCGTTACTCGGGAGACGCGGCCAAGGCGCTGGCGGCCGGGGCCTCGACCGTGATGATCGGCAGCCTGCTGGCCGGTACGCGTGAAGCGCCCGGCGAAGTGGAACTGTACCAAGGGCGGTCTTACAAGTTGTATCGGGGCATGGGTTCGCTTGGCGCGATGCAGCGCGGTTCCCGGGAACGCTACTTCCAGGGAGAAGAGCAGGAACCCTCGAAGCTGGTGCCGGAAGGGATCGAGGGGCGGGTCCCCTACAAAGGGCCGCTGTCCGGAGTGCTCCACCAGTTGGTTGGCGGGGTGCGTTCCGGAATGGGTTATGTCGGCGCCCGTACCCTGGACGACCTGCACAGCCGTGCCCGACTGATCCGTGTGACCCTGGCAGGCTTGCGGGAAAGCCACGCGCACGATGTGTTGATCACCAAAGAGGCCCCTAACTATCGAACCGAGATCTGATCCGTGGCTGCGGATATCCATTCCGAACGGATCCTGGTACTGGATTTCGGCTCGCAATACGTACAGCTGATCGCACGCCGGGTGCGCGAAGCGGGTTGCTATTGCGAAATCTACGCCTGCGACGCACCTGAGGAACAGATCCGGGGCTTTGACCCCCGCGGTGTGATCCTGTCGGGCGGCCCCGAGACCACGACTGAAGACGCCCACCCGCCGGTGCCGGACGCGGTGCTCGACCTCGACGTCCCAGTGCTCGGCATTTGCTATGGCATGCAGGCGCTGGCTCGCCGCTACGGCGCCGAGGTGCATGCCGGGAAGCGCAGGGAATTCGGCTTGGCGACATTGCGCCGCGATGGGGTGAACTCCTTGATGGAAGCGCTTGGCGAGAACTCGGAGACCGAGGTATGGATGTCGCATGGGGATCACGTGGAGACGGTGCCGGAAGGGTTCCGGGTGACGGCCTCCACCGAGAGTGTGCCGATCGCGGCACTGGAACATGAATCGCGTCCCTGGTTCGGGCTGCAATTCCATCCGGAGGTCACCCACACCCCGGGAGGGCAACAACTGATCGAAAGTTTCGTGCGGCAATACTGTGGCTGCCATGGGTTGTGGGAACCCGAAGCGATCATTGAGGACCGCATCGCGACGGTGCGCGCGCAGGTGGGGAAAGATGGCGTGGTGCTTGCTTTGTCCGGGGGCGTCGACTCGTCGGTCGTGGCGGCTCTGCTGGCCCGGGCCATTGGCGAGCAGTTGACCTGCATCTTCGTGGACAACGGCCTGCTTCGCGCAGGGGAGGCGGTACAGGTCCGCGAGACCTTCGCCAAGCATCTGGGCGTTCAGGTGATCCAGGTCGATGCCCGGGAGCGATTCCTCTCCGCCTTGGCCGGCGTGACGGATCCGGAAGACAAGCGGAAGATCATTGGGCGCGAATTCATCCACGTGTTCCAGGAGCAGGCGGAGCAGTTGCCGAACGTGCACTGGCTGGCCCAGGGAACCATCTACCCGGACGTGATCGAGTCGGCTGCAGCCGCGACCGGCAAGGCGCACCTGATCAAGTCACACCACAATGTCGGCGGCCTGCCGGAAACCCTGCACCTCCAGCTGGTCGAACCGCTGCGCGAACTGTTCAAGGACGAAGTCCGCCGGATCGGGCGGACATTGGGCCTGCCGCAGGAACTGATCGGCCGCCACCCGTTCCCGGGGCCGGGGCTGGGCGTCCGCGTGCTGGGAGAAGTGCGCGCTGAATACCTCGAGCTGGCGCGCGAGGCGGATCGGATCTTCATCGAAGAGTTGCGTGCCTGGGACCTGTACGACCAGGTGGCACAGGCGTTCGTTGTGTTCCTGCCGGTTCGGTCGGTGGGCGTGATGGGTGATGGACGGCGCTACGACTACGTGGTGACTCTGCGTGCGGTGGAGACGCAGGATTTCATGACTGCACGATGGGCGCGTCTGCCGGACGAATTCCTCGACCGCTGCGCACGGCGCATCATTAACGAGATCGACGGCATTGCCCGGGTGTGCTACGACATCTCCGGCAAGCCGCCCGCGACCGTGGAGTGGGAGTGACAGCGGCGGATGCGTTCGACGAGGCGATGATGCGCCAGGCCTTGGGCCTGGCGGAGCAGGCGGCGAACGCCGAAGAAGTGCCGGTCGGTGCGGTCGTGACACTGGAGGGCACCGTGGTGGGCACCGGCCGCAATTGCAGCATCGAACAGAACGACCCCAGCGCACATGCCGAGATCGTCGCGTTACGCGAGGCATGCCTGAAGGTCGGTAATTACCGCTTGCCGGGCGCCACCCTGTACGTTACGCTCGAGCCTTGCCTGATGTGCGTGGGCGCGGCAGTTTCGGCGCGCGTGGCGCGCGTGGCCTTCGGCGCCGCGGATCCGAAAACGGGCTGTCTCGGCGGCGCATACGATGCGCGTGAGTTGAATTTCCTGAATCATCGCTTCGCCGTGACTTCGGGCGTGTGTGCGACGGAAAGCGGAGCTTTGCTTCGGAAATTTTTCCACGCGCGCCGGTGAAGAGACGCAAACCATCCGGCTCGGCGTGCGGAGCCTGTACCAATAATTAGGTATAATGCGGCGGCACCCAATTGGCTATAATGCGCCATCGAGATTTTAGGGATATTCGCGGGGAGCAGATGAGCAAAATATCCGTCTCAAACTTTCGACAAGGCTGGAATTGATGGATACATTCCTCTCGCTATTACTGGAACGAGCAAAGAAAAATCCGGACGTCCCGGCTTTGCGGAGCAAGCAGATGGGCATCTGGAATCCCACTTCCTGGTCGCAGGCTCGCGACCGAGTTTCTATCCTGGCTCAAGTGCTGAGCCAAAGCGGAGTCGGGGCAGGAACGTCAGTCGGAATCTTCGGCCCCAACGCCACCGACTTCTACTTGGGTTACCTCGCAGTCCACAGTCTGGGAGGGATCGTGGTGCCGATCGGCTCGAACACGTTCGGCGAGGAACTGAGACTACAGATCGACGGTGCCGACGTTGAGCACGTTTTCTCGTTCGAGCAACAGCATGTGGACGCCTTGCTGGAATGCGGGCAGACCTGCGTGAAGAGAATCTTCTACATTAACGGGCGGGGCATGGAGAATTACGCCCAGCCGGAGTTGATGGCGCTGTCGGACGCCACGGAAGGGATTGAAGCCTCGACCGCATTTCTGGAACAAATGGAGGAGCAACGGAATCCGGAGGAAACCGCGACCATCCTGTTCACCTCCGGCACCGGCCGCTCGGAGCGTCCGGTGGAACTGTCGCATGGCGCCCTGATCGCGACGGCCCGCAGCATCGCGCGACGTGAGACGATCACCGAAAAGGATGAACTGCTGGCGTACCTGCCGCTGTCGGTCTCCAGCGATTTCCTGTTTTCCTTTTCACTGGCCCTGGCGACCGGCTGTACCCTGAACTGCCCGGAGAGCGACGACACGGTGCTGGAGAACATGCAGGAGATCGGCCCGAGCATCCTGTTCGGCCCGCCCTACGTTTACAAGTACATCTACACCCATGCTTCCAACCGGATCGAGAGCGCCCGGAGTTTCGACACCAAGATCTATAAGGCGGCTGTGCGCGCCGTCATGACGGTCGCCTCGCACCGGGCTGCGGGTCAGAAGGGCTCCTTCACCGACTGGCTGCTCTTCATGTTCGCGCGCATCACCACGTTCAGCCCGTTTTGCAATATCTACGGCTTGAGTCGCTTGCGCCTGGCACTGACCGGCGGCGATGCGATTGCACCGGACGTGTTCAATTTCTTCCGAGCGATTGGCGTCGACCTGCGCGAGACATACGGCCAGGTCGAGGGTTGCGCCTGTGTGACCATGCAATCCTCCGAAGATTGGAATTCGGATTCGGTCGGCTTGCCGCTCGACGGCACGGAAGTGCGTATTGAAAATGGCGAAATATGGTTCCGTGGGCCGGGGCAGATGAAGGGGATCTACAAGAATCCGGAGGCAACGGCCGACAGCATCAAGGACGGCTGGGTGCGAACTCATGACGCCGGTCATCTGGATGACCAGGGGCGTCTTCATGTGCACGGACAGATCGCCCGTATGGGGACATTGAACGGTGGCGGCGCATTTGCGCCGGACATGCTGGAAACCCGTCTGCGTTCGTTCGAATACATCAAGCAGGCCATCGTCATTGGAGACCGGCGGGACTACCCGGTCGCGGTGGTGACGGTTGACGGCACGATCACCCGGACCTGGGCGGATCGCCGCAGCCTGCGCTACACGGGTTATGCCGACCTCTCGGCTCACGCCTCGGTGCAGGAGATGGTCCGCGAATACATCCAGAAGGTCAACGAAAGCCTCGCCGAAGACCCGGAAACCTCGGGCATGCAATTCCGCCGCTTCGCCATCCTGAATCGCGAATTCATGGCCTCGGTCGGCGAGGTGACGCCGACCCGGAAATTGCGTTGCCATGAAGTGGAGGAGAAGCACCGGGGGTTGATCGACGCGCTGTACAGCGACGCGTTGGAGTACACTTATACGGACCCGGTGGACGAGGAATCCTACACCGTACCTTTGGGGAACGTTTGAGATGGCCGCTGGAAACCCGATTCTGCAAATTGACAACATCACTCTTGCGTTCGGCGGCGTGACCGCGCTGAACGGCATCAGTTTCGATGTGGCGGAAGGCGAGATCTGTGCTGTCATCGGGCCCAACGGCGCTGGCAAGAGTTCCATGCTGAACGTCATCAACGGGGTCTATGTCCCACAGGAAGGCCGAGTCGTCTTTAAGGGACAGGACTGTACCAAGATGCGCCCGCGGCAGATCGCCAAGTTGGGCATGGCCCGGACGTTCCAGAACATCGGGCTTTTCCAAGGCATGACCGTGCTGGAGAACATCCTGACCGGCCGCTGCATGAAGATCCGCTCCACCTGGATCGAGCAGGGTCTGAACATTGGCCGGGCTCGCCGCGAAGAGGTGGAAAATCGCAAGGCGGTCGAGGAAGTCATCGAATTCCTGCACCTGCAGGGCATCCGCAAGACACCGGTTGGCAAATTGCCGTACGGTCTGCAGAAGCGTGTCGAGCTGGCCCGGGCGCTGGTCGCCGAACCGACCATGTTGCTGCAGGACGAGCCGATGACTGGCATGAACTTGGAAGAGAAGAAGGACATGTCCTGCTTCGCACTTGAGATCAACCGCGAGTACGGGACCACCATCGTTCTGATCGAGCATGACATGAGCGTGGTGATGGACATTTCCGACCACGTGGTGGTGCTGGACTATGGTGCGAAAATCGGGGATGGCTCTCCGGACGAAGTCAAGAACAATCAAGATGTAATTGATGCCTATCTGGGCGTGGCGCACTGAGGGAAACGAGCATGGGTTTCGACTGGGTCTTTTTCACTGAGTTGATCGTCGGCGGATTGATGTCCGGCGTCATGTACTCGCTGGTGGCGATCGGCTTCGTATTGATCTACAAGTCCTCCGGGATTTTCAATTTCGCGCAGGGCACCATGCTGTTGTTCGCGGCGCTGACTTTCGTCAAACTGACCGAAGGCAGCGTGAATTTCTGGGTGGCGCTGGCCGTCTCGATGGGCACCATGGTGGTGTTCGGGATTCTCGTGGAGCGATTCATGATGCGCCCGCTGGCCAACCAGTCGCTGCTGTCGCTGTTCATGGCAACGGTCGGTCTGGCGATCTTGATTGAAGGCTTGGCCCAATACATGTGGGACTCCGCAATCCACGGCCTGCAGTTGGCCGACTTCCTGGACCTGGCGCTGCTGGATCCGGTCAACATGACGATTTTCGTCGTTGATTACATTGAATGGCTGGACATTCTGATATCCAAGTTCGACATCTTTGCCACGATCGTGGCGGGCACCATGATTTTGATCTTGGCCGTCTTCTTCCAGAAGACCCGGACCGGAATGTCGCTGCGCGCTGTCTCCGACGACCACTTGGCCGCCATGGCGGTGGGCATCCCATTGTCCCGGGTGTGGGCCTTGGTCTGGGCCGTGACCGGCATCATCGCACTGATCGCGGGCCTGCTGTGGGCTGAACGGGTCAGTGTGTCGTTCACGCTGGTGGAGGCGGTGCTCAAGGCGTTGCCGGTGATTCTGATTGGCGGCCTGACTTCGATTCCCGGCGCTATCGTCGGCGGCCTGATCATCGGGGTTGGTGAAAAACTGGGCGAGATTTATCTGGGCGACTTGATAGGCGTGCAGGGCATTGAAACCTGGTTCTCTTATTTCATCGCGCTGGTCTTCCTACTGTTTAGGCCATCTGGATTGTTTGGTCTGAAAACCATCGAGCGAGTCTAGCCATGATTTATCGCGAAACCGGCACGTTCATTACCAGTTATATCGAGGATCGGAAGCTCTTTCCGATTCCTTTCGACAAATGGGCGATGGCCGTGTTCATGCTGTTCATGGTCTTCGTCGTGCCCTTTATCGCCAGCGACTATTGGCTGGCAGCCCACTTGATTCCGATCCTGGCCTACGGCACCGCCGCACTCGGCCTGAACCTTCTCACCGGCATGACGGGGCAGCTGTCGCTTGGGACGGCCGGCTTCATGTGCTTTGGCGCATTCTTCACATTCAACATCATGTTGCGCAGCCCGGAGTGGATGAATCTGCCACTGGCGATGATCCTGGCAGGTTCGGTGACCGGCGTGATCGGCATCATCTTCGGCCTGCCCAGCATCCGAATCAAAGGCTTCTACCTGCTGGTATCGACATTGGCGGCGCAGTATTTCGCGCTGTGGTTCTTCCGCTCCTATCCGTACTTCCTGAACTATGCGACTGCCACGGTCACCCTGCCGGACCATCACTTCGACTTGTTCGGGATCGGGGAGACCTTCAACGTGGACATGGCCAGCTTCGAGGCCAAGTACCTGCTGTCACTTGGCATTGTGACTGCGCTTGCGCTATTTGCCAAAAACCTGATGCGAAGTGCGACCGGACGGAACTTCATGGCGATCCGCGACATGGACATCGCGGCCAGCGTGATCGGCATCCCGGTGATACGCACCAAGATGCTGGCGTTCTTTGTCAGTTGTTTCTACTGCGGCGTGGGCGGGGCGCTGTTCTGCTATGCCTACCTGCAGGTGTTGGGAATCCGTACCTTCGAGATGAACCGCTCGTTCGAGATCCTGTTCATGGCGATCATCGGCGGGCTTGGCTCGATTGCGGGATCGTTCTACGGCACCGTTCTGGTGTATGAATTTCCGATCCTCTTTTCCTGGGCGGGCGACTACCTGTTCAAAGGGGCTTTTGATACCGCAGTGGTGGACAATGTCGCCAAGATCATGTACGGCATCCTGATCATCGCACTGCTAATCCGCGAACCGGGTGGACTGGCCGCATTGTGGGCAACGGCGAAGCAAAAATTGCGAACTTGGCCATTTCCGCACTGACGTGCGCCGGGGCCGTAAAGACAAAATCTAACCTATTGATTTTCAAGAACTACTCCCAAATCTCTCCAAGGAAACTTGCTAAAAGGGAAGTTTGGGTGTACAAAGGGGCTTGCTGAAAAGCAGTTAACTGCAAGCTCATAACTAAAAAGCCTCTTATAGGAGGGCAAAAGAAATTATGAAAACCAAAATTTGGATAACGGGTCTCGCTATGGCCACCGCCATGTCTGTGACCGCTCCAGTGATGGCCGAAGGGGAAGTCTACATCCCCATGCCGGTCTATCGAGTGGGGCCGTACGCAACGGGTGGAACCGGCTACTTCGGTGGAATCATCGATTACTACACATTGATGAACATGACCGAAGGCGGTGTCGGCGGCATGAAAATCATCTGGAATGAGTGTGAGACCAACTACAACGACCAAAAGGGCGTGGAGTGCTATCACCGGCAGAAAGAATTTCAGGGCAAGCAAGCTCTGTTCTTCGATCCTCTGTCCGTGGGTATCTCCACTTCTCTAGTCGCGCAGGGCCGTAAGGATAAGATTGCCATCATCGCAGTCAACCACGGCCGTACCGAAGGTCAGCGTGGTGACGTCTTCCCGTACTACTTCATGCCAGGTATTAACACCTATGACGAGCATTCCATCATCACTGCCTACATCGGCGAGTTGGAAGGCGGCATGGAGAATCTGGCGGGCAAGAAGATCGTCCTGCTGTTCCACGGCTCCACTTATGGCCGTGAGGCAGTTGAGTTCACGCACATGCTTTGCGAAAAGCATAATTGCTCATCTGAAGCGATCGAAGTTCCCCATCCGGGCAACGAGCAGACTTCACAGTGGCTGAAAATCCGCCGCTCGAAGCCTGACTACGTGGTGCTGCGCGGCTGGGGTGTGATGAATCCGGTTGCCATGCAGACTGGTGTCCGCATGGGCTTCCCGATTTCTAACCTGATCGGCAACATTTGGAGCAACGACGACGGTGACGTCAAGCCGGCTGGCTCTTCCGCCAACGGTTACCAGGCCATTACCACGCACCCGACGGGTCGTGTGGCTACGGTGATTGACGAGATCGTGGCAAAGCTGTATGACCAAGGCCAGGGTGACCTAGAAGACAAATCCCGCATTGGTTCCAACTACTGGAACCTCGGCGTGATGGCTGGTGTCATCCACCTGGAGGCGGTTCGTGTCGCTCAGGCTCGTTTCGGGGCTGACGTCAATTCCGCTCAGGTACGCTGGGGCTTTGAGAACCTGAACCTGGATACTGCACGCCTGACCGAGTTGGGCGCTAACGGTCTGGTTCCGGAGATCAAGACCAACTGCATGGACCATGTAGGCGGCCACCAGGCCAAGTTCATGCGTTGGGTATACGCCGAGACGAAGTGGGAAGTCGCAAGTGACTGGATTGATGGTGACGTTGAGCTTTCTCAAGCCATCATCGATGCCAAGGCAGAAAATGCAATCGAAAACGAGGGGATTACCCCGCGTGATTGCAACGATCCTGCACAGCGCGACGACTTCGACGTCTAATCGAAGCTGTATGCATTCAGAGGAACGGCGGGGGGCAACCCCCGCCCGACCTCTTCCCTCTAGAGGGACGACTTGTAGAAAAGGCTGCCTCTGACGCCAAGCGTGTTCCGCTTCGCCTCAGACCCAGCCCCCACAACTGGAGCTAGAATCATGACTGATGTCTTGCTGTCCATCAACAATATCGAAGTTACTTATGCCCGCGTGATTCTGGCTTTGCGCGGCATCAGTCTGCAGGTGAAGAAGGGCGCCATCGTCTCGTTGCTGGGTGCCAACGGGGCCGGCAAGACGACAACCCTCAAGGCATGCTCCAACCTGTTGCCAGCCGAACGCGGCGAGATCAGCAAGGGTTCGATTGAGATCCTCGGTGAAGATACCGCGGGAATGAGCGCATATGACCTGGTAAAAAGCGGTGTTTCACAGGTGTTGGAGGGGCGGCACTGCTTCTCGCATCTGACGGTGGAAGAGAACCTGATGACCGGCTCATTCATCCACGAAGACCGTGCGCAGGCGAAAAAGGACCTGGAATTGGTCTACGAATACTTCCCCCGCATCAAAGTGCGCAGGAAAAGTGAGGCCGGCTTCACTTCCGGCGGCGAGCAGCAGATGGTTGCCATCGGCCGGGCCCTGATGTCGCGGCCGAAACTTATTCTGCTTGACGAACCGTCGATGGGCATTGCCCCGCAGCTGGTTGAAGAAGTGTTCGAAATCGTGCAGAACCTCAACAAGAACGAAGGGGTGAGCTTCCTGGTTGCCGAGCAAAATGCCCGGATCGCGCTCAAGTACGCGACTGAAGCCTATGTGGTTGAAAACGGGCGCGTCATGCTGCGTGGGCCTTCCGAGGAACTGATGGGGCGGGCCGACGTGCAGGAACTGTATTTGGGATCTGGGACCGACGAAGGCGGCGAAAGTTTCCGCGATGTCAAGCACTACCACCGCCGGCGGCCCTCGTTCGCCTGATTGGAGTTTCCTGCGGTCCTGCGAGCAGGTATTTGCCGATTCTTGTTGGCGGAAAAGTCGAAAATGGGTTATTCTAGAAGCCGTAACGACTGACACCATGATGAAAAGTTCGTACGATTTCCATTTCCCCAGCACGGTTGCGCACCGTGTTGCTTTGCTTCGGTCTGCTCCCCTGCTGCCGCGATAGCGGCAGAATTACACGACTCTACAATCGATTTGGCGCGTAAAACGCCTGAAACCAACAGTTGACCCAATGCCCCTGCAACAGTGGGGCCAAAGCCTAGGGAATATCCAGAAATGGACAAGTTGATCATTTTCGACACCACACTCCGGGACGGTGAGCAGAGCCCCGGGGCTTCCATGACAAGGGACGAGAAGCTGAATATCGCCCGTGCCCTAGAAAAAATGCGTGTTGATGTCATTGAGGCAGGCTTCCCGATTGCCAGCCCGGACGAATTCGAATCTGTAAAGCAGATCGGAAAGGCGGTCAGCGGCAGTACGGTCTGCGGCCTGGCGCGTGCCTTGGACAAGGACATCGACCGGGCGGGCGAAGCACTGAGGACGGCCGCACGCCCCCGCATTCACACATTCATCGCGACCTCTCCGATTCATATGGAGCAAAAGCTTCACATGCAACCGGAACAGGTGATCGACCATGCCGTGGCGGCGGTAAAACGGGCTCGGAAATATACCGACGATGTGGAATTCTCTCCAGAGGATGCCGGGCGTTCGGAGCGGGATTTCCTGTGCCGAATCGTCGAGGCGGTGATTGCGGCAGGGGCCGGGACCATTAACATTCCAGATACAGTGGGATACAGCCTGCCATTCCAGTTTGGCGAATTGGTGGGAGAGTTGATCGAACGCATCCCGAATTCGGATCAGGCTGTGTTTTCGGTTCACTGCCACAACGACTTGGGCTTGGCTGTTGCCAACTCTCTGTTGGCTGTGCGCCATGGCGCCCGCCAGGTCGAATGCACGATCAACGGTTTGGGAGAGCGAGCAGGGAATGCTTCGCTTGAAGAGATCGTCATGGCCGTGCGTACGCGCCAAGACGTGTTTGATTGCGATACTGAGATCGACACGACCCAGATCGTGCCGACTTCACGTCTTGTTTCCAGTGTGACGGGTTTTCCAGTACAGCCGAATAAAGCAATCGTAGGAGCCAATGCATTTGCGCATGAATCCGGTATTCACCAGGACGGCGTACTCAAGTACCGGGAAACCTATGAAATCATGCGCGCTCAGGATGTGGGTTGGTCCGACAATCGAATCGTCTTGGGGAAACACTCCGGACGGCGCGCCATCATGGGTCGGATCCAGAAGCTCGGCATCCTGATCGAGGATGACGAGATGGATTCCTTTTTCGCCCGTTTCAAGGAATTGGCGGATCGCAAGCATGAAATCTACGACGATGATCTGCGGAGATTGGCGCTGGTGGACGCCGATCCATCGGATCAAGAGGTTTATCAGCTGGTTGACCTTGAAGTCACTTCGAAAGTCGGGGCAACGCCTGTGGCGCGTATCACCTTGGCGCGGGGCGGTGAGCAATTCGACGGGGAGGCCTCCGGGGGAGGGCCTGTCGACGCATCGTTCAGAGCGATTGAGGACATCGTCAATTCAGAGTCTGAATTGCAGCTGTATTCGGTCAACAACATCACGACCGGGACGGATGCCCAAGGCGAAGTGACCGTACGCCTGAGAAAAAATGGCGTGGTGGTCAATGGGCAAGGCGCACACACGGATATCGTCATTGCTTCTGCACATGCGTATCTGAATGCGCTTGGGAAGTTGATCCGTGAACCTGGTCGAATGCATCCACAACTGGATCACATATAAAGTAAGAGCCTGATAGCCGACAGCAAAAATCATGCCGAGTGATCCACACCTCGAAGAGCTAGGCCTGAGCCGATGGAGCCATCGGGATCAGCATTCAACAGATGGAGCAGCGAAGGAATCGCAGGGAGATGGCGAATTGATGGCACCCGAGGCTGCTGAAGAGATAGAAGGGGAGAAGTCCGGGACCACGACCCTGACGCTCGACGCCAATGCACAGCATCTTCGCAAGTGGCGTGTGGTGCGTAAGGAGGTTGAAGGGTGCGTCCTGTGCGAGTTGCACCGGACGCGGAAGAATACGGTCTTCGGCGTGGGAAATGAAAACGCAGACCTGATGTTGATTGGTGAGGCCCCCGGCGCAGACGAGGATGCCCAGGGGGAACCATTTGTCGGTCGAGCCGGGAAGCTACTGGACAGCATGCTGGGGGCAATCGGGTTGAGCCGGGAGCAGGTGTTCATCGCGAACATCCTGAAATGTCGTCCGCCAAACAACGAAAACCCGACACCGGAGCAGGCGGAGACGTGCCGGCCTTACCTGGATCGCCAAATTGAACTGATCCAGCCAAAAGTCATATTGGCGCTGGGTGCCGTGGCAGCACATAATCTCCTGGAAGTAGAGACGCCCATCGGTCGGATGCGTGGTACCGTGTTCGAAATGTCAAAATCGGGAATCCCCGTTATTCCCACCTACCACCCGGCCTATCTGCTCCGCCGGCCACAGGGAAAAGCTCAGTCGCTGGAAGATCTTCTTCTGCTATGCAAGACGCTCGAGGATCTGGGCGTCAAAACCAATTCTTTCGGGTTAGGAACCGCGGCGGACCGAGAGGCGGCATCTTAAAACCATCGCCGCCGGTTGATGGCCGGAAAGGGTGGATTACACGGAATTCCCCATTTCCACGTCTTTGCGACACACTCCCTGCGCGTAGCAATAAGCACAAGTCGCTTCGTCGCCATGAGCCGGCATTTCATGGCTCGCACGCAAGTCCTGGAACATTTCACGCAATCGGCTGTGCACTTTTCGGCTGAGCGCCTCCAGAAATTCTCCTTCTACGGACGTCCGGGATTTCCCCTTCTTCGGGTCTTGGTTCAACCACCAGTACTCTGCTCGTTCGATGGGTTCTGCCATCAGCGCGTAGCTGGTCAGCTGAACCTGCTCGCCGCTTTGCACTTCATCTTCGGAGACCTTTCTGGATCCCGTCTTATAGTCGATCACAATGCGATTCCCGTCCTTGTCCCGATCCATTCGGTCAATGCGACCGCAAAGCATTAGCTTGTCATCGACCTTGTTCTCCATACTTTCTTCGATTTCAAGAATAACCTGATGGTTTTCAACGGGTTTTTGGAGGCTGATGTAGTGACGGACAATGGCTCTCCAGCGCTCCAGAAAAACGACATTCGCAAGGCTGGGGGTCAGCCGCTCCATGAAATGTACGCCGATTTCCTGCAGTAGTTCGAACGCAGCGGCCTCATGCCCGCTGATCAGGCCCCGCCAGGGTCCCGGGGCGCCGGGAATACCGGAATGAAAAGCTTCCAGGCACCGGTGGACGTAGCGGCCAAACTCCATGCTGTCCATTTCCTCTCGGATCATGTCGGTTTCCCGTATGCGAAGCATGTCGCGGACATAGAAGCGGTACGGGCAATCGACTAGGGCCTGGTGCCCGCTGGCCGAGATATTGCTTGGCAACAGGTCTGGGCTGGCGGGAGGATGCGGCATGGTTTCGGAAGCAGTTTCACGAATCTGAAGCCCGGGAGGCCGCACCCAGGCATCTGGATGCAGGCTGAGCATGGGTAAGGACAGGTCTTTGAGCGAGGCTTTGTATGCCAGACGATGGAATACGTCGATCTGAGTCCACCAGATGCTCGGCAGGAGCGGCTCATCCTCATCGGTTTTCTGGTAAGCCAAAAGAACCCGCTCGGAGGATAGAATCAGGGACAGGAATCGTTGCAAACCCAGCTTCTTGAGCTCGGTGCGGGTGGGCAGCCCCAAATCGCCGCGAACCGAGTCGTTGAATACGAGGAAAGAGGAATCCGTGCCCGGATAGTGGCGGGAGTCCATGCCGGCGACGATCAGGCAGTCGAATTGGGCGAGATGGGCATGGTTGAGATTAATCAGGGAGACCAAGTCCTGGGAGGACCCGTGCCGGAAGTTCTGTTGCTCCAGCGTCCAGCGCAACAGGGCATCCCATTGAGATTTCGGCAGCCGGGTTTCGCTTTGCGATAACTGGAAACACATGCGGTCCAGTTCCGATAAAACCTGTTTTCCGACTTCGTCGCTCGCCAAGCAGGGCCGGCAACCCAGAAGATCCAGGCTTTCCAGCAGGGCTTCCATATACTCTCTGCCGGTCGGTTCGCGCAGCGCCTGCAAGGGGCGGGCGGCTTGCTCGACTTGATCCAGCATGTCCAGCCAGTCGGGCTCTTCATCTGCGACCCGCCGGTAGTTTTTCAAGTCATTGTAAATATTGTGACGATGCAGAAGTTGTTCGAAATCCCCGATTCGATTCGGCTCGCCGGAAGTCCCTTTCAGGCGCACGAACGGAGACTTGAGCATGTCCAAGAGCGCCAAGTAGTGAAAATCCTCGTTCAGGCATTCGAGCCACCGCACGACCGTACTGGCTGCGCTCGTGGTGGAAAGCGCCCAACCGGCATAGTCCTGGATCTGAATGCCGGCACGTTCCAGCAGGGCGCGAACCCGGCGAGCCAGCTTCCGATCCTCTGTGACCAATCCGATATTCCGATGCCCATCCTTGAGCCAGCGCCGGATCTGGATGTCGATTCCACGAGCGTGAGGTTCTGCCTGCTCTGCGACGAACGTGGAAAGCCTGTCCTTCAGCGGGTCTTGCGGGCAATCCGACAGGCAGGCTTGCGCGCGTTTGACCATGGTGGATTTTTCCTGCGCGAAAGCTTCTTGAAGAACAGTGGCATAAGTGGAAGGCGGGTTGTTGGCATCAGGTGCTTCCGTATCCAAGGCAATGAGGGATTGCGGTCGGGTGAAGACGGAGACGGGAATTTCCTGATCCAGCTGCTTGAGCGCTTCGATCTCGACCGCCGCAAGCCGGTCGTGGCCACAGACGTAAATGGCTTGCGTCTCCGGAGGAGGAGCCAAGTGCCGCAAAGCCTCGCGATAGTATTTCCCTGAACTGAGGAAGTTCCCTGAACCTTCACTCCAAGCGGCCCACAGCAAGTGGATGATTCGGGCCTCGTCACCCAATTGCTCGGGAGGCTTGCCGGCAATCTGGTAGGCCTTCCGAAGCCGCGACGTTAGCTCTTCCTGATCCGACGGCAACGAGAACTCGTTGAGCCAAAGTTGGTCGAACAGTTCCATCATCTCGCGAGCCAGCGACCAGGAATTCGCTTGCTCCAGCGACCGCAAAGTCTCGCTTTTTTGCAAAGCGGCCATCAAATCCAGCAATTCGGACAAGTGGTTTTCCGTGCCGTTGAAGCGGCTGTGCTGCCGCGCCCATGCCTGGAAAGTCAGGATAGGAGGCAGAAGCAGTCCTTGATGATTAGATTCGGCGTGGTCAAGCAATGCCGACCGTAAGGCTCGGCCCGATGTGACATTCGGCACCAGGATTGCAAGTTTGGTCAGGTCCGGTAGGGCTGCCGCATGGTGTTCCAAGATGGTTTGGGCGCAATACCGCCCAAGCGGCATATGCAGGGGGCAGGCAATTCGCCTCATTCAGAGTTCGAGCAGGGCTCTTTTTCCGGGCTTGCCGCGCCACTTGTCCGCATCGGGCGGGGGAGGTTTCTGGCGGCTGATTTCTGGCCATTCGCTCGCGAGGTCTGCATTAATCTGGAGGAATTCTTGCTGATCTTCAGGGAGATCTTTTTCCGGAACGATGGCATCAATCGGACATTCCGGCACGCACAGGGCGCAGTCGATGCATTCTTCTGGATCGATCACCAGGAAATTCGGCCCCTCATGGAAGCATTCGACGGGGCAGACTTCCACGCAGTCGGTGTACTTGCATTTAATGCAATCTTCAAGGACGACGAAGGTCATGGATCAAGGGTGGTTGGGCTATCCTCGGTAGCAATTTTCATTATGCCAGTTCAGTGCAGTTGGATTTGGCTTGTTGTGGATATCATCGGGTACGTCAATCTGATGCCCATGCAAAGCGTAATAATCCCGGCCGTTCTCAAATTCTTCCCTGATGCGCTGGCTGACCTCAAGTTTAAGCTTCGGGGTGACGGTCAGATATCCGGCGTCGAACAGGCTGTGGAGATCGCGGCGAAGCAACAGCCCGTTGCTCGCTTCGTGGACTCCTCCTTTTGAATAGGGCTGGATATGTGCAGCATCAAGCGCGGGCAGGGTTCGTTCCCGAGTTATCGCGCAACGCCGATGGTAGATGTCGGTCACCAGGATACGGAACGCTCCTTGACCCAAGCGAGGGCGAATGAGGGTCGGGTTCCCGAAGCGGATAGGGTCTTCACCCTCATCTGAAAACTGAGGGAACTTCAGGTATCTGCTGACTGCCTCCCATACCAAACGACCTTCGTGCTCGGTGGTGCTGTAAGTTTTCAATACGACTATGTTCGGTGACCAGCTCTTGGGCACGGGAATCCAGTTGGGCTCATCTAAAAAGAAGGGCTGAACCAGGATGCGGCAACCGATTTCAAAATCACCCTTATCTTCCCGGTTGATTCTACGGTAACGCGCGATTCGCATCCGCATTTCCTCTTCGGAGCGTGCCCCGTTCATTTCCCGGAATGTTTCCCAAGCGAGGGAGCAAGACATCTTCTTGGATGCCCAAGCAAATATGCCGCCGCCAACGATCACATCCGATCTATGCGGTTTGAACAAGAAAAGCTCGCCCGGTTGGAGCGCCTGGAACCCTTTTGGGGAAGGCGACCAAAAATTGACCTCACTCAAGTCTGGCTGTTGCCGGAGTGTCTCAAGCCAACCCCGGTCAGTGACCGCAATGACAAACTTGACTCCAGGCATCCCTCAATCCTTCCTATTATTTCCGCATCCACTTATTGTAGCCCCGGGCTGATCCAAAAAATCAGGCCGTTTTCGGATGTCATGAAGAGGAAGCCTATGGACATCAAGCAGATTGAAACGCTCAGCTGTTAATGCCAGACGAGCCGCACAAAACCGCGAAAAGAAATTGATATGCCGGGATTGTCGCTGATGGTGGAGGTGGCGGGAATCGAACCCGCGTCCGGCAGTTCCTCCTCTTCGGCCCTACATGCTTAGCACCGTCTTTTGTCTCGTGATCAACACCCGACGGACAGGGCCCGATGATCACCAGCCTGCATGTTGACTTTAACCTTTCGGCTCCAGACAGACCGAACGGCGATCTTGTGTAGTCGACATCCATATCGGGATCCACAAGCATCTCCCGAAAGGATGACTAGCCGGGATTAAGCGGCTAGTGCGTAGTTGTCGTCGTTGGCAACTAATTTTTTCGCAACCGTTTTTTACGAGGTTGTTGCCGCCTCGGCATGCGCCTTGGATTTAGTAACCGCCGTCGAAGCCAAGTCACCCCCAAGTCATCTGGGACCATTATACGAGATAATAGGCATGGAGTTCGCCTGCTTGTCCGTACGAACCGATCCTCCAACCGTCATTTTCATGCCCGTTTGCTCTTATCCCGGCGGCAAGGCGCTGACCGATCATTCCCGGCACAGGCTCAATGTCCGCCTGCAAGCGCACGGCTGCGGGCAGGTCTCCAGCGCACGTTTCCTGCATTTTGTGGACTGTGAGCGGGCTCTCGACCCGACTGAGGAGGAAATCCTCGCGGAGCTTCTGGACTACGCACCAACCGCAGACGAACCGACTCCAAGCCCCTCGGTCCTGGTTGTGCCGCGACTCGGCACGATCTCGCCATGGTCCAGCAAGGCCACTGAAATTGTTTGGAATTGCGGGCTGACTGCCGTTTTACGGATAGAGCGAGGAATCGAATATCACCTGCAGGGGACGGAGGCCGTAACGCCGCAGCAGGCCGCTCTTCTACACGACCGGATGACCGAGTCAATCTTGTCGGATGTAGGCCAGTGCGACGAGCTTTTCGCGCATCCGGAACCCGCACCGCTTGAAGCGATTTCCTTGGCTTCCAGCCCGGCCCAGGCCCTGCATGAGGCTAACCAGGCATACGGCCTGGCACTTTCCGAGACTGACATCGAATACCTGATCCAGGCTTATCACGGGCTTGAGCGTGACCCCACGGACGCCGAATTGATGATGTTCGCCCAAGTCAACTCTGAGCACTGCCGGCACAAGATTTTCAATGCGCGCTGGACGATTGATGGGAAACCGATGCCGAAGAGCCTGTTCGAAATGATCCGGCACACGCATGCCGTGTCGCCGGATGGGACTCTGTCGGCTTACCGTGACAATGCTGCAGTGCTTGATCTCGGCCGTAGCCGCCGTTTCACGGTTGATCCAAAGACTCGCGCATGGGGGGCCATCGACGACGATTACGGAATGGTCATCAAAGTGGAGACGCACAACCACCCGACGGGCATTTCTCCGTTTCCGGGTGCTGCGACAGGTAGCGGGGGAGAGATTCGCGATGAAACCGCCTGTGGCCGGGGAGGGCGTCCGAAGGCGGGCCTATGCGGATTCACGGTATCAAACCTCAATCTCGACACATGGCCACGGCCTTGGGAGGATTTGTCCCGGGAGCATCCGTCTCGCATGGCTCGACCGCTGGACATCATGATCGAAGGCCCGATCGGCGCGGCCTCTTTCAACAACGAGTTTGGCCGGCCTTGCCTGACCGGGTACTTTCGTACCTTGGAAGGTGAAGCAACTGCCCCTGCGGGGCGTAAGACATTCGGCTACCACAAGCCGATCATGATCGCGGGAGGCGTCGGAAGCATCCGCAAGGACCATGTGCAGAAACAGTCAATTCCCGAAGGGGCTTTGATCGTGGTTCTGGGAGGCCCGGCCATGTTGATTGGTCTGGGGGGTGGAGCCGCGTCGTCGCAGCATACGGGAGCGGGAGACGAAGAACTGGATTACGCCTCGGTACAACGCAGCAATCCTGAAATGCAGCGTCGCGCCCAAGAAGTCATTGAGCAGTGCACAGCATGGGGAACAGACAATCCGATTCTGGCTGTGCACGATGTAGGTGCTGGCGGGCTCTCCAATGCCATTCCGGAATTGGTCGACGGGGAACCGGGTGGCGCAGAGTTGGATTTGCGCGAGATTCCATGTGCAGACAGCGGGATGTCGCCACGGGAAATTTGGTGCAATGAGTCACAGGAGCGCTATGTGCTCACGATCCGGGCCGAAGCGCTCGAGAGTTTTTCCGAACTGTGCCGTAGGGAGCGGTGCCCATTCTCGATAGTCGGGCGGGCTGCTGCCGACGGCCAATTGCGCTTGAAAGATCCGCATTTCGGGGAAACGGTGGCAGACGTGCCCCTGACGCTCTTGTTCGGAGAATCCTCCAAGATGGAGATAGCCGTGCCTTCGATGGATTGGCCGGATGTGCCGCTGGACCTGAAGGATGTTGAAATTCC
Organism: uncultured Chromatiales bacterium; assembly: GCA_964602805.1. Classification (GTDB taxonomy): domain Bacteria; phylum Pseudomonadota; class Gammaproteobacteria; order Poriferisulfidales; family Poriferisulfidaceae; genus Poriferisulfidus. The sequence continues at coordinate 2,039 of CAZRSJ010000017.1, read as the reverse complement.
GGAGGCGATAGAGCGTGTACTGACATTGCCTTGCGTGGGTTCCAAGTCTTTCCTGATTACGATTGGGGATCGCTCGGTAGGAGGCCTGACGGTCCGGGATCAGATGGTTGGACCCTGGCAGGTTCCGGTTGCGGATGCGGCAGTGACGGCCTGTGATTTCGAGGGGGTCAAGGGAGAAGCCATGGCGATGGGGGAGAGACCGGCCTTGGCCATCCATCGCCCAGCGGCTTCCGCGCGCATGGCAGTAGCAGAAGCCCTTACTAATCTAGCCAGCGTGAAGGTGCTCGACCGGACCCGGATTTGCCTGTCCGCGAATTGGATGGCTGCGGGTTCCGAAGCAGAAGCACTTTGCGGGCTGTATGAAGCGGTCGAAGCGGTCGGCATGGACTTGTGCCCCAAGCTCGGCATCGCAATCCCGGTTGGCAAGGATTCCTTGTCCATGCAGGCAACTTGGGAAGGCAAACAGGTGACTTCTCCGGTCTCGCTGGTTGTTTCGGCATTCGCTCCGGTAGAAGATGTACGCCGACATGTCACGCCGCAACTGCAAGATACCGATGATTCGTGTCTGCTGCTGGTGTCCTTGAGTTCCAAACGGCGGCTCGGAGGTTCGGCATTGGCACAAGTGTACGGTCAAACCGGCTCGGAAACTCCGGACGTCGACAACCCATCGCTTCTGGCTGCTTTTTTCGATCAGATACAGGCGTTGCTGAACGAAGATGCGATTCTGGCCTACCACGATCGCTCAGACGGGGGGCTGCTGGCTTGCCTTTGTGAATGCGCCTTTGCTGGCCGCATGGGACTGGAAATATCTCTTCTAGTCGAAGCGGACGAGGTGTTGGATTATCTGTTTAACGAGGAGATTGGCGCAGTATTGCAGGTTCGGGGTACACAAATGCAGGAAATCATGGAACGGCTCTGGAAAGCCGGGCTCGCTTGCGAGTTTATCGGAGCCCCGGATACCGAGCCGGTGCTTCGATTGCAATGCCAACCGGCACCTGATTGGTCGGGCCCATTTGTTAGTGAGGAAATCGGGACCTGGCCATTACCTGAGCTTGAGCAGCTGTGGAGCCGGACCAGTTACGAGATCGCCCGGCACCGGGATCATGAGGGATGCGCCCGCAACGAGTACGAAAACAGGAAGAAATGGGGCACCCCGCCGCTTTTCTCCCAATTGTCCTATGAAATCGAGGAGAACCCCGCTGCCCCCTATATCCAAGCCGGCACAGCGCCCACCGTCGCGATTCTCAGGGAGCAGGGCGTCAATGGGCAGTTCGAGATGGCCGCCGCATTCTCTCGGGCCGGTTTCGTCTGCAGGGACCTGCACATGAGCGATCTCCAGCAGAATCCGCGTCTTCTGGATGATGTCTCGGGCCTGGCGGCCTGCGGCGGATTCTCGTACGGCGATGTTCTCGGGGCCGGCGGGGGTTGGGCAAAAAATGTCTTGTATCACAAGGACCTAAGGGAGATTTTCGAGAAATTTTTCAAACGTCCGGAAGTTTTCGCGCTGGGTGTCTGCAATGGCTGCCAGTTGCTGTCCCAAATGAAAGACCTGATCCCGGGTGCAGGGCATTGGCCGCGTTTTGTACCGAATCTCAGCGAACAGTTCGAAGCTAGGCTGTGTGAAGTAGAGGTTCTGGAATCACCCTCTATCCTGCTTCAAGGCATGGCCGGTAGCCGCCTCCCAATCGTCGTCGCGCATGGGGAAGGGCGCATCGACCCTCAATGCGACATGGCGGATTTGGAAGAAACAGCCTGCCTGCGGTACATCAATGCCAACGGAAAGGCTGCCGCGGAGGATTACCCGGCCAACCCGAATGGTTCGGAAGAGGGCATAACCGCGTTAACTAGTACAGACGGGCGTTTCACCATCATGATGCCGCATCCGGAACGTGTTTTTCGCACCCTGCAGCATTCTTGGCACCCTTCGGAGTGGGGAGAAGAGGCTCCCTGGCTGCGTCTTTTCCGGAATGCGCGGGCCTGGGTATGCATAGGTTCATAAACATATGAGAACACCCGGTGGGCCGCGGTGAGAGTCGCGC
>CAZRSJ010000016.1:0-29236 GCA_964602805.1 uncultured Chromatiales bacterium | reverse complement strand
GATGAATTCGGAAAATCCCAGCCGTTTTTATGTTGGTGAGAAATGCGGGCTAGTCGGCTGGCGATGCAGTCCGGTTCAGCCCTCACCCTCCTCACTCACTCTTCGGATCTGTATGGAAGAGTTAACAAACGAAGACCGGCAAGACCATCTCACCTGCTTCGAGACCGTTAGCCTGCGCGATGCTCGGTTCGTTCACGCCTTCTCGCCGTGCTTCAATGCCGAGACGTTCACAACCTTCCTGAAGCAGTTGCTTCGGCATCGGCCGCGGTAGAAGGAACTGCTGCTGGACAATGCCCAAGATCACCATGCCAAACTGCTCTGGCCGAGGCTGCAGGAACACCAGGGGCGCATCTGGAGTTGCTGTTCCTGCCCCCGTACAGCCCACGACTGGCACCGATCGGATGGGGCTGGAAGTTGACCCGGAAGTTGTGCATGCAACAAAATAGCCACTTCTTGCGTGTAAAATAACTTTTCTAAAAATCTTGTCCAGAAGTTCGCGTAGACCGAAAATGCGCGAAGGGTGTTGGATTTGGAATATTTATGCCCGAGAGAAAAATCAAATTGACCAACGGCGGAAAGGAAGTCGAGCTGTCGATCGCCGAGTCGACCGAAGGCCCGGCGGCGGTCAACATCAGCAATCTGTACAAGAAACGGGGTTATTTTTCGCTGGATCCCGGATTCGTCTCCACGGCCAGCTGCCGGAGCCAGATCACCTACATCGATGGAAACCTCGGCCTTCTGCGCTATCGGGGCTATCCAATCGAGCAGCTCGCGGAATCCGGCAACCATATCGAAACGGCCTACCTGCTGCTCAACGGCGAGCTTCCGACACAGAATCAACTGGACACATTTGCTAGAGAAATCAAGTCGGAAACAAAGATTCCCAATGGTTCGTGGGAACTCATGCAGGCTTTCGAGAAAGAGGCTCATCCGATGGCCATGCTGATGGCCGGGCTGGCCCATCTCGCTGCGATCTATCATTCTGAACTGGACGTGTTCGACGAGTCGTACCGCCAGCGCATGGTGCGGCGATTGATCGCACAAGTCCCGGTCCTGGCGGCGCTCGGATATCGCTATCGAACCGGCCAGGATCCCATCGATCCCGACCCGGAACTCGACTTTACGTCCAATTTCCTCCACATGATGTTCGGCACGGAGCCCGACCCCCTCTTCTCGCACGCCATGGACACCCTGTTCCTCCTGCATGCCGACCACGAGCAAAACGCCTCTACGTCCACGGTCCGGCTTTCCGGCAGTTCCGAAACCAGCCCGGTTGCGGCCGTCGCCGCAGGCGTGGCAACGCTTTGGGGGCCGTCGCACGGCGGCGCCAACGAGGCCGTGATCCAGATGCTGGAGGAAATCCATGCCTCGGGGGTCTCGGTCGAGGAATACGTCGAACAGACCAAGAACAAGGAAAGCCATACCCGTTTGATGGGCTTTGGGCACCGGGTCTACAAGAATTACGATCCGCGTGCGAAGCTAATCCAGAAAATCTGCTACAGCCTGCTGGAAAAGCATGGGGAAGGCAATCCGAACTGCCCGCTCCTGGAAACCGCCATGGCCTTGGAGCAGGCGGCCTTGAACGACGAATATTTCGTGGTTCGCAAACTGTACCCGAACGTCGACTTCTACTCGGGCATCATCCTCAGGACCATGGGGATCCCCCTGGACATGTTCACGGTCATCTTCGCCACCGCCCGGACATCGGGCTGGATCGCGCACTGGCTCGAGATGATGGCGGACAAGCAGTTCCGGATCGGCCGACCCCGCCAACTGTATACCGGACACACCCAGCGAGACTACGTCGCGCTCGACCAGCGCGGCTGACCCCGGCTCAACTCCCGGCAAAAAACTCCTGCACGACGGGCGAGAAGCGTTCCGCGTCGACCAGGAACGAGTCGTGGCCCTGGATGGACGGGAGCACGACCAGTTCGGCTTCGCGCCCGGCCTTTTGCAGGCCGGCTACGATTTCCTTTTGCTGCTCGAGCGGGAACAGGATGTCGCTCTCCACGCCGATCACCAGGGTCTTGCGCACGTGGACCCGGGCCAGCCCGGCATTGACCGTGCCGCCATGCTCGGCGACATCGAACAGGTCCATCGCCCGGGACAGGTACAAATAACTGTTGGCATCGAACGTGCCGATGAATTTCTGCGCGTTGTATTCGAGGTAGGACTCCACTTCGAACTCGACGCCGAACATGTCGTCCGAGGCGCGGTGCTCCGGCACCCGGGCCCGATTGAAGCGCTGCCGCCATTCCTGGGCCGCCCGATAGGACATCAGGCCGAGCTTCCGCGCCAAACGCATCCCGCAGAGCGGTTCGGCATTCAATTCGTAGTTGCCGCCCTTCCAATCCGGGTCGCAGCGAATGATCTCCCGCTGCAGCGACCGCACCGCAATCGTAAACGGCAAGGCCCGGCAGGCCGCTGAAATCACCAGGAGATAGTCCAACTCATCCGGATACTGCAACGCATAGGCCAACGCAGACATGCCGCCCATGGAGGGGCCGACGACGGTGTGGACATGATCCACGCCCAGTTCGCGCATGGCGTGGTGCCCGGCCTTCGCAATGTCCTCGATCGACAGTTCCGGAAAGCTCCCGCCATAGGGCTGGCCGGTCACCGGGTCGCAGGAGGAAGGCCCCGTTGAGCCGAAGCAACTGCCCAGAGAGTTGACGCAGACCACAAAAAACCGATCCGTGTCGATCGCCTTGCCAGGCCCGACCATGTATTCCCACCAACCCGCCGTGTCGTCTTCTTCATTGGACGCGGCATGGGCGGTCGGGGACAGTCCGGTGAAGATCAGGACGGCATTATCCTGATTTCGCGACAAGGTGCCCCAAGTCTCATAACCGACTTGGACCTGAGCTAGGCGGCCACCGCGGCGCATCACGAAATCGGTTTGCCCGTAATCCCCAGGCAAGTCGAGGATGCGGGTCGCCGGCGGCGTACGGTTATGCGCGCAGGGTTGGAAATCGGGATGGGTCATGCTAGGCGTCCGGAATTCGGGGCTAAATGATAGCCCCGTCGTAGGCAATCCCGCAACCAGTCGAACAGGAATCGGTTCCCGGAATAGCGGCGAGACAACCATTCCTCCCGGAGGCTTCCTTCTGGAATCGGATTCGGAAACAGTGAGACCCCGTGACGGGCAAGCAGTTCGACCTGCCGGGAGTCCCGGTACAGGCGCAACTGTACATCCGGCAGGAATTCAGTTCCCTCCTCGTCCCGGCGGCGGGCCAAACCAAGCGTGGCCGTATGCCGGGTGTGCTCGTAGAACACCAGTTGCAGCGGTGGTCGGTCCGGCAGGGAGTCGTCGAGATACGAATGAGGCTGCATGGCGGGGTTGCGCAGCGATGGGCACAGGGCAAGCAGGCACTGGTAGTTGACGTCGTAGAGCGCCATCAACGCGGCAGGCTGCGGGGTGGTGGCCAAGGACGCGGAGAATTCAGTCATGATCCGGCGTGCCTGCGCGTATCTTTCGGGCGACCGATTCCATCTCCGGGTCCGGGGCGGCTTGCGCCCCCAGGAATATTTCCTGGAGTTCAGGGTCCGGGCATTCCAGCAGCCGCGCGAATGCCGCTTGCTCGGCGGCGGAAGCCCGAGGATATTCTTGATCCAGATACCGCATCAGCATGAGATCCAACTCCCGAGTGCCACGCCGGCAATGCCAGCGCAACCGGTCCTGCTCCGACATGTCAGGACTTGCGCAAGGCCACCATTTTCTTGATTTCGGCGATGGCCCGCGCAGGATTCAGCCCCTTGGGACAGGTCTGGGTGCAATTCATGATCGTGTGGCAACGGTATAGCTTGAAGGCATCCTCCAGGGACTCCAGCCGTTCGTCCGTCGCCTGGTCGCGGCTGTCCGCGAGCCAGCGCCATGCCTGCAGCAAAGCCGCGGGCCCCAGGTACTTGTCTGGATTCCACCAGTAGCTCGGGCAGCTGGTGGAGCAGCAGGCGCACAGGATGCACTCTTCCAGGCCGTCCAGCCGGGCACGATCCTCCTTCTGCTGCAGACGTTCGCGTTCCGGCTCGTCCGCGCCATTCTTCAGCCATGGCTCCACGGCGGCGTACTGCCGGTAGAACCCCGACAGATCCGTCACCAGGTCCCGGACCACCGGCATGTGCGGCAGCGGATAGACCCGGATGTCCCCCTTGAACTGATCCACCCCGCAGGTGCACGCCAAGGTATTGCGTCCATTGATGTTCATAGAGCAGGAACCGCAGATTCCCTCGCGGCAGGAGCGGCGGAACGACAGGGTCGGGTCAACCTCGTTCTTGATCTTGATGAGCACGTCCAGGATCATCGGGCCGCACTGGTCCAGATCCACTTCGTAGTGGTCCAGTCTTGGATTTTCCCCTTCGTCCGGTTCGTAGCGGTAGACCTGGAACGACCGGACATTTTCGGCACCCGACGGTGCTGGATACCGGCGCCCGTTTTTGCGAACGACCGCGTTGGCAGGAAGGGTGAATTGAGCCATGGTCCGGTTCTTTCCCGTGTCAGTATACGCGGGCTTTCGGTGGAATCGCTTCCACCTCGTCATCCAGGGTATGCAAGTGGACATCCCGGTATTCGATGCGGCATGATCCCTGCTCGCCAAACCAGCAAACCGTGTGTTTCATCCATTCGTCGTCATTGCGTTCCGGGTAATCTTCCCGGGCATGAGCACCGCGGCTCTCCAGGCGGTTCAACGCGGACTCCAGCGTCATCAGACCCTGCGGCAGCAGGTTTTGTAGCTCCAGAGTCTCAACGAGATCGGTATTCCATATCATGGATCGGTCGCTGACCTGAATGTCACTGAAAGCCTGATTTGCGGCTCGGACCTGATCCAGACCATCCTTCAGCGTCTCGCCGGTGCGGAACACCGCCGCGTGCTTCTGCATGACGCGTTGAAGCTGCAGACGGAGTTGCGCGGTTGGAGTGTTGCCATTGGCATGACGAACCTTGTCGAACTGATCTAGGATCCGTTCCACTGCCGAGGGGGGCGCTTCCGGGTGAGCGCCACCCGGCGTAATGAGTTCCGTTGCCCGTATCGCCGCCGCGCGGCCGAAGACAACCAAGTCCAGCAAAGAATTGGAGCCCAAGCGGTTCGCTCCGTGTACCGAAACGCAAGCCGCCTCCCCGATGGCCATCAATCCCGGCACCACCGCATCGGGGTTCCCATCCCGCACCGTCACCACTTCGCCCTTGTAGTTGGTCGGAATGCCGCCCATGGTGTAGTGCACCGTCGGCAAGACCGGGATCGGCTCACGAGTCACGTCGACCCCAGCGAAGATGCGTGCCGATTCCGCGATGCCGGGCAGGCGCTCCTTGATAACGTCGGCACCGAGGTGTTCCAGATGCAAGTGAATGTGATCCGCTTCAGGGCCACAGCCCCGCTCTTCGTTGATCTCGATGGTCATCGAACGGCTCACCACGTCGCGCGATGCCAAATCTTTGGCGTTCGGCGCGTACCGTTCCATGAAACGTTCGCCCTTGCTGTTGGTCAGGTAGCCCCCCTCTCCCCGCACTCCCTCCGTGATCAGGCAGCCAGCGCCATAAATGCCGGTCGGATGGAATTGCACGAATTCCATGTCTTGCAGGGGCAGCCCGGCGCGTTGCACCATGCCGTTGCCGTCCCCGGTGCAGGTATGTGCCGAGGTGCAGGAGAAATAGGTTCGCCCGTACCCTCCCGTCGCCAGCAATACCGTGTGGGCGTGAAAATGATGCAATTCCCCGGTTGCCAGATCCCAGGCGACCACGCCGCAGCACCGACCATCGTCGTCCATGACCAGATCCATGGCGAAGTATTCGATGAAGAATTGGGCCTGGTGCTTGAGAGACTGCTGGTACAGCGTATGCAGGATGGCGTGACCGGTTCGGTCTGCGGCCGCGCAGGTGCGTTGCGCGATCCCCTCGCCGAAATGCGTCGTCATGCCGCCGAAGGGGCGCTGGTAGATCTTGCCCTCGTCCGTCCGTGAAAACGGGACGCCGTAATGCTCCAGCTCAATGATGGCCGGAATGGCCTCGCGGCACATGTACTGGATGGCGTCCTGATCGCCCAGCCAGTCGGAGCCCTTGACCGTGTCGTACATGTGCCAGCGCCAGTCGTCCAGCCCCATGTTGCCGAGCGCCGCGCTGACTCCACCCTGCGCGGCGACCGTGTGGCTGCGGGTCGGGAACACCTTTGTGATGCAGGCGGTCGACAAGCCCTTCACGGCCATGCCCAAAGTCGCGCGAAGACCGGCTCCGCCAGCGCCGACCACCACGACATCGTAGTGATGCTCGATCAGTTTGTAGGCGTCGGTCATGTCAGGAAATGCAGGAGCCCTGCAAAAGCGGCAACGAAGGAAAGGAGGAGAATTAGTTGGGCGATGCGGTGCACGCTCCGGTTCCAGCCCGGATCACTGACATAGTCGTCGATGATGACTTCAAGGCCGAGTTTGGCATGGTAGAGCGACGCCAGGAAGAACAGGCCCAGCCAGAGGGCCGTGTCGCCCTGCCCGGCCCATTGCCCAAAATGAGCCAGGTCCGCCAGGTTTCCGCTGCCCAGGGAATAGATCAGCCAAATCGACAGGGGAATCAACGCGACCGAGGTGATCCGCTCCAACCACCAGTGCCGCCGCGCCGCGCCGGACCCGCTCATGCCCAGATCCAGGCCCAGACGGCGACCGTCAGCGTGGTGGCTCCCGCCAAGACCAGCCAATTGCTTGCCTGCACGGCCGGCATGCTGAGCCCGATGCAGGCATCCCAGACCAAGTGCCGGATTCCGGTGCACAAGTGAAATGCCAGCGCGAATGTCCAAGCGATCAGCACGACCTGCCCCAACGGATGCTGCAGCCCCATCATCGCGACTTGCCAGAGGGCTGGCGCATAGGCCGCTGCCGCAATCAGGAAAGCCAACGCGACCGCGGCAGCCGTCAGCAACACGCCCGTGATGCGATGGCTGATCGACAGAACCGCTGCCAGTGGCAGGCGATAGATCTGCAGATGAGGCGATACGGGGTGCTCAGGCAGCATCGTGCACGAGAAAACTTGAAGCGGCAGACAGGGAAAAATTCAAGTTTATTATGCCAAAACCGGCTGCAAGCGGAGTCAGTCCCGCGCCTTGGGGCGGCGGACTTGATTCATCCGGAGGGGGTTGGTGGAGCTAGGCGGGATCGAACCGCCGACCTCTTGCATGCCATGCAAGCGCTCTCCCAGCTGAGCTATAGCCCCGCCACTGTGGCGGGTTATTTTCCCTGTTCGGGGGGTGCGTGTCAATTCGCAATAGGGTAAAATCCCCGCAGCCATGCAGACACTTCCACGCATGCAGCAAGGTGCATGGATCGCCATTGGGCTGATCCTTCTGACCGTCTTCTCCCGGCTCATTCCGCACCCCCCCAACTTCACCCCCGTGCTTGCTGTCGCGATCTTCTGCGGCACCCTGTACGCGCGCCCTTCCCACACCCTTCTGGTTCCGCTACTCGGCATGGTGGCCGGAGACCTGGTGCTGGGGTTCCACGATCAAGTCTGGGCCGTCTACCTGGCCGTTGCCCTGTGCGCAGGACTCGGCCGCTGGATGCTTAGCCCTCCGGGCGTGCTGACCACCCTGGGGGCCGGTGTTTCCGGCTCTGCGCTATTTTTCCTGCTGACCAACTTCGCGGTTTGGCTGCAGGGTGATTTTTATCCGATGACCACAGCCGGACTGCTCGTCTGCTATGTGGCCGCAATTCCATTCTTCCACCACACGCTGATCGCTACCCTGCTATTTGGGATTGCCCTGTTCGGCCTTTCACGGCTGCTCCAAAACAGCCAGCCTTCCGGTGGTCTGCTTCCCACACAACATTATTGATGATTAGAAAACCGATGGCCTGGCTTGGCACCCTGATGCTGGCCGCAAGCTTTTCCTCCTTTGCCACGGGTGATTCCGCACCGCAGGTCCTGGACGGGCTGTGGAGTGGCGTTTTCGATATCAACGGAGAGGGGGAATTTGATTTCACCGCCTTGTACATCGGTGGAGTCGTCTCGGCTTACAGCGTAGACTCCAACGTGGTCTACCGAGGAACCGTGAGCGGAGACGAACAGCAGTACCAATCCGACATGTCCATATTCCTCCGGGACGGCTCCCTTTTGGCAACCGTGCAGTTGAACGGGACGGTGAGCGAGCAAGCCACCGTGATCACGGCACGCTACCTGACCACGGGCAAAGACACCGGCACGCTGACCCTGAACTACGATCCGCTGTTCGAGCGCAAGGTCGATGTCGCTGAACTCGCGGGACTGTGGGAGTACATCTCGGATCAACTCAGCATCAGCATCAACGTGATGCCGACGGGCGAGATCAAGGGGACGGACGGGACCGGGTGCAACTACTATGGAACCCTCGAAAAGATTCGCCCTGGCATCAACGCCCTGAACGTAAACTTGGAACTTGCCTCCTGCAGCACCGCGGACGGCCACTACACCGGGATGGCCCATGTCGGGGACACCCAGGCCCAGAATGATACCCTGCACCTGCACGTCACGGGCGACCACTTCGGGCTTTACTACCCCCTGCAGAAAATCGCCTCAGCGCAATAGTCCGCCCCGGCGCAGGTGCGCCCCCACCCGCTCCCTGAAAAACTCGGGGCTTCCGGGTTTAGTGCGGAATCCGTGCTAGAGTAAATCGCATGCACCGAGCCTCCCGCTACCGCCTGTATCCGAACCAGACGCAGGAGCGGCAGTTCGCCCGGCTGTGCGGGGCTGGCCGGTTCGTCTACAACGAGTTACTGGCCAGCCAAATCCAAGAGTACAGGCGTTTCGAAGCTGGCGAGAGAGACAGGCCGAGCGCCTCCGAATTTGACTTCGGGAAGCGATACGCGCGCCTGAAGACACAGGAAGGCTACGAGTGGCTGCGGGAACTGTCGGCCGTCGTCGTGCGCGGCACGGGGGCGTTCCCGCTGGGGTCGGCGTTTGCCCATTTCTCCCGTCGGGTTCGGGAGGGCAAGTGCGGCAAGCAGGCCGGGTTCCCCCGCTTCAAGGTCAAGGGCGTCAGCCGGGAGTCGTTCACGATCCCCGAGGATGTGAAGATCCGGAGCAAGCGGCTTTGGGTGCCAAAGGTCGGCTGGATCCGGATGAACCGCAAGGCGCAATCGCGCACGCGAGGAGCCGACCCCTGGGACGGCGGCGAGGCCAAGGTTGCGGTGGTGTGCCGGGAACTGGACAAGTGGTACGTGTCGGTGCTGTGGGAGGTGGAGGATTCGGACTGGCGTTGGCACGGTGGGGTCTGCGGGATTGACCGCAACTCGGAGAACATCGCAGGAGCCTGGTGCGGAGGGCGGAAGCTCATTGAGATTCCGTACGAGCGGATCGGGAAGTACGAAGCGCGAGCCCGGCACTACCAGTGGCGGGCGAGCCGCCGGGAGATGATCGAACTGAAGGACGCCGACGGGGAGCCGGTGCGTACGAAGTCGGGTCGGGTGGTCAAGGTGGCCTCGAACCGGCGGCTGCGGCTGCAGCAACGTGCGGCGAAGGCGAAGCGCAAGGCGGCGGAGATCCGCAGGGACTTCAGCCACCAGTCATCGGCGGACCTAGCCCGGAACTTCCAGCACATCGTGCTGGAGGGTCTGGACGTGCAGGCGATGCGCCGCTCGGCGCGGGGGACGAAGGAGAAGCCGAGGAGAAACGTCAAGGCGAAGACGGCACTGAACCGGAAGATGGCGCAGTCCTCCTGCATGGGGATGGTGGATCGTTTCCTGAAGTACAAGGCGACCGATGTCATCAAAGTACCGGCGCGGAACACCAGCCGGGCGTGCGCGGAATGCGGGCACGTGGAGGCAAACAACCGAAAGGAGCAGGCGCACTTCAAGTGCCGGGCCTGCGGACATACGGACCATGCGGACATCAATGCCGCACGAAACATCCTGGACCTGGGATTGAACAGGCTCCTGGCCGGAGGCGCTCCGGTGACGGGACGGGGAGGGGACAACGAAGCGGGGGCATTCTTCTATGAGTGCCTAGTGGAGACCGCCGATGATCCGTCAACGATGCAGTGGAACTACCGGGGCTCACCCCCTGATTTCCACACCAATCTCTGAAGCGCCAAAAACTCTCGCGCTTGATTCATCGCGTCTTCGGCAACCTGGGCATCGTAGGCCACCCGCTGCCCCAGGTAAACGCTGTCGACGCCCGGCGCGTCGAAGCTGTGATAAGCATCTTCGTAAATCACTAGTTCAACCCGCTCGGGGCGAACCGAGATCATCACCCGGCAGCGCTGCGCCGGCGTCCACTGATCCTGCCCGCCGATCAGGATCAGCAGGTTCGTGTGCGAGTTTCCGAACTGATCCAGGCACCAAGGTGCGACCGCGATCGCTCCCGCAAACGGCTGTCTTGAATTCAGGTCATCGTGCAAAGCAAGCAGGACCGTTGTCGCGCCGTGCGAGAACCCGGTCAGATAGACTTCCTGATCGGCCACCCAGGGCTGCTTCATCAGCCACCGTTTTGCTGCATGCGCATCCCGGGCCCGCTGCCAGGTGGGTATGGCGAACAGGCTCGCACAGATGTTGTCTTGTCCGCGAGGCCCGAAACTGTCGACCTGCAGGACTGCGAAGCCCCAGTCGAGATAGCGTTTGAACCAAGGGCGCGAACGTACCGGCCAGATTCCGTTGCAGCCATGCAGGTCCACGATGGCCGGATGCGGGCTCTGCCCCTCCGGCCGATACAGGTAGGCGGTCAGTTCGATCGTGTCTTCTGATTGATAAACCGGTGCGGCAAACGTGATTTCTTGCGGTGGTGGCAAGGTCTCGGCCGAAGCGGCAGAAAGCCACAAGATCGCGACAAGAGCGTACTTGGATTTACGCATTGATGTGGCGTGCCAAGCGGCGATAGCGACGCCGGAGGTCGGTCAGCGAATAAGCGGCGTTGGCTGGACTTGGGTTGGGTGTGACATACACGTGCGCTTTCCCGATCATTCGCGACTGTAATCCCCAGCGGATTTCTCTGGGAGACAGGTCGAGAGCGTATTTCAAAAAGTGACGGTACGCCTGCTTTCCGTGGAACCAAGCCCAGATTGGCTGGATTTCTTCGATCAACTGTAGCAGGCGCGGCGCATCGCGCCGGAAATCTCCGGCCCGCAATTCATGCCCCTGCCAGCTGGGCCGCTTGACCACATCGGTAAACCCGATCCGGTCCTGCTCCAGCAGCACCCGGTGACGCGACCGCGAGGGTTCGCCCTGAGATTCAGCCAATCCCGACTCATCGAAGGCTCGCCAGAAACGATTCCGCGGATTGGCAAAATAGAAACCCTCGCGGACCGAAATGAGAGAAGGATTAAGCCCTATCGACAGGACGCGCAAATCGGAATCGACATAATCCGGAAGCATCGCGCGCGACGAAGCCATAACTGGGATCCCCCTCTATTCGAACAGATCCGCCTGGTCGGACGGCACGCGAAACCGATCTGTCCGCAGCGAGTGGCGCTGTCCATCCAATCCATGCTGCTTACAAGCCAGCACGAAACGCTGACGAAGCAGTCGAGCGAATTCTCCCTGCCCGCTCAAGCGACGCCCGAATTCGGGATCGTAGTCGGCCCCGCCATGGAGGCTCCGGACCGTATTCATGATTCTTTCGGCCCGCTCCGGGACGTGCTGCTCAAGCCATTCCCGGAACAATTGCTTCAGTTCATGCGGCAGGCGCAGGACGACGTAGCCGGCACAGTAAGCGCCCTCATCCGCCACGGCCTTGATGATGTCCTCCAGTTCACCGTCGTTCAGGAATGGAATCATTGGTGCCGCCAGGACGCCAACCGGGATCCCCGCCCGCGACAGCGCCCCGACCAGCGCAATCCGCGAATGAGGCGCGCCGGCGCGGGGTTCGAGGGTCCGGCTGAGTTTCACATCCAGCGTCGTGACGGAGACGATCACTTCTGCGAGGCCATCCCGGGCCATGTCCTGCAGGATATCCATATCCCGCTCAAGCAGGGAGGATTTTGTGATGACCGAGACCGGATGGTGGAATTCCTGCAGAACTTCGAGGATGGACCGGGTGATTTTGAGTTGACGCTCGATCGGCTGATAGGCATCCGTGTTGTAGCCGAGACCAATCGTCTCGCATCGATAACGGGGAGCCCGAAGTTTACGCTCCAGGATTTCCGCGGCATTCGTCTTGCAGAAGATTTGGGTCTCGAAATCCAGGCCGGGCGACAGCCCTAGGTAAGCGTGATTGGGCCGTGCGAAGCAGTACGAGCAGCCATGCTCGCAACCACGGTAGGGATTGATGGACCGGTCCAGCGCGATGTCGGGCGACTGGTTGTAATTGATCAGGCTTTTTGCCGGTGCGTCGAAGTAGCATGTTTCAAGGGTTTCCGCCTCGTATTCGCGACCATCGTGCTGGAATTCGATCTGTTCCAACTCATAGCGACCCGGCGGGTTGCTGATCGCGCCCCGCCCTCTTCGGTAGGTCCACTGGACAGGGTTTTCAGTCGGATCCACGGTCTTGTCTGATATCCGTATCTCGGAAGGAGACACCATTGCCTCAAGCCGATTCTACACATGCGTCGCCCTTGAGGCATGGGGCTCTCGGATGTGAGTGAGGCCAAGTTCTTTAATTGGGTCGCATGCTGAAATATGGATACATTATTGTGCGCATATAAATGCAGCATATATACAGTTATATGCGCTAAAAAATGTTCCTTTTCTCCAATTATGTGCGCATTAAACTGTAAGCACTTTCTCGTAATATATAATATATGATTCTAATAACAATTAGTTATATAAAAATCATGGAGAGGATTTCATATGCACGCCTCCTGAAGTGGAAGGAACAGCCTCAGCGCAAGCCTATCCTGATTGATGGGGCTCGGCAAACCGGAAAGACTTACCTCGTCGAACGCTTGTTCGGACCGAGAGAGTTTCGGCGTGTGCACAAATTCGATTTTCGCGTTGACCAGAAGGCTGCGGAAATATTCAAGGACGGCCTTTCCCCCGACAAAATTATTGCCAATGCCGAAGTGGAACTGGGGGAATCGATCCTCCCTGAGCATGATCTGCTGTTTTTCGATGAGGTAGGAGATTGCCAACCGGCAGTGGATTCGCTCAAATATTTTGCTGAACAAGCTCCCGAATGTTATGTTTGTGCCACTGGATCCAATACTGGCCTGCTCGGCTCATTCCCCGTTGGAAAGGTGGAGTTTCTGGATCTGTTCCCCTTGTGTTTCGAAGAGTTCCTGATGGCAGTTGCGTCAGACATTCTGCTGGATGCGTTTCGCGAGCGACGTGGAGGGGCTGCCGCACACAGACGGCTCTGGGAGTCCCTTTGCGAATATTATTTCGTCGGCGGCATGCCGGAAGCCGTGGCCAATTGGTCCCGCGAGGAGCGGAGCCTCCATGAACGGATAGAACAAGTTGAGGCGATCCATGGAAATATCGTGGCAGGATTCTGCCAGGATTTCAGGAAATATTCGGGCCGGGTGCAGGCGGCACACATCGAATGCGTTTTCCGGAACATCCCGGAGCAACTGATGAAAACCCTGGATGGTTCGGTCAAACGCTACCGCTTCAGCGACGCAATCCCCCACAAAAACCGATATCAAGACCTGTTTGGCCCCATCCACTGGCTGGAAAAAACGCGCCTGGCATGGAAATCACGTCTCATCCAATCACAGCCTACGATCCCACTACCTGCTTTATGCAAAGAAAACATCTTCAAGCTTTATCTGTTCGATGTCGGAATTCTGAGCCACCTCTTAGGGCTGACCTACATCGACCACAAAAATCAAGCAGCGAGTTACAAGGGGTTTATTGCTGAAAATTTTTTCCTGGCCGAATACCGCTCCCGCATCGGCTATCCGATCTATAGCTGGTCACACAAGCGCGCCGAAATTGAATTTTTGCATCGAGCCGAAAACGGCGACATCATTCCCCTGGAAGTAAAAAGCGGGACTCGAACCCGGGCGCGCAGCCTTAAAACCTACATCATGCGCTACCAGCCCGCGCATGCAGTCAAGTTTGCGAAGGTCCCGAGTCCGACACGGGATGGAATTGTCTCCACTTGGCCTTTGTACGACGTGCAGTTCCTGCGCGATCTTTGAGAATGCAGGGAAGTCTAGAGCAGGAGAAGGAAAGCCGCCCCGCAGGACGGCTTTCAATTTTGTGATCTGTATCTTGTTAACGGGTAGTTCCCGCAACATGGGCCACCGTCCAGAGTGGCTCTCAAAACCAACTTTGTCGTCTCTACTCTGAAGAAAACAACGCACGCCTGACCGCTTCCGGTTCTTTTTCAATCACGCGCAGAAGCGTCGCAGCTGGGCCGCTGATCTGGCGGGCTCCCTGTTCCCATTTGCGATAGCCGGACAGGCTCATGCCCAGCAAGGGCGCCATCTGGGCCTGTGTCAGCTTTACTTGCTCACGGACCCCGCGCGGAGTCACGGGTGCATGGATCATGGCGGAACCTTCACCCTTCGCATGGGCAAGGGCTTCGTTGAGGGACTGAATCAGATCTTCGCTAAACGTGTTCATTTTTTCTCCTTTCCGGCGTTTTTGAGCGCGGCTACCACGGTACGGACAGTGCGTTGTTCCGAAGGACTCAAATCGGTCTTGACGGATTTCGCATAGGCGAGAAGCGCGTAAACCGGCATGTCTTTGCCACTGTAGAAGTAGACCACCCGTGCACCACCCCTCTTGCCATGGCCCAAGGCAGCGAAGCACAGCTTACGTACGCCGCCCGTGCCAGGAATCTCATCGCCTGCCGTCGGGTGGTTGGCCAGATAGTCGATCAACTCTCTCCGTTCATCCTCGCTGAACAGCCTCTCAACCTGACGGGTAAAAGTCGGAGTCTCGGCGACTGTCTGCATTACTTATAAATATAACCCCTCATTGGGTTATTCTCGTCAAGAGTAATCCAGCTCCGGCGCGTTAGCGAAAAATCCCGATTCTGGAGATTCTCGCCTTGTGTCTGAAGTCTTCTTGCGCAATTGCACAACTATGCGACCTTCAGCACCCACTCAGCCCCGCCAAGAACAAACAGAGTCAAAACCCCAGCCAGCAAGTCGTCCAGCATGATGCCGACCCCTCCGCTGAACCGGCGATCCGCCCAGCCTACAGGCCCCGGTTTGAGAATATCGAATATGCGGAAAAGCACAAACCCCGCAACCGCCCAAGCCAGACTGCGAGGCGCCGCCGCCATGGCAACCAGATAGCCGGTCATTTCATCCCACACGACTTCTTTAGGATCGGGATCTCCGAAAGTCTCTACTGCCTGCTCGCACAGCCAGACTCCGACCACCAGCATAATCCCCAGCACTAGCACGTAGATAGACCAAGGATGCGCAGACAATCCGAAGTAAAGCACTGCTCCCAAGAGGGTCCCAACGGTGCCCGGAATCTTCGGGCAATAGCCCACCCCGAAGCCAGTCGCTAGAAAAACAGTCAAACCCTGCCAAGTGACACGCATGCTTCGTCAGGCGCCACCGAAATGGTCGTAGCCGAGCTGTGATGGCAATGGAACCGATTCACCCTTTTCGGTCAATCTCAACCCGTCACCATCATCGACCACCCCGATACTGCTAATTGGCACACCGAGCCGATGTCCGATTCCCTGGATGTTTTCCCACTCGGACTCCGGCGCCGTGAATACCAACTCGTAATCCTCGCCTCCCCCTAGAATCGAAAACCAGTCTCCACTCTTTGTTCGCTCCTCGGTGACTGACCTGGATAGTGGAATTTCCGTCAATTCCACCGAAGCACCCTTTCCGCTGGCCTTGAGCAATCTTCCCAAGTCTTTCAAGACACCATCCGAGATGTCCATCGCCGCATGGGCATGTCCACGGATGCTGCAACCGAATTCCACCCTTGGCTGCGGGCGATACAGTCGCTCGCGGCAACTCTCCAGCCCAGCCCGGTCTGGATATAGACGGGCCAAGGCAGCATCTCCGACGGTTCCGGTCACTCCGATCCTATCTCCGACCATCGCCGCATCGCGCCGTAGGGCCGGCGCCTCCCCTTCCAGCGTCCCAATGACCGTAATGCAGACCCCAAGCTCTCCTCGCGACAGATCACCCCCGGCCAGCGCAACCCCGTATTCCCGCGCAAGACCCTTGACTCCTTCGCTAAAGCTGGCGATCCAGCCTTCGTCGATACGCGGCATGGCGAGGCCGAGCGTGAAGCACACCGGAGTGGCGCCCATCGCCGCTAGGTCGCTGAGATTGACCGCTAACGCCTTATGCCCGAGATCGGCAGGGTCATCCCCTGGATCGAAGTGCGCTCCCTGCAGAAACAGGTCGGTACTGATCGCGCAAACTTCCGGCGGCAACGTCAATAACGCCGCATCATCTCCAGGCCCCTGAATCAAGCCCGGCGAATCCGCATCAAAACTGAAATACCGCTGAATCAGCGTATCTTCGTCCATCCGAAATCCTATACCGATTAGGCCGAACCAGGCCTGAATTCAGGCGGCACAGGCTTTGCGCAGGTCGACCGCCACCCGGTCCAGCACCGCATTGACGTACTTGCTCCCCTTGTCCGTTCCGAACTTCCCAGCCAGCCGGGTCGCTTCGGACAGGATTACGGCCGTCGGTATTTCCCGGCAGTGTGCCAATTCGTAGCAGGCAAAACGAAGGACTGTCCGTTCCACCGGGTCAAGGCGCTTGATCGGCCGATCAAGAATCGGAGTCAACTGCTTGCATAAGTCCGCTTCATGCGCCACGACTCCCCGCACCAACTGCTCGAAATATTGAGTGTTGGCCCGCAGGATGTCATCCTTTCGAGAGAACTGGTCAAGCAGTCCAGAAACCTCTTCTCCCGACATGTCCCACTGGTAGAGAGCCTGCAGCGCCAAACGGCGGGCCCAATGTCGGCCGCGATATTCGGCCTGGTCAGTTTCCGACGATGAAGGAAGCTCAGTCATCGTCGTCATCATCGTCGTCGTCGTCGATATCCTCCATGATCTCGGTAAACACTTCAATCATTTCCAGTGCCGCCACCGCCGCCTCGGCTCCCTTGTTGCTGACTTTCCGCTCGCCTTCCATTCTGGGCGACGGATCCTGCCAGTCGCCGAACAGAACCGAGCGCTGATCGGCCTGCTCCCGGGTGTCGGTCGTCAGCACACCAAATAGAATCGGCACGTCTTCCTGTCGAGCAAGGTGCGCGAGGTTCCGCGCGCATTCAGAAGCCACGTAATCGAAATGAGGGGTCTCCCCCCGGATAACGCAGCCCAGTGCAATGATGGCGTCATACAGTCCCGTGTCCGCGCACAGCCGTGCCGTGCCCGGCAACTCGAACGAGCCAGAGACTCGAATCAGGTCGATATTCTTGATTTCGGCCCCGCGTGCCACCAGCGTGCCAGCCGCACCTTCGACCAGGCGGTTGACGATCGGCTCGTTGAAGCGGGAGGCGACCAGCGCGAAATCCATCCCCCGGTCGGCCAGCGCCCGCTTCTCGTCCGGGTCGCGAATCTGATCGTAATGTGGCAAAGAATCTGTCATCGCTCGACATGCTCCACGACTTCAAGCCCGAACCCGCCCAGACCGTGGAACACCTGAGGCGCGCTCATCAAACGCATCCGGCGAACCCCAAGGTCAGCCAGGATCTGCGAACCGGCCCCCAGCACTCGTCGATCCGTCGGGATGACCCGGGTGCGAGCTGGCTCAGGGCTATTGTGCAACATCCGGACGCGTTCCAGCAAACGCGGCGGTGATTCGGGCCAGCGCAGAATCACCGCCACTCCCTGGCCCTCGGTGGCAATCCGCTGCAGGGCGTCGCGGAGCGGCCAGCCCAGATCCGGCACCGAAGCCAAGGTCACGTCGCTGAGCGTGTTCTGCACATGCACGCGCACCAGCGTCGCTTTCTGCGGATCCAGCGGCCCGGCCACCAACGCCAAGTGAACCGTGTCAACCGTCATGTCCTCGTAGGCGATCAATTCGAATTCTCCGTAATCGGTCGGCAAGTGGCAACTGGCGCCCCGGCGCACGGTCGGTTCGCGCTCGGCCCGGTAGCGGATCAGGTTCTCGATCGTGCCGATCTTGAGGCCGTGTTCCTCAGCCAGTCCTTCCAGCTGCGGGCGCCGCGCCATCGTGCCGTCCTCGTTCAGGATCTCCACGATGACGGCGGCCGGCTCCAGGCCGGCCAGCCGCGCCAGATCGCACCCGCCTTCCGTATGCCCGGCACGAGTCAGGACACCCCCGGGTTGTTGCATCAGGCATTGCAAATGCCCAGGCTGCAGGATGTCGCCCGGCCGGGCATCTGCCGAGACGGCGGCTTGGATCGTGGCGGCCCGGTCATGCGCCGACACCCCCGTGGTAATGCCTTCGTGCGCATCGATGGTGAATGTGAAATTAGTGCGATGTGCCTCGTCCGTGGTCGGATCCATCAGCGGCAGGTTCAGTTGCTGGCAGCGTTCCCGAGTCATCGCCAGGCAGAGCAGGCCGCGGCCATGCCGGGTCATGAAATTGATGTGTTCCGGCGTCACCAGTGAAGCCGCCACGACCAGGTCCCCTTCATTCTCTCGGGCCTCGTCGTCGGCCAGGACGATCATCCGCCCGGCCCTCAGCTCCTGGATTAATTCCTCGGTCGTATTGAAATTCATGACCCGATGCGCTCCTCGAGAAGGCGTTCCAGATATCTTGCCAGCATATCAACTTCCAGATTGACCTGCATGCCAGCGCGATAATCGCCCGCCAAACTGACGGCACGGGTGTGCGGGACCAGCGTGACGCTGAATGTGTTCGACCCAACATCGGTGACGGTCAGGCTGACGCCATCCACACAGATCGAACCACGCGGAACCAGGTAACGGTGGACTTCCGCCGGGGCCTCCACCTCCGTCCGGCTGCAATCGCCTTCTGCCTCGATCGCCACGATCGTGCCCACCGCATCGACATGCCCGCTCACGAGGTGCCCGCCCATCGGTTCGCCGACTCGCAAGGCCGGCTCCAGGTTGACTTCGTCCCCGACTTTCAGATTGCCCAGCGTCGTGCGCCCAAGCGTCGTTTTACTGAGATCCACGCTGAAGAACCCCTCTTCCACCATGCCGGCGGTCAGGCAGACTCCGCTGACGGCAATGCTGTCGCCCGGCCGAATCCCCTGCAGACGACCCTGTTCTGGATGCCGGATGCGTATGGCGCTCCCTGACTCCGTGTCTCCCAGGTTTTCTACCCGACCCCGCGCCTCGATGATGCCCGTGAACACTTCAGTGGCTCCGATGGTAGGTGACGCGGACATCAGAACCCAGCGCGCGGACATCCTGCAGCGCCCAACCCAAGCGTTCCGGAAGATCTTCGGCCGCCGGAAGTTCCGCCAAGGGTGCGGCATCCGCACCCAGCAAGCGGGGCGCAATGTAGACCATCATCTCATCGACCAGGTCTTCCTGAATCAGTGCGCCGACGAATTTCGCGCCCGCTTCGACCAAAATGTCGTTGACTTCGTAATCCATGGCCAGTCCCGACAGCACCGCTGCCAGATCCAGCCCTTTCCCGCCAGCCTGCACCGTTTGGATTTTCGCTTCGGGCGGAATGGTCGCCCGGAGTTTTTCGGCATGTTCGCCCAGGGTGTAGACCACGCAGGGCCCCGGCACCGACCAAAGGGAAAGATCGCCCGACAGTTCTCCTTTCCGATCCATGATCACCCGCAATGGCTGGCGGACCTGGTCGACACCCAGCACCTGTGCTTTCAGGCGAACATTGAGCCGGGCATCATCCCGGCATACGGTCGCAGCCGTCGACAGCACCGCTCCGCTTCGGGCCCGTCGCCACTGCACATCGGCGCGCGCCTCCAGACCCGTAATCCACTGGCTGTGTCCGTCGGCCAGCGCCGTCCCGCCATCCAGACTCATCGCCTGCTTAACGCAGACCCAAGGCCGTCCGGCAGTCATGCGCTTCCAGAACCCCCGG
This sequence comes from uncultured Chromatiales bacterium, assembly GCA_964602805.1. GTDB lineage: Bacteria > Pseudomonadota > Gammaproteobacteria > Poriferisulfidales > Poriferisulfidaceae > Poriferisulfidus. Next base: position 9,422 of record CAZRSJ010000016.1, on the reverse strand, counting down.
TTCAGTGTCTGCGTCCGTTCGGCCCCGATTCCTACTTCGCATTCGATGCCTGCTTCCTTCAGCGTCCCGTGGCCACGCCCGGCCACTTGGGGGTTGGGATCCTCGCAGGCAGACACGACTCGCTTGATGCCGGAAGCGATGATCTCCGACACGCACGGAGCCGTGCGCCCTTGGTGCGCACAGGGCTCGAGCGTCACATACATCGTGGCTCCACGCGCCTGGTCCCCGGCCTCCGCCAAAGCTTGCGGTTCGGCGTGAAGTTCCCCGGTGCGGCGATGAAATCCCCGTCCGACCACGGCGCCATCGGCCACCACCAGGCACCCGACGCAGGGATTGGGGGATGCGGTATAGCGGCCTCGTTCCGCCAGTTCCAGAGCTTCTTCCATGAAGCGCACGTCCGTCTCCTGCACCGTCATGGCGGTGGAAGGTCGCCCGGAGTCTCTTCCCTAGTCAACAAGTCCATCTGTTTGCGCCTGGCCGATTCCGGCAGCGCATTGGCCTCGCGTTCCAGCAACTGCCGCCACTGTTCGATTGTAGTAATTTCCTCGAACACCGAGGCATAAAGGATACAGGCGATCTGATCCCGCTCCCGCAACTCGTCGATCACCCAGAACCCAATCGTCCGGCTCGGGACGCTCCGGCTCGGGTGGAAGCGTGCGCGATCGCAGACGTTCTGGACAATCTCCTCGATGGCATCCGGACTGACGGGCCGGTTGCGCGACGCCATTTCGATGCTCCATGTCAGTTTTTCGGTATCGAAAGCCTGTGGAACCGATTGTCCTTTCTTTGCGACATCCGGGAGCTTCAGCTTCGCCCGCTCGTAAGTCGTGAAACGCATCTTGCAGTTCGGATTCAGGCATTGTCGGCGGCGGCGTACTTGATCGCCTCCGCCCACCGGCCGGGAATCCAGGACCTGGGTATCGCCGTGTTTGCAGAACGGGCAGCGCACGATCTCCTCGCCAGTGCTCCCGCTCCCTGGCCCGAGGCCGGCTAGTCGGCCTCGTACACCGGATAACGCGCGCAGATTTCCTGCACCTGCCCGCGCACGCGGTCGATCACGGATTCGTCGCCCAGATCGTCGATGATGTCGCACATCCAGCCGGCCAGCGCCCGGCATTCGTTCTCCTGGAAGCCCCGGGTGGTGACCGCGGGCGTGCCGACCCGGATTCCACTGGTGACGAACGGCGACTTCGGGTCGTTGGGAACGGTGTTCTTGTTCACCGTGATGTGAGCCCGTCCCAGCGCAGCGTCAACCTCCTTTCCAGTCAGCTCCTGGGCGATAAAGTCGACCAGGAACAGGTGGTCGTCGGTCCCGCCGGAGACGACCTTGTAGTTGCGCTCGATGAAGACTTCGGCCATGGCCTTGGCGTTGGCCAATACCTGGCACTGGTATTCCTTGAACTCGGGCTGGGCGGCCTCGCGGAATGCCACCGCCTTCGCCGCGATGACATGCATCAGTGGGCCGCCCTGCATCCCGGGGAACACCATGGAGTTGATCTTCTTGGTGATCTCCTCGTTCTCGCGGGCGATGATGAAACCGCTGCGGGGTCCGCGCAGTGTCTTGTGGGTGGTGGAGGTTACCACGTCGGCGACCGGCACCGGACTCGGGTAGAGATCGGTGGCAATCAGCCCCGAGACGTGCGCCATGTCGACCATCAGCAAGGCCCCGACAGAATCGGAGATGTCACGAAAGCGCTGCCAGTCCATGACCCGCGAATAAGCGGAAAACCCGGCCACGATCATCTTGGGGCGGTGCTCGGCAGCCAATTGTTCGACCTGCTCGTAGTCCACCTCCCCCGTCTCCGGGTTCAGCCCGTATTGAACGGCGTTGTAGTTCTGCCCGGAAAAGTTGACATGGGAGCCATGCGTCAGGTGCCCGCCGTGAGCCAGGGCCATGCCGAGCAGGGTATCGCCCGGTTCCAGCAGCGCGGTGTACACCGCCGCATTCGCCTGAGACCCGGCGTGGGGCTGCACATTGGCGTAATCCGCCTTGTACAACTCGCAAGCGCGGTCGATTGCCAGTTGCTCGACCACGTCCACATGCTCGCATCCCCCGTAGTAACGCTTGGCGGGATAACCCTCCGCGTACTTGTTGGTCAGCACCGACCCCTGCGCCTCCAGGATTCGCGGGCTGGTGTAGTTCTCGGAGGCGATCAGTTCGATATGTTCTTCCTGACGGCGGCGTTCCGCATCCATCGCGGCAGCAACCTCCGGGTCGAATCCGGCAATGGTCAGATCTTTTTTAAACATGGCAATCCTTGCAAAGGGCTGGACGCGGCATTATACGGGGTCGCATGCCATTTTCAGGCGGAACCACCCTCGGCCAGCTGCAACAGCAGCTCGGGCAAACTGGCCTCCGCACCCAGATGCATGCACAGGTTTATCAGTATGTCGGGATGCCGCTCACGCGCCTGCTCCAGCAAGGCCGGGACGTCGTCGCGGACATGGCGGCCCGCAGCTAGGAAGTACGGCAGAACCCACAGTTGTGTCGCACCCTGCGCAACACAGGCGTCAATTCCCGTCGGAATGTCCGGTTCGGCAATTTCGAGGAAAGCATGCGTCACGAACTCATACCGGTCGCCGGACGCCTCGCGCAACCGATCGGTAAGCTCGGCCACTTCGGCATTGGCCTCCGGCAGGCGCGAACCGTGCGCGACCAACAACAACGCACGTTTGTCGGCATTCATGCCAAGGCCTCCATCGCGGCGCGCACCCGTGCCAAGTCCTCGGGCGTATCCACGCCCGGCGGTGTCGCTTCGGCGCCCGGCTCAACATGGACGCGAAGGCCATGGTGGAGCATCCGGCATTGTTCCAGCGACTCCTCCAATTCCTGCGGTGCCGGGGGCAACTTGACATACCGGGCAAGCCCGCCCGCGCGATAGGCATAAATCCCCAGATGGCGCTGGCAGCGTGCCTCTTCGATCTGCCGGGGCGCCCGGCTGAATCCTTCGGCGTATCCTTCCTCGTCCCACCAGACCTTGACGACCTGAGTGCGATCCCAGTCCCCCCCGCCGAGGGGTTCGCACAAAGTCGCTGCGAAGGCCTCGTCCCGAGCGGCCAAGTTCCCGGCCACCTGGGCAATCAGGGCGGGCGGGAGCATCGGCTCGTCTGCCTGCACGTTGACCACGACCGCGTCCTCATCCCAGTCCAGGTATTCCAGTAATTCGCCAAGACGAGCCGTACCGTTCGGATGATCCGGGCGCGTCATCCAGACCGGCGCGCCAAACGAACGGGCGCACTCGGCCACCGCCTCGTCGCCCGCCGCAATCACGACCGAAGCGGCCCCGCTCTGCCGGGCATGCTCAAAAACCCATTGCAGCATCGGTTGCCCGGCGATTTCAAGCAGCGGCTTGTTTGGCAGCCGCGTCGACGCACTTCGCGCCGGAATCGCCACATGGAAAGCCGGGTTCATGAATCATGCCGGTAGCGCTGGTATTCCTCTTCCGACAATCCGCGCGCCTCTTCTTCCAGCAAGACCGGGATGTCGTCGCGCACCGGGTAGGCCAGTCGCGCCGACACCGAAATCAGTTCCTGCTGCTCACGGTCGTACAGCAGCGGGCCCTTGGTGACCGGGCAAACGAGGATATCCAGCAGTCTTTTGTCCATTTGTTCCTGACTCCCGCTCATGTCTTCGCTTCGGCATCCAGGGAATCCAGTGCCTTGACCTTTCTATTCTCCTCAACGGCGCGTTGCGCGCTGCCGATGATTTCCTCGGCAACCGCCGGTTCCAGCGCCACGTCGACCTCCAAAGAATACCACCGTTCACGGGCAAAACGCTCGCACTTGACCGCATCCTTGGGCGTCATGACTACCGCATGACCGTCCGCAAAGTCGAGTTGCCCGACCCGGAAAGCGTAGTGGTCCTCGTAGATGTGCGGAATCACGTCGATCCCCGCGCTGGCCAAGGATTCCAGGAACCGGTGCGGATTCCCGATCCCGCAGACTGCGTGCACGGTCTGCCCCGCAAGGCTGGACAGCGAGATCGTGCTGCCGTCAAGCAAGGAGCGCAGGTGTTTCACCTGCAGGTCGAACCGGTGTTCCCCTTGCTCCGGGTCTCCTCCGTGCACCAGGATCCAATCGGCCAAACGCGCCCGCCCGAGCGATTCCCTCAATGGTCCGGCAGGCAAACACAACCCGTTACCGTGTCGGCGTTTGCCGTCCACCACCAAGATCTCGATCTCGCGCGACAAACCCAAGTGCTGCAACCCGTCATCCGAGAGGATGATGCTGACGGTATGCCGTTCGCAGAGTGCCCGCGCGGCAGCGACCCGGTCCGGGCCCGCAAACACGGGGCAGCCCGTCTGTGCCGCAATCAGAACCGCCTCCTCCCCGACCTCATCGGGGCTGGTCGCGGCATCAACCTCGCGGGGCCAGGTTGGGCTGTCGCCCCGGTAGCCCCGGCACACGACCCCGACCGAAACTCCCAAACTTCGAAGTCGGAGTGCCAGCCAGACCACCAGGGGGGTTTTCCCGGTGCCTCCGACGCTCAGGTTGCCGATCACCGCCACCGGCACCGGCAAGGCGGCCGGCCGATTCAGCCAACGGCGCCAGATCCGCCGCAAGAACACACCGGTGCGATACAACCAACTCAGTGGCCGCAAGACCCATGCCCAGTTACTATCTCCGTACCAGACGGTCTCGGCAAAACGCGTCACCCAGGACTGGTGCCGGGTGCTCTCCTCTTCCAGCAGTTCTCCGCGACGGGGCGGACGTTCCTCGACGTCTCCCGTATCCCGGAATTGATGTTGGTAGAGCTTTCTGTAGACCTGGTTTCTCTGGATCAACTCTTCATGCGTGCCCTGCTCGACAACCTCACCCTGATCCAGGACGACGATCCGGTCCGCCCGTTCCACCGTCGACAGCCGGTGCGCGATGATCAGGGTGGTGGAGACTTCCATGATCTTGTCTAGAGCTTCCTGCACATAGCGCTCGGATTCACTGTCCAGCGACGAGGTCGCTTCGTCCAGGATCAGGATCGGTGCTCGCTTATACAAGGCTCGGGCCAAGGCCAGGCGCTGTCGTTGCCCCCCGGAGAGCTGCACCCCCCCTTCCCCGATGATGGTCTCCAGACCCTGTGGCAGGCGATCCACAAACTCGTCGACATGCGCGCTCCGAAGCGCCAACTCCAGGTCGTGTTGCTGATCCGGATCCACTCCATAGGTAATGTTGTTGCGCACCGTGTCGTTGAACAGCACCACGTTCTGTCCCACGTAACTGATCAGCCCGCGCAGGTCGGACAATTGCAGATCGTTGATCGGAATGTCGTCGATCCGGATTTCCCCGCTCTGTGGAGCATAGAAGCGCGGCAACAGGTTAGCGAGGGAAGACTTGCCGGAGCCGGAACGCCCGACCAAGGCCACGGTCTCGCCGCGCCGGACCGTCAGCGAGACATTGCTAAGCGCTTCGCGGTCCGCATTGCGGTAACGCAAACTGATTCGGTCATAGACGATCGAATGCTGCAGATCCTGCTTGGAATGTTCGCCCTGATCCTGCTCTGTCGGGGTATCCAGCATCTGGAAGACCTGCTGGCCAGCGGCGATGCTCTGCTGCAGCCGGGTATTGACCTGGACCAGATTGCGCGCAGGAGCCAACAGCATCAGCATGGCGAACATGAACGACACGAACCCGCCGACCGTGATGGTGCTGAGCACCCCTTCCAGCGTCACCAGGTACACGATGCCGGCCCAGGCCAGCCCGACCAGCAGCATGATGACCGAAGACACCAAGGCCGCCATCTGTTGCGTGCGGACCTGTCGCTTCCGGAAATGCTCGGTCGTCTCATCAAAGCGTGTTTTTTCCATCGTCTCGGCCTGAAACACCTTCACGACCCGGTAACCTTGGATCACCTCCTGGGCGTTCTGCACAGTCGCGGTGAGCGCCTCCATCATGCGGTGGCTGAGCTTCCGGACTCTCCGGTTGCTGCTTGGAATCAGCCAGGCGAACACCGGCACGGCGGCCAGGAACGCAACGGTCAGGATCCAGCTCACGTATAGCATCCAGCCGATCAGGCCGATCACCATCAGGCTGTCCCGGATCAGGATGGTGAGGCTTTTCGATGCCGCCGTGGTCACGCCCTCGACGTGGCTGGTGATGCGCGCCAGGAAATCGCTGGAAGCCGTGTGGTCGTGGGTTTCCGCTGGAAACTCGAGCAGGCGCGCAAACATTTTTCGCCGCAGGTCCCGGACCAGGCGCGCACCGATCTGCGCCATGCAGGACGCGCTGAGGTACGAGCCGACTGCCCGCAGCACGAAAATCCCGATCAGCGCCAGCGGCACCCAGCGGATGACATCCGGTTGCTGCTCGACGATTGCGCCATCCAGGATCGGTTTCATCAGCGCCGACAACGCGGGACCCGTTGCGGCCTCCATCGCCATGCCAAGCACCGCCAAGGTCAGGATGCCTGACTGACCCTGCAGGGCCAGCCGCAGCAGCTGCCGGTAAATGTCCATGCCGGAACGGCGTGCGGTCTCGTTCATGGCAGGCGCTCGCCCATCGTCGCAACCCGAATCTGCTGGACGCCCTGCCCCCGGGCCTGCGCCATCAGGTACACGACCGACTGGTGCGGCGTTAGTGCATGGGCATAAACATAGACCACCGCGTCTGGTTGCTCCGCGAGCGTGAGGCGCAGTTGTGCTGCCAAGGCTTCGGGGTCGTCCGGAAGAAGCTGCCCGTTCAGGTAATAGTCGCCCATTGCATCAATGGCCAGATTGATGCGCACCTCGGTGTCGGCCGCTTCGGCCTCACCACTCGGCAGCTGGATTTTCAGAAAATCGAGCTGGCTGAATGTCGTGGTCAGCATGAAAAACAGCAGCAGCAGGAACACGACGTCGATCAGCGGCGTCAGCGGAATCGAAAGGGCATCTTCCTGGCGGACCTGGAATTTCACGGTGCCCCCTGCTCGCGTTGCTGCAATACATCCATCAGCTGATGCGCCACCGACTCCATCTGGGAGACCAGCACGGAGACCTTGCGTTGAAAGAAGCGGTGAAAGATCACGGCCGGAATCGCCACGGCCAAGCCAGCCGCGGTCGTGATCAGCGCCTGCGCAATACCCCCGGCCAAGTCCGACGGCTGCCCCAGCCCCGTCGTCATGATCTGATCGAACACGACGATGAGCCCCCAGACCGTCCCCAGAAGGCCCAGCAGGGGAGAAATCATCGCGATGGTGCCCAGTGCCGCCAGAAAGCGTTCCAATTCGACCGCACCCCGGCGGCCCGCATCCTCGATCGCCGTCTTGCGCTCCTCCAGCGTCTGCCGGTGGAGGCCCAGGCCAGCTGCCAATACACGTCCCAATTGCGAACTGTTGCGCAACGCATCAAGGCGATCCCCATCCAATGCATCCTGCTGCAGCCAGGCTCGCACCTGCGCCAACAAGCCGTCCGGCATGACCTGACCCTGCCGCAGGGCCCAACTGCGCTCCAAAATGATGGCCAACGCCAGGATGGAGCACAGCAGAATCGGCACCATCACCCAGCCTCCGGCCTGTACTAAATCCAGCATCAGCGGGCGGTAAAACAGCGAAAGTAAACAATTTATTGTAGAGTATGAGGTGTTTCTCAATTACCCTGCAACTGCCGATGGCACGCAAGGCTCTACAGAAATATCTTCCGCATTTCCATCGGGTCAGGGAGCATCAGACGCTTCGCTTGTTTGGCTCGGCGGCATTGAAGGACAACCTGTGGCACCTTAACCGCCGTTCGGTGGCCCGGGCATTCGCGATCGGGGTATTCTGCGCATTCCTTCCTATTCCGGGACAGATGGTCGTGGCAGCCGCGCTGGCCATCCTGTTCGCCGCCAACCTGCCCCTCGCCGTCCTGCTGGTGTGGATCACCAACCCCGTCACCATTCCCCTGATCTTTCTCACCTGCTATTTGGTCGGCAGTTGGGTGCTCAACATTCCTCCCCAGCATTTCGCGTTCGAGTGGTCCTGGGCCTGGTTCACGGAGGAGTTGTATATCATCGGCCTGCCCCTGCTCGTCGGCTCCCTGATCTGCGGCGCCATCGGCGCGTCCGCCAGTTACTGGGGAATTCTCATGTACTGGCGGTGGTATGTGGTCCGTATCTGGCAAACCCGGCACAAGCGCAGGGTTGAAAAAGTCCTTCACGACATCTTGGAGAAATAGGAAGAATGACTTCCGCGTGCCCCACCGGGGTGCATGTGGCCCCTGGAACAGTGTCGGCACCGCGTAACCGCCTGCTGCGCCTCGCCCGGTCGCTTCGCCAGTGTTCATCGTGCGCGGAAGACTTCGAACCGCACGGGCATGCGCCAAGACCGGTGGCAAGGTTGTCCACCACGGCACGGATCTGCGTGTGCGGCCAGGCACCCGGCACGCACGTGCATCGCAGCGGGCTGCCATTCGACGACCCTTCCGGAAAGCGCCTGCGCGAGTGGATGGGCGTGGATCGGGACCAGTTCTACGACGCCGAGCGCATCGTCACCATGCCGATGGCGTTCTGCTTTCCCGGGCAAGACCACCGTGGGGCGGATTTGCCGCCGCCGCGGATCTGCAGCGAGCAATGGCATGAGCGCCTGTTCTCCGCCATGCCGCAACTGAAGCTTTTCCTACTGATCGGCTACCACGCACAACGCTGGCACCTGGGCGCGCAATGCCGCGATTCCCTGACCGCCAACGTGGCCGCTTGGGAAGAATTCCTGCCCTCGGGGAAGATTCCTCTGCCGCATCCGTCCTGGCGAAATAACGGCTGGCTGAAGAAAAATCCTTGGTTTGAGAAGGATTTGCTGCCTATTCTGAAGGAAAAAGTTATCACTTATTTGTAGACATCAAGCTATTCAGAGTTCCTTGTTAATTTAGTTAGCATGGGGGATCTTGATATATCTTTTTTTCTGTATAAAATATTTCCTTGTTTCCTTACTTCGATGCTTCCCATGCTTGCAAAATTGACATCAAAAAACCAGTTGACCATCCCCAAGGCCATATTGTCATCCTATCCTGACGCGGAATATTTCAATGTTACCGACGACGATGGGCGTATTGTTCTGTCTCCGGTGCACCTCAACCGTGCTGATGCAGTACGCGCCAAATTGGCTGACTTGGGCATCACTGAAAAGGATGTGGCGGACGCTGTGTCTTGGGCACGCTCTGAGTCTGAGCAGACTCAATGAACTCATTACGCCTTGTCCTCGACACCAATGTCCTGCTCTCATCTCTCTTGTTCCGCAAAGGATCCCTAACATGGCTCTGTCGGGCATGGCACTCCGGCATCATCCGCCCCTTGGCAAGCCGCGACACCACGGCAGAACTCATTAAGGTCCTGTCTTACCCAAAATTTGGCCTAACTGACGCCGAAGTCGAAGAACTACTGGGGGATTATCTTCCTTGGTGCGAGACCGTCTCGGTACCACATTTGACTAATCTTCCGCCATGCCGCGATCCTCTGGATCGCCCATTCCTAGCCCTAGC
>CAZRSJ010000015.1:0-30509 GCA_964602805.1 uncultured Chromatiales bacterium | reverse complement strand
GATGGGGACCAGTTGCAGCAGCTTGCCGACCAGGTACTGCCCGCCGATGATGTAGAACAGGCTGGAGATCGACATCAGGATCACGCACAGCACCACCCCGCCCACGTCCAGGTAGGACGCGCGGAAGAACGCCAGCATCAACGCCAGCGTGGCGTTCAGCAGCAGCCCGAGTATCAGGCTCGGCACCGCGATCGCGAGGCTCGGCCACATGCGCTGGCGAATGTCGTGGCCGATGTTGCGGCCGCTGTCGGAATTGCCGAAGTCGAACACGAACAGGCGCACCGACTTGGTGTAGAAGATGGTGTCGGTCAGGCTGTCCAGTCCGGCTGCCTCCGGGTTGTACAAAAGCGGCTTGTCGTAGCCGTGTTCCTGCTTCCACGCCTCCACTTGTTCCTGCGTGGTGTACTTGTCGCCCAAGTGCAGCCGGGCCACCTCTTCCGGTGAGTTGACCACGAAGAACAGCATGAACGTCAACAGGTTGACCCCGATCAGGATCGGGATCGCGTACAGCGCTCGGCGGATGATGTAGGCAATCATCGGCCGCGCTCCCGCTCACGGCGGAGGAATCCGATCAGCGCCGGCAGGATCAGCAGTGCCAAGGCGCCCAATCCCGCCCAGATCGGCCAGACCGTCGGCTGGTTCCATTCCCGGAGAGCCGCCACGCGCGATTCGGTGTCGATGCGCCGGTACTTGAGCGTGTTGTAGGACATGGTGGTCGGCTTGTTGTTGTGCACCCACTGGTGGGACAGGATGTAGCTGACCGGGTGGAAGCCCCAGGACCAGGGGGCGTCGCGGCGGAGAATCTCCATCATCCGGTCGATGATCTGCTGGCGCCGCTCTCCGTTCGGGATGTTCTTCATCTGCGAGAACAGCGCATCGTACTCGGGGTTCTTGTAGTTGGCGGAATTCGGCCCGTTGGTGTCGACCTGGGCGTTGGGACCGTACAGCAGGAACAGGAAGTTCTCCGGGTCCGGGTAGTCCGCGTGCCAGCCCCACTGGAAGATCTGTCCGGTGCCCTTGCGCATTTTCGCCCGGAAACGGTTATAGTCCGTGGCACGGATGACCAACTGAATGTCGAGCTTGGCGAACTGCTTGCGCAGCCAGTTCAGCGATGCCTTGGCGTCCGGACCCGCGCCGACCGCCTCGAAATACAGCACCAGCGGCTTTCCCGTCTCCTGGTCGATCCCGTTCTGGTAGCCCGCCCGACGCATCAGTTCCCGCGCCTCTTCGATGCCGCGCCGGACCGCCTTGCCATCCTCCCAGCGGTAGACGTAGGGGTTGATGCCCGCCTCCCCCTCCCGGACTCCGAAGATCTGCGGCGGCAGCGGCCCCTGGGCCGGAATCCCGCGCCCGTTGGTAAAGATCGAGATGTTCTCCTCGTAGTCCACCGCGATGGAAATCGCGCGCCGCAGCAGCCGGCTGCGCTCACCGTATCCGCCCACGACCGGGTCCAGCATGTTGAAGCCCATGTAGAACACGGTCAGGTCGACCGCCGTGCGCAGCACGATCCCCTTCGCCTCCATCGCGTCGGTCAGCCCGACTTCCCCGCCACCGCCATACTCGATGGCCTGGTCGAAGCTGTCCGAGCCGATTCCGGACAGGTCGTAGTAGCCTTGAAGGAACTTGCTCCAGCGCGGGATGCTTTCCTTCTCCAGGCTGAAGACCGCCCGGTCGATGAACGGCATGGTGCGCCCCCGGTCGTCCAGGAATCCCTGCCTTTCGTCTCCCGGCTCCCCCTCGTCCGGATAGGGCTGGCCGCGGAAATTCGGGTTGCGCTCCAGCACCATCCGCAGGTTCGGGTTGTTTTCGGTCAGCATGTAAGGGCCGGTGCCGATCGGGTACCAGTGTAACGTCAGGTTGCGCTGCGCCATGCCCGGCTGTTCGTGGAACACGTCCGCCTCCCACGGCATCGGTGCGAAAAACGGCATGGCCAGCCAGTAGATGAACTGCGGGTAGGTCCCCTTCAGCCGGACCCGGTAGCGGTAGCGTGACAGCGACTCCACGCCGGGCATCGACAGGCCGCGCAGATCCATCGGGACGCCCTCCGTGTTCTGGATGTGCGCCTGGAATTCGGCAAAACCTTCGACGTATTCCGCGATGATGCCTGCAATGGGGCAATGCCGCCGGGGATCGGCCAGCCGCTTGATCTGGTACACGAAATCCTCCGCCACCAACTCACGGCTCCCGGTATGCGCGAAATCCGCGAGCGCGTTGACCGACTCGAGATCCGCTTCGGCCAGATCGTGGTAGCGGTAGCTTCCGTTCTCGCGGCGCGCCAGCGCCGGATGCGGCTGGTAGAGAATCCCGGGCTTGATCTCGACCTGGTACTCGGTATACGCCGCTTCCTCCGCCGGAATCCCGGGTGGAAGCTCGTTTCCCTCCCCGTCCAAGTAGAGGACCTCCGGCATGCGGGCCGCGGACAGGGGCATCAACTCGTAGGGGCGCTTCAGGTAGTGGTAGGCCAGCGGCGGCTCGTAGATCTGCTGGATGAAACTGTACGAAGTCGTGGTGTAGGACCGCGCAGGGTCCATGAACTGGGGCCGGTCGCTGAACGAGGCATACAGTACCGACCCGACTCCCAACTCCTCCCCGCGAGGGTCGTTCCAGGAATCCCCGCAGCCTGCCAGCAGGACAAGTGCGGCGACACTCCCCCATCGACGGGACAGGCCGCAGCAGCGGATAAAGCGCACGGGAGTCGGGTTCGTTATAAAATGGATTGAGTTCATTTTAATCTACTCGCCAATCCGACCGCTACTCGAAACCATGGGATTCCTTGACGGCAAGAAGGCGCTCATCACGGGCGTCGCAAGCAACCGTTCCATCGCGTGGGGCATTGCCGAATGCATGCACGAGCAAGGGGCGGAACTGGCCTTCACCTACCAGAACGAAAAGCTGAAGTCCCGGATCGACCAGTTGGCCGAAGCCTGCGGCGGTTCACTGACCCTGCCCTGCGACGTGGCCGAAGAGGCCCAGGTGGAAGAAACCTTCGCGCGGCTGGGCGAACACTGGCCCCAGCTCGACATCCTGGTGCACTGCATCGCCTACGCGCCGCGCGAGGCGCTGGACGGGGATTTCTGCGAGAACACGTCGCGCGAGGCCTTCGCCGTAGCGCACGACATCAGCAGCTACAGCTTGACTTCCCTGGCCCGGGCGGCGCGCCCGATGATGCGCGAGCATCCGTCCGCCGTGCTGGCGCTGACCTACCTCGGCTCGATGCGCAGCATGCCAAACTACAACGTGATGGGCTTGGCCAAGGCCAGCCTGGAAGCCAACGTGCGTTATCTGGCCTACTCTCTGGGCCCGGATCAGATCCGGGTCAATGGGATCTCCGCCGGGCCGATCAGGACCCTGGCCGCCGCCGGCATCGGAAACTTCCGAATGATGCTGGACCATGTGGAGAAAAACGCGCCGTTGCGCCGCAACGTCACGCCACGGGACGTCGGCCATGCGGCCGCGTTCCTGTGCTCGGACTTGGCCGGCGGCATCACCGGAGAGATTACCTACGTCGACGCCGGCTACAGCACCGTCGGCATGACCGACTTCGACGCCTAGGCCCGAACCGCCGTCTCTTCTCCCTCGCTTCGAGCAATCACCACCGCGCCGCTCGAATCGCCGAATACGTTGACGCTGGTGCGGCACATGTCCAGCAGCCGGTCAACGGCCAGGATCAGGCCGACCGCCTCCGCCGGCAGGCCCACCACGCCCAATATCAATACGATCGCGACCAAGCTCGCGGCCGGGATCCCCGCTACGCCGATCGAGGTCATGAGCGCCAGCACCACCACCGTCGCCTGTTGCGCGGCACTCAGATCCAGACCGTAAGCCTGCGCCAGGAACAATACCGCCACGCATTCGTACAGGGCGGTGCCGTCCATGTTGACGGTGGCGCCGAGCGGCAGCACGAAACTGCCCACGCGGTTGGAAACGCCCGCCCGGCTCCGGACGCAGTCTAGCGTCACCGGCAGGGTCGCCGAGGACGAACTGGTGGAGAACGCGGTCAGCAGGGCGGCCAGCATGGCTTTGAAATGCCTGATTGGCGAAATTCCGAACGTGCGCATCAGCAGCGGCAGGATCACGAACATGTGCAGTGCCAAGGCGGCCAGCACGGTAAAGAAGAAAGAAGCCAGCGGGATGAACACCTCGAGCCCCGAGGTAATCACGACCTTGCCGACCAGGGCGAATACCCCGATCGGGGCAAACAGCATGATCAGGTTGGTGATCTTCATCATCACTTCCTGCACGCCCTGCCAGAACGTGTGCAGGGTGTCGCGCCCGCCCTTGAACACGCGCTCCATGAAGTAGCCGAACAGGAGGCTGAAGAAGATCAGGCCGAGCATCTGCCCTTCCGCCGCAGCCGCCACGATGTTGGTGGGAATCATGCGCAGGAACACGCCGATCACGTCGGCGCCGCTGCGCCCGGCCACCTTCTCGGTGATCTGCCCCGTGTCCTCGTGCAGGCCCAAGACCTCCTTTGCCGGAATTCCGTCGCCGGTCAGGCCCGGCTGTATCAGGTTGACCAGGAACAGTCCCGCGGTGATCGCCAGCGTGCTGGTCGCCAGGTAGTACAAGAGCGTCTTGCCGCCCAACGTGCCCAGCGCACCGGCCCCGAGGTTGCCGATCCCGATGATGATCGATGCGACGATCAGCGGCACGATGATCATCTTCAGCGCGTTCAGGAACATCTTTCCGACGAAGTCGAGCACGGGGACGACCGTCCCGCCTACCGCTCCGTCCGCGTCCAGCACCAGTCCGGCCAGAACGGCCAGAGCAAGCGCGATCAGGATTTGCCAATGTACTGCCAGACGCATGATGGGACCTCTCGTTCTAATGATTGTGACGGCGGGGGCTTACTCCAGCCGGTCGGGATAGCGGGTGACCTCCGCCTGCGCGAGGAGTGCGGCCCGGAAGGCCTCCGCCTCGTCAAACCGCATCTTCGCGCGAAGATTCTCGCGATCCTCTTCTCGTATCTCTGCCGGGGGCGCCTCGTGCACGGCGTCCACGGCAACCAGCGCCACGCCATCGTACAGGATCGCCACGCCGACAGACGGAGAACCTTCCGGCCGGGACAGGGAAAAGGCTTTCTCCCCGACCTGCCGCGGAACCTCCTCGGCATCCCGGGTCAGCCCGGCACGCGTGATCAGTCTGGCCCCGTCGCTCTCGGCCAGGGCTTCGATATCGGGTTCCTCCCGCAACCGTTCCGTGAGTTCGGACGCATGCGCGAGGAGCGCGGCCCAGGCCGCCTGCCGCGCCAGATCGTTGCGGACCCGGTCGGCCACGGCCTCAAGCGGGAGAGTCCGGGCTTCCTCATGCTCGTCGACACGCACCACAACCGACCAGTCGACCTCCAGATCGATCCGGTCGCTGTTCATCCCGCCACGCAAGACTTCGTCACTGCGTAAAGCCGTGACAACCGCCTCCTGGGTCAACACTCCCGCCGGTAAAGCCGGCAGGGGAACCAGGTCGGTGCTCTGGATTTCCATTCCCAATTGCTCCGCGGCGGCGGCGAGGCTTTCCGGGTTCTCGTAGGCCAACAGGCCGAGCTCCTCGGCGGCGGCCGCATAGCGACCCTCCAGATCGGCACGCCGGGCCTGTTCGACGACCTGGTCGCGTACTTCCTCGAGAGACTGGAGCCGTGCCGGCTCTAGCTCCTGCACATCCAGCAAGTAAACCCCCCGCTCCGTCTTGATCGGCTCGCTTACTTTGCCGGGGTCCAGGCTGAACACCAGGGCCGCCAGATCTTCCGGGAGATCCCCTTCCGCCACCCAGCCGATCTGCCCGCCCCGCGAGCGACTCAGCTCATCCTGGGAATGCTCCTGGGCCAACTCGGCGAAATCCTCTCCCTCCTGAAGGCGTTTGTAAAGTTCTCGCGCCTGTTCGTCCGATTCCGACCCTTTCAGGAAAATCTGCCGCAGTTTGCGCAACTCCGGCGCCATAAAGTCCAGGGCGCGTGCTTCGTAATACTCTGCAACCGCCTCCTCACTCAACGGCGTCCCGTCGTCCATGCTGTCGAGGCGCAGTTCCAAGTACGACACCTTGACGCGCTCCGGTGCCATGTAGCGGTCCTGTGACTCTTCGTAGTCTGCCTTGATTTCCTCCTCGGTCACCGCCCCCAGGTCGAAGAAGCGGTCTCCCTTGACTTCGAAGTACCGGACGTCCCGGGTCTGATCCTGCAAGGCCTGGTATTCCCGCACTTCGGCGTCCGTCGCCAGTGCCGAGTCCGTCAACATCTGCGCAATGATCTGCGTGCGCATCTGTTCGCGCTGATCCGCCTCGAAACGGGCCGGCGTGATCCGGTTGACTTCCAGGATCTTCTGGTAGCGTTCCTCGTCGAAATGGCCGTCGACCCGGAACAGATCCATGGCCTGAATACTTTGCGCCAGCTTCGCGTCGGTGACATCGAGCCGCTCGCCGTCAAGATACTGGAACAGGAGCACCTGGTCGATCAGCCCGTCCAGCACTCGCAGCTTCAGGCCGCGCTCCCACTGTTCGGAGTCCGCCCCGGGTGGCGGAGTGTTCCTGGATCGGTTGTTCTGGTAGAGCTCGTTGTAGCGCTCGATCGGGATCGGGTGGCCGTTGACTTCCGCCACGTCGGCGCCGCCGCCGAAACCCAGGTATTCGCTGATGCCCCAGAGCGCGAACGGGATGCTGATGATCAGAACGATGAAGTAAGCCACCCATCCGGTGGCTCGCTCTCGAATCACATGCAGCATTTTTTAGCGGGCCAGGCTGGGTCTGGGAGGAGCGGGAGGGATGCGGGCTTCCGGCGTCTGGCGGAGTGGACGGGACTCGAACCCGCGACCACCGGCGTGACAGGCCGGTATTCTAACCAACTGAACTACCACTCCACCTCAGAAAACAGACAAAGCCACCGGCATGGTGGGTGCTGAGGGACTTGAACCCCCGACATCCGCCTTGTAAGGGCGACGCTCTACCAACTGAGCTAAGCACCCTTGGGGCCAGTATTAATTCAGCGCGTCTTTCAGGGCCTTGCCCGCCTTAAAAGAAGGGCTGTTGGATGCCGCAATGTGTATGGACTCTCCCGTTGCCGGATTCCGACCCATTCGGGCGGAACGATGCTTGGCCTGGAAGGTCCCGAATCCGGGGATGCTGACCTTGTCGCCTGCACGCAATGCAGACTTGATGGCGTTCGTCATGGAATCCAGCGCCTTAATCGCCGAAGATTTGGTGATGCCAGCATCCTCGGCCATTGCCGAGGCGAGATCGTTTTTATTCATTATGTTTTTCTCCGAATGTCAGTGAGGACTATGGGCAGGTTGAGGTACGCCATTATACATATTTACCGCCCATCCTTCCGGGCGGAATGCCGGGGAACGGGGCCCGGGAAAACCGAGCGGTCAGTGATGGATTGCCGGGTCCGGCTGGGTCTCTTTCTCCGGCAACGGCTTCTCGCCCGCCGGCTGGTCTTCTCCCTCCAATTCCGGCTGCGGCATCCATTCCAGAGCCAACTCCATGGCTTCGTCGATCCACTGGCAGGGAACGATCTCCAGGGCCTGCCGGATGTTGCGCGGCAATTCCACCAAGTCCTTCTCGTTCTCCTTCGGGATGACCACGGTCTGAATGCCCCCGCGCATGGCCGCCAGCAATTTTTCCTTCAGCCCGCCGATCGGGAGGATCTCGCCGCGCAGCGTAATCTCTCCGGTCATCGCCACTTCGGCCTTGACCGGAATCCCGGTCAACGCGGACACGATTGCCACCGTCATGGTGATGCCGGCACTCGGGCCGTCCTTCGGGGTCGCGCCTTCCGGGACATGCACGTGGATGTCCTTCTTCTCATGGAAATCCTGCTGGATGCCCAGCGTCTTGGCCCGACTGCGCACGACCGTCTGCGCCGCCTTGATCGACTCCTGCATGATGTCGCCGAGCTGTCCGGTGTAAATCAGTTTCCCCGAGCCGGTGACGATCGCGGCCTCCACCCGCAGCAACTCGCCGCCGACCTCGGTCCAGGCCAGGCCGTTGACCTGGCCGATCTGGTTATTCTCGTCGGCCAGCCCGTACCGGAAGCGATGGACGCCGAGCAACTTCCGCAACTGTGCCGCGGTGATCCGAATCTGCTCCTTGCGCGGCTTGAGCAACAACTGCTTGACCGTCTTGCGGCAGATCTTGGACAGTTCCCGCTCCAGGTTCCGGACGCCCGCCTCGCGCGTGTAGTAGCGAATCACGTTCTGAATCGCGCGGTCCGGGATCAACAACTCCGATTTCTTCAGCCCGTTGTTCTTCAACTGCTTCGGAATCAGGTAGCGCCGGGCGATATTCATCTTCTCGTCCTCGGTGTAGCCGGAAATCCGGATGACCTCCATCCGGTCCAGCAGGGCCGGGGGAATCTTCAGCGTGTTGGCGGTACAGACGAACATCACGTCCGACAGGTCGAAGTCCACTTCCAGGTAGTGGTCGTTGAACATGTGGTTCTGTTCAGGGTCCAGTACTTCCAGCAGCGCCGATGCCGGGTCGCCGCGGAAATCCATTGCCATCTTGTCGATCTCGTCGAGCAGGAACAGCGGGTTGCGCACCCCGACCCGGGACATGTTCTGAATGATCTTGCCCGGCAGGGAACCGATGTAAGTGCGTCGGTGCCCCCGGATCTCGGCCTCGTCGCGCACCCCGCCAAGGGACATGCGGGTGAACTCGCGCCCGGTGGCGCGGGCGATGGATTGCCCGAGGCTGGTCTTGCCGACTCCCGGCGGACCCACCAGGCACAGGATCGGGCCCTTGATCTTCTTCACGCGGTTCTGTACCGCCAGGTACTCCAGGATGCGCTCCTTGACCTTGTCCAGGCCGTAGTGGTCCTTCTCCAGCACCCGCTCGGCCTTCTTCAGGTCGCGGCATACCCGGGAACGCTTCTTCCAGGGCACGTTGACCAGCCAGTCGATGTAGTTGCGCACCACCGTCGCCTCCGCCGACATCGGCGACATCATCCGCAGCTTGCCGAGTTCGTGCGTGGCTTTCTTCTTGGCCTCCGCCGACATGCCCGCCTTCTCGATCTTCTCGGCCAGTTCGTCGGTCTCGCTCGCGCCCTCGTCATTGTCCGAAAGCTCCTGCTGGATCGCCTTCATCTGCTCGTTCAGGTAATACTCGCGCTGGCTCTTCTCCATCTGCTGCTTGACCCGCCCGCGAATCTGCTTCTCCAGGCTCAGGATGTCCAGTTCCGACTCGATCAGCTTGAGCAGGGCCTCAATGCGCTCCCGGACCGACAGGATTTCCAGGATCTTCTGCTTCTCATCCAGTTTCAGGGTCATGTGCGCCGAAATCGTATCGGTCAGCCGCGAGGCATTGTCGATGCCGGACAGGGACGCCAGAGCTTCCGGCGGGATTTTCTTGTTGACCTTGACGTACTGTTCGAAACCCTTGTGCAGGGAACGCACCAGCCCCTCGATCTCGGCCGACTCTGCTCCCTGGGTTTCGGCCAGCATGGAAATCTGCGCGCTGAAGTAGTCGTCCATGCGTTCGTAGTGATCCACGCGCGCCCGATTCGCGCCCTCCACCAGCACCTTGACCGTCCCATCCGGGAGCTCCAGCAACTGCAGGATGGAACTGATCGTGCCGACTGAATAGATGTGGTCCGGCTCCGGGTCGTCGGTTTCGGCCTGCTTCTGGGTCAGCAGCAGGATCTGCTTGCTGGCGGCCATCGCCGCCTCCACCGCCCGGATGGATTTCCGGCGGCCCACGAACAGCGGGATCACCATGCCCGGGTACACCACGACGTCGCGCAGCGGCAATACCGGCAGCAACAAGCCTTCGTCGGACGGCTCGAGTTCTGTTTCCTCTGGCAGGGGTTTCTTGCTCATTGGGCTCCTATTCGAATGCACCGGTTTTGCCCGGTCCTACTAGCATCATAAGGGCGAAAAGCCCGATTTTCAACTTCCGCCCGCACGAAACGGCCAAAATCAGGGCTCGGTTCCGGTTCCGGCAAAGCCCTTAAGCCAGCCGTTCCTCGACGTCCGGATCCTCGTAAATCAGGTACGGCGATTTCTCGCCCAAAACCACGGCCTCGTCGATCACCACCCGAACCACGCCCTCGAACGAGGGCAATTCGTACATGGTGTCGAGCAGCACGGTCTCCAGGATGGTGCGCAAGCCGCGGGCGCCGGTTTTGCGCTCCTTCGCCTGCCGCGCCACCGCTTCCAGGGCATTGTCGCGGAATTCCAGCGTCACGCCCTCCATCGAGAACAGCTTCTTGTACTGACGGGTAATCGCGTTCTTCGGCTCCACCAGCACCCGGACCAGCATGTCTTCGTCCAGCTCCTCCAAGACCGCCACCATCGGTAGCCGGCCCACGAACTCCGGGATCAGCCCGTAGTGAATCAGGTCCTCCGGCTGCACCTGGTTCAGGATGTCATAGGAATCGCGCGTCTCCTGGCTGTAGATCTCGGCGCCGAAGCCGATGCCGCTCTTCTCGGTGCGGGAGCGAATCACCTTGTCGAGGCCTGCGAACGCACCGCCGCAGATGAACAGGATGTCGCTGGTGTTGACCTGCAGGAATTCCTGCTGCGGGTGCTTGCGGCCACCCTGCGGCGGCACCGAGGCGATGGTACCCTCGATCAGCTTGAGCAATGCCTGCTGCACGCCCTCGCCCGAGACATCGCGCGTGATCGATGGATTGTCAGATTTGCGTGAAATCTTGTCAATCTCGTCGATGTACACGATCCCGTTCTGTGCGCGCTGTACGTCGTAGTCGCACTTCTGCAGCAGCTTCTGGATGATGTTCTCCACATCCTCGCCCACGTAGCCGGCCTCGGTCAGCGTGGTCGCATCCGCGATCGTGAACGGCACGTTCAGGCGGTTCGCCAGCGTTTCCGCAAGCAGCGTCTTGCCCGATCCAGTCGGGCCGATCAGCAGGATGTTGCTCTTCGCCAACTCGACGTCGTCGTCCTCGTCGGCCCGGGAGCTGACCCGCTTGTAGTGGTTGTACACGGCCACCGCCAGTGCCTTCTTGGCCTGCTCCTGACCCACCACGTGCTCTTCGAGCGAAGCGTAGATGTCCTCGGGGCCGGGCAGCGAATCCGGCCGCTGCTCGGTTTCCACCTTCAATTCGTCGCGGATGATCTCGTTGCACAGGGCCACGCACTCGTCGCAGATATAGACCTTCGGCCCGGCAATCAGCTTGCGGACTTCGTGCTGGTTCTTCCTGCAGAACGAACACCGCAACGGTGCCTTCGTGTCTTTCCCTTTCTCCATGTTCGTGCCCTGCCTGTGCCGCGCCCCGGTCAGTCGGAATTCGTATTGTTCAGAAGTTCCGTCCGAGTGGTCAGCACCTGGTCGACGATCCCGTACTTCTGCGCGGCCTCGCTGCTCATGAAGTGGTCGCGCTCCGTATCTTGCCGGATTTTATCAACTTTCTTGCCGGTATGCCGTGCCAGTACCTGGTTGACCTGCTCCCGGGCCCGCAGGATTTCCTTGGCGTGAATGTCCACGTCGGTGGCCTGCCCCTCGAAACCGCCCAGCGGCTGATGGATCATGATTCGCGAATGCGGCAGCGCGTAGCGCTTGCCGGGCGCGCCAGCCGCCAGCAACAGTGCACCCATGCTCGCCGCCTGCCCGATGCACAGGGTGCTGACGTCGGGACGGCAGAACTGCATCGTGTCGTGCACCGCAAGCCCGGCGCTGACCGATCCCCCGGGAGAATTGATGTACAGGGAGATGTCCTTGTCCGGGTTCTCCGACTCCAGGAACAGGATCTGCGCCACCACCAGGTTGGCCACGTGGTCGTCGATGCCGCCCACGATGAAGACCACCCGCTCCTTGAGCAGGCGCGAATAGATGTCGTACGCGCGCTCGCCGCGCGCGCTCTGCTCCACCACCATGGGGATGTATTGGGATTGGATGTCCGTCATCGTCCGGTCCGCTCGCCCAGCTGTTCCAGCGTCATGCGCTCCTTTTTCACTGTAGCATGTTCCAGCACCCAGCGGATGATAACGTCCCAGGTCGCCTCGCGTTCCAAGTGCCCGCGCACGTCTGGATTCCGCCGCGCATTGCGCCGGGCCGCCGCCGGATCCTTGAACTGCCCGGCATAGGCATCCTCGATCCGCTTCTGATCCTCTTCGGTCGGCTCCGCCCCGCTCGACGCGCGCAACGTTTGAAACGCCGTGATTCGCTGGGCATCCAGCAGCGCCATCTGGTGGATCGGGTGATCCCCGCCCAGTTCCTGCTCCGGCGGGATCCCCATTTCTTTCACGCGTACCGACAAGCACCATTCCCGAAGCGATTCGGGCACTGGCAATGCCGGATCCTTCCCCGCCGCAAGGCCTTGCGTGATCTGCCCGGCCAGATACTCGCGCTGCATCTCCACCCGCCGGTAATCCAGGTGTGCGTGCACGGAATCCCGGATCGTCTCGCGCGTCGCGCCCGCGCCACCGCATTGCGCGAGCCACGCCGAATCCTCCCAGTCCGGCAACACGGCCTCGCGCACCTCCTGCACGCGAACCCGGAACTGCCGGGTCTGCCCGGACAGGGGGTGTCCGTCGGCCCGTTCCGCAAAGGCCACCTGCACCGATTTCTCATCACCCGCGCTCATCCCCGCTAAATGTCCGTGCAATTCCTCCAGCATCGTGCCCGGCTCCAACACCAGAGCCATGTCCGGGCTGTCCTCGACAATCTCCGCGAGCGTCTCGTCCATTCCACAGGTTGCGTACTGGAACGCCACCTGGTCGCCGGCTGCTGCCGGCTGACTCACCGCTTTCCAGTCGATGGACTGGCGGCGCAGTCGCTCCATCCCCTCTTCCACCTCCGCGTCTTCCACCGCGACCTCGGGTTCGGTCAGCGTCAGCCCGGAAACCTTCGATTCCGCAAGCTCCGGGTAGACGTCGAACCGGGCCTGGTACTTCATCGGGCGGTCTTCGCCGTACTCTTCCACCGTGACCCGCGGATCGACTACCGGCTGCACTTTTTCCGCAGCCAGCGCCTCGCGCAGGGAGTCGTTGGCCAGCTTCTCCACCACCTCGCCGTAGACCTGCGGGAGATGACGCTGCCGGACCACCTGCACCGGCACCTTGCCCGGACGGAAGCCCTTGATGCGCAGGGTCCGGGAGAGCTGGCGGAGGCGGTTCTCGACCTGTTCGACGAATTGCTGCTGCGGCACCGTGACCCGCAAGGCGCGCGCTGTCGACCCTAAAACTTCAAGAGAGGTTTCCATGATTCTCGTTATGCGGGAGGACGTGGTGCGAAAGGAGAGACTCGAACTCTCACGGGATAATCCCACTGGCACCTAAAGCCAGCGCGTCTACCAGTTCCGCCACTTTCGCCCTGTCGCGCTTAATAGTATAAGGAATGCGACCGGTCTGCGGAGGGTTCGCCGGAAAAGCCTACCGGAAGAGTATCGATGTCTTTGATGTCACGTCCCGTTTGCGAGAGTGATCATGATTCCCAAAATTCCGACGATGATGCTGACGGTGATGCCGGCACCGATCAGGAAACGCCAGTACATCGTGGCAAACTGATCCTGTATCTCACTGCGCAGGCCCCCCATCTCACTGTGCATCTCACTGCGCAACTCGCCGATCTCGCCGCGCAGGACGAGTTCCAGTTTTTCCAGCCCGGCGTGCAGGTCGTCTCTCGTAGCGAATTCAACCTGTGCATCCCGAATGGTCTCGACGATGGCCACGGCCTGTTGCTCCCGGAATTCCGCCTCTTTTAGGTTCCCGACTGCCCGCATTGTATCGAATTTGGGTGGACGCGGGGCGGACTGCTTGCGTGCGTCGGAAGCGGGATCGGATTTCTGAGCGTTCGGGTCCATGGAAGTCCTCCTAAGAACAGTGTTTCCTTGTCGGGACGGGCGGTGACGAGGCATCTTTCGAGCCCATCCGGTTCGAGTCCCAATCGTGCCCAAAAGCAAGGGAGAAAGCAAGGAAAAATGGTCTGAAAATTCCGACCGTTTTTCCTTGCCTTTTCGGCCGGTTTGGTGTAGCCCGCTTCATTTCCTCTAAAATCATGGGTTTCCGAAGATTGGAGAATCGGTTCTCGTGCGAAGCTTCTGGATCTACACCTTCCTGCTGCTCGCCGCACTGGCGGGGGGTGCCTTCCTATGGGGCCTGGTCTATGCGTTTTGGCCGCTGCCGGTCCCGCATCACAAGCTCGTCAAGTACGGTGCACTGCTGGTCGCCGTCGTGGTACTCGTACTGTGGGCACGGCGTCGAGTTACCCGAGACGCCCTCGGCTTGGGCGGCGGCATCGAATCCCTGCTCGTGCAGGGGCTGGTCGCGTTCTCCCTCACGGCCGCCCTGCTGGTGCCCCTGTGGCTGTTCCTCCTCGAGATGAACGCGCGTTTCCTCGATCCCTGGATGTGGAGCCTGGAGTTGAGCTACAAGCTGGCCGGATACCTGATTGCGGCACTCGCCGTCGCGACGGTGGAAGAACTGTATTTTCGCGGTCTCCTGCTGTCCCGGGTGTCCGGCTACTGGCTCCCATTGACGGCCTCAGCCCTGTTCTATGCCGGCATCCACTTCCTCAACCCGACGCCCGACCCGGGATTGGCAGACCAGTGGAACGGAGGATGGCTGCTGCTCGCCAATGCCACGCTCGACATGCCCGAACAGTGGCTGGAGCAACTGCCCCGCCTGTCCTTGCTACTTTTGATCGGCCTCGGCCTCGGCCTCGTGCGGCTGCACACCGGCAGCCTAGCGTTCTGCATCGGCGCACATGCCGCCATGGTGTTCAGCCTGAAATCCTTCCAGTTCTTCACCTATCCCGGCCCCTTCGGCCCCGCCTGGCTCGGCACCGACGCATCCGGCGGTTGGACCGGCGTCGCGTGGATGGCCATTCTCGTCCTCGGGCTCTGGCATCTCTCTCCAAAACTCGGGAAAACGCCCCGAAACTAAGATTCGATACCATTTTTTGTTCTATAAGCTATTGATCTAACAAGGTTAAAAATGGTCTGAAAATTCCGACCATTTTTCCTTGATTTCGCCTCTTCGCTGGCCTAATGTGGCAGGACCAACCGGAGCCTGCCCATGCGCGGAACCTTTCTTGCCTGCTGCCTCGCCTTCCCCGCCCTGGGGTCGGCCGCCGAAGATCCTGTCTCCATCGCCCGCTACGCCTACCTGATGCCCGGCAGCAGCCATGCGCAACGCCACCCTCTCCAGGTCACCCTGACCCAAATCCGGTTTCCGCAGGAAATCGCTACCGTCGGCGACGCCTTGGCCCACCTGTTGACGCGCTCGGGCTACCGACTCGACGAACAACGCAGCCACTGGGCAAAAACCATCCTGATGCCGCAGCCGCTGCCTGAGGTTCACCGGGACCTCGGGCCCATTCACCTGTCGGAAGCCCTGAGCGTCTTGGCCGGAGGCGCCTGGCAACTCAAGGTCAATCCGCTGTACCGCACGCTGATCATCCAGCCGACCGAAGAGTGGCAGGCGCAGCTGGAGCGTCAGGCTCCCCCGATCGAAATCGAGGACGCCCAAAGCCTTGCCATGGAAGGCCCGGATCCGAACCCCGCGGCAATGGACCTGCCCTTGCCGACCGGCCTGCACGATCCGGCCGAAATCTTCGTCGAAGACATGACCCTGCAGGAGGCGTTGGATCTGATCGTCCCCCCCGGCTGGACACTTCGCCCGGAAGTCCCGTCCGCCCTTCTGCAAGCCCGGGTCTCGCTGATTTCCTCGACGACCTGGTGGGACGCCCTGACCGAACTGGCCCGAAAACTCGGAGATCAGGCCCAGGATGAATTCGTCCTGCATGTCTTCGAAGACCAGAAACTGGTCGTGCTGGGGCAGCCGTGAACCCGCGCGCTGCACTGCCCCTGATCGCACTTGCGCTGTGTGCCTGCGCCGGGCCGGAAATCTCGCCCGGCGAAATCCATCTCCCGCAACCGCTGGATGCCCCGACCGCGACGCCCGCCCCACCGGTACCGCCTCGCCCGTTTGTCCGCATCGAGCAACCGCACGCGAAAAACGCCGACCTGTCCGTCACCCTCAACCTCAAGGAGGTCACGCTGGCCGAGTGCCTGACCCGGGCCGATCCGGCCCTGAACCTCGTCCCCGCCACCCCGGAGATCGACCTGAGCCAGCGCTACAGCGTCCGCGTCAACAACCTCAGCCTTCGGCAGTACCTGGACATTCTCGAGGGCATGACCGGCTACGCGCTGGAACTGGACCCTGAATTGCCGATCGTGCACGTGTCGTCCTACCTGACGCGCTCCTGGGACGTCAGCACGTTCGCCAGCCACGGCCAGGCGAAACTCAAGGTCGGCCAAGCCGTCTCGCTGTCTTCTTCCGCCGGGAGCAAAGACGGCAAAGGGAGCGAAGGCGACAGCCGGTCCGAGGAGGGGGCCGCGACGGTGACTTACGACCACACGGATTCCCCATGGGAAGACCTGCTTGCCAATGCGCGTTCGATCCTGGGGGTGTCCGATGCCGGGACGGTGCCGACACCCGGGGCAGCCCTTCAGACCTGGCTGGTCGCGGACCAGCGCCTTGGCCTGCTGCGCGCACGGGGACCGGTCTCGCGCATCCACGAACTCGACGCCTGGTTGACCGAACAAACTCGCAGGGGTGCGCGGCAGATCCTGATGGCCGTTGCCATTCTGGACGTCTCCCGCGAAGAAGGATCCGGCGGCGGGCTGAACCTGAGCCTGCTCTACGATTCGGTGGACCGGCGCATCGCGGCCTCCCGAACCGTGCCCGGCAACCTGTCTTTCGTGCGCGCCGGCGGGGCTTGGGAAGTCGATGCGGCGCTGGAGTTTGGACGCTGGAGCCTCAACGCCATGGTGCAGCAGCTGTCGCGGCACGGCCAGGTCACGGTCCGCAGCGACCCGGTCTTCACCGTTGTCAACGGTATGACGACTTTCCTTGGTGACGGGGAGGAAGTCAGTTTCATCGCCGGCACCGACCTGGTGCTCGGCGAAGGCAACCGCGAACCGGTCCTTGCCACCGAATTCGAACACATCCGGGTTGGCTTCCGCATTGCCGTCACTCCGCGCATGCGCCATGACGGATCCATCTTGGTGGAAGTCGTCCCGGTACTGTCGTCGGTCCGCTCGCACAGCGAATTCGAGACCGGCGTCTCCACCGTGGTGCGGCCCAACATCGCCATCCAGGAAATGGCCACACTGGCCATCACCCGCAGCGGCAAGCCCATCTTGCTCGGCGGGCTCATCCAGAGCCGGTCGTTGCAGGCCGCCCATCAATTGGACTGCGATCACTTCCTGTGCCGGGCCTTCGCCGCCTCCACCCTGGAGAAGACTAACCGGGAACTGATGATCGTCATCACCCCCATCGAGGTGGCCATTTGATGATTCCGCTTGACCGCCCCACCCGGATCGGCTCGCATCAAGTGATTTTGGTGGACGACCTGGTGCTGACGCATCTCAGTGGTGCTTTGGCCGAGCGTCTGATGGCCGTCGCCTCGGATGATCCGGAACTGCCCCTCTACGTCGAGCAAGAATCCGTCGACGCCCTGTCCGAACTCTATCCTGGCCTGCCCCTGTACGGGTTCTGGCAGGTCCTGATCGCGTCCGGGCTCATCCCGCAGGAATCCGGCCTGTACCAAGTCGCCACGGATACCGAGCCGCACGGAGGACGCTATCTCCTTCGCGAAACCGGCAACGCCTGCAGCGGACGGATCACGGGCGAAACCCTGCTGGATGCGTTCGCGCTGACCGACACCGCGCCCGAACCGGTCTGGATCGACCCGGCACCCGAGGTTCTCAGCCTTCCGTCGCAGCCAATCCAAACCCTGCGATACCGCCGGGCCCAGAAGACCCGCGCCCGCCTTCGGGCTTTGACGGCCGCCGGCATCATGATTCTCGGCAGTGCATTCGCCGGTACCGCGGCCGACCATATCCTGAGCCATCGCCATGCACAGAAGGTACAGCAGGCCGAACGTCTGCGCGAGCAGACCGTCCAGCTGCAACAGGATCTCGCCCGTCTGGAAGCCGGCGGGCGCATCGAACCCATCGACCAGTCACGCCGTCTCGACCAGTTGCTGGTCCTGTCCTGGAACTTCCAGCCAATCGAACTGCCGCAGGCCTCCGTATTGGCCGCCCCGACGCTGACGGCCATCGTGTACCCGCTTGACACGCTCCCGCCTACTCCCCCGGCCGGGCTGATGGCCCGGCAGATCACGCACCAGCCCGATGGCTCGCTTCGCATTGTCTGGTAACCGCTGGCGGCAACAAGGGCTGCCCGCGCTGTTCGGCATCCTATGCCTGAGCCTAGCGGGCCTCGTCGTAATCACGCTCGACCAGAAGCGTGCCACCCCGGACCTGGCCAGGATTTCCGAACAGTATGCGCAGCTCGCGCAATCCCGGCAACGTCTCGAAAGCCTGCCGCCGGTGCGCCCCATCCACTGGCAACTGCGGCAACTGCGCCAGCTGGCTCGGGCTCTGCCGGGGGTGCATGAGATGAAAGTTATCGAAGCGGATTCGAGCTTCTACCCGGAAGCAGTCCAGCGACGAATCGGCAGTTTTGGTGGCACGGTATGGAAAGTTGCGCTGCGCGGGACGTTTCCATCCGTCGTCTGGCTGTGCCGAGCCGCTCAACCACAGGTGCCGCTGATCGTGGACGAAATCCGGGCCTCGGGTGGAATCGCGCATGCCGTGCTGTTCATGCTCGGTGCGGACCCCGACGTCAAGGGTGAGACATGAGGGTGATCTTGCTGACGGCTGTCCTGTCCGCGCCGGTGCTGGCGGACGGCGGTCCTGCCGAGGAAATCTCCCGGCGGATCCTCCAGGAAGCCGAGACCCATGTTCACGAATTGCAGCGCCTGCACGCCACCGACGCGCTCCTTGAAGTCCAGTTGCGGATCGCGAAGAAACTCCAGGAATGCCGGCAGACCGGCTATCCCTGCCTGGGTGCGGAATTGATCCCGTTGCCGCCCGGAGAAGCGGACCGCCCTGGCCCGATCCCGGCGCGAGCCCTGGACCTGCCGCGGCTCGTCAAAATCTACCAGGGACGTGCGCAACTACGTCTCGACAGCGGCCAGCACGTCGAGGTTCGTGCCGGACAGCGACTTGGACCTTGGCAAATCCATTCGGTCGGCATTGACGCGCTCGAAGTCCAAGGCTCCGATGGAATGCGGTTTCGGGTCCCGCTTGAGAGGATAGTGCCGTGAGCGTTCTGCCCGGTCGGATCGTGCAACGCTTCGAGACGGTCCGCCAGACACTCGTCAATTCCGGTGCCCTGCCGTCGAATGCCATGCAACTGGCCTGCCCGGACACCCCCGAGGCGATTGTCCCCCGCCTGCTGCGGGCCGGCGCCGATGCGGAATCGGTCACGCTGGCTCTGTCAGAAGCCTTTTCGATGCCGGTGTATTCCGAGAACCTGCACGGTCCCCTGGACTATGCCGCGGACGGTGCCGCGGCCTGGGCCGACGGCCGATTGTTCGTGACCGATCCGTTCGCCTGCCAAAACCTGATCCGCAATCCGCAACTGGCGCTGCCGAGGGATGCCTTGAGCCGGCACCGCGGAGAGACCGGGCTGATCCCGGTCCAACCCGACGCCCACTCCGAAAAGACTCAGGATCCGTCCCTGTCCCCGGAAGCGGAGCAGGTTCTGCACGAATGGCTCACGCTCGCCATCGACCACCAGGCCAGCGACCTCCACATCGTGCCGCGCGACAACGAGGCCGTGGAAATCAAGATGCGCCGAAACGGCCTGCTCCTGACCCTGCGCGAGGAACGCATGGTGATGTCGGAAAGATGCAACTACCGGCTGATCTCCAACACCCTGCTGACCCTGTCCGGGAACCAGCACGGGGTCTACAACACGCCGAAGGACGGCAGCCTGGAGATGTCCCTGAGGGGGCAGGTCTTCTTCATCCGGGTCAACATGTGCCCGGTCACCATCGGCCGCAAGGTCTGGGGCTCGTTTACGTTGCGCATCGCGGCCGGCTACCAGCGTTCGGTGCAGACCCTGAACCAACTGGCCCTGGGACCTGCTTTCGTCAAGTCATTGCGCCGAATCGTCGCCATGAACAGCGGCCTGTTCCTGCTCACCGGCCCGACCGGAGCGGGCAAAACCACGACTTTCTACGCGCTGGTGATGGAAATCCTTCGGCGCAACCATAGCCAAATCTCCATCAAGACGCTGGAGGATCCCATCGAGGTGCAGATCCCGGGAATCGACCAAATCCAGATCAACGACGACATCGGGATGAGCTATGCCGCAGGTTTGCGGGCGCTCCTGCGTGCCGATCCGGATGTCATCCTGATTGGCGAGATCCGGGACGAGGAGACGGCGCGGCTCGCCTGCCGGGCGAGCCTGACCGGTCACCTGGTGCTCTCCACCCTGCACACCAACAACAGCTTCGGTGCCATCGAACGCCTGCGCAACCTCGGCATCCACTCCCACCTGATCGCCGACACCCTGGCCGCCGTCAGCGCGCAGCGACTGGTCCGCCAAGTCTGTCCGGTCTGCGCAACACGCCATTACGACGAAGCCAGTTGGGAAGCCACCGGGCTGCTCGGGCTGCCGCCGGGCGAACGCTGGCCGGTCGCCCGCCCGGAGGGATGCGAGCGCTGCGAGTACAGCGGCTATCGCGGGCGCATTTGCATCGCGGAAACCTTGTTCCTGGAGCCCCGGCTCGCCGACCGCATCGCCGACGGCGCCGGTCTGACGCAACTGTACGACGCCGCCCGCACCCAAGGATTCCGCAGCCTCTGGGATCATGCCACGGACCTGGTCCGCGCCGGACAGACCACCTGGGCCGAATGCCTGCGCATCCTGCCCGAACCTCCCGGTGAACCCGTTCAGGTTCCCGAATCACACACCCTTCCCCTTCAACTCACTTTCACGGAGAACTACGCATCATGAAACATCCGAACCCAAGCCTCCGCCAACGCGGATTCACCTTGCCGGAAATCCTGGCCGTCATCGCGCTGATCGGCATCCTCGTCTCGACCATCGTCACGAGCTTCGGGACGGCCGAGACGGAACTGGCGATGGCCAGCAGCAAGGATGCCCTGCTCAACGACATCCCTGCCGCCTTGATCTCGTACCGCGCGATCAACGGCAGCCTGACCGGCGTCACCAAGACGGACATCACGAACGCCGGCGTCCCTGCCAATGGGCCGTTCGGCGATGCCTGGACGCTGGGAACTCCCACCGCGCGAACCGTCAGCCTCAGCTGGGTGCTCTCCGGCGCCGAGGATGCGGACGCTTTCGGTCCCGATCTCGCCACCGCCCTCGGGCTTGCATCGGGGTCGGCCGTCAGTTCGACTGCCTACGACGGCGACGACGACACGTTGACGGTGAACTACCGGATTCCCTGATCGTGACCCTTTACGCCGTGCGCTGCTTGTCGCCGCAGGGCGCCACCATCCCGCTCGCGGTGGATGCGGACAGCCCGGATTCCGCGCGCCAGCACCCGGCGGTCGCCCACCGCCGGGTGCTGTCGGTTCGGCGGCATTGGAAGGAATGGCTGGGCCTGAGACGGGTCGATCTCAACGAACAGCGCCTGCTGTTGGCCCAGATGTCCATGCAACTAAGCCGCGGCAGCCTGACGCCCGATGAACTGGACCGGATGGTCGCGCAACTCCCGACGCTGCGGCGGAACCGGCGCTCCCGAAGTGCTGCGGGATTGGCCGGCCTGGCTCCCGCCGAACTCCTGCTGCATCTCAATGTGCACCCTTTCGCCGTTGCCCTGTGCCGCGAGGGAGAGCGCCTCGGGCAGGTTCCCGACATGTTGCTGCAGGCGGCGGAGTTCCTGGATCGCCAGCGGCAAAGCCGGGAGAAACTCCATGCCCCCCTGTTGCGCGCCGGCCTGTACACGGCGGCCGCGCTCGGCCTGCTCGCCCTCACGCCATTCTTGTTCCAGATGCTGCTCGACCGCCTGTCCGGCCGCGTCGAGATCCAAACGACCCTCGCGACCGACATTCTGATGACCCTGCATGCCCTGCTGACCCGGTATCTGCCTCTGACGCTGGGCGCAGTCGCCATAGCCGCCTTCACCGGATACCGGTTCTGGAACCGCATCCGGACGCTCCCCCCGCTACGCGACATCGATGCCCTAGTGCGCGGGCAACGTTCTTCCGTACTGCTCGCCGTCCTCGCCCCGGCCTTCCGCAAGGGCATCCATCTCGCCGACCTGGTGCGCTCGCTGCATCCCCTGCTCGGAAAGCGTGCCAGCCAGTACCTGTACACGCGCCTGCGCACCGGACACAGCCTTTCGCAGAGCCTGTCCGAGCGCTATTTCAGCCACACCCTGACAGTCGGGCTGTACCGGTTCGAGGATGCGCCGACGGCACAGCTTCCACACCTGTTCTCGGCCATACAGACCAACCTGCACACCGAAATCAGTTGGCACCTGGAACGAACCGTGCGCTGGACCCGCTGGTTTTACTCGGGGTTGATCCTGACCCTCATGCTGTTGCTGATCAAGGGATTTCTGGTTCCGATTTACTCGATCTCCGTCCAATGAAGGCCGTCACACAGCAAGGGTTCACCCTGCCGGAAGTGCTGGTCGCACTGGCGGTGGCGGGCCTCGCAATCGGCCTGATCGGCTCGTTCGCCGGTGCACGCATTGATGCGGGGCAAATCCGTGTGAAGTGGACTGAAAGCCGGTATATCGCATCGCTGGCCGCCCGCGCACACCGGGACGGCCTGCTCACCGGCGATGTCGCCACCGCCGCCGACCTGCAAACCGCCCTGCCCCACCTCTCGGTTCCAGCCCGTCTGGGCGACGGACAAACCTACCGGGTCGCGCTCGACGGTGACGACCCCCGCATTCTGATTGATGGAGAAACCGAAGCCGTGCGAGCCCCCTTTTCGGCCTCGGAACTCCGCATCCCGTTCTGGCGGGCACGCCGACTGCGCGAAATCCGGGAGAAGGGCGAATGAAACATCCTGGAGTTGGCCGGCGCGCGCGCCAATCCGGCTTCAGCCTGTTGGAACTGGCCGTCACCTTGGCGCTGTTTTCGATCCTCGCCGGAACCTTGCAACTCAGCGTGACCCGCCGTTTAATCGACGATATCGAACGCGACCAGACCGAACAGGCAGCCGGGGAAATCTACCGGCTGGCCAACGCAGCGCAGCACTACGCCATCAATGAAGGCAAATGGCCGCTCGAGATACTCCTGTGCCAGGGGGCCTACGAGGAACTGCACGCGAAAAGCCTTCTCAAGGGAGCCCCCAAAACTTCCCCGTACCTGGACTCCGGGGGGAACCCGACCGAATACGCCCTGTCCTGCGATGCCGGACACTTCACCATCACGTCCACCACCGAAAGCACCGAACAGGCGACCCATCTCGCCCGGAAAATTCCGGGTGCCTCGGCTTCCGGCGCCGTCCTCACCGTGCATTACCCCAAGCCCACCAGTCCGGGCGGCGGGGGCGGCGAATTCATGCCGCTGGACGGCTCCAAGAGCCCGACCGCGACCTGGAACCTGGGCAACCAATACCTGTTCGGCGCCCGCGACGTAGTGACCGAGACCGGGCAGACCCTGCTTAATTCCGTGCAGTTCGCCACCGTGGCCGGTCCCGGCGACCTGATCCGCAAGCCGACCTGCCCGAACGGCATGGTCCCGAGAATCCTCACCGCGCTGAACCGGGTCTCGACACCGAGCGGCCGGGCGCTGCATGGCATTCAACTGCCGGTGGATGAACTCTCCAATTCCTGGCGGGTCCAGGCCGTCATCACCGGTTCCGGGGGCGAGGAAACCGCCACCTCAGACACGGCCACCATCGCCGTGTTCGTCAAATGCTCGTATTGAGCAGGAGTTTTAGAAAATGACGCCATACAACCTTTTCATGCTGCTCGTATCCATAATCCTGACGGGTTCGGGCACCAGCTTGGCCTCGGACGAGACTCCGGGCTCCATTCCGCACACGTATTCCAAGTGCGTCGAACTCGGATTAACCGATCAGGCCTGCCACCAGCAGATCGTCGAAGCGGGCGGGGTTGCCGGGTCGGTCTCGAATTCCACCCGGTCATTCACCGCAAAGAACTTCCGGGGGTGGAGCGAGAAGGATCGCTGGTACCGGAAGTACGTGGAGTACGCCAAGCGGGGCCACCATCGGATCAAGCCGATCGAGGAAGTGATCGAACACTATCCTGGTTTCCCCATACTGGTTCCATACTACCTGATCTACCCGTAGGGGGCCTGATTCAAAGAGGTAATAAGACATATATGGCCACTCGAAAATACCGGAAACCCCAAAGCCACTCGGGCATGAGGCAAAAACAGGGAAATATGCGGCCGAACCTCCCGAGCAGAAGAAAAGACGCTTGACGTACATCGTCATTATTTCTATAATCCATGATCCTGAGTTATTGCGACAAGAGGACTGAGAATTTCGCGAAAGGAATTCATGTCCCCGCATTTCACGGGTTTGAAGAGCAAGCGGAGAAACGACTTTCGATCCTGAATGCGGCGCCTGCCCTGGAAAGCCTGCGCGTATTGCCCAGCAATCGGCTTGAGGCTCTCAAGGGCAACCGTCTCGGTTGGTACTCTATTCGAATCAACCGGCAATGGCGGCTATGTTTCGAGTGGCCAGACGGTCAGACAGGCCCCAGCAACGTGATAATTCAGGATTACCACTGAACCTTTAGAGGAGGAATCATGTTTTCAAGAGCTGTCCACCCCGGCGCCATCCTTCAGGACGAACTTGCTGAGATCGGGATCACTCCAACCGAGTTTGCCCGTCAAATCGATGTGCCACCCAACCGCATTAGTCAGATCATCAGGGGCAAGCGATCAATCACTGGCGACACTGCATTGAGGTTCGGCCACTGGTTCTGTACCGGCCCTCAATTCTGGATCAGCCTTCAGTCCCAGTTCGACTTGATGGTTGCCGAACAATCGGCGGGGAAAGCGATCCAGAACCTTCCGACCAAGGACGGCAGGCCGCATGCCCCCTGATCCATCCTCTACACGTTGAAGCGGAAGTGGATGACGTCCGCTTCCCGCACTTCGTAATCCCGGCCTTCCGTGCGACTCTTGCCTGCTTCCCGGGCGCCCGCCTCCCCACCACAGGCAATGTAATCCTCATAGGCGATCACTTCCGCACAGATAAACCCTTTCTCGAAATCAGTATGGATCACGCCTGCTGCCTGCGGGGCGCGCATGCCCCCGCGAATTGTCCACGCCCGCGCCTCCTTCGGCCCCGCCGTGAAATACGTCATGCAACCCAGAAGCCGGTAGGCCGCCTCGATCACCCGGTCCAATCCTGGCGCGGACAGACCCAGGTCTGACAGAAACTCCGCCCGGCCCTCCGAGTCAAGCCGGGAGATCTCGGATTCCAGGGCCGCGCAGATCGGGATGGCAGCGGCCTCTTTCCCTCGCGCGTATTCCTCCAGTGCACGCAGGGCGTCATTCCCGCCGGAAAAGCCCTCCTCGTCAACATTGGCGATGAAAAGAGAGGGTTTGGCCGTCAGCAGGAAAAGCGGGCTCAGCACGCCTCGCTCCACCTCGCCCAGCCCCTGCTCACACACCGGGATGCCTTGGTCGAGTTTTTTACAGGCCGTCTCCAGCACGGCCTGCGCCGTACGGGCCTCCTTGTCGCCGGTCTTGGCCTGCCGCCGACATTTCTCAAGCGACCGCTCCGCCGTCCCCAAGTCGGCCAAGAGCAGTTCCGTCTGGATCGTCTCGCAATCCCGAACCGGGTCGATCGCCCCGTCTACATGAACGATATTGTCGTCATCGAAGCACCGCACGACCTGGGCGATGGCATCCGCCTCGCGGATATGCGCGAGGAACTGGTTGCCGAGCCCCTCGCCCTGCGAAGCGCCCCGGACCAGTCCGGCGATGTCGACGAACTCTACCGTGGCCGGGATCCGCCGCGCCGATCCCGCCAGATCCGCCAAACGGTCAAGGCGACGATCCGGAACCGGCACCACGCCCTGGTTCGGGTCAATCGTGCAGAACGGATAATTCTGGGCTGCCGCTTCGGCACAGGTCAGGGCATTGAACAGCGTGGACTTCCCGACGTTGGGCAACCCGACAATGCCGCACTTTAGGCTCATCCGGTCGGGCCGTTCGGGTCATGCAACGCGTTCATGACGCTCTGGAAATCTCCCGCGACAAGACTGCCGGCATACTCCAACACCTGCTGCACCGCTTGGTCCACCGCGGCACGGTCCGAACTCGACAGCGGCTTGAGCACGTAGCCTACGACCTCTGAAGCCCGCCCGGGGTGCCCGACACCGAGCTTCAGGCGCCAGAATTCCCTGCCGAGGTGCTGGGAGAGATCGCGGATGCCCTTGTGGCCGCCGTGCCCTCCGGAAAACTTCAGGCGTGCCGTGCCGTCCGGCAGGTCGATGTCGTCATGCGCGACCAACAGGGCCGAGGCGGGAATCCGAAAGTAACGGCAGGCCGCCGCGATCGAGGCGCCGCTCACGTTGACGTAGGAGTTCGGCTTGAACAGGCGAAGCGGATGCCCGTCCACTTCGACTGACGCGGTTTCGCCTTTCAGTTGCTTGGAAGGCTTCAGGTGCGCGCCCAACCGGTCGGCCAGTGCATCGACCAACCAGAATCCGGCATTGTGTCGGGTGCGGGCGTATTCCGTGCCGGGGTTGCCAAGCCCTGCGATCAACCGGACCGCATCGCCTGATTCCGCCATCGTTCCAGCCCGGATCAGGACTCTTCTTCGGCAGAATCCGCGTCTTTCTCTTCGCCCTCGGCGGCTTCCTGGGCCTCGCCTTCCTCGCCCTCAGGCTCTTCGACTTCCACCTCTTCTTCTTCGATCGGCTCCTCTTTCCGGACATGGATGGTGGCCACGGGATGGTCGTGTCCGTGCGACAGTTCGACCAATTCCAGACCTTCCGGGATCGCCAGGTCGGAAAGATGAACCAGTTCGCCGATATGCAATTCGGAAATGTCGACTTCGATGAATTCCGGAAGGTCGGAAGGCAGGCAGGAAACCTCCACTTCCGTCATCAGGTGGCTGATCAGCCCGCTCTGCTCCTTGACGCCGGGCGCGATGTCCTCGCCCTTGAAGTGCAACGGGATCGTCATCTTGATCTTCGCATCCTTGCTGATGCGCTGCAGGTCGATATGCAGCAGCACGTCCGAACGGACCGGATGGCGCTGGACGCTGCGCAGAATGACCTGTTCCTTTTCTTTCTTGCCCTTCAGCTTGAGGTTCAGGACGTGCGAATAAAAGGCCTCATGTTCCAGGTGGCGGGAAACCTCGAAACCCGACAAGGTGATCGGAACGGCCTCGCCCCCCGCGCCATAGACCACGCCGGGCAGTTGGCCTGCACGCCGCATCTTCCGCATCGCGCTGGTTCCGGTCTCCTTGCGCGGCTCTGCGGACAGGTTGAAATCGATTTCGCTCATGATCCGTTCGTCCCCTCTGTCGTTGGGGGCGCGTATTATCAACTCAAATGCCTTTTAGGGCAAGCACCGCAAGAGTCTCCTGCGACACGAAACACGCCGCTCCCGCCCAGAAATCTGCCTGAATTTGTGAGCCCGAAAGGCTCGTGGTATTCTGTGCACATCGTCTCGGGAGGAGGGAAATCTCATGGTGAACAAAATCTTAGGCTTGGCGCTGATCGTCATGGCCATTGCGGTCGCGGTCCACACGGTGGTCGAACCGCTGTACCACGTGTCCGAACCGGGGCAGCCCTACAGCCCGTTCTGGATGTTGCTCGATCCGCCGATGGTGCTGGCATGGGCAGTGGGCACCATCTTCGCGTACCTGCGCAAACGCGCCGTCGACCGCGAGGGAGGCGAGACGGTCACCCGGGAGTACCTGGCCGCCAACGTGCTTTTCTACGGTTTCCTGGCCGTCGGCATCCTGCTGCTCTGGAGCTACTTCAACCTGCTGAACCCGAATTACGCGCCGGCAGGCGCCGATGCGTCCTCCGTCCTCTGGATGCTGATCGACGCGACCCTGCCACTGCTGCTTGGGGCGATGGGCGTGAACCTGCTGCGGGGACGGGCATAGAATTGAGCCTCTCAGGCTGCCAAGCTGTAGCATCAAATGGGCGACTGGGTTTTCATCTTGCTGGGCATCGGTCTTGCCTAGGCCCTTACTGTCTGGAAGCCATACTGATGACCGCCGCAGCCGGCATCTCCGGATGCCTGGAGTCTTGCGGCTGAACCAATAACGGGAACAACTGTCACAATTTGGACACTGTCCAATTTTATGCTATCGTGAACCGCGCTCCCGGGATGGGGGCGCAAGCCCTACGCGTAGGCAATTTTCTAACACCAGCGGCAAAAAACCGAAAAACAAAAACAAGGAGGCAATTTTCATGGCTGAGAGTCAATGTCCAGTCAAGTCGATGCTGGAAAGCCATCCGGCCGGCAGCGGCACGACAAACCGGGAATGGTGGCCGGATCAGTTGAACGTCAACGTTCTGCATCAGCATTCCGTCCAGTCCAAGCCCACCAACGGCACCAGCTATGCCGAGGAATTCAAGAGCCTCGACTACGACGCCCTGAAACAGGACCTCTGCGAGTTGATGACGACCTCGCAGGATTGGTGGCCGGCCGACTACGGTCACTACGGACCTTTCTTCATTCGCATGGCGTGGCACGCCGCCGGCACCTATCGGATCGGTGACGGCCGCGGCGGCGCCGGAACCGGCAACCAGCGCTTTGCCCCGGTCAACAGTTGGCCGGACAACGGCAACCTCGACAAGGCGCGCAGGCTGCTGTGGCCGATCAAACAGAAGTACGGCAAGAAAATCTCCTGGGCCGACCTGATGATCCTGGCCGGCAACTGCGCCCTGGAATCGATGGGCTTCAAGACGTTCGGCTTCGGTGGCGGGCGCGAAGACGTCTGGCAGACGGAAGAGGACATCTACTGGGGCGTCGAGGAAGAGTGGCTCGGAGAAAAACGTTATTCCGGCGAGCGCGATCTCGAAAATCCGCTTGCGGCCGTGCAGATGGGCCTGATCTACGTGAACCCGGAAGGACCGGACGGCAATCCCGACCCGGTCGCCTCGGGGGCCGACGTCCGCGAGACCTTTGCCCGCATGGCGATGAACGACGAGGAAACCGTCGCCCTCACCGCCGGTGGGCACACGTTCGGCAAATGCCACGGCGCAGCCAGCGCGGATGAGTTCGTGGGGGCGGAGCCCGAAGGCGCCAGCATCGAGGAGCAAGGCCTCGGCTGGGCCAACAGCCACGGCTCGGGCAAGGCCGGCGACGCCATCACCAGCGGGCTGGAAGGCGCATGGACCAGCGATCCGGTCACGTGGGACATGGGTTATTTCGACAACCTGTTCGGCTACGAGTGGGAAGTGACGAAGAGCCCTGCCGGTGCGTGGCAGTGGGTCCCGAAAGATGGCGCGGGAGCCGACGACGTGCCGGATGCGCACGATCCGTCCACGCGTCATGCTCCGATCATGACCACGGCGGACATGTCCATGAGAATGGACCCGGCCTACGAGAAGATCTCGCGGCGTTTCCACGAGAGCCCCGAGGAGTTCGCAGACGCGTTCGCCCGTGCATGGTTCAAGTTGACCCACCGCGACATGGGACCCCGCTCCCGCTATCTTGGCCCGGAAGTTCCGCAGGAAGACCTGATCTGGCAGGATCCCGTTCCCGCCGTGACCCATACGCTGGTCAACGAGCAGGACATTGCCGACCTGAAGGCCAAGATCCTGGCTTCGGGACTGTCGGTCTCCCAGTTGGTCTCCACGGCCTGGGCCTCGGCATCGACTTTCCGCGGTTCCGACATGCGGGGAGGCGCCAACGGGGCGCGTGTCCGCCTGGCACCCCAGAAAGACTGGGAAGCCAACCAGCCGGAGCAGCTGGCGAGCGTGCTGCAGGCACTGGAAGCCATCCAGCAGGAATTCAACGGTTCGGTCTCGAACGGGAAAGCGGTTTCGCTTGCCGACCTGATCGTCCTGGCGGGATGCGCGGGTGTCGAACAAGCCGCGAAGAACGCCGGATGCGACGTGACGGTTCCGTTCACGCCGGGCCGTGCGGATGCGACTCAGGAGCAAACGGATGCCGACTCCTTCGCCCCTCTCGAACCCACTGCAGACGGGTTCCGCAACTATCTCAAGGCGAAACACAACGCCACGCCGGAGCAGTTGTTGGTCGACCGGGCGCAGCTGCTGACGTTGACCGCACCCGAGATGGCGGTCCTCGTCGCCGGAATGCGTGTCCTGGACACGAATGTCGGACAGACCCAACACGGAGTTTTCACGGATCAGCCCGGAGCGCTGACCAATGACTTCTTCGCGAATCTGCTCGACATGGGCGTCGCCTGGACTCCGACTTCGGAAGACTGCGACTTGTTCGAGGGTCGCGACCGCGCTACGGATGAAGTGAAGTGGACCGGCACGCGCGTCGATCTGATCTTCGGTTCAAACTCGCAACTTCGGGCTCTCGCGGAATTCTACGGATGCGGGGACGCCAAGGAGCAGTTCGTGCAGGACTTCGTGAAGGCATGGGACAAGGTCATGAACCTTGACCGTTTCGACATCGCCTGATCTCGGGAGACAAGGGGGGGGCGTTTCGATTCGAAACGCCCCCCTTTTCTTTTTAAGCCGGGAATTTTCGGTTCGGGCGGAGTGCCGAGCCAGTCAGCTCTAGCCCGCAAACCATTGCATAGGTTCATAAACATATGAGAACACCCGGCGGGCCGCGGTGAGAGTCGCGC
>CAZRSJ010000014.1:0-33056 GCA_964602805.1 uncultured Chromatiales bacterium | reverse complement strand
ATGAATTCGGAAAATCCCAGCCGTTTTTATGTTGGTGAGAAATGCGGGCTAGGAGCCATTCAATGTGTTCGGGATTAGCCATGTACTGTACCTATGGTTATTTCTGCAACTCGACACAAGTTTTTTCATATAGTGTGAACAAATGCTCAATGCGTTCACGTTCGGAAGAAAATTTAGTCCGGCGGTAGAGTCTATCCACGGCCCGGTCAAGTGCTTGATGTGCTTTGCGCAAACCGGGCGGTATCAGGTCCGGATCGTAAAGGTTAGCCAACGTCGCGTCAGGATATTCAGCCCGGGCATCCAGGACGGCCTGGGCCAAAGGTTCCAGTTTGGAAAGGCTGGCGTTTTTCTTTCTGAAAGCAGGCGGTGTCGGAAAAGTGTTGTAGACGACGCCAACTGAGTACTGATAGCGACTTTCTAGCCTCCCGCCAACATAACGCATCCACGCCATGTGCATGGCAGAGGTGAGAAGCGCGAAATCAATAAGGGTTGCATTGGACAACAGACGCAGTTTGTTACTCGGAATGACGGGTGGCTCCAACCAGCCGAGGGGTGCATACTCTCTCCGTTCCGAGCTGACTTCAGGAATAGCCAGAAACGGTGCAGTAGGGAGGACGTTGACATGGTAGAGCGTGGGCGTTTCTGCAAGCTTCTGCGTTGGAATGCTCTTGCTGGCTTCCCGATAGGCGCGGACAGCAGCAATCCGCTCCCGCACGTGCGGCAGCCGTGCCAGCACATCGGGCTGAGCGTCATGCAAGGCCAGAATCCATCGTTCTCCACCCTGAAGATACTCGCGGGCTCCAACAAAGGGACGCAGGAAAGGCTCGGCATCGGGTTCGGCTTCTAGGAATTTGAGTCGTTCTTCGGTATCGAAAATGTAATGCCCTCCGTCGATGGGTTTGGAGCCGATGATCAACTTCTTCATTCCGTTGATAGGCTTGCTTTCTTCTTGTACCGTCAAGTGGGGATTGGTAAGTCCACTGGCGTCGAACAGGTAAGGAGACAGGGCAGGATGCCGGGTTTCTTCCGGCTGGCCATTGATGTCGGGATAGTTGAAAAGACGTACGTTTGCCTGTGCATTCTCTCGTCGGTTAAGTCCAATGATTACGACATGCACATGTGCCTTGCCCTTCGCGTCCGAACCCCAGGCAAAGGTTCGGTGTGCAAATGCGATCTCCAGTTTGTGGCGGTCAAACAGAATCGGCCAAAGTTGTCCGACCTGCTCGCCTTGAGTGATCGAATTCGTCGCAACGAAGCCGATGCGGGCGGAACTTTTCCGGACATATTCTCCAGCCTTGATGAACCAGGCGGATACGTAGTCAAGCGTCCCGGTTTTCTTGCCCAAGGCCGCGATTCGATGCACTTGAGCACGCTGTTCCCTATTCTGAATTTTCGCGCCGAGATAGGGAGGGTTGCCGAACACATAAGAGCATTTCTCCGGTGCGCAAAACTTGGCCCAATCTGTCTCCAGGGCATCTCCATGCAGGATACGGGGTGATTTCTTCAGGGGAATCCGTATGTAGGTTTGACCGAACTCCAGACTGAGGCGGTTGTTCATGATGTGATCCATCATCCACAGGGCGGTTTCCGCGATGCGGGCAGGGAACTCGTTGATCTCGATACCGTAGAACTGATCCACGTCAATCACGGACAACTCACCCGCTAGGGCGTCCAACTGGCCACTGGGATAGATTTCTTTCATCACCTCGATTTCAAGCGCGCGCAGTTCTCGGTAGGCGATGATCAGGAAATTACCGCATCCGCAGGCCGGGTCAAAGAACCGCATTTCTCCCAGTTTCTCCTGAAACTTCAGCAAGTCGGGACGCCGACGGCGATCCTTTCTGGATTTCAGACGTTTGAATTCATTGTGCAGATCATCTAGGAACAGAGGTTCGATCACTTTCAGGATGTTGCCTTCAGTCGTGTAATGCGCACCGTCGGCGTGGCGAGCCTTGGGGTCCATGACTGACTGGAACAGCGCGCCGAAAATAGCAGGCGAAATGTTCGACCAATCGAATCGACAGGCATCTAGTAATGCCTCGCGCATGGCTCTATCAAAAGAAGGAATGCTCAACGCCCTGTCGAACAAATCTCCGTTGACATAGGGGAAACGAGCAAAATCTTCATCCAGCGTCTTTTGGCGCTTAGACTCTGGTGTATTCAGCACTTGGAATAATTCAGCCAATCGTGACCCGGTATCCGATCCATCTTCATTCGTTCGCGATTCGATCAGGTCGAGAAAAATGTCGCGAGGCTCGAAGATTCCAGTATCGTCTGCAAACAGGCAGAAAACAATCCGAGTAAGAAACCTTTCCAAATCATGGCCTCGGTACCCCGCGGCTTTCATCCGGTCGTGTAGTTGCCCGACCAGTTCGGAAGCCTTGATATTTGCAGGATCCTGATCCCGAAAAACTCGGCGCTGGATGCCGAGGATGAAGCCAAAAGCCTCAACGTGTGAAGGCAACTCTTTGAGGTGAAAAGAAACTTTCTCGCGTTCGTCAAGATCGTGAAGCTCGAAGGCTTGAAAATCACTTACCAAGATGTAACGGGGGCGCTCGTGCTCAGGCAGTGCATCAAAATACTCCTCAGCTTGATCGTAAGCGTCAGCAAGATTTTTCCCGGCACTTTTCTGTTCGACAATCAAGACTCCAGGCCAGAACAGATCGATAAATCCCCAACTGTTATCTAATTTGTGTACATGTTTCTCATATCGACCGACCGACCGTCGTTTCACGCCGAATACATCAAAGAAGTCGTTGTAGAAACTCTGCGTTTCTCCTTTTTCATAGGCTGCGTCCTTCCACTCGCTAGTAAAGTTGGCGGCACGGGCACGGACTTCATTCCAAGACAAGCGCATCAAGTATTCCGTGTCTTGGTGCGAGAAAAACTCAAAGTCAGAGTACAGGCTTGGGGCATACCCAGATGTGATCAGTCAGTTCGACCGCTTCTGTTCTGGGGGCACGATTGATTCCAATTGAGAAATCAGCTTGGGCAAATCGTCCTGTACCGCTTTCCAGACTCGGCCACAGTTGATCGCGAAGCATCCATGGGCAAGGCGGCTGTGCATCCCGATCATCCTGCCCCATTCAATTTCCGGGGATTCTGCCTTGGTCTCGACACTGAGGCGAGAGGCTGCATCTCCAACGATCTCTACGGCTTTCGCGACAGCATTTTGGCGCAGCGTGTCCTGCGCGAATTTCTGCTGCGTTAGCCCACCAGTGAATTCCACCGCATTGCGTGCCGCAAGCAGCATGTCGACCAGATAGGACGGGTCATGCCGCATAGATTGTTTTCGCGGAACCCAAGATATTTTCCCGGCGAACCCAGTTCGGGCTTTTTTCTATCGCCACTTTTTCAATCAGATCGACCGGGCGGCCGAGCATCTTGCTCAACTCTTTTTCCATCTGATCCAAGGCAAGAAACGACAGTTTTGCGTTGGGGCCGAATTTCACCAGTACGTCGATTTCACTGTCAGGCCCAAAGTCATCGCGCAGCACGGAGCCGAACAGTGCCAGTTCCGTGATTTCCTGGCGCTTGCAGAAAGCAGCGATTTCGTTGGACGAGATTCCCATGCGTGCCTTGATTGCGTCTGTTTCCATAAGCTGGCGGACTCAATCCAGAAAAGTCGAATCCGCATTATAGGAGCACGGAACCATATGCTACCCATACGGGTGATTGCACTCAGGTTTTCCAGCGTTTTCGCCATGCCGCAAATTCTGTTGGCCGGATCCCGTAGGGGGCGAAATTCCCTTCATGCAGACCCAAAAGTATTTTTTCGGCAATTTCGCAGAACCGGGGATATTCTGACTCCGAAACCTGTTCCCGTGCCCACGCATGGACATGTGCGGAAGCCTGTCTTTTGTCCATGCACCCGCGGACGACTGCGCCGACGACTTCACGCAATGCAGCCCGATGGCGCATGCGAAACGGGTCGGGCTCGCCCATGGACTGCCGCACGGCAGCGTAGCGAACGGCCGAACGCCGGTAGGCCCAAATGAACAGGTCTCGGAGCAATTCGATCCGGTTCGTCTCATACACGCCGAGCATAGCCTCGGTGTATAACTGTTTGGGAACATCCTCGAAAGACAATGGCGACAGGTTTTCCTGGATTAGCGGAATGTTCGCGGCCAGCCGCGACACTCGTTTGTTGACGTCGTCGAATGGTTGCAGGTAGGGAAGTTGCACCATCGCGAAGAAGGACCGCTCAAAGGGGTCGTGGATTGCTGAGGCAGTGGCGAGGATCCGGTCAAAATATTCTTCAATGAGTTGCGGGATCTCCAGGGGATGGAAAACTGAGCCCCCGATGCCGACGCTGGCATGCCGAAGCCGTCCTTCCGCATCAGGGTCGGGCAGTAGATTGTTCGCCAGCAACGCATGAAGATTGAGGAGGGTGTACCGGTTGAAGTTGATGCCCTCTACCGCATCGACGAGAAACTGGATGGCATCCTTGTGGTTGAGGATCATCTGCGTCTCGCTCTGCTGTTTTCCCTTCGCTTCTTCGCCAAGTTCAAGTAGATGGCTGGTTTCCAACAGGGAATAGGTATTACCTTCAAGGCGGCTGGAGTTCCACGACAAGTCGATCAGCAACCGGTCCAGGATCTTCCGGGCATGGGTGCCGACTGGTTGTTCGGTGCTATCCGACCGGCCTGTCTCCTGGAGGCGCCCGCGCTCCTCCTCCGAGAGATAGAAGGTTTCGTTGGGCCGGTATGAATCGAGAAAGGATCGGTCGTAGCCGACCGGCTTGCGTGCTCCGACCGGCT
This sequence comes from uncultured Chromatiales bacterium, assembly GCA_964602805.1. Taxonomy (GTDB): domain Bacteria; phylum Pseudomonadota; class Gammaproteobacteria; order Poriferisulfidales; family Poriferisulfidaceae; genus Poriferisulfidus. Next base: position 28,296 of record CAZRSJ010000014.1, on the reverse strand, counting down.
GGGAGACATATTCCTGAATCTCGGTACCAGCTTCGGATAAAGGCGGAACGACTTCGACTCGTACTGTGTAAGTGGTGGTACCAGCAAACGTGTGACTGGCCTCAATCTCGACCGTTTTCGGCATGCGATAGCGCGTTTCGGGACCCGCCCCTTCCATGACTAGGCGCCCGGACCCGACTAGGGCCCTGATCCGATTCTGAAGTGTGCGATGCGGTGGTGCGGTCGGCAGCAACCCGCCGATTTGTCGCGCCGCTATTCCTTCGGGGTGCTGTTGGACAATGCGCTCGATCGCCTCCAGGTCCTCATCGCGAAAGAGTCTTGCCATATCGGTTTATTGCGCGATCACACATACGCGCAATTATAAACCATTACCGCGCAATATTCTACCGAATTGAGCAACAATAGCCTGCGTGATAGGGCGCCAGGTCGATCAATCTTGAGTTAGTCGCCCCTCAGGGATATTTCCAGATCATTTCTTGCTTTCGCGACCATTTTCTCCACATTCAAATTTGTATTCACTGCGACCAGTTCGACTGCCGGGTGCTGCAGGGCAAAGACCCGGAAGATTTCGTCCGCGAATGCTGGTGAAATCCACTCTATGCCACGGAAGTCAAATACAATCTTTTCGAACCTTTCCGCACGCTGCAGCAATTGTTTAGCGTGTGACCGGGCAACCGGGCGGGCACCTTCCGCGAGCGAGGGTTCATGGACCGAAACAATCATTTGGGCCGGCCCGGGAGGTGGGGGTTTCCGATCCGTTTCCATGGGTTGTCTGCCGAGTCTGAAATATGGGGAGGCCGCATTATAAAAGCAGCAAGCACCACGCGCTGCCGTGGGCTTGGCGTTGGATCAGGTTGACAGCTATATAGAAATTCTAATAATAGTCATTCTCATTCATTGTTTTCTTCTGCAATGAGAAAACTGGCTCTGGTCCTGCTGGGGGCCTTGGTGATTCAGCCTGTCCTGACGGCCGCCGACCCGGCCACGCTGACGCTGTATTCCTCGCGCAAGGCGCATCTGATCGAGCCGGTGTTGGAACTCTACACGAAACAGACCGGCATCCAGTTCAACCTGCATACCGGGAAGCCGGGCCCGATCCTGGAACGCCTTGCCGCAGCGGGCAAAAACGGCGGGGCCGACATCCTCTTGACGGTGGACGCCGGGAACCTCTGGCATGCCGCCGAGCGCGGCTTGCTGGTGCCGGTTGATTCAGAAGCCCTGGCCCAATCCGTCCCGGCCGCTTTGCGCGACCCGGAGAACCGCTGGTTCGGATTCTCGAAAAGGGCGCGTACTCTGGCCTACAACACTGAAAGAATCTCTCCCGACGATCTCTCCTCCTACGAGGATCTGGCAGACCCGAAGTGGCAGGGGAGGCTTTGCCTGCGCACCTCCAAGAAAGTCTACAACCAGTCGCTGGTCGCGACTTTGATCGCGCATCACGGCGAAGAAGCGGCCGAAGAGATCGTGAAGGGTTGGGTCGCAAACCTCGCGGCCGAACCTTTCTCCAACGACACCAAGGCGCTGCAGGCGGTCGCGATGGGGCAGTGCGACGTCACCATCGTCAATACTTACTACTATGGCCGGTTGATGCGCAAGGAGCCGGATCTCAAGCTTGCCCTGTTCTGGCCGAACCAGGACTCCCAGGGCGTCCACGTCAATATTTCCGGCGGGGGCCTTCTGACGGTCTCCTCCCACCCCGAGGCGGCGCAAGCGTTTCTCGAGTGGTTGGCGCAGCCCGAGGCCCAGGGCTTGTTCGCCGAACTCAACCTGGAATACCCGGTTCGGGAAGACACTCCTCCGGCACCGGAAGTCCAGGCCTGGGGTGAATTCCAGGGGGATTCGCTGAATCTCGCTGAAGCAGGCCGCCTGCAGGCGGAAGCCGTGCGCCTGATGGATCGGGTTGGCTATCGCTGAACCTTCCAGTGCCGTGACATTGGTTACCGGCTTTTCCGGTCGTTTCTGGTATTGGGGTAGCCGGTTTCTAGCGGCGGCCATTCTGGTCCCGCTGATCGTGATCTTCGGAGCCTGGTTGGCCCCGGCCACCGAGGTCTGGGGGCATCTGGCGGCGACCGTACTCCCGACGCTGGTCGGCAATACTCTGCTGCTGATCTTCGGCGTCGCGATTGGCACCCTGATTCTCGGGGTCAGCTTGGCCTGGCTGGTTAGCACTTGCGAGTTCCCGGGGCGACGCTGGTTCGATTGGGCACTGATGTTGCCATTTGCCCTGCCCACTTACGTGATGGCGTTCGTGTTTCTCGGGTTGCTCGACTTCCAGGGGCCCGTGCAGGGATTTTTGCGGCAGGCTTTCGATCTGCCGGCCTCCTGGAGCATTGAAGCACGGCATTCCGTCGGCGTTCTGGCCGTCATGGTGCTGGTGCTGTACCCCTATGTCTATTTGCTGGCGCGAGTGGCCTTTCTGAAGCAGGGTCGGGCTGCACTGGAGGCGGCTCGTACGCTGGGCATGACGGCATGGGAGAGTTTCTTTCGGATCGCCCTGCCGATGGCCCGTCCAGCGATCATCGGGGGCGTTAGCCTTGCCGTCATGGAGGCGCTGGCCGATTTCGGCGCGGTCGCCGTATTCAACTACGACACGTTCACTACGGCCATCTACAAGGCCTGGTTCGGCTTCTTCGATCTCAATGCCGCCAGCCAGTTGGCATCCCTACTGCTTACGTTCGTTTTCATTCTGCTGTACCTGGAGCGCTGCGGGCGTGGGAAAGCCCGATTCGACGACAGCGGCAGTGCGCCGAATCTTCGCACCTACCGCCTGCACGGCCTCCGTGCAGCGGCGGCAAGCACGTACTGCGGCTTGATTCTGCTCCTGGCGTTCATCATTCCGATGACGCAACTCCTGCTGTGGGCCTGGGCCTGGATCGATGACCTGGATTTTGCCTATCTGTCGCTGCTGAGCCACACCCTGGCCTTGGGCGCCATGGCGGCTGTAGCAACTACGGCGGGAGGCCTGATTCTTGCTTACGCCCTTCGGCGCGACACGAGCTGGCTGACCCGGACGAGCGTGCGCATCGGCACTTTGGGCTACGCCATCCCGGGTTCGGTGCTGGCAGTGGCCGTGATGTGGTCGTTGGGTTGGATTGATCGCCAAGTCGCCGAAATCTGGCTGTGGTTGACCGGAACCGAGGCGACATGGTTCTTTGTCGGCAGTGTGTTCAGTCTTATACTGGCTTACTTCGCCCGGTTTTTGGCGCTGGCGTTCAACCCGATCGACAGCGCACTGGAGCGGGTCCGCCCCAGCATGCGGGAAGCCGCACAATCGTTGGGCTTCAGCGGGATGGCGTTGGTGTGGCGGATTTACATCCCGATCCTGCGCCCCGGTCTGCTGACGGCGGCGTTATTAGTCTTGGTTGACGTGATGAAGGAAATGCCGGCCACCTTGCTGCTGCGTCCGTTTGGCTGGGATACGCTGGCGGTTCGGATTTACGGCCTGTCTTCGGAAGGCCTCTGGGAGCGGGCTGCACTGCCGTCGGTGGCGCTGGTGGCGGCGGGTCTGATTCCGGTATTCCTTTTGGCTGTTCGCGGCCGACGCTGAGGGAAAGTCATGGCGCTTCTGGAAGTAAAGAGAATTTCCTGTACCTATGGTGACGGCCCGGCACTGAACGATTTTTCGTTCGAAGTCGTGCAGGGGGAGATTGCCGCCTTGCTGGGACCGTCCGGCGGCGGCAAGACGACCACGTTGCGCGCCATCTTGGGTTTCGAGCCGATCCTGGAGGGAGAAATCCGCATTGCGGGTGAAGTCATGTCCCGGCCGGGGTTCAATGTTCCGCCGGAGCGCCGGCCGGTCGGCATGGTGTTCCAAGACCGCGCATTGTTTCCGCACCTGACGGTGGAGCAGAACATTGCCATTGGAATTCGCCGTGAACCCAAAACCGATCAGGACCGGATTGTTCGAAATCTGCTGGAAATCGTTGGCCTGGAACACTGCATTTCCCGCTTTCCGCACGAGTTGTCCGGTGGGCAGCAAGAACGGGTGGCATTGGCTCGGGCTCTGGCTCCGCAGCCGCGCCTGCTGTTGCTCGACGAACCCTTCGCCAGTCTTGACATCGACCTGCGCGAACGGCTGAGTTTCGAGGTCCGCAACATCCTTAAGGAAACCGGCTCCACGGCAGTCGTCGTGACGCACTACCAGGATGAGGCCTTTGCCATGGGTGATCAGGTCGGGATTATCGAGGATGGCGCCATTCTGCAATGGGACACACCGTTCAACATCTACCATCGCCCGGTCTCCCGACAGGTCGCGAGCCTTGTCGGCCGAGGAGTCTTTATCGAGGGCATCCTGCGCGAAGCAGGGGCTTTTGATACCGAAATCGGCCGGGTTCAAGACGAACATCACGCTTATCCGCATCCCCCGGGAACACGCATGGACATCCTGCTGCGTCCGGATGACGTACTGATCGACCCGGAGGGCGCGATTTCCGCCACAGTGATCGAAAAAGCCTTCAAGGGCGACGACACCCTGTACACGCTGCGGTTGCCATCTGGCACCCGACTGCTGGCGCTGGCTTCCAGCCACAGGGATCTGGAAATAGGGGAAGAGACCGGCTTGAGCTTTGACTTGGAACATCTGGTGGCGTTTCCCGAGCTGCCGGACGCCTAAAGTTATAATGTTACAGTGCAATCGCCGGAGCTGATCCTGTCCGTGTGATGACCCAAATGACTGCTGCATCCCTGCCACCAACCTCCCCGCACGACCACCAGTCCTGCATCTCGGATACCTTGGCGCATGCAGAGGCGATCTGCCAGAGCCACAACAAGCGGCTGACCGAGAACCGGCGGGCAGTTTTGGAGTTGCTGCTCGACAGCCATTGCGCCCTTGGCGCCTATGAGATTCTCAGGCGTTTCGACTGGGGCGGGCGTGCCCGAGCTCCGGTCCAGGTATACCGGGCGCTTAATTTCCTGGAGTCCATGGGGCTGGTGCATCGTGTTGCCAGCAGCAATGCTTATGTCGCCTGCTACCGGCTCGCCGAGCGGCACGGCGCTGTACTTTTCGTGTGCAAGGCCTGCGGTGTTGTCGTGGAGGGTGAAAAACTCGAGCTGGAATCAATGATGGATCAATTAGCCCGGCAATCCGGTTTCACGATCCATTCCCGGTTGCTGGAGGCCGTCGGATATTGCCCCAATTGCGCTGAAGAGACAGAAGATGCCGACGCATGATTCGGGCGAACCTCTGGTCTGCGTTCGTTCCGCGGGAGTGCACCGGGGTGGGCGTTGGATCATTCACGACGTAAACCTCGAAATTCGCCCGGGTGAGGTCGTGACCGTGGTTGGCCCCAACGGGGCCGGCAAGAGTACCTTGCTCAAGACTCTGCTGGGGCTGTATCGCCCGGATGCGGGAAGTGTGACTCGTATTTCCGGGCTCCAGGTCGGCTACGTGCCGCCTACCGACCCGGTTCAGTTCGACCTTCCGTTGACGGTGCGGCGTCTGATGACACTGACTTCTCCCCGTCCCGCCAGCACCATTGCGGATGCCTTGCGGGAAACCGGCGCCGACCATTTGTCCGGTTCCCAAGTCAGTGAACTCTCGCACGGCGAATTCCAGCGAGTCATGTTGGCTCGGGCGCTGTCACGCAACCCCGATCTTCTAGTAATGGATGAGCCGCTACGGGGCATCGATTTCTCCAGCGAGGCAGAACTGTACCAGTTGATCTCGGAGGTTGTCGAACACCGGGGATGTGCGGCCCTGATGACCAGCCACGACCTGCATTACGTGATGAGCCGGACAGACCGGGTCGTTTGCTTGAATGGCACGATCCGTTGCATGGGGGCGCCAGAGGATACGGTGGACCATCCGGAATTTCACCAGTTGTTCGGGACTCGCGCGGAAGCTTACCGGCACGTCCGCCACCAGTGCCACGGCGAGTCGCTGGACGTCTGATTCTCTCGCCCGTGCTGGACGATTTTTTCTTTCGCGCCCTGCTCGCGGCTCTGGCTGTCGCGGTGGTGGCTGGGCCGACCGGTTGCGTGATCCTGTGGCAGCGCAAGGCCTACTTTGGCGACACCATGGCGCACTCTGCGTTGCTTGGTGTGGTGCTCGGCGTGATCCTGGGGCTCAACCCGGAAGCCGGGGTGTTCGGGGTTGCATTTCTGGTGGCAGTGGCGGTGGTGCTGCTGCAGCGAATATCGCGCTTGGCGGGCGACACGATCCTGGGTGTGCTGGCGCATTCGACTCTCGCAATCGGTCTCGTCGCCATGGCCTTGACGGACAACTACCGACAGTATGAATTAACCGCTTACCTGTTCGGGGATGTGCTGGCGGTCGGTCGGGATGACTTGGTTTTGATCGGGCTGGGCGGGTTGTTCGGTCTCGCAGTACTGACAGTGATCTGGCGCCCGCTGGTGGCGGCAACCCTGCACGAGGGCCTAGCAGCGGCCGAGGGCGCAAAGCCCTTACGCAACCAGTTGCTTTACATGGCCTTGGTGGCTGCCGTAGTGGCCGTGGGCATGCAGGTGGTCGGTGCCTTGCTGGTCGTCGCGTTGATGATCGTTCCGGCTGCAGCGGCAAGGACCTTGGCTCGAACTCCGGAACAAATGGCGCTGATCGCGGTGCTGGTCGCAGTGCTTTCCAGCGTGCTGGGACTGTACGGCTCTCTTTGGCTCGACACTCCGGCCGGGCCGACCATCGTGTCGGTGGCCGCGTTCCTCTTTTTGGGGTGCCTTGCGTTTGACGGGGCGACCCGGCGGTTGGGCCGGAGCCAAGGCGTCAAACGTGATGTTGCTCGTGCTCCAGAAGGCGACGCTTGATTTCTAAAAGCTCCGCTCCTTTCTCGGGAATCAACGGTCCGCCGTAGCCGCCGAGACCATTTTTTCCCACCACGCGGTGGCAAGGCACGACGATGCAAAGCGGATTGCGGCCATTAGCGGTCCCGACCGAACGCGGACTGCCTCCGGCTTTCTTGGCGATGTCGGTATAAGTCCGGGTCTGCCCGTAAGGAATTTCCAGAAGCGTACTCCACACCTTGCGCCGGTACTCGGTGACGGGGTTGTCCAAGGCGAGGGATGAGAGCGGAAGATCGAACGTCCGACGCTTTCCTTCGAAGTATTCCCGGAGCTGCTGTGCGGCAGTGCGGGTCAGGGCGTTCGGACGGTCCGAACGCCGCTTCTGATGATTCAGGTTGAAGAAGATCGCCGACACGCCGTGCCGGTCGGTATAGATTTCGATCGGCGCGTCGAGAGGCGTGTCGAAACTCTGGAAGCCGGTGGCGTCCGACACGGCCATGGGATCACCCGCCGAGCTTTTCCTGGATGCGGGCGGCCTTGCCGGTACGGCCACGGAGGTAATACAACTTCGCGCGACGCACTTTTCCGCGGCGCTTGACATTGATCGAGTCGATCAGCGGGCTGTGCATCTGGAACACGCGCTCCACGCCTTCACCGTGCGAGATTTTCCGCACCGTGAACGAAGAATTCAAACCACGGTTGCGGCGGGCGATCACCACGCCCTCGAATATCTGCAAGCGCTCGCGTTCGCCTTCCCGAACCTTGACCGAAACCGCAACCGTGTCGCCCGGGGCGAATTCAACATCCGCCAGATCTTGGCGCATTTGGGCGCTTTCCAGTTTCTCAATCGTCGCGCTCACGGTTCTTGTCCTCAGAGGTTGCGTTCAGGTATTCGTCCAGCAATGCCTGGTCTTCCGCCGACAGCGCGGTACGTCCAAGCAGATCCGGGCGGCGTCGATAGGTGCGTCCAAGCATTTCCCGCCGTCGCCAGCGTTCTATTTTGCCATGATCGCCGGTTAAAAGCACCTCTGGCACACGCAGGCCGTCGATTTCTTCCGGCCGGGTGTAGTGCGGGCAGTCCAGAAGCCCCTCGCTGAATGAATCCTGCCCGGCCGATTCCGCACAGCCGAGAACACCCGGCAACAAGCGGGCAACGGCGTCGATCACCACGGCTGCGGCCAACTCGCCGCCGGACAGCACGTAGTCGCCGACCGACCACTCAGCATCGGTCCGTTGTTGCAGGAAGCGTTCGTCGATCCCTTCATAGCGTCCGGCGACTAGGATCAAGCCGCTTTCTGCTGTCGTCTCTTGTGCCAGTGCCTGGGTAAAGGGGATTCCCTGCGGGGTCAACGCGATCGTGCGGGCTTTCGGGTTCGCCCGGTGTGCCGCTTCGTGCGCCAGCGCCAGCGGTTCGTACTGCATGACCATCCCGGGTCCGCCGCCATAGGGGCGATCATCAACAGTGTGATGTGAGTCTTTGGTGAAATCACGAGGGTTAATGCAATGGACTTCCAGTTTTCCTTGAGCGCATGCCCGGCCGACCACCCCTTCGGAGACAACGGCCTCGACAATTCCCGGGAACAGTGCGACGACATCAAAGCGCATGGCGTCACTCCCGCACGCCGTCCCATCGCAGGTCGATCCGGCCTTGAGACAGGTCAATCTTGAGCACAGTCTCGCCGGGCGCGTAAGGGATGAGATATTCCTGCTCTCCGCGAACGAGCAAAACGTCGTGGGCACCGGTCTCCAGGATCTGGTCGACGGTCCCAAGTGCCTCGCCTTGCTGATCGAATGCGGCCAGCCCCAGCAGTTGGCGATGGTAGTACTCGCCTTTTGGCAGAGTCGGGAATTGAGCCGCATCAATCCAGATTTTCTGGCCGCGCAACGCTTCCGCCTGGTCGCGGTCGTCGATGCCGCGGAGTTTGGCGATCAGGCCGCGTTGGGTGCGCCGGCTGGACTCCAGCTCATGGAGGCTACTGTCCCCGCCGGTGCGCAATTGCCATGGACGGTACTGGAGAAGGTTGTCAATGGGGCGGGTATACGAATATATCTTGACCCAACCCCGCACGCCGTATACGCCGCTGATGTAACCGCACAGCACATAGGCGGGAGCCGCGGAACCGGGAAGGTCCGTGGCGGAGGGGGTGTCCAGGGGGATGGCCTCAGGCGGCCTGCAGCTTGGCGTGTTTGCGGACCAGCTGCGCCGCACGGTCGGATAATTTCGCGCCCTGCTGCAGCCAGTGCTGTACGCGCTCCTGGTCGATGCGCAACTCTTCTTCCTTGCCGGTGGCAATGGGGTTGAAGAAGCCCAATCGCTCAATGTACCCGCTGTCGCGGGGTTTACGCGAATCGGTGACTACCAAGTGGTAGAACGGGCGCTTCTTCACGCCGGCTCGGGATAGACGGATGGTGACCAAAAGTTGCTCCAGAAAGTCGTCCACAGGTTGCGGGGTGCGCATTCTAACAGAATCCGGCCCCGCCACTCGGCCGGATTCGGAAAATGTGCCTTTCACAAACGGCGGTACTGCGACGGGTTCTTATCGGCCAGGTTGCTCCTCTTGTTGCTTGAAATGGCGGCCCTCCCACAGGCAGTAAACCACGGGGATCGCGATGAGGCTCAGGATCAGCGTTGAAGACATGCCGCCAACCATGGGCAGGGCGATGCGCCGCATTACGTCCGACCCCAGGCCCTCGGTGAGGAATATCGGGATCAGGCCCGCGATGATGATCAGCGCTGTCATCAGGATGGGGCGAACGCGCAACACAGCACCCCGCATGATGGCCTCAAGAAGTTCTGTGCGGTTCGCGGGTGTGTGCTGGCGCACCTGCTGGTCGATGTAAAGTAGCATGACGACCGCAATTTCGGCGACGATTCCTCCGAGCGCGATAAAACCGACACCCACTGCAACGGAGAAATGGTAGCCTGCCAGATAAAGCGCCCAGACTCCCCCAATCAGGCCGAATGGCAAGGACAGCATCACCATGAGCGTGCGATCCAGCCTGCCGAAATGCAGCATGAGCAGCACGAAGATGATCAGGATGGCCGACGGGACGGCAATCTGCATTCGCGCCTTCGCCTCCAGCAACTGCTCGAACTGCCCGGACCATTCAATTGCGTAACCCGTGGGCAGTTTCACTTTTTCCGCCACCCTGTCCTGGGCCGCGTCCACGTAGGATCCAATGTCCCGGTCCGCAATGTCCACGAATACCCAGCCGGTGAGTCGCGCGTTTTCAGATTTGATCATCGGCGGACCTTCGACGAACTCGATGCTGGCCAATTCGCCCAGCGGGATATGCTGTCCCTGCGGGGTCGGCACCAGAATATCGGCCAGGTCTTCCGGGTATTCGCGGAAGGGTCGCTCGTAGCGCAGCATGATGTTGTAGCGTTCACGGCCCTGAACCGATTCGGAAATCTTCATGCCGCCCAGCGCGGTCTGGATGATGCGCTGGAACATGCCCAGGTCGATGTTCTGCCGCGCCAATTCATTCCGATCAGGATTGATTTCCAGGTATTTCCCGCCGACCACCCGGTCGGCGAAAGCGGAACGCGTTCCTCCGACGTTCTTGATGGCGGCTTCCACGTCCAGCGCGATCCGGCTGATCTCATTCAAGTCCGCCCCGGAGATTTTGATCCCGACCGGTGTGCGGATGCCGGTGGAAATCATGTCCGTGCGGATTTTTATGGGATAACCCCAGCTGTTGACTAGGCCGGGGAGCCTCACCCGTTCATCCAGGTCTTCAATGAGCTCCTCGACGGTGAGTCCGTCGCGCCATTCGTCCTGGGGCTTGAGCCGTATCCAGCTCTCGATCATTGAAATCGGGGCCGGGTCGGTCGCGGTGTCCGCACGCCCGACCTTGCCGAAGACCGTCTCTACTTCGGGGACCGTCTTGATCAGGCGGTTGGTCTGGGCCAGGATTTCCTTGGCTTTGGTGATCGACACACCGGGCAGGGTGGTTGGCATGTAGAGCAGTTCTCCCTCGTAAAGGGCCGGCATGAATTCCGAGCCGATACGGGAAAGGGGCAGAGCCATGCTCGCCAACAGCAACCCGATGACGGTCACCGTCATCCACTTTCGGTGCAGTGCGGCCGACAGTAGAGGCGTGTAGAGCCCGACAAGCCCGCGGTTGATCGGGTTGCCTTCTTCGCGATGGATCCTGCCGCGGATCAGCCATTGCATCAATACAGGGACGAGCGTGATCGAAAGAATGGCCGCGAACGCCATGGCGTAGGTCTTGGTGAACGCCAGAGGCGAGAACAGGCGGAAAGATTGCCCGGTCAGGGCAAAGACCGGCAGGAATGACACCGTGATGATCAACAGCGAGAAGAACAGCCCGGGCCCCACTTCCTTGGCGGCCAGCAGGATGGCCGCGCGTTTGTCTTCCGTGCTGGCGTCTTTGGCCATGTGGGAGAGTTTCCGGTGGGCGTTTTCGACCATCACAACGGAGGCGTCGACCATGGCCCCAACGGCGATCGCGATGCCTCCCAGGGACATGATGTTGGCGGTGATCCCCTGGGCCGACATCACGATAAAGGCCGCCAGTATGCCCAGCGGCAACGTGACAATGGCCACAAACGCGGATCGGACATGGAGCAGGAAGACCAGGCAGATCAGTGCGACGGCGATTCCTTCCTCGATCAGTTTTGCGGTCAGGTAATCGATTGCCCCCTCGATCAGCGGGGCCCGGTCGTAGACGGCCTGGATCTCCACCCCCTGGGGCAGACCGAGCTTCAGTTCTTCCAGTTTTTCCTTGACTTCCTTGATGACGGACAAGGCGTTCTCCCCCGAACGCATAACGATCACGCCTCCGACCACTTCGCCTTCGCCGTCGAGTTCCACCACGCCGCGGCGCAGTTCCGGTCCTTCGACGACGTGCGCCACGTCGGACAGGGCCACCGGCGTGCCATTCTTGGCGTAGACCACGACCTTTTCCAGTTCTTCCAGGCCGGTGATATAGCCCTTGGAGCGGATCATCAGCTCCGTTTCGCCCTGTTCGATGACGCGTCCGCCGACTTCCTCGCTGGCGGCACTGACGGCACCTACGATGCGGTGCAACGGGACGTCGTAGGCACGCAGGCGGTTGGGGTCGACCAGTACCTGGTACTCCTTGACGAACCCGCCGACCGAGGCCACTTCGGACACGCCGCCGACCGTGGCCAACTCAAGCTTCAGAAACCAGTCCTGCAGGGAGCGGAGGTAGGCCAGGTCGTATTTGCCGGTCTTGTCCACCAGGGCATATTGATAAATCCAGCCCATGCCGGTGGCGTCCGGCCCAATTTGTGAAGTGGCGTTCCGTGGCAGGTCTCCCTGGATTTTGGAGAGTGCCTCGACGACCCGGCTGCGCGCCCAGTACTGATCGACGTCATCTTCAAAGATGATGTAGACGAAAGACGTGCCGAACATGGAAAACCCGCGTACGTCCTTGGTCTTGGGAAGCCCGAGCATGGTGGTGGACAGGGGATAGGTCACCAGGTCCTCGACGATTTGCGGCGACTGGCCGGGGAAATCCGTCCGAATGATGACCTGCGTGTCCGATAAGTCCGGAATGGCATCGAGCGGCATGTTTTTCAACGAGATCCAGCCGGCCACCAGCAAGGCTGCCGTGGCCATGATGATCAGCAGTGGGTTGTTCGACGACCACCCGATGATCTTGGCGGTCCCCGACCGGGTCGGGTCGTCGCTCAGGTGGGCGCTAGTGATGCGCATGGCTGCCTCCTGCGGGTGCCGTGATCATAGGAGGCTCAACCCCCTTTATCTCGTCAGGCAATTCCACTTGTACCGCATGGCCCTCGCCATAGGGATGCCGCATTTCGCCATCCGACTGAAGCCAGTAATTGCCGGTCCCATGATCCAGATAAAGCCGGATGCCTTTGTCCTTGTAGTGCTTCGGTTGGCCTTCGGTAATCCACGATTTCAAGGCTGCCACCAATCCGGCAAGCGCATGCCGTTGCTCTTCTTGCGTAATGGCCTCCAGCGCGGCTGTCAGGGCTTTGCTGGAATCCTCCAGGACGAATTGCAGTTTTGTGCCACGGAATTCCGACAACAGTTGGCGATTCAGTTGCAAGGCGCTTCTCAACATTTCAGGTTCGGGATCAAGCGTGGCAGTCTCCGCTTCATGCAGATGCAGCGCTGCATCGACCAATTGATCAATCATCGCCAATTGCTCCCTGCCGACTTTCAGCAGCGCCAGCGGCGTTTGCACTTTCTGCAGCTTGCGGAAGGATTCCCGTAGAGCGCTTTCCGAATCGATCAGAAACTGGCTGCTGACCACGATTTTTTCGCCTTCTTCCAATCCGCGTACGACTTCCGTTCGTCCTTTGTTGTGAATCCCTGTCTGGATTCTTTGCGATTGAAACCTTCCTTCGCCCAGCGCAACGATGACGAAATCACCCTCCGAACTTTTGAGAATGGCCTCCGACGGGATGCTCAGACGCTTTTCGACGTGGGTCTCGAACAACACGTCGGTGTAGGCGCCAGGCTTGAGCGCGCCGTTCCGGTTGTCCAGCACCAGGCGCACCTGGCCGGTGCGACTGTCCAGGTCGATGGTCGGATAGATATAGTCGATTCGCGCGGTGCGTTCGACATCGCCCAGGTTTGGGAATGTCACGGTGGCTTTTCCGCCTTTTTCCAGGAACTGGAGATCCTTCTCCGCCACGCTGACCTCGATCCAGACGGAACGGTAGTCCTGGATGTTGGCAATCTGCATGCCAGGGGTGACGTAGCTTCCCTTGTTGGCCATCAATTGGCTGACGGTGCCGGTCGTTTCCGCATAGAAGGGGAGTTGCTCGAGTTTCCGGCGTTCAGCCTTGATTTGCTCCAGCGCCTTTTTGCCCACGCCCAATGATTGCAGGCGCTTCGCGCTGGAGTTGATCCGCCCTTTATTGCCGGCGGCGATGGCGGCGAGATAGTCCTGCTGAGCAGAAATCAGGTCAGGGCTGTACAGCGTGAAGAGCAGGTCGCCTTTCCTGACCTCGTCGCCCACCGCAGTGATTTCTAGGTCTTCTATCCATCCTGCGACACGGCTTGAAATAACGTATGCGTTTCTCACGTTTTCCGTGACTAGGCCATAACTCCTGATATTGGTGCCGAAGCTGGCCAGAGCCGCATTTTCCGTGCGCACCCCGATACTCTGGATCGTTTCCGGCGCAATGACCACGGCGGTCTTTGTGGGAGCGAGATCCGATTCCATGCCACTGGCGGGCCCGCTTTCGGCCCATGCCGGATTCATGACGAGGGCCAGCGTGGCCCACAAAATATTATTGGCTTTCATGGTGTCCCTCCACGATATGGCTGTTGAACCGAGCGGACAGCCGGACGTGCCGGCTCCGCTGTTCCGCCAGTTGTGCGGTAATGATCAGGGCATCAATCTGCGTCTCGAGCACAGATTCGAGCGAGATATTGCCGGATTCGTAATCGCGTTCCGCCGCTTCTGTCTTTTCCTGGAGGGCGGAGGCCTTCTCCTGAAGCAGTGCGATGTTGTCCAAGGTGGCGTTGCGCTCGGCCTTGAGGGCGGCCATGTGTCCCACCCATTCGCGCCGGACGTCCTCGTAGGCGTACTTGGCGCTGCGTTTTCCTGCTTGTGCCGCCCGCAATTTCGGCTTTTGGTTAGAGGTGGCCCATAGAGGGATGGAGACGGTCGCCTGCACGCTGACCCAATCGTTCCCGGAAAATCCTGCGCCGGATTCACGCTGCTTGTAGATTGCCTGCACTCCATAGGTGGGACCGAAGGCCGCATCCGCCACATCCACGTCCTTGGCGGCGACCTGTACATCTTCTGCGGCAATGCGTACCGGGTAGAGCGCCGTCCTATTGCGGTCCCATGCGATTTCCGGAATCGAAGGGATGGGGATGGATGGCACCTCGTCGACCAAGCGGACGAGTTCCTCCTCAATAGCCACACGCTCGACTTTCAGGTCGTTCAGGCGTTGTTCCACTCCGGCACGGTCAACGTCAATTTCGGAGAATCTCCCGTAAACGGGACTGCCTGCCTCCAGCCGACCCTGCATGTCTTCCTCCATTGCGCGGTAAAGCTCCAACTGTTCTCCAGCCAGCTTCTCCAGGGTTTTGACCTTGTCCAGTTCAGCCAACTGGCCAATGAGAATGGATTCCAGCCGCTTCCGCGTATAGCTGGCGACCAAGCTTTGGCGCTTGGCGAGGCGTTCCTGTTTGCTGGAACGGGCTTTGCGCAGGGAATAGCTAGGGATCTGCTGCCGGATTCCCAAAACTTTCGAAGTGGGCAGGAACCGGTCGAACGCCGGGCTATTGATTGGCACGTTCTCCGCACCAAAAATAATCTGCGGGTCTGGAAGACCCATTTCACTGTCGGACAGTTCCTCGAAACGGGTACTCTGCTCCAGGATACTCGTGACCTGAGGATGTTCGGCCAATCGCTGGGCGTAGCTTTCCAGCGTCTCGGCGTTTGCCTGTGCCGTCCCCAGGGAGATGGCCAGTCCTGTTATGGCCCAAAGGCGTTTTGTAACCACAATAACCTCCTAATCGGTTGTTTCCCGGTACGCGCATGGCGCACCGATACTTTCTGGGACACCTTGCGGTGTCTGGATTAGGAGGTGTGTTTAGGAGGGTAGTCTATGCCGTAGGAAAGAGGGGATTTTGGCACTTTGGCGGAAAAGCCGTGCCCCCCGTCTTCGGAGGCCAAATCCATTCCCGGGCTATTGAGCAAAGGAGTCTGGGGAGAAACCTGACAGTGACCGTATGCGCAATGGTCGCAGTCGGGCAGGTTCCCTTGATGGGACCCGTCAACGTAGGATGCCGGGTCCGGCCCATCCGCATCGTGGCACTGCATGTCCATCTTCACGGTTTCAGCCGGAATCGTATTGACGCAATCGCACGAGGCCGCGAAAGCCGCAGCATAGGCATTCGCTGCGAATGCCATCGCGATCAGCGCAATCCAGACAACCTTGAAATTCCTCATAAACTCCACTATAGCACTGTTTTGGCAGTACCCATGCCCGTTGCGGGGGTGGTGGGCCCGGCAGGATTCGAACCTGCGACCAAAGGATTATGAGTCCCCTGCTCTAACCGACTGAGCTACAGGCCCACGGATGGCGTCGGAATCCAGGGCCCCGGTCATTCCCGGTCGAGGAAACTGCGAAGCAGTTCGGAACGGCTGGGATGACGCAGTTTGCGCAGGGCCTTAGACTCGATCTGCCGTATTCGTTCGCGCGTCACTTCGAACTGTTTGCCGACCTCCTCCAAGGTGTGATCCTGGTTCAGGTCGATGCCGAAGCGCATACGCAGCACTTTCGATTCGCGCGGCGACAGCGTGCTCAATGCCTCGCGGATTGCCTTGGCCACCGCTGCCCGGGTGGTGGCATCCTCCGGCAGTTCCTGCGAGGTGTCTTCCAGACGGTCCCCGATATGCAGGTCATCGTCGTCGCCGACCGGAGTCTCGATGGAAATCGGGTCGCGGGCGATGCTTTGCACGCGGCGGACCTTGTTCTCGGCCAATTCCATCCGGTCCGCCAGTTCTGCCGCCGTCGGTTCCCGTCCCTGTTCCTGCATGATCTGCCGGGAGATGCGGTTGACCTTGTTGATGGTTTCCGTCATGTGAACCGGCACCCGGATCGTGCGCGCCTGGTCGGCGATGGAACGGGTGATGGCCTGGCGGATCCACCAGGTCGCGTAGGTCGAAAATTTGAAACCGCGCCGGTATTCGAACTTGTCGACCGCTTTCATCAGGCCGATGTTGCCTTCCTCGATCAGGTCCAGGAAGTGCAGGCCGCGGTTGGTGTATTTCTTGGCAATCGAGATGACTAGCCGAAGGTTGGCCTCGACCATTTCATCCTTGGCTTTCTGAGCCTGCACATCGGCGATGCGCAAGTCGCTGACGATGGATTTGATGACTGGCAGTTTCAGATAATGCGCGTCTTCCAGTGCAGCCAGTTTCTTCTGGTGGGTCTCGATCTGCTTGCGCACCTCGCGCAGGTTGTTCTTGTACGAAATCTGGCGGCGCAGGCAGTTGCCGATCCAGGCCAGCTTGGAGGCGTTCTTCAGGAAGTCCCTTTCAAAATCCTCCGCGGGCATGCCCGCATCAAGGCAAAGCTTGCGGATGTTGGCTTCCTCCTGGCTGGCGACGCGACCCATCTGATGCACGATTTCACGCAACTCGGCAATGATGTTGGGCGGCAGGCAGAACAGGACGAAATAATCGGCCACTTCCTGGCGGCGGCGCTGATAGGCGTTCGGATTGCGCCGGACATTGCTGTTCATGGCCCGCTTGTGGCGGTTGGCCAGTTCTCGAAAACGGGTTTGCACCTGGCGCTTGGTGGGGGAGCGGTCTTTCTTGCTGTCCTTGTTGATTTCGACCTTCTCCGGCTGGATGCGAGGATCCTCGAAGCCGAGCACGAGATCGGCGATCTTGAGCTTCTTCTGCTTGAATTCCTCGTATTTTTCCAGCATCCTCTGGATCACAAGCGGACATTGCGCCATGGCGAAGATGGCGTTGCACTCGCTGAGTTCGATGCGCTTTGCGATCTCGATCTCCTCGGCCCGGCTCAGCAGGCTGACGGCGCCCATCGCGCGCATGTACATGCGAATGGGGTCCGAGGTGTGCGAGTCGTCCGGTTCGGGCGTCGTGTTTTCCGGCGAGTCCGGATCCTTTCCTTCGATTTCCTCGTCGTCCCCCATGAGGTCGCTTTCCTCGTCGGGATCCTGTTCCATGATTTCGATCCCCATGTCGGAGAGGCTCTCGACCATCAGGGAGATCGATTCGTCGTCGTGCTCGTCGGACAGTTGCTTGTGGATCTCGTCCAGCGTCAGGTGTCCCTTTTCGCGCCCATGCGCGATCAGTTCTTCAAGAGTGTTGTCCTGGTCGGTGGGGGATGTGGGGTTTTTGCTCATGGGACAGGATGACGAGGCGTAACCTTTTATTGTACTAGAGAGACCGCACTTTTCCAGGGAAATTCCGTGGAGGAACTGTCGAGAGCCAAAATCGACCATATTGATCGGTTCATTCCGCGGGCGGCGCCTAGGGCTATACTTATTGCCAATGGAGAGGAACAGGACGAAATGCCGTTGGCCTGAATTCGTGGGTGGCATTGCCGTTGGGCATTCCACTGCCATCTGATGTACCACATGGCGACCGGTATGTTCCGCGAGGTCGTGGTCGAGGATGATCCCGAAGTCACCTTGGCCAATTGAGCAGCGGGCCGCACGGCCGGAGGCGGGGCGCATCTTTCTGGGCGCGTCGCTGACGTTCGCCTTGCTGGCTGCAGGTCCGGCCTATGGTGCGGGGGCGAAAGAACAGCAATTCTCTTCTTTCACGATGAACCAGAACGAGATCCGTTTTGGCGCGCATAAAGGCTACACCTGGGAAGCCGTCGCCTGGATCGGCACCCACACCGAAAAAATGTATCTCAAATTGGAGGGTGAGTCGGAATCCGGCGAAGGGCTGGAGGCGGGCGAGGCACAAATTCTGTACAGTTGGCAGATCTCCGATTCCTTTGATGCTCAGGCTGGCATCCGCCACGATTTCCACCCTGAGCCGACCCGCACCTATGCGGTGTTCGGCCTGCATGGCCCGGCCCCATATCACATCGAAATCGACGCGTCGATATTCCTCAGCGAAAGGGCGGATGTCTTGGCCAGCCTGGGAGCGGAACACGACTTGTTAATTACTCAGCAGTGGGCGTTGCAATCGTTGATCGAGATTGATTTTGCCGCCCAGGACGTGGATGAACTCGATATTGCGGCAGGACCGACCAGTTTTGAGCTTGGTCTTCGGCTTCGTTATGAGTTTGCCCGGGAATTCGCGCCTTATATCGGCATCGTCTACGAGCGCGACCTGTTTGCGACCGAGAGGCTGACGGTGGAACGCGGTGAAGATCCCCAGTCGTGGTCGCTGGTCTCCGGGATTCGGCTTTTTTTCTAAACCAAAGGCGGCTATGTTAAACTTTTCCGCCCCATTCCCCGGTAGCTCAGTTGGCAGAGCGGGTGGCTGTTAACCACTAGGTCGGCGGTTCGAGCCCGTCCCGGGGAGCCACCTCCCCCTTACCGGATCCGGCATCCTTTCGGATTGGCGGGATATGCCCGGTTTCTCCTATGTGTTGGCTACAGTTGCCGTAGCCATTCTCCGAATTCTTTGCCAAGGTCTTCGCGGTTCAAGGCGTATTCCACGGAGGCCTGCAGGTAGCCGAGTTTGCTTCCGCAGTCGTAGCGCTTTCCTTCAAACTGATAGGCCTGAACCGTTTCTTTCTGCAATTGGAGGGCAATGGCATCGGTCAACTGGATCTCATCACCGGCACCAGCAGCCGTTTCGCGTAGGTGATCGAATATTTCCGGAGTCAGGATATAGCGCCCAACCACGCCGAGGTCAGAGGGCGCCTCATTGGCCGGGGGCTTCTCCACGATGCCGGTCAACATCCACAGCCGCTCGCCGCACGACTCGCCCGAGATCACGCCGTAACGCGAGATCCGCTCCGGTGGAACCTGCTCCACCGCGATTACTCCAGTTTCAAAGGCTTGGAATACGTCGATCATCTGCTTTAGGCACGGATTGTCTCCGCCGTCGATCAAATCATCCGCAAGAATGACGGCGAACGGCTCGTCGCCGACGACCGGTTCCGCGCATAGAACGGCATGGCCCAGCCCGAGCGCTTGGCGCTGGCGAAGGTAAATGCAGGTGACGCCCTCAGGGGTGATTCGTCGTACCTGCTCGAGTTGCTCGGTCTTGCCGCTGGCCTCCAGTTCTGCTTCCAGTTCGTAGGCCATGTCGAAGTGGTCCGGGATCGAGCGCTTGTTGCGCCCGGTGATGAAAATGAGTTGGTCAATCCCGGCGGCAACGGCTTCTTCCACCGCATACTGGATGAGCGGCTTGTCCACGATCGGCAATGCCTCCTTGGGCACTGCCTTGGTGGCAGGCAGGAACCGCGTACCGAGCCCGGCGACGGGAAACACCGCTTTGCGAATGCGCATGGCCATCAACAGGAAATGAGAACAAAAACCCATTGTACCGGGCGCCTGTTCGCGCCTGTGCAAAACCATCCCCTATGATAGGTGCCGTTCGTTTATTTCGACCGGGAGAGGGCATGCACGGCATCGACGACCTGCTGAAAATCATGCGGGACTTGCGGGATCCCGACCATGGCTGTCCGTGGGACTTGCGCCAGGATTTCGGGACGATTGCGCCCTACACGGTGGAGGAGGCTTACGAGGTGGCGGATGCCATCGAGCGGGAAGCTTGGCACGAGTTGCGAGGTGAACTCGGCGACCTGTTGCTGCAGGTGGTGTATCACGCGCAAATGGCCGAGGAGAAGGATCTGTTCCGCTTCTCCGACGTGGTGGAGGCGATCTGTACCAAGATGATCGAGCGGCACCCGCATGTCTTCGGGGAGGTCGGCCAGCGCAACGAGGATGAAATCAAGGCGGATTGGGAGAGGCGCAAGCATCGTGAACGGGCCGAATACGGAACGTCGGGCGTACTGGGGGGCGTGCCGAAGACGCAGCCGGCGCTGACGCGGGCGTTCAAACTGCAGAAACGCGCCGCACGGGTGGGGTTTGACTGGGAGGAAGCCCGGCAGGTGGAGGACAAGATCGAGGAAGAACTGCGCGAGTTGCGCGAGGCGCAGGATGCAGATGAGCGGGCTGCGGAAATCGGTGACCTGCTGTTTACCCTAGTGAACTATGCGCGCCATTGCGGCCTCCGTCCGGAGGAAACCCTGCACCGCGCCTGCTCGCGGTTTACGCGGCGTTTCGAATCCATGGAGGCACGTCTGCAGGAATGTGGCGAGGCGGCAGAGACGGTCTCCGCCGAGCGTTGGGAGGAATTGTGGCAGGAGGCGAAGCGCGCCGAATCCTAGGCGTGTTCCAGCCGCATCGAAAAATCGACGGCTTGGATGTCCTTGGTCAGGGTGCCGAGGGATATTCGTGCCGTGCCGGCGGCCGCGTAGTCGGCCAGGTTCGATTCGGTGACCCCGCCGGAGATTTCCAGCGGAATGTCCGGGCATTCGACCGCCGCTGATCGTGCCTGTTCCGGGCTGAAATTGTCCAGCAGGATCACGTCCGGGCGTGCCGCGCGCACGCGCTCAAGTTGTTCCAGGTTCTCAACTTCCACGATGACCTGCATGTCCGGATGCTGGTCGCGCGCCTCGCGGATGGCGGCTTCCGGGTCGGGAAGCAGGGCCCAATGGTTTTCCTTGATCAGGACGGCTTCCGCCAGGCTTGAGCGGTGGGCCACGCCTCCGCCGCAGCGCACCGCGTATTTCTGCGCGTGGCGTAGGCCGGGGAGCGTCTTGCGGGTGTCGAGCAGCATGCACGGGGCTGAATCCAGCGCCTGCGCGAACTGGCGGGTGCGGCTGGCGGTCGCCGACAGGAACTGCAGGAAGTTGAGCGCCGTGCGCTCGCCTTGCAGCAGGGCTCGGCCTGGTCCCTGAAGCTCGCAGACGACGGTATCGGCCTCGACCCGGTCGCCGTCTTCGGCCTGCCACTCGAGGGCGATGGAGGGTTCCAGTTGATGGAATACCTCTGCGGCCCAGGGGATGCCGCACAGCACGGCCTGCTGCCGGCAGAGAATCGTCGCGCGAGCCGACTGCTCGGGAACCAGCCCGGCGGTCAGGTCGCCGGTCGCCTCGTCCTCCCGCAAGGCCCGAGCGACGTCTTCGCGAACTATGCCCGGGTTCGGGGTCACCACTTACCCGTCGTCGTGTTCCCGGGTCAACTTGAACACCACGGTCGACAGCAGCAGCATCGCGATCAGGTTCGGCCACGCCATCAGGGCGTTGAGCGTGTCGGACAGGAGCCACAGGTCTCTCAACTCGAAGGTCGAGCCGACGAACAGGGCCACGATCCACAGGACCCGGTACGGATACAGTATCCACCGGCCGACCAGGAACTGGATGCAGCGTTCGCCGTAGAAACTCCAGCCGAGAACGGTGGTGAACGCAAAGACCGCGGCAGCGATCGCGACGATGGTCCCGCCGACTGTCGTCAGGGTATGGCTGAACGCCTGGGTGGTCAGGGTTGCGCCGCTGACTCCCGTAGTCCATTCCCCGCTGACGATGATGACCAGGGCGGTCATGGTGCAGATGATCAGGGTGTCGATGAACGTGCCGAGCATGGCGATCCGGCCCTGCCGGACCGGGCTCGAGTTCTGCGCCGAGGCGTGGGCGATGGCCGCGCTGCCGAGGCCGGCCTCGTTGGAGAAGATGCCGCGCGCAATACCGAACTGGATGGCCATCATGACCGCGGTGCCCGCGAATCCGCCGACGGCCGCGTGTCCGGTGAAGGCTGATTCGATGATCAGGGCGAACGCTCCCGGAACTTCAGGCAAGTTCATCAGGATGACGATCAGCGCGCAACCGACGTAGGCCACGGCCATCAGGGGCACCAGCCGCGCCGCGACTGCGGCGATCCGCTTGAGCCCGCCCAGGATGACGACGCCGGCCAAGACGGCGATGACGATGCCGGTAACTTGCTCGGGGACGCTGAATTCAGAATGCAGGGCGTCGGCGACCGAATTGGACTGAACCATGTTGCCGATGCCGAAGGCCGCAATAGTGGCAAACAGGGCGAACAGCATGGCCAGCCAGGTCCAGTTCTGGCCCAGCCCCTTTTGGATGTAGTACATCGGCCCGCCGTGGAACTCGCCTTCCGGGGTTTCCTCGCGGAAATTCACCGCCAGCACCGCCTCGGCATATTTTGTCGCCATGCCGAACAGGGCCATGACCCACATCCAGAAGATGGCGCCTGGTCCGCCCATCGCGATGGCGGTGGCTACGCCGGCGATGTTACCGGTTCCGACGGTGGCCGACATGGCCGTCATCAGGGCACGGAACGGCGGGATTTCGCCCGCCTCGGTCGAGGTTCTTCCTTGCGCCAGTTCGCGGAAACCGACCCCGATCTGCCGCAGGGGCATGAAACGAAGGCCGATCATCAGGTAGATGCCGAGTCCAAGAAGAAGGATGATAGTCGGCCAACCCCAGACGAAACTGTTGACCTCGGAGAGCCATGCGCTCATAACTGAACCCCCATTGCGGCCGTGCACCGCCGAATCACTCAAACGCCATTATAAGCACGGCGCCTGCGGCGCCTGTCAGAATGATGTAACATTTGCAGAGCAGACTAGTGCGAGCATGCCCGTTGCAAAAATCCTCATCGTCGAGGACGAGCCCGCCATCCGCGAGATGGTGAGTTACGCCCTCCGGCAATCCGATTTCGAACTGCTGGAAGCAGAAGACGCACAGCAGGCCTACGGATTGATTGCCGACCATAAGCCGGACCTGGTCCTGCTTGACTGGATGTTGCCCGGGCAAAGCGGCCTGGAGGTGGCCCGGCGCTTGCGCAAGGATGCGCCGACCTCTGAGCTTCCGATCATCATGCTGACCGCCCGCGGGGAGGAATCCGACCGGGTGCGCGGACTGGAGTGCGGGGCGGACGACTACATATCCAAGCCGTTCTCGCTGCGCGAATTAATCGCCCGCATTAACGCCCTGCTGCGCCGTTCCGCACCGCATATCGCAAGCCCCACGCTTGAGCACGGGGCCGTCCGGCTCGATTCGCTCCGGCACGAGGTGTGGGTCGGCAAGAAGCAGGTCGAAATGGGGCCGACGGAGTTCCGGCTGTTGCGTTTCCTGATGGCGCATCCCAACCGGGTCTATAGCCGCAGCCAGCTGCTGGACCAGGTGTGGGGGCAGAACAGTTACATTGAGGAACGGACCATCGACGTGCATATCCTGCGTTTGCGCAAGGCGCTCGGCAAGAAGGCCTCGGGTCATATCCGTACCATTCACAGCGCAGGTTACCAGTTCCACACCGACCTGCCCGCAAAACCCAGCAAAAAATCCGGGAAGGCCAAACAGCGTAAGGCTGCCTGACGACTCGGGTGAAGGATCCCGCGCTTTCCAGGGAGGTCACGCGCCTGTTGGCGCTGGCAGTGGTCGGCGCGGCAATTGGCTCTGCTTTTTCAGTGCCGGGCCTGGGGTTCGGGCTGGCGCTGCTCTTCTTTATCCTGTGGCACGCGCGGCAGTTGCGCCAAGTACGAAAATGGGAACGCCTTCCGCAGGCACCGATCCCGCACAACCTGTCGCCGTTTTGGCATAAATGGGTTGCGGATTTGTCGGATCGCCGGCATCAGGCGGCTCAAGTCAAACAGGAGCTAAAGCGTTTGCAGAAAAAATTCGAGGCTCTGTCGGTCGCTTTGCCGGACGCCGCCGTGGCGGTGGATTCGGAATTGCGGATCGAATGGTTCAACGACACGGCCGAGTCCTTGCTGGATCTACAGCCGGATGATCAAGGCCGCTCACTGGCCCATGTCGTGCGCGTTCCGGAACTGGTGCAGTACCTGCAGGAGGGGGATTTCGCCCTGCCCTTGGACTTGGAGGCATTTGCAGGTTCTTCGCACCCGGTGAGCGTGCAGGTTTCGAAGTTCGGGAAACACGACCGACTGATCACCTTTCGCGACCTAACCCAGGAAATCCGCCTGAACCAGTTGCGCCAGGAGTTCGTGGCCAACGTGTCGCACGAGATCAAGAGCCCCCTGACCGTGGTGACCGGCTACCTGGAGACCATCGAGGACCATGCGGACAAGCCCCCGGAGCGTCCGATCATCCGCGAAATGTCACGCCAGTGCCAGCGCATGCGCCGCCTAGTGGAAGACTTGCTGGAATTGTCTCGGCTGGAGGCCAGCGAACTGAGCGATTACGACCTGCAGGACGTGGACTTGGCTCGCCTGACGGATGAGGTCCGCCGCGAAGCCCAAACCCTGACCTCGGAGGCCCAGCACACGATCGAGGTGGAAGGTGAGGCCGGGGTGACGATCCGGGGGCGGCCGGAAGAACTGCATAGCGCGTTGTTCAACCTGGTCAGCAACGCGTTGCGCTATTCGCCGGACGGGGGTGTGGTGAAGATCGGCTGGCAACGCAAGAACGACCGAGTCCGACTATCGGTCACCGACCAAGGAGTCGGCATCAAGAAAGACCAGATCGTCCGGCTAGCCGAGCGCTTCTACCGGGTGGACAAGGCTCGGTCGCGCAACACCGGGGGGACGGGGCTCGGGCTTGCGATCGTGAAGCACATCCTGCAACGCCATGATGCACGGCTGCAGATCGACAGCGAATGGGGTGAAGGCAGCACCTTCACCTGTGTGTTCCCGTTTCCGGTGGAGGGCCGCGAGGGGCGTTAGACGGTATCAGCCGAATCGGCCCGTGATGTACTCTTCGGTCAGCTGGTGCTTCGGTGTGGTGAAGATGTCCTTGGTGGTTCCCACCTCGACCAGGTAACCCAGGTGGAAGTAGGCGGTGCGCTGGGAGACGCGCGCGGCCTGCTGCATGGAGTGGGTGACGATGGCGATGGAGAAGTTGTTACGCAACTCGCCGATCAGTTCCTCGATCCTCGCGGTGGCAATCGGGTCCAGGGCCGAGCAGGGCTCGTCCATCAGGATCACTTCGGGACTGACCGCGATGGCACGCGCGATGCACAGGCGCTGCTGCTGGCCGCCGGACAATCCGGTGCCGGGCTGGTCCAAGCGGTCCTTGACCTCGTCGAGCAAGCCCGCCCGCTCCAACGAAGTATGGACGACTTCCTCCAGGTCGGTGCGGTCGTGCACCAGCCCGTGGATGCGGGGGCCGTAGGCGACATTGTCGAAGATTGATTTTGGAAACGGGTTGGGCTTCTGGAAGACCATGCCGACCCGGGCACGCAGCAGAACGGGATCCACTTTGCGGTCATAGATGTTGTGGCCGTCCATATGGATCTGGCCCTCGACCCGGCAGCCATCGATCGTATCGTTCATCCGGTTGAGGCAGCGCAGCAGGGTGGTCTTTCCGCAGCCGGACGGGCCGATCATGGAGACAACGGAATTCGATCCGATGTCGAGGTTGACGTCGAAGACGGCCTGTTTGCCGCCGTAGAAGACGTTGACGTCACGGACCTTCATTCGAGGATTTTCCGTGGTGTAGTCGCCGACCGTCGTCAGGTCGAGATCTTTCTTTCCGGAAATGGCGGTTTCTTCTGGCTGATCCGGGATCGGCATGTCCAGGGCTTCAGTGGTGTCCATAGGGTTATCCATGAATTATAGGGGACAAAAGGGTTCCTCAGAATCGCTTGGCAATCTTTTTGCGCAAGTAGACGGCGGTCGCGTTCATCGTGACCAGGAATGCCAGCAGCACCAGGATTGCGGCGGAGGTGCGTTCGGTAAAGCCTCGCTCGGGGCTGTCCGACCACAGATAGATTTGTACCGGCAAAGCCGTGGCCGGGTCCGTGAACCCGCTGGGGGGCTCGACGATGAAGGCCACCATGCCGATCATCAGCAGGGGGGCCGATTCGCCCAGCGCCTGCGCCATGCCGATGATGGTGCCGGTTAGCATGCCGGGCATGGCGATCGGCAGCACGTGGTGGAACATCGCCTGCATGCGCGAGGCGCCGATGCCAAGCGCCGCCTCCTTGATGGAGGGGGGCACGGACTGGATGGAGGCGCGCGACGCAATGATGATGGTCGGCAGCGTCATCAGCGTGAGCACCAGGCCGCCCACGACGGGCGTGGACCGAGGCATGCCGAACCAGTTGATGAAGATGGCAAGCCCGAGCAGTCCGAAGATGATTGAGGGCACGGCGGCGAGGTTGTTGATGTTGATCTCGATCAGGTCGATGAAGCGGTTGCGTGGCGCAAACTCCTCAAGGTAGACTGCCGCGGCTACGCCGATCGGGAACGACAGCAACAGGGTCACGATCAGAGTCAGGAACGACCCCATCAAGGCACCGAGAATGCCAGCCTGTTCCGGTTCCCGGGAGTCTCCGGCAGTGAAGAACGTGGTGTTGAACTTCCGCTCGACGACGCCGGCCTCATCCAGGGTGTCCACGTAACCGATCACCCGGTCGTTCAGGCGTCGTTCGTCCTCCGG
This sequence comes from uncultured Chromatiales bacterium, assembly GCA_964602805.1. Classification (GTDB taxonomy): domain Bacteria; phylum Pseudomonadota; class Gammaproteobacteria; order Poriferisulfidales; family Poriferisulfidaceae; genus Poriferisulfidus. Next base: position 1,712 of record CAZRSJ010000014.1, on the reverse strand, counting down.
CAGATTCCGGTCGATGTGCCCTTTTATAAGCATGTCGACATCATCGTCGGCCACCAGCCAGACGCGTTGGGTCGTGCCGATTAGATTGGGGTTCTCGATGACCCGTTCCCGCAAATCAAAGGCGGCACCTCCGCTCATGATTCGGGTCACCTCGCGGCGTCCCGACCGTCCACTGGCTTGGGGGAACTGCTGGTACATGGCGGTCTTGACCAGCTTCCAGTAATCCGCCGAGAACAGGGCCTGCGGGTCGCGGTCGCCGTCCGGGTCGATGACCTCGGGGTCGAAATAGATGGGCAATTCGATGTAGGTCTGGGTGAACGCCTGATAGCCGTTCGCGATGATGCTGGTGAACAGCAGCACCAGGAAGGACATCCCGAGGAAAATGGCGATGATGCCGTAGGCACGGAACCGTTTCTCGGCCCGTTGCCGCCGGGCCAGTCCGGAAACAATCTTTTGCGTGTGAATCATTCGTACTGCTCCCGGTATTTGCGTACGACGTAAAGGGCGATGAAGTTAAGTACCAGGGTGACGAAGAACAGGGTCAGGCCGAGGGCGAATGCGGCCAGCGTCTTGGGGCTGTCGAATTCCTGGTCGCCGACCAGCAGAGTGACGATCTGCACGGTAACCGTGGTCACGGCCTCCAGCGGGTTGGCTGTCAGGTTAGCGGATAGGCCAGCCGCCATCACGACGATCATGGTTTCGCCGATGGCGCGCGAGATGGCCAGCAGCAAGCCCCCGATGATTCCGGGGAGGGCGGCGGGCAGAATGACCCGGCGCATGGTCTCGGAGTGGGTGGCCCCCATTCCCAGCGAACCGTCGCGCATCGCCTGCGGTACTGCGGCAATCACGTCATCGGACAGGGAGGACACGAAGGGGATGATCATGATGCCCATCACGAGGCCGGCCGCCAAGGCACTTTCGGCCGCGACGTCAAGACCGATGGAAGCCCCGAACCCGCGCAGAGCGGGGCTCACTACGATGGCGGCGAAGAAGCCGTATACCACGGTCGGCACCCCGGCTAGGATTTCCAGCAGTGGCTTGACCGCGGTGCGGACCTTTTGCGGGGCGTATTCCGACAGGTAGATTGCCGACATCAGGCCGATGGGCGCGGCGATCATCATCGCGATGAACGAGATGAGCAAGGTGCCAGCAAATAGTGGCACGGCGCCGAAGGCTCCGCTGGAGCCGACCTGGTCCTCACGGATCGCCATCTGCGGGCTCCACTCCAGGCCGAACAGGAACTCGGTCACCGGAACGGTCTGGAAGAACCGGCTGGCCTCAAACAGGACCGAAAGCACGATGCCGATGGTGGTGAAGATGGCCAGTGTCGAGCACAGCAGCAGGAATCCGCGGACGAATTTCTCAATCTGGATTCGGGCGCGGACGCGGGGGGTCAGGAATTTCAGAACCAGTGCGGAGCAGATGGCGAAGACCGACAGGCAGGTGGCAGCCAGCGCAATCGCGGCGGTTTGCGACAGTTCACGGTAGCGGTCCGCTGCCATGCGAACCTCTTCGCTAGCCATCTGATAGCTCATGGGATTGTTGATGGCGTTGCGGATGTCGCCCATCAGCAACTCAGGTGTCGCCGCCATGGACTCGGCATCCGGCAGCATCGCCAGCACTTGGGCCATGAGGATGTCGCCCTCGAAAATCAGCCACAGGAAGTACACCAATAGGGCGGGCGCACCGGCCCAGATGGCGCCCAGCATCCC
>CAZRSJ010000013.1:26824-33491 GCA_964602805.1 uncultured Chromatiales bacterium | reverse complement strand
CTTGCGCCGTGCCGGCGTGTTGTAGAAGAGGTCGCAGACCTCGACCGTGGTTCCGTGCGGGTGCGGATGCGCCTGCGGCTCCTCCTCGGCAGCCTCGCCCTCGAGGCGCCAGCCATGTTCGTCGCCTTCTACCGCGGAAGTCAGCGTCAGGCGCGAAACGGAAGCAATGCTCGGCAACGCCTCACCGCGGAACCCCAAAGTCCGCAGTTGCCACAGGTCATCCGCGTTACTCAGCTTGGATGTTGCGTGCCGCGAAAGCGCCAGCGCCAATTCACCGCGGTCGATGCCGCAACCATCGTCGGTCACCGCCAGGCGTCGCCGCCCGCCCTCTTCGACCTGTACCCGGATGTGGCGCGCGCCGGCGTCCAGGCTGTTCTCCATCAATTCCTTGACGACGGAAGCCGGCCGCTCGATGACCTCTCCTGCCGTGATTTGATTGATCAGGCCTGCTTGAAGCTTCCTGATGGCCATCCCAATAAATGCTGCACCTAACTGTTCCTGTCCCGTCGCATTATGCCAAAAAGAAAAGCCAGCAGACTCCGGCCGGCGCCCAAACCTGCCTGTCCTGCCTGTTCCGTCCTTGCGACCAAACTCGGTGCGCCAGATCAGGGTGTCTCACCCACCGGAACCGTTGAGGCCGTGCCCAGTTCTGGCCAAAACACCCGGCGGGTGGGACATTGTTTTTATGAGAAGGAAAGCAGGCTCCCTTCTGTGCGGACGGAGGATGAACTGGATGGTTGGATTGTAGCATGGGGAATAACCATTCTCTGCCTCTGTATGGCCGGCCAAGTGGGGGTGCCGGTGCCCTGTTCCTGTCGATCAGATTTCCCCGTTTATCGCCGGGCAAACACCTGGTCCGGATTTCGAAATGCCTTGAACTCCAGCATGTTGCCGGCCGGATCCCGCACGAACACGGTTGCCTGTTCTCCGGCTTCGCCCCGGAAGCGGACAGTCGGTTCCAAATCGAACGCCGCTCCGCAGGCCCGGAGGCGTTCTACCAGGATTTCCCACTGCTCCCATTCCAGGATCAATCCGAAATGGGGAACCGCGATGGATTCCCCGTCGACCGGGTTGCGAGCCTCTTCCCGAGTCATGTCACAGCGGTGTACCGTGACCTGGTGCCCCATCAGATCGAAGTCGATCCATTTCTCGGACGCGCGCCCGATGGGGCACTGCAACACCCCGGAATAGAAGGCTTCCGCCGCGGACAGGTCATCGACCCCAATCGCCAGATGAAACCGCGGACGCGATTCGCTCACGACCGCACCGGATGCCGGAGGTAGGTCGGCTGGGCCTGCTCGAAGTCCGCAATCCGGCCAGCACGAAAATCCTGCAACGCAAGCTCCAGCACCGATCGGGCATCCGGCCGCAGGCCGGAGTCCACGGCCATCCCTGGCCCGACACCCGGCTGCATCTCGGGCAGAGCCCAACCGGATCCGGCGCCCTGCCAACCACTGGGCAACGAGGGCAATTGCGCGAGTAGTTCCACCGGCGTCGACAGCGACTCCGGATGCAAGACCGAAACTCCCTCGACATCGACCTCGAACATCGCCCAGTAGACTTCTTCCAACCGTGCGTCCATCACCGCGAGCACCGGCGAGACCTGATGTTCGTGCCAAGCCCTCCAAGCCAGTGCGGCCAGCGAAGAAACCGGCAGTAAAGGCAGGCCGTGGGCGACCGCCAACCCCTGCGCCAGCGCGGTGGCGATGCGCACGCCGGTGAACGTCCCTGGGCCGCGGCCGAACGCCACCGCCGCAAGGTCTCCGGCCGTCACCCCCGCCTTGCCGAGCAGCCCGTCCACCTGTCCCAGGATGTGCCGGGTGTGCTCCCGCGGCACCGTCAGGGTGCACTCCTCGATCCGCCCGCCCGCGGTCAGGGCCGCCGAGCAGATTTCGGTAGAGGTCTCAAGCGCCAGCACTGCGGGGGCGTCTTTCATTCGATCCGCTCCCGCAGGAATTCCAGCGTCTGTCCCAGGTTGGTGCTGATCGGCATGTCCGGCAAGCCAGCCATAAGGTGGCGGCCGTACCATTGGCTCTGAAGCCGCGGGTCGGCGATTACGGCCACGCCCTGATCCGTCACGCTGCGGATCAGTCGCCCCACCCCCTGCTTCAGCATCAGTGCGGCTCGCGGCAGTTGTAGTTGCCGGAACGGGTCACCGCCCGTTTCCCGGATCGCGTTCATCCGGGCTTGATAGAGCAAATCCGTGTGCGAGACGAACGGGATCTTGTCGATGATCACGCAACTGAGCGCGGAGCCGCGGATGTCCACGCCCTCCCAGAATCCGACCGAGCCGAGCAGTACGGCATCCGGCCGCTCGGTGAAACGTTCCAGCAGCTTCCGCCGTGGCGCCTCTCCCTGCTTGAGCAATGTGCAATCAAGGCGCCCCTCAAGCCACTGCCGCGCTTCCTCCATCGCACGCAGACTGGTGAACAGCAGGAAGGTCCGGCCACGCAATTGTTCAAGCAGCGGGAGCACGGCCTCGAGCATGGCTTCGTTGTACTCCGGGGTGCGCGGGTCCGGCAGGCCCGGCGGCAGGTACAACAGCGTCTGCGCCTGGAAATCGAACGGACTGTCGAGCTGCAGAGTATCAGTCTCCGCGCCGAGGCCAAGCTTTCGGATGAAATAGTCGAAGTCCCCGCCGACGGACAGGGTCGCGGACGTGAACACCCAGCGGGGCGCGTACCGCGTGCGCGCCTGCGCGAAGATGCCGCTGATGTCGATCGGCACCTGATGCAGGGTGAACCCCTGCCGGGAGAGGTTCAGGTATTCACAACAATCCTCCTCTCCGCTCGGCCAGCCTGCCAGTTCTTCCGTCAGCCGCCCGCAGCGCTCGGCCAGGTTCTCGATGTCCGGACTGTCCTGCCGACGGTCCTCGACTTCCTTGCGCAGCACTTCCAGCGCGGAGACCAGCGGCTGTGCCCATTCGGCAAATCCCTTCGGTGGCGGGATCCGGTCGCCCGGCTCCGTCCCTTCCAGCGCCGTCTGCAACTGCGCCGTCACCTGCTTCACGGCCCGGCGCACCGTGCGTGCGCACAGGATCAACGCCTGGTTCCCGTCCGGTTCGCGCTGCGCCACCGTCTCCGCATCGCGGCACAACTGCTGGATCTTGGCGGTGCTCAGCTGGCTGCTCCAGAACACCTCCAGCACTTCCGCCAGTTTGTGCGCCTCGTCGAACACCAGCACCTCGAACTCCGGCAACAGCTCGCCGAGCGAATCCTCGCGCAGTGCCAAATCCGCCGCGAACAGGTGATGGTTGGCGATCACCAGATCCGCCCGTCTCGCCCGTTCGCGGGCCCGGACCACGAAGCAGTCCTCGTATTCCGGGCACTTCTTTCCGAGGCAGTTCTCCAGTGTCGAAGTGATCGCCGGGACAATCGGATCGTCCTCGGGGCAGTCGAGTTCCGCCAAGTCGCCGGTGTCGGTGTCGTCCGCCCATGCCTGGAGCCTTTCCACCTGTTCATCCGGGCTTCGGCCGAGGTCGCCAGCCACATAGGCCTGGTAGCGATGGAGGCACAGGTAGTTGGCGCGGCCCTTCAGAAGACAGACCCGGCGGCCGGCGGCACCGTGGATCGATCTGAGCGCAACCGGCAGATCCTTTCGGAACAGTTGATCCTGCAGGTGGCGGGTGCCAGTCGCGATCAAGGTCTTGCGGCCGGATGCCAGTACCGGCATCAGATAAGCAAACGTCTTGCCGACCCCGGTCCCCGCCTCTACGGCCAGCGTACGCTCCCGGCGCAAGGCATTCCACACCGCCGCCGCCATGGCGTTTTGTTCGTCACGGGGTCGGTAGCCGTGGACCTCTCGGGCCAACTGCCCGTCGCTACCGAAACAGGTTTCCGCGTCGAACTCCGGTGTCGACACGGTCAGTCGACGTTTTCGAGCAGCGCCACGGCATGCGCGGCGATACCTTCGCCCCTGCCCAGCGCGCCGAGCCCTTCATGCGTGGTCGCCTTGAGATTGACCCGATTCTCGTCCAACTGCAGCAGTTGCGCCATCGACCGGACCATGGCCTCACGGTGCGGCCCAAGCCGGGGGGCCTGTGCGATGACTGTGATATCAACATTGACCACGCTCAGGCCTTGCGCCCGGATCTTCTGCAACACGTCCTGCAGCAAGTCGCCGCTCGCGGCATCGCGGTAGCGGGCGTCATGGTCCGGGAAGTGCTGCCCGATGTCCCCCAATCCCGCCGCCCCGAGCAGGGCATCCATCAACGCGTGCAGCACCACGTCGCCGTCGGAATGGGCCGTCACGCCCTTGTCGTGTTCGATGCGCACACCACCGAGCCAGAGACCATCCCCAGCGGTGAACGCGTGAACGTCATAACCGTGTCCAATACGCATGATCCGGATCCTGTTGCAAAATCGACTCGGCCCGGGCTAGATCTTCGGGCCACGTCACCTTTATATTATCCTCGCGACCGGCGACCAGGCGCGGCCGGTAGCCATTACGTTCCATTGCCTGCGATTCGTCGGTCACTTCCGCGCCCTCTTCCAGCGCCCGGCGCAAACAGCGGTGCAGTACGGCCAGTTCGAACAACTGCGGCGTCTGCGCCCGCCACAAAACCTGCCGGTCCTCGCTCTTCGCAACCCGGCCATCCTCGGCACGCTTGACGCTGTCGGTCACCGGCACCGCCAGCAGGCCCCCGTCCGCATCAGCCTCGTTCAGCAGCTTTTCGACATCCGACTGCCAGACGCAGGGCCGTGCAACATCGTGCACCAGCACCCAGGCATCTTCCCCCGCATCCTGCCGCACAGCCTCCAGCCCGCGCAGGACGCTGTCGGCCCGGCTCGCCCCGCCGGACAATTCCCGGAATGCCACCACCGCCGGAAGCCGCGGCGGTTCGCCGCCGAGTGCCGACTCCGGCAACAACAAGGTAATGCTCCGGACCGTCGGGTGGCACATCGCGAACGGCCGCACCGCATAGTCCAGCATCCGTCGCCCTCCAAGCGGCGCATCCCACTTGGGGCTGCCGAAGCGGGAACCGGAACCGCCCCCCGCCACTACTGCATGCACTTCCTTCATGACCGCTTCGCCCGCCCTCACGGCGCCTCGGGCACCGGTGCCGGAACAACCGATTCGACCGGGGGCTCCCCGACCTCGGGCCCGACCAGCTGGTAGAACTCTTCGCCTTCCCGGATCATGCCGAGACGGTCCCGCGCCAAGCCTTCGATCCCTTCCAGCCCGGAGCGCAAATCTTCCAACTCCGCCGACAGGATGCGGTTGCGTTCAGCCAGTTTTTCATTTTCTTCCTTCAGCCGCTGGACCTCTCCCGCTTGGTCCCACAAGCTCAGCAGTCCTCCATCGCCGGCCACCAGCAAGTACAGCAGCGCTCCGAGCAGCGCCGTCATCAGCCAGATCAGCACGCGCATCGGAAGGACCTGCGGCCGTCAGGAAGATGGATTCAACGCCGCAAACGCCCCGGTCCCCGCGTAGCTTCCCTGCTCGCCCAGTTCCTCGGCGATTCGCAACAACTGGTTGTACTTGGCAACCCGGTCCGAACGGGACAGGGAGCCGGTCTTGATTTGCCCGGCGCTGACCGCCACCGCCAGGTCCGCAATGGAAGTGTCCTCGGTTTCGCCGGAACGGTGGGAGATGACCACCCGGTAGTCCGAGTCCTGAGCCATCCGGATCGCCTCTAGGGTTTCGGTGACGGTTCCGATCTGGTTCAGCTTGATCAGGATCGCGTTGGCGATGTCCTGTTCGATCCCCTGCCGGAAAATTTCGGAGTTGGTGACGAACACGTCGTCGCCGACCAGTTGGACGCGGCCGGACAACCGTTCGGTCAGCTTCTTCCAACCATCCCAATCGTCTTCCGCCAAGCCGTCCTCGATCGACAGGATGGGGTAGCGGCCGACCCAGCCCTCGAGCAGGTCGATCATTTCCTCCGAAGTGAGGCTTCGGCCTTCCGATTCCAGATGGTAGCGACCGTCGCGGTACAGTTCGGAGCTCGCGATATCCAGACCCAGGTACACGTCGCGACCCGGCTCGAATCCACCGCCCTGGATCGCCCCCAGCACGATCTCGACCGCCTGTTCGTTGCTCTTCAAATCCGGCGCGAACCCCCCTTCGTCGCCAACCGCCGTGCTGAGTCCCTGCGCCTTCAGATCGCGGGCCAGCCGGTGGAAAATCTCCGCGCCCCAGCGCACCGCCTCGGCCATGTCGGGCGCCCCAACCGGCATCAGCATGAACTCCTGCATGTCCACGCTGTTGTCCGCATGCTCCCCCCCGTTCAGCACGTTGATCATCGGCACCGGCAGGCGGTACGGTCCCGGCCCGCCAAGCCACTGGTACAGGGGAACCGACCGGTCGCGCGCCGCCGCGTGGGCGCAGGCCAGCGACGCGGCCAGGATTGCGTTGGCTCCAAGGCGGCCCTTGTTGTCGGTGCCGTCCAGTTCGATCATCCGGCGGTCCACCGCTTCCTGGTCGTCTGCGTCCATGCCGCACAGGGCCTTCTGCAACTCCCCATTAATATGCGTCACCGCCTTGCGCACGCCCTTCCCACCGAACCGCCCCATCTCGCCATCCCGGAGTTCGAGCGCCTCGCGAGCTCCGGTCGAAGCCCCGGACGGTACCGCCGCGCGGCCCGATGCGCCAGTCGACAGGGACAGTTCGGCCTCCACCGTGGGGTTGCCCCGCGAATCGATGATCTCGCGGGCGTGAACGGAAA
>CAZRSJ010000013.1:0-26724 GCA_964602805.1 uncultured Chromatiales bacterium | reverse complement strand
GCCTCCACCGTGGGGTTGCCCCGCGAATCGATGATCTCGCGGGCGTGAACGGAAACGATCTCAGACATGAATAACTGGCATCCTGCCACCTCCGAAGCAATCCAACTGCCGCATTGTACTCAAGCGCGGACGCGGGCGACGCCAGCAGTGGTCGATTGGCTTCTCTGTCGCAGGAGCCGGACCGTTTGCATAGGCTCTCAGTGGTAGAGCCCCCCACTTATTCAGACGGAGGGTGAACTCGCTGACATACTTCCGGCAACGCTTCCTTGACCAATATCCCGTAGAGTTCTTCGCGGTTTGCGACATCGACCCGGAACCCCCCACTGTCCCAAGTCGGCAACCGCCGGGGAATATCTGGTTTATTTTCGGATCGGGAAGACCCGGCGAGAATGCGCCGGATCCCCGCTTCCACAAGGGCAGATATTGTCGTCCCGCGCCGTGCGGCTTCTTCCTTATAATTGCCGCATCACGGTCTCGTCAATATTGAGCGTCGTTTTCATGTCGCCATTCACGATCGCCCCGAATCCCGGCCCCGAAGGCGCCGCCACCAACCGCCGGCCTGCCGGCTCCGGGTGCCCGCCTCCTCGCGGACGCGGGTGAGCAGGCGCCGCGCCCAGGGGAATTCGCTGGCCAGCGTTGCCAACCCGACCAAGATCACCACCAGACCCGGCCCCGGCGTGACCAGCATGACCAGTCCGGTCAGCAGCACCGTCCCCCCGACGATCAATACGACTACCCGCCGAAGCGGCGTCGGAACCTTCATTTCTCAGGCCCGCGGCAGGGTGACACCGGTCTGCTGCTGGTACTTGCCACCGCGGTCCGCGTATGAAGTCTCGCACGGCTCGTCCGTCTCGAAGAACACCAGCTGCGCCACACCTTCGTTGGCGTAGATCTTCGCCGGCAACGGCGTCGTGTTCGAGAACTCCAGCGTGATATGCCCTTCCCACTCCGGCTCCAGCGGGGTGACGTTGACGATGATGCCGCAGCGCGCATAGGTGGACTTGCCGAGGCAGACCACCAGCACCTGACGTGGCACCCGCAGGTATTCGACAGTGCTGGCCAAGGCGAACGAGTTCGGCGGAATGATGCACACGTCGCCCTCGTAGTCCACGAAACTGTCCTCCGCGAATTGCTTCGGGTCCACCATCGCGGAATTGATGTTGGTGAAGATCTTGAAATGCGTGGAACAGCGGACGTCGTAGCCGTAGCTGGAGGTGCCATAGGAAATGACCCGGCGGCTACCGGCTTGACTGATCTGGTTCGGCTCGAACGGCTCGATCAGGCGCGCCTGTTCGGCCATCTGCCGAATCCAGCGGTCCGACTTGACGCCCACGATCAGTCGTTCTGGATGACGATGCGCGGGAACTTGGCGCTGTAGTCCTTCGCCTGAGCCGCCAACCGGGAGGCTGCACGGCGGGCGATGTCCCGGTAGATCTGGCTGATCCGCCCGTCCGGATCGGCCACCACGGTCGGCTTCCCGCTGTCGGTTTCCTCCCGAATGCGCCGGTCCAGCGGCAACTGGCCGAGCAGTTCCACGTCGCTCTCGCGGGCCAGGCTCTCGCCGCCACCCTCACCGAAGATCGGTTCCTCGTGCCCGCACTGGCTGCAGATGTGCAGGCTCATGTTCTCCACCACGCCGAGTACCGGCACTTCGACCTTGCGAAACATCTTCAAACCCTTGCGCGCATCCAGCAGGGCGATGTCCTGCGGCGTGGTCACGATGATCGCGCCGCTGACCGGGATCTTCTGCGCCAGCGTCAACTGCACGTCGCCGGTTCCCGGCGGCAAGTCCACCACCAGGTAGTCGAGACCCCGCCAGCGGGTGTCGCCAAGCAACTGCTCCAGCGCCTGGGTCACCATCGGCCCGCGCCAGATCATCGGCGTTTCTTCATCGATCAGGAAGCCGATCGACATGGCCTGCAGGCCGTGGCTCATCATCGGCTCCAGGCTCTTGCCGTCCTGCGACTCGGGCTGCCCGGAGATGCCGAGCATGCGCGGCTGGCTCGGCCCGTAGATGTCCGCGTCCAGCACACCGACGCTGGCCCCTTCCTCGGACAGTGCCAGCGCCAGGTTGATTGCCGTGGTGGACTTGCCGACGCCGCCCTTGCCAGAGGCGACCGCCAGCACGTTCTTGATGTTTTCCAGCGGCTTGAGATTCTTCTGCACCGAATGCGCCAAGATCTCCCAGTCCACCTCGACCTCGATCCGGGCCCCGCCGTCCAGCTGCGCCAAGCGCGCCTCGACGGCCTGTGCCAGCTCGTCCCGGATTCCCTTGGCCGGGTAACCCAGCCGGATTGCGACCTGGACCGCATCGCCGTCCACCGTCACGTTCTCGAGCGCCCGGGCCGCCACCAGATCCTGGCCGGAACCGGGATCCTGCACGTCCTTGAGCGCGCCCTCGACCTGCTCTCTGCTGAGCGTCATCGTCGAATCTCCTTATTTAATGCGTGTTCCGCGTCCTGCGTCCTTTCATTATACGGGCGACCCCCGCCAGCCATTGCCTTCCTGCGCGGCTCGCCCCCGCTACAATGACCCTTTGAATCGCCCCTCGTCTGATGTCCTCTCCGCGCCGCATCCTGGTCACCAGCGCCCTGCCCTACGCCAATGGGCCGATCCATCTCGGCCACCTGGTGGAGTACCTGCAGACCGACATCTGGGCGCGCTACCAGCGCCTGCGCGGTGAAGACTGCCTCTACGTCTGCGCGGACGACGCGCACGGCACGCCGATCATGCTGCTCGCGCAACAGCGCGGCATCAGCCCGGAGCAGTTGATCGAGGAGATCGGCCAGCAGCACCGCGAGGATTTCGCCGACTTCCTGATCGAATTCGACCGCTACCACAGCACGCACAGCGAAGAAAACCGCCAGCTGTCCTGCGGCATCTTCGAGGCCCTGTCCGAGGCCGGCCACATCCGGCGCAAGACGATTTCGCAATTCTTCGACCCGATCGCCGGGCTGTTCCTCTCCGACCGCTACCTGCGCGGCACCTGCCCGCGCTGCGGCGCCGAAGACCAGTACGGGGATGCCTGCGAGCAGTGCGGCGCGACCTATGATTCGACCGAACTCGGCAACCCGCGCTCGACGCTCAGCGACGCGACCCCGGAACTGCGGGAGACCGAACACCTGTTCTTCCGGCTGGGCGACTTCACCGGCTTCCTGAAACAGTGGGCCACGCACGGCGGCGTGCAGCCGGAAATCAAGAACAAGCTTGATGAATGGTTCGAGACCGGGTTGCGCGATTGGGACATCAGCCGCGACGCGCCTTACTTCGGCTTCGAGATTCCGGGTTCCCCCGACCAGTACTTCTACGTCTGGCTCGACGCGCCGATCGGCTACATGGCCAGCCACCTGAACCTGTGCCAGGAACGCGGCCTCGACTTCGCCGAGTACTGGGCCGTCGACAGCGAGATCGAGCTGTATCACTTCATCGGCAAGGACATTGCCTACTTCCACACCCTGTTCTGGCCCGCCCTGCTGCATGGTGCCGGGTACCGAACCCCGAACGCGGTGTGGTGCCACGGCTTCCTGACCATCAACGGCGAGAAGATGTCGAAGTCCACCGGCACCTTCATCGAGGCCCGCACCTACCTGCGCCACCTCGACCCGGAGCATCTGCGCTACTACTTCGCCGCCAAGCTTTCGCCGGACATCAGCGACATCAACCTCAACCTGGACGACTTCGTCACCCGGGTCAACAGCGACCTGGTCGGCAAGGTCGTGAACATCGCCAGCCGCTGCGCCGGCTTCATCGAGAAGCAGTTCGACGGGCGGCTCGCGAAGCAGCTCCCGGAACCCGCGATGTTCGAGGATTTCGCCGCGGCTGCCGACGGCCTGGCCGAACACTACGAGGCGCGGCGCTTCTCCCACGCCATGCGCGACATCATGGCGCTGGCCGACCGTGCCAACCAGTACCTCAGTCAGCAAAAGCCCTGGGAGACGGTGCGCGACGCCGCCACCCGCGAACAGGCCTGGGAAACCTGCACCCAGGGCCTCAACCTGTTCCGGGTGCTGGTCACCTACCTGAAACCGGTGCTGCCCGAACTGGCGGCCAAGAGCGAGGCCTTTCTCGACTGCGACCCGCTCGACTGGGCCGCCTGCCAGACGCCGCAACTGGATTGCCCGATCCGCCCGTTCACCCCCCTGTCCACCCGCATCGACCCGAAATCCGTCCAAGCCATGATCGAAGAAACCAAATCCTCAAACGCGCCGCCGCCCGAGCCCGCGCAATCCGACACCATTCCCTACGAAGACTTCGCCAAGGTCGATCTCCGGGTCGCCCGGATCACGGAGGCCCGCGAGGTCGAAGGCGCCGACCGGCTGCTGGCGCTGACCCTGGACCTCGGCGGTGAACAGCGTGAAGTCTTCGCCGGCATCCGTGGCGCCTACACGCCGGAACAGTTGAACGGCCGCATGGTCGTGATGGTCGCCAACCTGGAACCGCGCCAGATGCGCTTCGGAACTTCCGAGGGCATGATCCTGGCGGCGGGAGACGACGAGGGCACGTGGCTGCTGACGCTGGACGAAGGCGCGCAACCGGGCACGAAGATTCGGTGAGCGCCAGCCAGGTCGCCTGGATCGCCCAAGCGCAGTGCGTAGGCTGCGCCCTGTGCATCGAAGCCTGCCCATTCGATGCCATTGCCGGCCTCGCACAGAAGACCCATCGCATACTTCCGGACTTGTGCACGGAATGCGCCCTGTGCCTTCCGGCCTGCCCCGTCGATTGCATTTCCCTGCGACCGGACCCAGCCCACCCGCCTCGCGATCGAAGCTACCGCCTCCGGTCTCGCGACCGGGCCCGAAAACGCCTGCAGCGCTTGGTCGCGCTGCGCGACGCGCATGAGCGGCAGGTGCAAGCGGCACACGCCCGATTCCGGGACGGCAGCAACGAGGCACGGCAAGCCGCCATTCGGGAGGCCGTCGGTCGTGCGCTCGGCCGCACGGCACCGCCCCGCTGATGGACACGCGCCAGTGCGCGCGGATTTTTCGCCGCTTCCAGAAGCTGCGCCCGGAGCCGGCCACCGAGTTGCGTTACCGCAACGCGTTCGAATTGCTCATCGCAGTCATCCTGTCCGCCCAATGCACGGACGTCGCGGTCAACAAGGCGACGCGCAAACTGTTTGCCCGCGCACGCACCCCGAAATCCATCCTGGCGCTCGGCGTCGCCGGCCTCAAGCCCTACATCCATTCCATCGGCCTGCACAACAGCAAGGCCGCCAACATCATCGCCACCTGCGGTGTGCTGATCGAACAGCACGGCGGCCAGGTCCCGCAGACCCGCGAGGCCCTGCAGGCGCTGCCCGGTGTCGGGCGGAAGACCGCGAACGTGATCCTCAACACCGCGTTCGGGGAACCCGTCATCGCGGTAGACACCCATATCTTCCGGGTCAGCAACCGGATCGGCATCGCCCCCGGCCGGACCGTGCGCGAGGTGGAGGACGGCCTGATGCGGCAGGTCCCCCGGGCGTTCCTCAAGGACGCCCACCACTGGCTGATCCTGCATGGCCGCTATACCTGCACCGCACGCAATCCGAAGTGCCCGGAATGCGGGATTTCCGACCTGTGCGAGTGGCCTGAACGGCGGCTTTGATGCTTGGATCCGATCTAGACAAAACACCGTCGTGCGAAGGGAGCCAAAAGTGAAATTTTCTGTCATATGGTCTGTTACAATCGACCGAATATTCTGTTCCCCACCCATCAAGGAGTATCTGACACCATGAACCAGAAAGATCTAAGCCCCATCGCGCTGGCCTTGGGTATCACAGGCGCACTGGCGTGTTCCAGCGCCGTCGCTGCCGACAATCCTTTCAGTCTGACCGAACTGTCTTCAGGCCACGTGACCGCTGGATCACATGGTGGCGAAGGCAATTGCGGAGAAGGCAAATGCGGAGAGGCCGCCAAGGACGAAGCCGCCGAAGGCAACTGCGGCGAAGGCAAGTGTGGCGAAGGCAAGTGTGGCGAAGGCAGATGCGGCGAGGAGGCCAAGGACGGAGCTGAAGAGGAAACTCCTGCCGAAGGCGAAGCCGCTGAAGAGGGCAAGTGCGGCGAAGGAAAATGCGGCGAGGGCAAGTGCGGCGGTGATGCCGAAGGCAAGGCTTCCGAAGGCGAAGCGGCCGAAGGCGCAAGCGAGTAACGCCCAAAGTCCGCAACCAGACTCCCGAGGGGCACGGATTGAATCCCAGCCCTTCGGGAATCCCCCGTCGGATGGCACCGGCCCGGTGTTGTCCGCCCGTAACGAGGAACCGTACTATGAACCTGATTCGTTGTGCCTGCCACGCCTACGACTCTCTCGAACGGCTGCAGCCGCTTGACTTCCTGCCACCGCTGCTGCTGCGGCTGTATCTGGCCCCGATCTTCATCGAGGCCGGATCCCGCAAGCTGGATCTCCCGAGCCTGTTGCCGAACGCCGGCACCGTGCAGTGGTTCGAATACGGCCTGGAACTGCCGTTCCCGGCCCTGATGGCCACCCTGGCCGGGTGGGCCGAACTGTTCGGCGGCATCCTGCTGCTGGTCGGCCTCGCCACGCGCTGGATGAGCATCCCCCTGATGGTCACCATGCTGGTCGCCGCCTTCGCCGTGCACTGGAAGAACGGCTGGCTCGCGATCGCCACCGGCAGTGGTTTCTTCGCCACCGAGCGCACGGTCGAAGCTGTCGAGCGACTGCAGGTTGCCCGGTCCATCCTGCGCGAAGACGGCGACTACGGCTGGCTGACCGAGCACGGCAGCCTGGTCATGCTGAACAACGGCATCGAATTCGCGGCCACCTACTTCATCATGCTGCTGACCCTGTTCTTCATCGGCTCGGGACGTTACGTCAGCGCGGACTACTGGATCTCGAGATCCTGCCGGAATGCCTGCCCGAGTGACTGAAATACCGCGCCCGCGCAGCTCAGGCCTGGGCCTGCGCCGCGATATCCTCGACGAGTTCCTCCGCTTCGAGGACGGCGCAATCGATTTCTTCGAGGTCGCCCCCGAGAACTGGGTCGGCCTCGGCGGCTCCCTGAAATCCCGTTTCGACGAGCTCGCCGAACGCTACCCCATCACGACCCATGGCCTGTCCCTGTCTCTCGGCGGCCCGGCCCCGCTGGACCGTGAACTGCTCGAGGGCATCCGCGGCTTCCTGGACGATTACGACATCGGCCTGTACAGCGAACACCTGAGTTATTGCTCGGATCACGCACAGCTCTACGACCTCGCGCCGATCCCGTTCACGGAAGAAGCCGTGCATTACGTCGCCGGACGGATTCGCGAAGTGCAACAAACGCTAGACCGCCAAATCCTGATCGAGAACGTCTCCTACTACGCCGCGCCGGGCAAGCAGATGGAGGAGATCGACTTCGTCCGGGACGTGCTTGAAGCGGCCGACTGCCTGATGCTGCTGGACGTCAACAACGTCTACGTCAATTCAGTGAACCACGGCTATTCCCCGCGCACCTACCTGGACGCGTTGCCTGCCGAACGCGTGGCGTACTTCCACATCGCCGGGCATTACAACGAGGCCAAGGACCTGATCATCGACACGCACGGCGCCGACGTGATCGAGCCGGTCTGGGAGCTCCTGGATCACGCGTACGGACGCTTCGGCCCACTGCCGACCCTGCTTGAGCGCGACTTCAATTTTCCGCCGATCGATCAACTGCTCGGGGAAGTCCAGCGCATTCGCGACCATCAGACCCAGACACCCGATTCCGCCTGACGCGATGACCGCGCGACCTGATTTCCAGCGCGTCCAGGAAGAATTCTGCGCGCACCTGCGCGACCCGCGCCAGAACCCCCGCCCGAAGGATGTCGAGGAACGGCGCATGGCCGTCTACCGCGACCTTTTCTTCAAGAACATCCAAGGGTTCGTCGAACGTTCGTTCCCTATGACCACCAAACTGCTTGGACCGGATGCACTGCGTGAGCTGTCCTACGCCTTTTTCTCGCAGCACGGCTGCCGCACCCCGTATTTTCACAAGATCGGGCAGGAATTCGTCGACTATCTCTCCCGGGAGCACGTCTCCGAACCCGATGTCCCCCCCTTCCTGGCGGAACTCGCCCACTACGAATGGATCGACGTCAAGGTCCGGTTTAGCGACGAGACCACCCCGCACGATCCGGAACGGATCGACCCTGACGGCGACCTGCTGGATTATCCCGTGGTTCTGTCCCCAGCCTCGGAACTCTGCGTCTACGCGTACCCGGTACACCGCATCAACCCGGACTTCCAGCCGCAGCAGAAACCCGAGATCCCAACCTTCCTGTTCGTTTTCCGCAATCCCGCCGGAAAGGCCCAGTTCATGGAACTCAATCCGGTGGCCGCCCGGCTGATTGCCCTGCTGAAGGATCAGCCCGGCACGCCGGCCCGGTCGCACCTCGAAAGGATAGCCGTCGAGCTCGAACGGGATGCCACCGAAGCCGTGGTGGACGGCGGCCTAGAGGTTTTAGAACGGTTGCGCAAGCGTGGCGCTGTCCTCGGCGTACTGAAGCCCGCGTCCTGAACCAGCGCTGAACCTTTCACCGGCACGCCTGCGAGCCGACGAAGTTCCCGCTTCCCGTTCAGCCACTCCTGGATCAGGATCCAGATCTCCCGCAGCGAAACCTTCCGCTCAAGGCTTTCGTAGATCGCCAGGAAAAAGCCCGGCTGACACAGCGGGTCGACACCCTCGTCGTAGCTCTGGTAGCGGCGCACGAACTCCTCGTACAGAAGGTATTGCAGGTCTTCCGACAGGATCCGGGGGCGCCCACGGCACTGCCGACCGTGCATCTCGCGCGCTGCCGCGTACAACTCGCAACTCATGCCGTAATAGCGTGTCATCAGGTCCCGCGGCGCGCCTGCGCGGATCAATTCCGCGCACTGGCCGATCCAGCGAGCGGAAGCGATCGCCGTATCGATCGACTGCTCCAAGAGCCTGTTGTCGATCTCCACGGTCGTGAAGAACCAGAGATACCGGGCCAGTTTCTGGAGTTCCACCCAAGGGCGCAGGCTGATGAATTCCGCCTGCTCCGGCTCGAGTCCGATCTCGGCCAGCGCTTGCTGCTCGCTACGGCGGTACAGGGTAATGATGTGATTGAACACATGCAGGCAGAGATCGACCTCCTTGGTTTTGGACCGGGAGCCACTGAGGGAAACAGGATCCTCTACAACCAGGCGATAGCATTTCTCCAGGCTCCTGAACTGCAGCCTGAAGATCGTGAAACGCCCGGCGATGCCGCTGAGCGTGTTGCTTTCAAATGCAGAGAGCCTGCTGATTCGGCGCGCTTGCCCAGGGTCGATATTCAGGACATCCAGAGCCGCCTTGTCGCCATCGTGATAACAGCGCGAAATATAACTGATCAGGGCAAAACTTGAGGAGTTTTTTATTTTCATTATTCCGTCTCCGTTCCCAGGCTCCGCCTGCCACTCCATACCGCCCGGCATGGTTGGGAAACTCCCGCCGGGTGATATCGAGAATCGGCAGACGCCGGGATGTTTGGGAAAGGATCAACCAGAGACGAGGGGTTGCCCTCATGCCCGGCCGGCCAACACTGCTACTTTTTCGCCTTTCCGTGCCAGCCAATACCGCAAGCCACCAAAACACTTCCCTGTGTAAAGAAGAACGCATGGGTCTTAGTCCGTTTTGACGATGCTGGGCCCATCTCCGAAAAAATATACACTATGGTGGATACTTGTCAAGACTGTTGATTTATAAGGGATTTATCTGTTTTTTCGATTTTCATTTTTGTTACAGCCAATATGCCGTCCCCGTCATCACCCGGGCAGCGGCAGCCATGCCGAGACGTACGGGTTCTGGCACTCTCTCGGCACCGACTTCGACCGCTTGCCGACGATGGTTTTCCTCGTCTTCTCTCATCTGCCCAACCACCGCACGGCTTCGCGCATCCTCCTCCGGAAGACGCACCAGATGGGATTCCAGATGTACGCCAACCTGGCGCTCCGTCTCCTCCACGAAGCCTAAACTCCGGCGATCCCCGGCCAGGCCAGCGGCAACTCCGATGGCCAAGGAACCCAAGCCCCAAAACGGTGTCAGCCAACTGACTCTCGAATCCAGTTCGCGCAGTCTCTGTTCGCACCAGCGCAGGTGATCCGTTTCCTCCCGAGCCGCCATCCGCATGTGTGTGCGAACCGCTTCACTGCGCGCCGTCAAGGCTTGCCCCAAGTACAGGCCCTGCGCTGCAATCTCCCCCGCATGGTTGACCCGCATGAATGCGGCGGATTCTCGCTTCCGGGATTCGCTCAACTTGTCGTCGGGCAACGACTCCGCCGGATAAGTCCGCGCAGCTCCGGGCGGAGGGTGGAAATCGGAAAGCCAGCGACTGGCCTCATTCAGCAAGTGATCCAGCGGACTCATTCGGCGCATGTTCAATTTCGCAATTGTTCACGCAACAAGTTTACGGGATGTTTGACGGCAGCGTTCACGCCAGCCGCACGGAATGCCCCGCGCAAATGCAGCGCACAGCCAATGTTGGACGTCACCAGGACTTCCGCCCCACTGCGTGAAAATTCCTCGACAAGGTCGTCCGCCAAGGCTCGGGCCGTTTGCGGCGTACGAAACATGGTCACGCCGGCCGCGCCACAACACTGGGCGCTCTTGGATTCGATCACGTTCAAGCCCGGGATCTTTTGCAGCAGGCGCGTGACCGAGGTGGTTTCCCGCAGCACATTGCGGGCACTGCAGGGATGATGCAGCATGACCGCCTTACGCAAGGGCCGGAATGAAAGCTTTTCCTGACGGGATGCTAGGTAGGCCATCACTTCGCAGTGCTTGTCTTCCCAAGCTGTTGCTTCCTCACCGCCTAGCATCCGCGGGTAGTCCATCAGTTCCGCCGCGCACCCGGTGGCGACCGAAACCAGACAGTCGAATGCATGCAGGTCGATACGTGCAACGTTGCCCTGGACATGCGCGTCGGCATTCGCGGCATTGCCTTGGTGTCGATCCAGTGCACCACAACAACCCGACCCTTCGACCCATGCGACTCGAGCGCCGCAGTGTTCCAGTAAGGTCGCCGCATCATTGAGCGTGACCCGGTCCACAGCATCCGACACGCATCCCGTAAACAGCCCGATCTCAAGGCTCCCGGTCTTTGACAGACGCTTGCGCCGCAGCACGACGGTCTCCGGCAACAAGGCAAGTAACGGCTGGCCAATTCGAGCAAATCCGCTAGCAGCAGCCAGCCAGAATCCGAAACGCAGTAGAACGCGACCCACCGCAGAACAGAACAGGCGGCTCCACCAGACCCCACGGGCAGGCCAGCGCTCACGGGCCTGGTCCATCAAGTGACCAAACGGAACCCGGGCAGGACAGACGCTTTCGCAGGCCCGGCACAGCAAACAGCCATCCAGCCGAG
The DNA here is from genome assembly GCA_964602805.1 of uncultured Chromatiales bacterium. Taxonomy (GTDB): domain Bacteria; phylum Pseudomonadota; class Gammaproteobacteria; order Poriferisulfidales; family Poriferisulfidaceae; genus Poriferisulfidus. The sequence goes on along the minus strand of CAZRSJ010000013.1, from coordinate 15,400 downwards.
TCTGCGACGCAGGGCCAGGCTCCACTTGTCCGCCAGCCAATGCTGCAATCAACTCAACGCGACCGCGTGGAGAATCTCCCTCGCGGCGGTGAATCCGCCAAGTCGGGCAATGCGGCAAGCAAAGACCGCACTTGACGCAGAGGTCGGTTTCAGCTTGGATTCCGGGTACGGAGGCGGGAGGACTCATGCGAAAACCATACCAGAAAACCCTGAACTTGCCCCGCGCGAGGGATCAAATCCCCCTTTCATAAATATAAATTATTGATAACAGGATTTCTATATAAAACTAGAATAGTCATGAATTGTTCATACTTTTCCAGCCATACCCCTCGATAAACCAACTAGATAAGCACTTTTTCCCACCTGTTCCGGTGTTTTCCACAAAATTTCAGAGATTTCTCCACTTAAATTCGAGGTCTATTCCACTGCTTATAGTGCTTGACACGGGTGATTAACCCTATATATTGTGGTAATCTCTTTCCACAGGAGAAAGGGGTCTGTCCGGGAATCCAGTAGCCTTCCGGATGGGGTCTAAACCTAAAGGGGGAATACAAGAAATGACCACCGAAGCCACCTCCGAACAACAGCCTTCCACCGGCAAGCCGAGCATTGCTACTGGCGCGCCGCGTCCAAGCGCCCCTACCGAGGCCAGCCTACAGGCTGCCGCCCCTGGAAAATACCGGGTCATCCGGCGCAACCGGCAACTGACGCCGTTCGACGAATCCAAAATCCAGGTCGCCATTACCAAGGCATTCCTCGCCGTCGAGGGCGGCACCGCAGCCGCATCCAGCCGCATCCATGACGTGGTTGCCGACCTCACCCGGCAGACCGTCCATGCGTTGACCCGCAGCCACCCGGAAAACGGCACGTTTCATATTGAAGATATCCAAGATCATGTGGAACTGGCCCTGATGCGTGGAGGCCACCACAAGGTAGCCCGGAGGTACGTGCTGTACCGGGAGGAGCGCGCCCGCGAACGTGCCGAGAAAGAGGCGGAAGAGAAAGGCACCGAGGAGCAGCCCTCCACTCCCCTTCAAGTCAAGGCTGCCGATGGTTCCCTGCGCCCGCTGGACACGGAGCGCCTGCGCGAACTCGCCGAGGAAGCCTGCCGGGGCATTGATGACGTCGAACCCGGCCCTGTCGTGGAGGAGGCCTGCCGGAACCTGTATGACGGCGTCCCCGAGACCGAGGTCGACCGCCAGTTGACGATCAGCACCCGCAGCCTGATCGAGAAGGAACCGAATTACACGTTTGTCGCGGCGCGTCTGCTGCTGCACAGCCTGCACCAGGAAGCAACGGGATTCGTCTATGACGCACCCGTGCAGACACAGGGCGTGGAAATGACAGTCGACTACACCGACTACTTCCCCCGCTACATCCGCCGCGGCACCGCACTCGAACTGCTCAGCCCGCATCTGGGCCAGGAATACGACCTGGAAAAACTCGCGGCCGCCATCGTGCCGGAGCGGGATATGCAATTCACCTACCTTGGCCTGCAGACATTGTATGACCGCTACTTCATACACTCGAACAGCACCCGTTTCGAAATGCCTCAGGCCTTTTTTATGCGCGTGGCCATGGGCCTTGCCGGTCCTGAAGTGGACCGGGAGGCCCGGACCATCGAGTTCTACAACCTGCTGTCGACTTTCGACTTCATGAGTTCGACTCCGACCTTGTTCAACTCCGGCACCCTACGCCCGCAACTGTCCTCGTGCTACCTGACCACCGTGCCAGACGATCTGGACGGCATCTTCAGCTCCATCAAGGACGACGCCATGCTGTCCAAATTCGCCGGCGGCCTTGGCAATGACTGGACCCGGATCCGCGCCATGGGCTCGCACATCAAGGGCACCAACGGCCGCTCCCAGGGCGTAGTGCCATTCCTCAAGGTGGCCAATGACACGGCCGTCGCCGTCAACCAAGGCGGCAAGCGCAAGGGTGCCATGTGCGCTTATCTCGAAACCTGGCACCTGGACATCGAGGAATTCTTGGAACTGCGCAAAAACACCGGCGACGACCGGCGCCGGACGCACGACATGAACACGGCCAACTGGGTTCCGGATCTGTTCATGAAACGCGTCGCCGACGACGGAGACTGGACCCTATTCAGCCCGAGTGATACAGCCGACCTGCATGACTTGATCGGTGAAGAGTTCGAAGCCCGCTACGCCCAGTACGAAGCGATGGCGGCAAACGGGCAGATCTCAAACTTCAAGACAGTCCGCGCCGGGGACCTGTGGCGCAAGATGCTGGGCATGCTCTACGAGACCGGCCACCCCTGGATTACCTTCAAGGATGTCTGCAACCTGCGCTCCCCGCAGCAGCACCATGGCGTCATCCATTCGTCCAACCTGTGCACCGAAATCACGCTCAATACCTCCGACGACGAGATCGCCGTGTGCAACCTCGGTTCCATCAATCTCGCGGCCCACGTCGACGAGAACGGGCTGATGATGGAAAAGCTCGAGCGCACCGTGCGGATCGCCATGCGCATGCTGGACAACGTGATCGACTACAACTACTACAGCGTCGCCAAGGCGCGCCGCTCCAACCTGCTCCACCGCCCGGTCGGCTTGGGCCTGATGGGTTTTCAGGACGCGCTGTACCAGTTGCGTATCCCCTACGCCAGTGACGAAGCGATCGATTTCGCTGACCGATCCATGGAGGCGGTCAGCTACTTCGCCATTGACGCATCTGCCGACTTGGCTCAGGAACGCGGCGCTTATCCGAGCTTCCAAGGCTCGCTATGGTCCCAAGGAATCCTGCCCATCGATTCGATCGAACGGGTCCGCCAGACACGCGGCGACGAACGGTTCTACCAGGTCAACGCCGATACCACGATGGACTGGGACAACCTGCGCGAAAAAGTGCGCCTCGGCATCCGCAACTCCAACACGATGGCCATTGCACCGACCGCCACCATCTCCAATATCACCGGCGTGACGCAGAGCATCGAGCCCACTTATCAGAACCTGTTCGTGAAATCCAACCTGTCCGGCGAGTTCACGGTCATCAACCTGTACCTAGTGCGCGACCTCAAGAAGGAAGACTTGTGGGACGATGTGATGATCAACGATCTCAAGCATTACAACGGCGGCATCCAGGACATCGCCCGCATCCCGGACGAGATCAAGCAGCTGTACATCACGGCGTTCGAACTGGACCCGCGCTGGCTGGTAGAGGCCGCTTCGCGCCGGCAGAAATGGATTGACCAAGCGCAATCGCTAAACCTCTACATGGCCACGCCTTCCGGACGCGATCTCGACAACCTGTACAAGTTGGCTTGGGTTCGCGGCCTAAAGACCACTTACTACCTGCGCTCACTCGGCGCCACGCACGTCGAGAAAAGTACCGGCGACGAGCGCAGTCAACTCAACGCGGTCGCCGCGAATGCGGCCGCCCCGGACACCGGCGAAGACGCCGCCTCGTTCTGCTCCATGGACGAAGACTGCGAGGCTTGCCAGTAGTCCCCGAACCGACAAGGAGGATCACTATGACATCCATGACTCCTACCGCCTGGGACGATCCGCTCTCCCCATCGGGCTCCCCACCGCCAGCCGCCGACCTCGCCCTGGAACCCCGTCTGCCCGAGGCTCCGGCCGTCACGGAAACACCCCCTGCCGAAACCGGCGCCGGGGCCACTGGCTTGGAAACCCTGGAGATGGGCGCGGCCCGTATCCAAGTCGATGACAAACAGATCATCAACTGCCGTGCTGACCTGAATCAGCTGGTTCCTTTCAAGTACACCTGGGCTTGGGAAAAATACCTAGCCGCCTGCAACAACCACTGGATGCCGCAGGAAATCAACATGACCGCGGACATCGAGTTGTGGAAGAACCCGGACGGCCTGACTGAGGACGAGCGGATGATCGTCATGCGTAACCTCGGATTCTTCTCCACCGCCGATTCGCTGGTCGCCAACAACCTGGTGCTGGCCGTATACCGCCACATTACCAACCCGGAATGTCGGCAATACCTGCTTCGCCAAGCATTTGAAGAGGCCATTCACACCCATGCCTATCAATACTGCGTCGAATCACTGGGCCTGGACCAAGGTGAAGTCTTCAACATGTATCGCGAACTGCCATCCGTGGCACGCAAGGCGGAGTGGGCGCTTCCCTTCACCCAGAGCCTGGGCGATCCGAACTTCCAGACCGGGACTTTTGAGAACGACCAGCGCCTGCTGCGCGACCTGATCGCGTTCTATGTGGTATTCGAGGGAATTTTCTTCTACGTGGGATTCTCGCAGATCTTGTCGATGGGCCGTCGAAACAAATTGACCGGCGTTGCTGAACAGTTCCAATACATCCTGCGCGACGAGTCCATGCATATGAATTTTGGGATTGACGTCATCAACCAGATCAAGATCGAAAATCCGCAGTTGTGGTCCGGAGAATTCCAGCAACAGATGATCGACCTGATTATGGAAGGCGTGGAATTGGAAATCGCCTACGCCTACGACACCATGCCACGTGGCATCTTGGGGATGAACGCTCCTGTATTCGAGGACTATGTCAAGTTCATCGCCAATCGCAGGCTCGCCCAAGTCGGCCTGCCAGCGCAATTCCCCGGCGCGCAGAACCCGTTTCAATGGATGTCGGAAACCCTGGACCTGAAGAAGGAAAAGAACTTTTTCGAAACCCGGGTGACCGAATACCAGACCGGAGGGGCACTCAGTTGGGACTGACCAACAGTTGAGTATTATCCTAGCGCACGCCATTCCGGCGTGCGCTTTTTGTCGGAACTTGTCCTATGTTCGCTCGACCCACATGGCATGACGACGGGCCGGTAACCCTGCGCAACCGGATCGGGCTATGGCTCGGACCGCTGGCATTCGTCCTGATTCTCGCCTTCGCGGATCTCGATCCCGGAAATCCGATGGTCACCCGTATGGTGGCCATCACCGCCTGGATGGCCATCTGGTGGGTCAGCGAAGCCATCCCGATCGCCGCGACCGCCCTGATGCCGCTGGTGCTGTTCCCGGCCATGGGCATCATGCGGGGCCGCTACACCGATGTCTCAGGGAAGGTTGATTTCGGAGATACCGCGCTGGGCGGCGGCCTAGTCCCCGGCGATCTGAGTATCAGTCTCCACAACGTGGTCACCCAGTACATGAGCTGGGTCACTTTTCTTCTGTTGGGCGGGTTCCTAGTTGCAATCTCCGTGCAGAAATGGAATCTGCATAAGCGAATTGCGTTGAACATCCTGCGCATCATGGGCGACCGGCTCGACGCGCTCGTGCTCGGATTCATGCTGGCAGCAGCCCTTCTCTCGATGTGGCTTTCCAATACTGCCACCACCATGATGTTGCTTCCGATCGCGTTGTCTGTCGTTCTGTTCCGCGAGGAGTTCCATGCCACCCAGGGGGCCGCCGATACCTCTCCGCATCCCCGCGAAAGGAACTTTTCCTTTGCCCTACTGCTGGGGCTTGCGTATGCCGCTTCCATCGGCGGCATGGCCACCCTGACAGGCACGCCACCCAACGCCATTCTGGTCGCCCAGTTTGAGCAGCTATATCCCCAAGCGCCTTCCATTTCGTTCGCTTCCTGGTCAATGATGGCCATGCCTTTCTCGCTCCTGTTTCTGGGGTGCGCATGGTTCCTGCTGACCCGCTTGGTCTTTCCCCTGCCCCCCACCGGCCAGTTCAGCGGCGGCGACCTGATTGCCCGGCAGCACCGGGAACTCGGGCCGATGAGCCCCGAGGAGAAGAGAGTTTTGGCGGTCTTTGTCACTCTGATCGCTCTCTGGTTCACCCGCAAGAAATACCTGTTCGGCAGCGATGTCGATATCTTCGGCTGGAGCCATTATCTGGATCTGTTCCTTGCCCGGTTCGATATTGCCGCCGTTGGCCCAATGGTCGACGACAGCACGGTCGCCATTGCCATGGCTCTTCTCCTGTTCGCGCTTCCCGCCAAATCGACCCATGGCCGATTACTGGACGCAGATGACCTGAACAAGGTCCCCTGGGGCGTACTGATCCTGTTCGGAGGGGGCTTGGCCTTGGCTAAAGGGTTCGGCGCATCCGGTCTGTCTGATTGGGCGGCTCAACAGTTCGAGATTCTGCTGCACGACAGTAGTTCCCTTGTGGTTGTGATGAGCACGATTGGCTTCATTACCAGCCTGACCGAACTGACCTCCAACACGGCCACCACCTCCACGGCCATCCCGATCATGGCCAGCCTCGCGCAAGGCATCGAGGTACATCCCCTGTTGTTGCTGATCCCAACGGCCCTGGCTGCCTCTTGCGCATTCATGCTGCCTATCTCTACCCCGCCCAATGCCATCGTCTACGGTTCGCGACGAGTTCCGATCATCAAGATGATCATCGCCGGAGTCTGGCTCGACATCCTGTCGGTCGTCATATTGACCACACTGGTCTTTACCCTTGGCCATTGGGTCTTCGGCCTGTTGGGCGAATTCCCCGGCTGGGCTCTACAATGAATCTGCTGCTGCATACGGTCTATCCATGAACCTCTTTACCGACTACATCACTGTTGTCACCGGGGCAGCTGGGGTGTTGGGTCAAGCTACAGTCCGTCGTTTCGGAGAATATGGCGCCACCACCGTTGCCGTGGACTGCGATGCCATGCGATTGGAAGACGTGCCAAGTTCCGCAGCTCATGCCTGCGACCTGACCGATGAGTCTTCCGTGTGTGAAACTTTCGGTGCAATCCACCAGCAACATGGCCGCATCGATATCCTCGCCAATATTGCGGGTGGCTTCGCGATGGGACCGAAAGTCGAAGAAACCACCCTGGACGATTGGACCGACATGTTTCGGATTAATGCCGTCACTGCCTGGCTGGCCTGCAAGTACGCCCTGCCGATCATGCGGGAGGCTGATTTCGGTCGCATCATCAATGTGGGAGCCCGCGCCGTGCGCAAGCCGGGGGCACGAATGGCTCCCTACTGTGTCTCGAAAGCGGCCGTGGTCACCCTGACGGAAGTGATTGCCCTTGAATGCGCCGAAACCGGAATCACGGCCAACTGCATCCTGCCCGGCACCATTGATACTCCTCGAAATCGCTCCGACATGCCCAATGCGGATCATTCAAAGTGGGTGCCACCCGAGGATCTCGCCGCAGCCATCATCCATCTCGCCAATCCATCCAGCAAATCCATCAACGGCGCCATCGTGCCGGTTTACGGACGCAGTTGAGGGAAGGCATTCCCGTCACTGAATGTGTAATGAAAACTGGCTTGTTCCGCGGCAGCAAGGCCAGGCGGGTTACTTGATCAGGATTCGTTCGACTTCGTATTGGCCGTAGAATTCTTGGCCAAGCAGCGCAAGCACTCCGTTCTTCCCGTACAAATGCAAGGCACCGACGGCAATGAACGCATTGCCCTCGCGAAACGCTGCACCCATGTAGTGCGTCATCACAATGCTTCGAATATCAATGGCATGCTTGACATACATCTCATAATGCTTCCGTTTATTCGGATCCTTGTCAATAAAGTCCGTCGACAGGTCCATCATGGCCTGCAAATCTTCCTGCCCGTAGGCCAGAACGATTTCTTCCATGGTATTCCGCATCTCTGGAAAGGCCCGCAACTTGTCTTTCAGCAACGAGACCTGTGAATCCATCGGCATCGCATAGAACGCAGCCAGCAACTCTTCCGGACTTTCGATTTGATACAACTCCTTGTCCTGCAGCACCGCCAGATCCAGAAGCTTCTGATCCACGATCGGCCCTTGATGCTCTGACTTAATAGCGAGACTGTGGATCGCGGCCCACGGTTTTACGCGGCGCGCAAATTCCTCATCGACGTAATTGCTCTTGAGAATCGTATACACCTTCTTCGCCAGTTCCTCACCGGCGACCTCTGCAAGTGTCTGTTTGCCCGGCAGCATCATGCGACCGCGAATATTCTGAAGCCCATGGTAGGGGTTCCACAATTCACTCCCGGGAAACGCCTCAATGGCATAGGCTGACGATTGCGCGAATATGTCCATGACCCGTTTTGGAATCCGCGTGACGCGCTCATCGTTACTATGGAGAGTACCGAGAATGTGCCCGACGACCACGCCGTCCTTGCTCACCTCCCAGAAGACACCTTCCGAAAATGGTGCCGGTCTTTGGGATACGTAAATGGAACCCGTCAACAGGACGAGCAATAACGCGATAAGCGCGACCAAGGTCAGGCGATCAGACATCAACGGAAAGCAACAGCCAAGCCTTTAGGATTTTACCGCACAGTATCGCTGAATGTCGAAATATCCCGTGCGCCAGGCCTCGTAAAGAACCCATACCCGGTGCATATATTTCATGAATGCGGGTGCGTTGATGCCGCAACTTATCAACTCAAGTAATCGGTAATTGTTTTCGATGATCTGGAGATTCCCCAACTCTCTGCCGTGGAACCCTTCAAACTCCACAACTTCCAGACCCGCTTCCTGTAACCGTTGAGTATAAGTTGATGGTTGATCCAAGCTGACCAATGCCCACGGTTCACACATCGGCTGAATGTATTTTTCGTATTCGTCGGCCGTAATACCATCGCGCGCCATCCAATCCATGGCCACGATTTTCCCTCCTGGCTTGAGGATTCTGCTTACTTCGCGGAGGAATTGCCCTCGGTCGCTATAGTGGCAAGCACTCTCAATGTTGACAACCACGTCAATGGAGCCGTCGGCGAATGGAAGGCTTTCGGAACAATCCGCATACTCGAAATCGAGCTGATCGCTCAGATTCGCCTCAGTAGCCTTTTCGCGAGCTTTCTCCAGTTGTGATTTGTTCAAGTTCACCCCCGTGACTGAACATCCATACCTTTCTGCAAGACGGATAGCCGTCCCACCCACTCCACATCCTGCGTCCACTACATGATGGTGCGCCTCGAAGTGAACCGGCTCGACAATCACATCGATCATACGCTCCACAGCTTGTGCGACTATTGGAGAATCGCGAAGAAACTCATTGCCTCGGGGGCATTCCCCGTCCTCAAACAATCCCCAGTGGATATGGTCTCGATTCCATCCAGCCAAGTAGAAATTGTCGGTCAGACGGTCATAGTGGTCGAGAACCGTATGTTCATGTTCTGAAACGGGTTCTTGGCGGGGGATGTTCATTTTTCAGTGGTGTATATCATTTGCGACTATAGCATGTACATTTACGTTGATTAGGGGTCGAGAAAGTGCAATCCGGCTCCTGCAAGTGAAGCAGTCAGGCAATCTGCCGGCGGACAAGCTCCCGAAAAATTTTCCCGGTTTCCATCAGATCTTCGAAGGTTCCTATTTCAACCACCTTCCCGGACTGCATCACATAGATGCGGTCCGCTTGACGCAATGTGGAAAGGCGGTGGGCAATAACGATTCGGGTCGACCTCAGGCGTGCAAGGTTGTCCATGACATTGGCCTGATTGTCGTTGTCGAGCCAGTTCGTTGCCTCGTCGAGCAACATAACCCGGGGGCTGTTAATCAACGCATGGGCGATCATGATGCGTTGGCTTTCGCCTCCTGACGTGAGACCGCTGCCACCCACGCAGGTCAGCATCCCCATCGGCATTGCCAAAATGTCACGATCGACAGACGCAGCTCGAGCAGCGGCCCATGCCTTCTCGGCATCCGCCTCATCCAAGTTCCCAACGATGTTGTCCCACACATCTTCTGGATGCAACTGCACCTCCTGCGGCACTGCACCAATCTTCTGACGCACCTGCTTAGCATTGAGGTGTCTCAGATCGCGTCCGTCGTAGTACACCGCTCCGGAAGTGGGGCGGTCCAAGCCAAGTGCGATCCGGAAAATTGTGCTCTTGCCCGCCCCCGATTCGCCAGCAATCGCGACAAATTCACCAGGATTAGCGCGAATCGTGACATCGTCAAGAATCAATGGTCCGTCAGAATCATACCGGAAGGTGATGTGGTCAAGCACGACTTCGCCTCCCAAGCTTTCGACAAGATCTCCGCTAGAACTCGTCTCCGGAGTCTGCGTGAGAAATGGCCGGATTTGATCGAATGCTGGCATGATGGCGGCCACGGCACCAAATGAAGCGCCTAACCGAGCCACCGCCGCCTGAAACACTATGAATACGAAGTAGATGACCAGAAAATCTCCGATCTCAATCCCCTCCCGACCTGGCAGTCCCACCATCAAGAACAATACCGCCCCGGCAAGAAGCGGCAATGCGGCGCCAAATGCCTGCGAATGATCCTCCAAGACACCGAGCTCAGACTCTGCACGTTTCTGCTTTCGGTAACCTCGCGCCAAAACCGCGAAGGCGGTTCCTTCCGCATCATCGACTCGAAGTTTAGAAATGCCGTTGACAAACTGGAACAACTGGCCTGCCATATGGTGGACGGCCTGGAGAACTCGACCGCGAGGCGAAATCTGCCGTAGACCTAGCGCCACGGTTACAGTCAAGGATAGAAGTCCAAAAGCAGCTGTAACACCCCCCAATGCCACATCGTAGTAAAAGATCAGAAGAAACGCCGGAAGCAGGAAAACAATGGACAGCACTGCGTTGGCAATTACAGACCGTACGGCATCGCGAAGAGCCTGAAATGTCATGCCACGCATGGCGAGATTGCCGGCTGGATAGCGGCGCAAGAAGCTCAAAGGCAAACGGAGCAGGCGATCCCAAAATGCGGCCTCGACTCGGGAAGCACCACGCCCCTCAAGGCGCATGAGTGCCATGCCTTGGAGGATATGCAGCAATGCTCCGATCAGGGCAAATGCCGCTAACGCCGCAGTCGTCAGATACAGCAAACTGACTTCGCCAGTTGGGATGACCTCATCCGCCACGAAACCCACCACCACGGCAGGCAACAACAGGACCAGACCACCAAGCAACCCGGCAGCCGCAAAGCGTAGAAAATCAGCAACCAAGCCCTTCCGGACAAGCCGGTACAAATCCTGCAATCGAACCGGCTCCGACGTCAGCGGTTGGTAGAACACCCAGGCATCGGGTTGGAGGCTCTTTGCGTGTTCGGCAGTTATCCGGGCACTATGCCGTCCCGTTGGGTCGACCTCGCGGTAGTGCCCAAGTGTACCCGGCAACAATGCCACCGGCTGACCGCTGCCCTCACGAAACGCCAGCATCGCGCCACTGTCCCCGACCCACCACCGCTCATCCCAAGCAAGCCGCACCTGTCGGCCACGCACTCCAGACGCATTCAGAATATCTCCAAGTGAGGGATTAGATTCACCAACGCCCGGCTTCACAGACCATTTGAAATCAATGCCTTCATGTTTCCCGATAACCTTCATGGTCTCAAGCAACGCCACACCGTCAACATCGGCATCTGTCGCATCCGGGAGGTCGTACAGGTTGAACAAGCGATGTCGGGCGTGCTCCTCATCGCCACGGCGATTCGTCACTCGATCCCGTTCCAGATTCGCCTGATCGGCAACGGCCAAACTGCGATTGAGCCGCTCAAGGGAAAACGCCGTCACATGGAAGTTTGCCAGAGCGGCCAAAAGACGCCCCTCTTCAGCGAGATTTTCCGAGGATCGGGTGGAAATCCGCGTTTTCCCGGTCAAAGTCAGCCAAGTCGCGAGCGTAAGTGGTACGGTATCTACAGCGGCCCCATCTCGCGAATCTTCCTCAGCGGGATCAATCAAGCCTAAAAACAATCCCGCACCTGAAGGCAACTTCGAAATCCACGTCACGCCCCGCCGGGACGAAAGCGTGCCACCAATCTCCGGAAAAATCTTGCCAGATTCGATCGGTGAGTCCGGCCGTGGTCGCTGTCCTGCGTCCCGAGACAATTCTTTCGAAATATCCTCAATCCATGCGTCAACATGCTCAGCCAATTCCTCACTCGGAACCACATTTAAGCCATCGATTGAAAGGTGCCGTAATATCGTGCCCGGCACCCCTTTCGCAACCAAACTGAAAGTTGTTTTGCCCTCCTGTGGGGCGACACCCGGCAGAAGGCGCCCGGAATCAGCACGCAACAAATGTTGCGGCGGCGCCTGGTCCACACCATCCTCACGTTCGACAAGAAATAGATCAATTGCCCCTTTTTCAATGAACCAAGCAGATTTCGAGTCGCTCATGTCCAGCGGAGAATTGCCGACACAAGACACTGGCGTGCCCGTCCGGGTAGCCAAACCGACAAGGGAATGAAATTCCGAAGCTGCCATCAAACTAGCCCGCCTGAACAAGCCGGTGGTAAATCCCGCGCTCGTCCGCCATCAGTTCGTCGTGGGTGCCACGCTGTACCTCTTTGCCCTTGTCGAGGACAATAATCTGGTCGCAATCGCGCACCGTGCTCAGCCGATGCGCCACGATCAAGCAACTGATTCCCCGGCGACGCAACGCATCATCGACAAGGTCTTCAGTGGCCGCATCAAGCGCGCTCGTTGCCTCATCAAGAATCAGTACCGTCGGGTTGCCGACCAGCGCACGTGCGATTTCCAGCCGCTGCCGCTGGCCACCACTGAAATTGGCTCCATCTTCTTCGACCTGCGTTGCGTAGCCGAGCGGGCGGCTGAGAATCTCGTCGTGGATACAGGCATCGCGAGCCGCGGCAATCAGGATGTCGTCTGGAATAGAAGGATTCCAGAGAGTGATGTTGTCGCGTATCGTCGCGGAAAAAAGAATGACATTCTGATCCACCATTGATAGAGACCGTGACAGAACTTCGTTAGGGATCTCTTGCCTTGGGCAGCCGTCGAATAGAATTTCACCGGACCATGGCTGGTAAAGACCGGAAACCAAACGCGATACTGTCGATTTCCCCGATCCACTCGGCCCGACCACAGCAACTCTCTGTCCTGGTTCGATGGCTAGATTAAAGTTTTCGATCAAGGGCCGGCGACCCGGGCTGTAGCCAAAGGTGATGTTCCGCAACTCCACACGGCCAGCCAGTTGCAACCGCCCATTCAGAGTAGCGATGGAATCTGATGAATCGTCCTGATACCCCAATCCCACATCTTCCGGAGCTTCTGTAATGTCTTCCAGGCGCTGCATGTCGGTTTCGAGGACTTGCATTTCATCTGCAAATGAAACAAAACGCCCGACAGGAGCCAAAAACATGATGGCTAGGACATAGAACCCCATCAGCATGCCAAGCGTCATTTCGCCCGCCATGACTTCGGTCGCGCCGACAGCCAAAACGACCACGCTTCCCAAGATTGAGAAGAGGCCAGGAAGAGCCGCATTAACATGACTTAATTCGGAAAAGCGCTGGCGCGCATCCAGTTCACGGGCCTGATGACCACACCAACGGGCAAAAAAGCGGTCGTCTGAGGCAGTCATTCGCAAGGTGTCCGTGTAGTGCAACATCATTGTGCCGACTCCCAGCAGCAAGCTCTGTTCTCGCTGCAATACATGGCTTGCATCCGTTCGAGCACGAGAAATCACACGCATCAATGCGGCATTCAACACGGCCAAACCCAAGACGATCAAAGCCAACATCGGCTCGTACACCAACATGACCGCCAAAAACACTATGCTCATTCCGAGCTCGATCAACAGATCAAGAAAATGATTTGATAAGCCTTTGGAAATCTTGTCGACAGACAGAACGCGAGCGGTGAGTTCGCCCGAAAGTCGGTGATTAAAGAATTCGATTGGCAGCCGCAGCAACCGCGTCAGGCACTGATTCCAGGCGATGACCGAGACTCGCGCGGACAAGCGCCGCAGGCAACGCTGTTTCAGCCAGGTCAATCCATAAATCAGGACGGCAGCACCAACCATCGCGCCCGCGATAAGCCCTCCCCAAGGTTCGCTCTCCCCCAGCACCCGATCTACGAATATGGTCAATAACGCAGGCGTTGCAAGGGCCAGCACGGTCAGCAACAATCCACACCCTATCGCATAGGCCAGCGCGCCTCTTGTGCCGCGAAGCCAAGAAGGGATGCGCTCCAAGATGCTGGAACGAACGCCTCCGGGCTGAAAATCCGGGCCGACCTTGAATTGCAAGGCCACTCCCGAAAAACTTTTATTGAATTCTTTCTTCGACAGCTTGCGGCGGCCCACTGCCGGATCATTCAGATAACACCATTTCTGGTCATAACCCTCTAGGATGAGAAAGTGGTTATATTCCCAGAACAGTATCAGTGGAAGCGGGCTTTTCTCGATTTGGCGAAAGCCCCCAAACCAGCCGGAACATTCAAGCCCATAGCGTTCGGCCGCGCGCTTGATGCCAGCAGCCGTCGAGCCATCGCGACTGGTTTCGCACTTATCCCGTAGTTCGGACAGTGGTACCCAGCGTCCGAAATGGGCAAGCACACTGCCCAAACAGGCAGCAGCACATTCGGTCATGTGCATCTGCAACAGAAGCGGAGTGGTGACGCACCGCTTCTGGCTATCTTTTTCCTGCGGCTTACCGGGTTTGCCCGACTCTTTTGGATTGGAGGAAGGCATTAAAGAACGCTATTCAAATTTGCTCAGGATTAAGGAGAGCAATGAGCGAATGTTGGCCAAGCATGATGCGCACGCGACATGGAGTTCCATCCGAAACGGCAGGATCCAACTGGGAATCGAGTGTAATATCGACACGGTGCGCATAGCTTGTTCCCTCAGGCCGAAATGCTGCCAACCAATGTGGCAATGGCCCAGAAGTGATGGATGCAACTATTCCGTCCACTTCGCGTGCCGTCCCATCCGGCATTGCAATTTCGACTGATGCTTGCATGCCGATTTGAAGCCGTTTCACGATGCGCGAGTCGACTTGCAGCACTGCCTGAAGTGGCTTGTCTTCGTGATTGCGCAACTGGGCGACAACCGACCCTGCAGGCAAATAATCTCCAGGTGCAACCTCCAAGGCCATGACTTCGCCACTCATGTGGCTGACGATGACTTCTTTCGCAACACGCCGGCCTTCCATTTGCAGTAATGCTTCCTGGGCCGAAGCCAGAAGCGAGTGCGTGCCATCACCGCCAACCTGCCGAATGCCGGCCTCCAGAATTTCGATCTGGTCACGCAAGGCAATCATCTCGCGTTCCAATTCTGGAACGGTCTGGCGGGCAATCGGGTCTCCCTCCTCAACCTGATCTCCAGAATCTACCAAGAATTTCACCAAATGACCCGGCTCGACCGAAACAACCTCATGGCGAACGCCTGGTTTCAACAAGACTCCATCTACCGTGACGCTACGCACGATACTGCCAAAGATCACCCAAATTACGAGCGCCAGCAATGCGAGCCCAATGCTGGCCAAAATAACGCGCTCGTGAGGCGCCACAATCCTCAGGAGGTGGTCAAGCTGCTGTCGCTTGTTCCGGTTGGCGGCAGCCTGATTAAGTTGCAGATCGCTAAACATCGGTTTTGAGCTAAAACCTGACTCATTATATCGGAGCCAATGCCAATGGAATCATTTTTCTCGATGCCCTTTTCTTAGCCATGGAACAGTCAGAATCTGAGATATTAAAGCGCCGCGATAGGACGAATTAGCAGTGGTGCATAGGTTCATAAACATATGAGAACACCCGGCGGGCCGCGGTGAGAGTCGCGC
>CAZRSJ010000012.1:0-38156 GCA_964602805.1 uncultured Chromatiales bacterium | reverse complement strand
CGGACCTCCGGCCTCTGAAAAACTGGCAAAATCGCGTTAGCTCGCGGATCGGGGGGGGGGTGTGGTGCGGGCGGAGGGATTCGAACCCCCACGGGCAAAGCCCAGCGGATTTTCGCACCAGCTACGGCTTTCGCCGCCGCCGCTTCGCGGCGTTTGTGGTCCGGACTATCCCTTCGCCTTAGCCGTCCGGCCTTAGGCGCTGCCCGTCTAGTCTCTACACCTTCCCGGAAGTTCCCTCCCGGGCTTGGCTCGGGATCGCCATTTCACAGGGTTCCCCGAATTTGAGCAGTTCTGCATCCCCGGTTTCCCGGAGAGCACTCAATGGCCTCAAGTCCGCAGCGTCTACCGGTTCCGCCACGCCCGCAGCGCACCTATCATAGTGTAAAGAGAGAAAAAAGTTGGAGGCTGAGGTCGGAATCGAACCGGCGTCCACGGCTTTGCAGGCCGCTGCATAACCACTCTGCCACTCAGCCCCTGTTGCCCTGACCCGGCGATCAAACTGCGGTGGGAACTGGAGCGGGAAACCGGGTTCGAACCGGCGACCTTAACCTTGGCAAGGTTACGCTCTACCAACTGAGCTATTCCCGCTCCGTGCGGCAGAATTGTCGCACCCCCACCCGGGGCTGTCAAATGAAAAGGCAAAAACCCGAGCGCAGCGGCATCGATCTTCGGAGCCGATTAATTTCATTTCTGTTAAAATTGTCCAGTTAGCCTTTTTCCGGCACGCGATTTTGCATCGCGCCGGGTGAGGTTGCCCTAATCTAATGAGTTGAGGACTCTTCAAGTGGATCGAGAAAAACAGATTGAAACCCTGCAGAAGGACTGGGAGACCAACCCCCGTTGGCGTGACGTACGCCGCGGCTACTCTGCAGAAGACGTCGTACGGCTGCGCGGCTCGCGCGTGCCTGCCAACACCACCGCAACGGAAGGCGCCGAGAAGCTCTGGCGTCTGGTCAACGGCGAGGCACGCAAGGGTTATGTCAACTGCCTCGGCGCCCTGACCGGCGGCCAGGCGGTGCAGCAGGTCAAGGCCGGCATCGAGGCCATCTACCTGTCCGGCTGGCAGGTTGCCGCTGACGCCAACACCTCCGAGACCATGTACCCGGACCAGTCCCTGTACGCCTACGACTCGGTGCCGACCGTGGTACGTCGCATCAATAATGCGTTCAAGCGCGCGGACGAGATCCAGTGGTCGCGCGGCACCAACCCCGGCGACGAGGAATTCGTCGACTATTTCGCCCCGATCGTGGCGGACGCCGAGGCTGGGTTCGGCGGCGTGCTCAACGCCTTCGAGCTGATGAAAAACATGATCAACAACGGTGCCGCCGGGGTCCACTACGAGGACCAGCTGGCCGCCGTCAAGAAGTGCGGCCACATGGGCGGGAAAGTGCTGGTGCCGACCCAAGAAGCCGTCCAGAAACTGGTCGCGGCCCGGCTGGCCGCCGACGTCATGGGCGTCCCCACCGTGGTGCTGGCACGCACCGATGCGGAAGCCGCCAACCTCGTGACCTCCGACTTCGACGAGAATGACAAGCCTTTCCTGACCGGCGAGCGGACCTCTGAAGGCTTCTACCGCGTCCGCAACGGCCTGGACCAGGCAATCTCGCGCGGCTTGGCATACGCGCCTTACGCGGACCTGGTCTGGTGCGAGACCGGCACGCCGGACCTAGAATTCGCCAGGGCGTTCGCGGAAGCCCTGCGCAAGGAATACCCGAATCAGTTGCTGGCTTACAACTGCTCCCCCTCCTTCAACTGGCGGAAGAACCTGGACGATGCGACGATCGCGAAGTTCCAGCGCGAGCTGTCGGCGATGGGCTATAAATACCAGTTCATCACCCTGGCCGGCATCCACAGCATGTGGTACAACATGTTCGACCTTGCCTACGACTACGCGGGCGAGGAAGGCATGAAGCACTACGTGGAGAAAGTCCAGGAGCCGGAGTTCGCTTCGGCAGACCGGGGCTACACGTTCGTCAGCCACCAGCAGGAAGTCGGGGCCGGCTACTTCGATGACGTGACCACCGTCATCCAGGGCGGCCAGTCTTCCGTCACGGCACTAACCGGGTCCACCGAAGAAGAGCAGTTCTGACGGCCCTCGGCCCAGGGTGCGCCATGGCGACTGAAAAGTACGAGCATATTCACGTCCCGGTGGACGGCGAGCGGATCGCGGTCGGCCCGGATCAGTCGCTGGAAGTTCCGGACCACCCGATCATCCCCTTCATCGAAGGGGACGGGATCGGCATCGACGTCACGCCGGTCATGCGGCAGGTTGTGAAAAACGCGGTGCGGACCGCCTACGGGGACGGGCGGAAAATCTACTGGATGGAGATCTATGCGGGCGAAAAGGCCTGCAAACTGTACCAAGAAGGCAACTGGCTGCCCGACGAGACCCTGCAGGCGATGCAGGATTACGTCGTGTCGATCAAAGGCCCTCTGACAACCCCGGTTGGCAAGGGGATCCGTTCGCTCAATGTCGCCATCCGCCAGCAGATGGACCTGTATGCCTGCGTGCGTCCCATTCGATTCTTCCCCGGCACGCCGACCCCGCTCAAGATCTCCGACACGACCGATATGGTCGTGTTCCGGGAAAACACCGAAGACATCTATGCCGGCATCGAATGGCCCAGTGACTCGCCTGAAGTTCGCAAGTTGATCCAGTTCCTGGAGAAGGAAATGGGCGTCCACGAAATCCGATTCCCCGAGAGCTCCGGCATCGGCATCAAGCCGGTTTCTCAAGAGGGTTCTTCCCGATTGATCCGGAAAGCAGTCCGCTACGCGATCGACAACCACCGTTCTTCGGTCACCCTAGTGCACAAGGGCAACATCATGAAGTACACCGAGGGCGCGTTCTGCCGCTGGGGCTACGAACTAGTGACAGAGGAATTCGGGGCCGAACTGATCGGCGACGGGCCATGGCGGACGATCAAGAACCCGAAAAACGGAGAGCCCATCGTAATCAAGGACGTCATCGCGGATAATTTCCTGCAGCAGATCCTCTTGAAGCCGGCCGACTACGACGTCATCGCCACCCTGAATCTCAACGGCGACTATATTTCGGACGCGCTGGCGGCCCAGGTCGGAGGGATCGGCATCGCGCCGGGAGCCAACATGGCGGACGCGGTCGCGGTGTTCGAGGCGACCCACGGCTCCGCACCCAAGTATGCCGGCAAGAACCGGGTCAATCCTGGCTCCATCCTGCTGTCCGCAGAAATGATGCTGCGCTACCTCGGCTGGGTCGAGGCCGCCGACCTGATTCTCAAGGGGATTTCCGGAGCGATCGCCAACAAGTACCTGACCTACGATTTGGCCCGGGTCCGGGCCGGCATCCCGGCTGGCCGCCGCGGCACTGCCGACAGCCGGCAGCAGGTGGAAGAGCACATGCAGGAACTGATTCCCGGGGCCACGCTGGTGACGACTTCCGGGTTCGCCGATGCCGTCATCCGGCACATGCAGTGACACTGGCCTTGCTATAATTGTTATTCCCCGATCACGGTAGCGTCATGCAAGAACCAGAGCCGATCTACAAAGTGATTTTCTTTTCCAACGGGGAAATCTACGAGATCTATGCGGAGCACGTTTACTCCTCCGACCTGTATGGCTTTATCGTCATCGAAGGAATCATTTTCGGCGAGAAGGCGAAAGTGGTGGTCGACCCGAGTGAAGAGCGGCTGAAGACCGAATTTGAGTCCGTTCCCCGATCCTATATCCCTATGCACTCGGTCATGCGCATTGACGAGGTGGAAAAAGCGGGAACCGGCGAAATTCGCAAGGCCGAAGGAAACGTCACGTATCTGCCCCCGATGGCGGGAACGGGCGACATCCAGAAAGTCTAGGCTTCCGCCGGAGGAATCTCGGAGAGGTGCCGGAGCGGTCGAACGGGCTCGCCTGGAAAGCGGGTGTGCGGTAATACCGTACCGAGGGTTCGAATCCCTCCCTCTCCGCCAGACCTTGCGGTCGATCAATGACCGCACCTTCAACCCTGAAACAGCCTGGTGTCGCCATGATTCTTGTTCGGGTCGCCCCCCCCCAAACCGACCAAATAACAAGGCGAATATCGTCCGAACGGGGTATACTTTCCGGGATTATGTTTTCTCTGTCTCGCATCGCGCCCATAGTCCCACTTGCAGCCATCCTCGCCCTGCCCGCCTGGGCGGCATTCCCTTGGGAAGGCAGCGAGGATTCGCTACCTTCGCTGGCCCCGATGCTCGAAAAGACCGTGCCGGCGGTCGTCAATATTTCCACCGCCCACGAAGAGGTGGTGCGCACGGGCCCGCTGTTCCGGGATCCCTTTTTCCAGCATTTTTTCGGCCGGCCCGGCCAACAGACTCGGAAACGGGTGCGGCGAGGCCTCGGCACCGGCGTGATCCTGGATGCGGGAAAAGGCTATGTTGTCACCAACCATCACTTGATCGCGCGTGCAGATGACATCACGGTGGCCCTGAGCGACGGGCGCGAAGTCAAGGCCGAATTGATCGGCTCGGACAGCGAAACGGACGTGGCCATGCTGCGTATCGAGGCCAAGGATCTGACCAGCCTGCCATTCGCCGATTCCGAGCAACTCCGGGTCGGCGATTTCGTCGTGGCGATCGGCAACCCTTTCGGCTTAGGCCAGACCGTAACTTCGGGGATCGTCAGCGCGCTGGGGCGCAGCGGTGTATTCGACAACTACGGCTACGAGGACTTCATCCAGACCGACGCCTCTATCAACCCCGGAAATTCCGGCGGCGCCCTGGTGAACTTGCGTGGCGAACTGGTCGGCATCAATACCGCGATCCTGAGCCGGTCCGGCGGCAATATCGGGATCGGCTTCGCGATCCCCATCCACATGGTGCTCCAGGTAGCCGACCAGTTGACCGAATTCGGCCAGGTGCAGCGCGGCCAACTGGGGGTGCAGGCCCAAGCCATGACCCCGGAACTGGCGGAAGCATTCGGCCTCAAACAAACTGAGGGCGTCGTCATCACCGAAGTGGTGGAAGGGTCTCCGGCCGACCAGGCCGGAATCGTCCCGGGAGACATTCTGGTGCGCATTGATGGAGAAGAGATCCGTAATGTCAAGGACATGCGCAATGTGCTGGGCCTGCTGCGTGCTGGCCGAGCAGTGGAGATCGAACTGCTCCGCGGCCGCGAAACCGTAACCGTCCGCGCGGCGACCGCGACCCTGCGCATCGACGGGGCCAATCTCCACTCGGCCATGGCCGGGCTGACTCTGTCGACTCAGCGAGATGCCGAGACGACGTTCGTCGAAATCGTCAAGGCCGAGCCCGGTTATCCTGCCACGCAGGCCGGGGTTCGCGCCGGCGACCGGTTGCGCTCCGTCAACCGCCGCCCCGTGAAAAACGTGGAGGATGTCCGCGCCACCATCAACCGGGATTCCGCTCAAGTGCTGCTTCAGGTCCAACGCGGGACACGCAGCCAGTTCATTCTGCTGCCCTGACCATGGCTCCCGCCACCCAGAAAGGCGATCTTCAACGCAGTGCCGCCCAGACCCATCGGCGGCTACGCCTGCTGGTCGGTTTCGGAAGCCTGTTGCTGCTGCTGCTGTTGCTGCGGATCGGCTGGATGCAGACGATTCACACCGAGCACTTCACGGCGTTGTCAACGGAAAACCACCTGCGCCAGATCCCTCTCCCTCCTTCACGCGGTTTGATTTTCGACCGTCACGGCATTCTGCTTGCGGATAACAGCGTCGAATACAGCCTGAGCCTGGTTCCTTCCCAGGTTGACGACCTGGATGCCACGATTTCGAAATTGCGGGAGCTGGCCGACATCCATGACCGGAAAGTCCAGCGATTCCAGCAACGCGGTCAAAGCAGCAAATTCGAAACGACCCCGCTCAAGATCGACCTGTCGGAAGAGACGATCGCGCGCGTCGCCGTGCAATTGCACCAATTGCCGAGTGTTTACCTGGAGGCCTATGCCGCGCGCCGTTACACGTACGGCGAATCGACGGCTCATGTGCTCGGCCATCTGGCCAGCATCAGCAAGAAAGACCGGGAGCGCATTGATTTATACCGTTACCGGGGAACCCGGAGGATCGGCCGGGCCGGGATCGAGCATCAGTATGAATCTCTTCTGCTCGGAACCCCCGGCCTGCAGCAAGCTGAAGTCAATGCGCAGGGCCGTTCCCTGATGGTGCACGACCGCAAGGCGCCCACCCCCGGCAGCAACCTGGTTCTTACGCTGGACGCCGACCTGCAGCGGGTGGCAAGCGATGCCATGGCTGGACGGGAAGGCGCAATCGTTGCCATCGAACCCTCGACTGGCGATATTCTGGCATTGGTCAGCACGCCCAGCTTCGACCCGGGCGTGTTCGGACACAGCATTGATCCCGACGACTACCAGAACTTGATCCGGGACGCGAAAAATCCGTTGCTCAATCGCGCCATCCAGGGGCAGTATGCGCCGGGCTCCACCATCAAGCCCTTTGTCGCCCTCGCCGGGCTTGAGTCTGGTCACGCCATCCCGGACAAACAATTTTTCGCTGCCCCCCAATTCAAGATTCCGAACTATCGCCGCCCCTTTCGTGATTGGAAGGACGAGGGTCACGGCTGGGTCACGGTCAGTTCCTCGATCACCCAGTCCTGCGACGTTTATTTTTATTCGCTGGCCTACCGCATGGGAATCGAAGCGCTGGAACCTTTCCTGGCACAATTCGGGCTCGGCCAAATCCAGCAGCTCGACTTGCCCGGGGAACGCCCCGGGCTGCTTCCCAATGAAACATGGAAGCAAAAGATCTACGGCCAACCCTGGTATCCGGGCGAAACCGTCATCCTGGGCATCGGTCAAGGGTACCTCCTGCTGACGCCTCTGCAACTCGCCACCGCGACCGCAGCGCTGGCGACCCGCGGCATCCGCATGAAGCCGCGCCTGCTGCGCACCTACGAACAAGATGGAGAAATCATCGAGAACCCGCCGGAAGAACTCGGGCGCGTGACGCTCTCCAATCCGGCCTGGTGGGACCTGGTCACGAACGCCATGGTGGATGTGGTTCACGCCGAGAACGGAACCGCCCGGCGCTCTGGGCTAAATGCGACGTATCGCATCGCAGGCAAGACCGGAACCGCACAGGTCATCAACTACGGCGAGAAACGTCCGGATTCCGAAGATCTCCCCGAACATATTCGCGACCATTCCCTGTTCATCGCTTTCGCCCCTGCCGAAGCGCCGGAAATCGCCCTTGCGGTCATTGTCGAGCACGGGGGCCACGGCTCCACTATGGCCGCGCCCATCGCCCGCCAAGTCCTGGACGCCTACCTCCTCAGGGCCCTGTGATGGCGCAGCGCTTTTACACCTCTGCCGTGTTCAGGCTCGTGGAGCCGCTGGACCGTACCTTGATGGCATTGCTCCTGGCGGTCCTGGCGCTCAGCCTGGCCATTCAATACAGTGCCAACGACATGAGCCTTCAAGCGACCCAGCAACATGCCATCCGAATCGGAATCGGCCTGCTCGCGCTTCTGGCCATGGCGCACATTACCCCGCAACACCTGAGGCGATGGGCCCCTGCCTTGTTCCTGCTCAACCTGCTGCTGCTGGTGGCTGTCGTGTTCTATGGGAGCGGCAGCACCGCCCAGCGCTGGTTATCGTATGGCCCGATTGCCCTCCAACCATCCGAACTGCTCAAACTCACCATCCCCATGATCGTGGCCTACATCCTGGGGCCCTCCCTGCCACCCCTGTCCTCTCTCCGCGTCAGCTTGGCCTTGGGGCTGGTGGCCCTCGCGACCTGGCTGGTTGCTATCCAGCCGGATCTGGGCACGGCGCTCTTGGTCTCCGCGATCGGGGTCTCGGTCATCCTGCTGGCCGGGATTTCAAGGCGATGGATTCTCGGCCTGGGGGCACTGTCCGGCATCAGCCTGCCGTTCGTGTGGCAGTACGCCTTGCGCGAATACCAGAAAGACCGGATCCGGATTTTCTTCAACCCGGAGGCCGACCCGCTCGGCAGCGGCTACAACGTCATCCAGTCCAAGATCGCCGTCGGCTCCGGCGGCATCTCCGGCAAGGGCTGGACCCAAAGTACCCAGGCGCAGTTCGATTTCCTGCCGGAGCACTCGACCGATTTCATCTTTTCCGTCTACGCCGAGGAATTCGGCCTGGTCGGGGTGGCCCTGCTGATCGTCCTGTACCTGGCGATCCTGTGGCGGGTGGTGGCCCTGAGTCGAGCCGGACCGGACCGATTCAGCCAACTGCTGATCGGCGGGCTCGGCCTGTCCCTGCTCATGCATGTCTTGATCAACATCGCGATGACCGTCGGCTATGCCCCCGTGACCGGATCGCCGCTGCCTCTGCTAAGCTATGGGGGAAGCGCCATGATCAGCACTCTGGCCGCATTCGGTATGATGATGGCGGCCCGGCATTACGCCCACGCGCGTCACAAATAAAGCGAGGAACCGGCATGATATTCAGAAATCGCTGGCTTTTGCTGTGCCTTCTGCCGGGCTGTGCCCTGGCAGACGAAAGCCCCGTCCCGTACATTGAACGCCCCGAGGTCCTCGCCTGGACCGAACAGGTCGTGAACGAGCACGGCCTGTCCTCCGAACGCATCCACAAACTGATCGCGGAGTGCCAGCGCCAAGCCCAAGTCATTGCCAGCGCTCAACGCCCCGCCGAATCCAAGCCCTGGCACTGGTACCGGGGCATCTTCCTCACCAGCGACCGCATTCGCCGGGGACGCACCTATCTCAGGGAACAGGCCGACCTGCTCAGGGAAGCGGAGCGCGCCTACCAAGTGCCGGCCGAGGTAATCACCGCCATTATTGCAGCCGAATCGAACTTCGGGCGCAATACCGGAGCGCACCCGGTGCTGGACACCTTGGTGACCCTGGGGTTCGACTACACGCCTCGCGGGGAATTCTTCCGCCAGCAATTGGAGCAGCTGTTCCTGCTGGAACGCGAAGCCGGGCTGGACATCCAGAACCTGCACGGCTCATGGGCCGGCGCGCTCGGACAGGCCCAGTTCATTCCCAGCAGCTACCGGCATTTTGCCGTCGACGGCGATGACGATGGCCGACGCGACCTGTGGGACAGCCCAGCCGACATCATCTTCAGCATCGCGAACTACTTCCAGAAGCATCACTGGCGCCCGGACGAGCCGGTCGCGGAACTGATTCATCCCGAAAACCCCGATCAGGTTCCGCTGAGCAAGGCCCTGCTTCCGGACATCCCGTCGGAACGGTTGGCCGCATCCGGGATCATGCTGCAGAACCCGACCGCCGAACCGGTGGCCGTGCACCGGTTCGAGAACTCTAAATCGCCCGAATATTGGGTCGGCTATCACAACTTTTACGTCATCACGCGTTACAACCACAGCGCCTTGTACGCGCTGATGATCCACCAGTTGAGCCAGGCCTTGAAAAATGATCCGGGGCTCTGAACGCGCCGCCTGGCTGCTGGCCCTGGCCCTGGCCGGTAGCGGATGCAGCGTCTACGGCTACGTCGCCGACACCTTCTCCGACTCCGACTCGGAGTCCGCGAGCCGTTCCGGCGCTTCCTCCAGCTACGTCGCCCTCGGCGTTCGCTATCACGTGCTGGACTCGGCCGAGGGTTACGTCGAGCGCGGGCTGGCGTCCTGGTACGGACCGAAATTCCACGGCAGGAAAACCTCCAGCGGCGAGGTTTTCGACATGAATCAAGTCAGTGCCGCGCACAAGACCCTGCCCTTGTCCACCTGGGTCAAGGTTACCCACCTTGAGACCGGCGACTCCATCACCGTCCGCGTGAATGACCGAGGCCCTTTCAAGGAGGGCCGCATTATCGACCTGTCCCGCGAAGCCGCCTTGGCCCTGGGAATTGTCGACGAAGGGCTGGCCCCGGTCGAGGTGCGCACCATCCGCGGCCCCAGCACGGCACCCCAGACCGCCGAACACCAGTTCCTGCAACTCGGCGCTTTCGCGATCCGCAGCAACGCAGAGGCTTTTGTGCAAGAATTGCGCCGCCAAGGACTGGTCCGGCTTTCCGTCCGAACCCGACAGCGGAACACGACACTGCACCGGGTCCTGCAGGGCCCGTTTGATGACAGCGCCAAACTCGACCAAGCCATCGCGAAACTTGAAGCTCTCGGCATCACCGAGTACACCCCGGTCAACATTCCCCACTGGAAACCCATAAGGAAGCAATGATTCGTCTTATCCTCGCCACGCTGCTGCTGGCTGGCCCGGCCTGGGCCGAACTGCCGACCCCACCCGCCCCCTCGCTGAACGCCCCCAGCTACATCCTGATGGACACCCAAACCGGCGAGGTCCTGGCCGAGGCCAACGCCGACCAGCCGGTCGAGCCCGCCAGCCTGACGAAAATCATGACCACGTACCTGGCCTTTAGAGCCCTGGGAGACGGCCTGATCGGGAAACAGGACCTGGTGACGATCAGCCGCAAGGCGCGTCGGGCGATCGGCTCCCGGATGTTCGTGGAAATCAATAGCCAGGTCCCGGTCATCGACTTGCTGCGCGGCATCATCGTGCAGTCCGGCAATGACGCCAGCATCGCGCTCGCGGAACACATCGCCGGCAGTGAAGAGTCTTTTGCCGACATGATGAACGCGGAAGCCGAGCGCCTGGGCATGAGCAACAGCCGTTTTATTGATTCGTCCGGCCTCGGCGGGGCGGACCACTACATGTCGGCCCGCGACATCGCCGTTCTGTCCGCCGCCATGATCAACGAGTTTCCTGAACTCTACACAATGTTCCGGGAGCAGGAATACACTTGGAACGGCATCAAGCAGCCCAATCGCAACCGCCTCTTGAAATTGGATCCCACGGTGGACGGCATCAAGACCGGTTACACCGAGGCGGCGCAATATTGTTTGGCCGCAAGTGCCGCACGCCCGGACTTAGACGACATGCGACTGGTTTCGGTTGTCCTCGGCTCCAAAAGCGGGCGAGCCCGGGTGCGCGACAGCCGATCCCTGTTGAACTGGGGATTCCGTTTCTTCCGTACGCGGAAGATTCATGCCGGTATGGCCCCATTGACGGAAATTCCGGTATGGTTCGCGGAAACCGAACAGGTGCCGGTGGGATTGGCCGAAGACCTGGTGATGACCTTGCCGGTCGCGGCATATGAAGAACTGGAGACCACCTACCACCTGGAGCCGGAGGTGGAAGCGCCGCTCGCGAAGGGACAGCCGGTCGGGCGAATTAGCGTGCGCCACGAAAACCGGATCCTGGCTCAGATGCCGGCCGTAATCTTGGCCGATGTGCCGCAGGTCGGCTTTTTCACCCGGCTCTGGCACCGGCTGCGGCGACTGGTGAACTGATCGCGCATCGACCCGCCACCCGGGTTCGTGCTGGAGCCCGACAACACCCCTTGCGGAATGCCAGCAACCGGTTCCATAATAAGAACATGCGAACCAAGAGCATCGGGATGAATGACATGAAACTGCCAAGACGAAATCATTACGGCGGTTCGAATCCTTAAAGCCGCCATGTCGATTCCTGCCTACTACAACGGCGAATACCGCCCCCTTGAAGGACTCACGGTTCCGATCATGGATCACGGCTTCCTGTTTGCCGACGGCATCTACGAGTTGATTCCCGTCTACTGCAGACGCCCACGCTGCCTGGACGACCATCTGGAACGCCTGAAAAACAGCCTGGCTGCGATCCACATCAACGGCGCACCGGAAGAACCCGCCTGGCGGGAAATCTGCACTCGTCTGATCGAGCAGAGCGCGGACGAGTGTTTCGTGTACTTCCAGGTGACGCGCGGCATCATCCCGGATGGGGCCCCCTTCCGCAAGCAGTTTTTGGACGGCCCGCCCACTATTTTCGCCATGGCGCAGCCCCTGCCGGCAAGACCCGACTCGATCTCCGCCATCACCCGCGAAGACCAGCGCTGGGGGCGCTGCCACATCAAGTCCATCATGCTGCTGGAAACCGTCCTTGCGACGCAGGGCGCGGTAGACCAACAGGCGGGGGAAGCCATCCTGCATCGGGGGGAAGAAGTAATGGAAGGCGCGACCAGCAATGTCTTTGCCGTGGTGGACGGGCAAATCCGGACGCCCGCGTTGAGTCCTCGGATCCTGCCCGGTGTGACCCGGAAACTGGTGCTGAAGTTGATGCGCGAAAACGGGATGGAGTATCAAGAAGGCCTGTTGCGCGTGGATGAATTGCGTGGCGCTGAAGAAGTCTGGGTCACCGGCTCCACCCGCGGCGTCATGCCCGTGCTCGAACTTGACGGCAACCCGGTGGGCGACGGGACCATCGGCCCGGTTGCACAACGCGTCCGCAACTGGTACAGCGAATTTTGCAACGCCTCATGATTCCTGCACCCCGAATCCGGCACTGGGATCTGTACGACTACGAGCCCTGCGCCGAGGCCATGCGCCAGCAAACCGAAACAAGAAACGAGAACAGCGCCGACGAGATCTGGTTGCTGCAGCATCCGGGCGTCCTGACCCTCGGGGTCGGCGCCGACCCATCCCACATCCACCCCCAGTGCCCGTTGCCGGTAGTCCGCAGCAGCCGCGGCGGCCAGGTGACCTGCCACATGCCCGGCCAACTGGTCGTCTACACCTTGCTGGACCTGCGCCGGATGCGCCTCGGGGTTCGCGCACTGGTAGAACGGCTGGAAAACGCGGTCTTGACCCTGTTGGAGGAAGCCCGAACGCCCGCCCGCCGGAAAAATGGCATGCCCGGGGTGTATGTGGAAGGAAAGAAGATCATGTCCATCGGCTTGCGGATCAGCCGCGCCCAAAGCTCCCACGGACTGGCACTGAATGTCCACCCGGATCTGAGCCTGTTCCGTCAAATCGACATCTGCGGCAACCCAAAACTCGAAGCCACAAGCCTGCGGGAGTGCGGAGTGGATTGGAGTGTCGACGAGACCGCCCGAAAGTTCCTGCCGCACCTGCTGCACACCCTGTACCCGGATCAGGTTTACGCATGAGCCTCCCGCCCGGCATCAAGCAGACGACAGAGCAAAAGCTCTCGCGCATTCCAATCAAACCATCTTTCGATGGCCCGTCCCTGCGCAAACCGCCTTGGCTGCGCATCCGCCTCCGGCATGCCCCCCAGGTTCGGCAGATGCGCGAACTCCTGCGCCTGCAGTCCCTGCACACTGTCTGCGAGGAAGCCTCCTGTCCGAACCTGCCGGAATGCTTCGGGCACGGCACTGCGACGTTCATGATCCTCGGTGACCTTTGCACGCGACGTTGCCCTTTCTGTGACGTGGCCCACGGGCGGCCGCTTCCGGTGGATGCCGACGAACCGATGCGCTTGGCGGAAGCCGTTTCAGAGTTGGATCTGCGCTACGTGGTTATCACCTCGGTGGATCGGGACGACCTGCACGACGGCGGTGCCCGGCATTTTGCGGAATGCGTTCGAGCGATCCGCGCGCGCAGCCCTGGCATCCGCGTAGAGATCCTGGTTCCCGACTTCCGCGGCCGGCTTGATCGAGCGCTGAAAGAATTGGATGCTGGAGTTCCGGACGTGTTCAACCACAATCTCGAAACCGTTCCGCAGCTGTACCGCGCTGCACGCCCGGGAGCTGACTACCTCCACTCCTTGAAACTACTGCAGCGATTCGGCCATGCCCATCCGGATATCCCAACCAAATCGGGCCTGATGCTGGGTCTCGGCGAGACTCCGCAACAAGTTCTGGCCGTCATGCAGGACCTGTTGGACCACGGTTGCCGGATGCTAACTCTGGGGCAGTACCTGCAACCGACCCGGCACCACCTCCCGGTTCGCCGCTACGTATCACCGGAGGAGTTTGACGCGCTGGGCGACGAGGCCAGGCGGCTCGGATTTCTGGAAGTGGCCAGCGGGCCCCTGGTACGTTCCTCCTACCATGCGGACCGGCAGGCGGAGGGAATCCTAGGACAGCGTGCGGGTACGGCCTGATCTTGCCGGAGAAAGAAGTTTGACTTGACTATAATTTGTTGCGCAAGGGAAAACCGCCATGAAAATCGAAATCAACCGTACCGACATTGTTTTCATGATGATGGCCGCCGGTCTCTGCGGTGCAGGACTCGCGCTGGTTGTCAGCATCGTACTTTGCTAGCCTGAAAGACCTCGGCCTGCGTTCGCGCTTAAGGTTCCGTAGGATCGCCAAGAAGTAACTGCGTTCCTCAGCGGCAAGCCGGCGGATCGGCTTTCAAGCCGTCCTTCACCAGCAGGATCTGCCACAACTGGTTCTGTCGCGCCCGAAAAGAACCTGCGCAACAGCTCAGATAATACCGCCACATGCGGAAAAATCGTTCATCGTAGCGCTCGCGAAGGGATTCCCATGCGGACTCGAAATTGGTCCGCCACACCATCAGGGTACGGTCGTAATCCAGACCGAACGAATGCCAATCCTCCATCACGAACAGGTTCTCGATGGATTGCCCGATTTGCCGGATCGAGGGCACCATGCCGTGCGGGAATATGTACCGGTTAATCCAGGGATCAGTGCTGATTCCCGTAACATTGCGGCCAATGGTATGGAGCAGGAATCGGCCTCCGGACGGCAGCAGTTCATGCGCTTTGCGCATGAAGGTACGGTAATTCTTGTAGCCGACATGCTCGAACATTCCGATCGAATAGATTGCGTCGAACGTCTCACTTGACGGCAGATCCCGGTAGTCCTGCTGGAGAATCCGGACGGCATGCCCCTCGCAATGCTCGCGTGCAAGACTGGCCTGCTCCCCCGACAAGGTCACCCCGGTCACCTCCACGCCGTAGCGTTCGGCGAAGAACCGGCATGCACCGCCCCATCCACACCCGATATCCAAGATCCGGGTATTCGGCTGAAGGTCCAGCTTGCAGGCAATCAACTCCAGTTTCGCTTCCTGGGCCTCGTTCAGGGTTTCGGCTCGGCGCCAGTAGCCGCAGGAGTACATCATCGTTTGATCCAGCATCTTGCTGTAGAGATCGTTCCCCACGTCGTAGTGCTGCCGGGCGACCTGCTTGGATCGGGCACGGTTTTGCATGTTCAAGAGCCGCGAAAGTCCACGGACCATGACCTTGTTGAACCCGGTTACCTGATCATCCAGGCCGGAACCCAGCACCCGGGCAAAAAACTCGTCCAGTGCCTCGCAATCCCACCAGCCATCCATATAGGACTCACCAAGGCCAAGCGAGCCCTGCGTCAGAATGCGCCAATAGAGCTTGGGGTTGTGCACTTGGATGTCCCAAGGCTGGGAGCCGTTTTCCTCGATCCCGGCAGTTGCCAGGATCTTCAACGCCCATTTCCTCGCAACGGACATGTTCAGCCTCCGCCGGACGGTTTGAACTGGTGCGCTTCTACTGTCCAGCCTTCTCCATCAATTGTCAACATCAGGCAGGAAGGCCCACCGTGGACCCGGGTTCGGCCAGCCGCGCCAGGATTCAACACCCAAGGGAGAGTTTCCTGATCACAGACCAGTCTGTGCGTATGCCCGTAGACAATGACCCTGGCTTCCGGCCATGCCTCCCTCAAGCTCTCATGCGCCGGAGTCGCGCCGAACTGATCGCCGTGTGTTACGACTAGTGCCCCCCCCGGAAGCCGAATCTCGGCCACGGTCGGCAAGTCGTCTCCATTGGAAGCCCTGCCCCCGATGTCGTTATTGCCCGCCACAGCCACGACCTGCTTTTGCCCCGCCAACCTCTCAAGGGTCTGGAGCACCGATGCCCCCAGCACATCACCCGCGTGTACGATGCAGTCGGCGCCAGCGAGGATTTCCTGGATATTCGGATCGATCCACCCGTGCGTATCCGACAACACTCCGATTCTGACTTTGCGGCGAGGGACTTCCGACGCCACCCCCTCGGATCGGGATTCGACCTGAGATTTACTCCCCATACTGCTGCTTCTGGAGGTCTTCCTTGTGCTTCGCGACCTGCTGCTGTCGACGCTGAGCCCAAACTGCTTGGCGTTCCCTAATCCGTTTCTCTCGAGCGCCGGGCTTGACTTTCACCGAACCGACGCCGAACAGCACCTGCTCCAGAAAACTCATGGCAAACTCGAGCAGGCTTTCGTCATTGTCCATCAGCTCCTGTTCCTGTTCTGGCGGCAGGTCCACGATTTCCTTGAATTTCGAATTCTGCATAAATTCGCGGAAGCCATCCAAGTCATAACTGCACATGTCGAACAGTTGCAGGCTCCGTTCCGACGGGGAGCCCACCGTGGGACCCGCTGAACGCTTTTTAAGAATCAACTTGCGCCAGTGGCTGTTCATCTCGTCGTACTTGTCCAAGCCCTGCTCAATTCGATATTCCGCTACAGTCTGCTCATGCGGTTCCTCATGCCCCAGACAATGCGTCTCACGTACAACGAAGTAAGCATCCTCGATTTCTCCGGCATCTTTTTTCCGCATCGCGACGTTGCCCAAGGCGTAATAGCGGCAGGCGGCTGGACGGTCTTCATAGACGCTGCACCCTTCTTCGGTCAGGTGGATGCATTCCGAAGTGCCCGGCTTGGTCATCATTTTCAGCCCTGGCATGCCATGGGCATCCATCTCGAATGGCACGGTGTAGCGCGCAACGAATTCACCGGAGGTCAGGCCCAGGCGATTTTTCAATTGCAGGATGTCGTACGGGGTAAGCTGCAGATCAATGTTTCGGCAGCATGCGTTGAAACAGGCGATGTCTTTGCGACAACGGAACCGGAAAACACTGTCGAGATTCAACTCCACTGGCTGGATGGGAGAAGCCTGAGGAGGCGTTGCAGACTTCGCGAGAGAACTCATGAAAAAGCGTAAGACCCACTTCGCGCATTTTATCGTATGACTGTGTCAGAAAAAAACCAAGAACCCGAATAATGCCCTCAACCAACACCGCTCAATGCGTGGGCGCGCATGGAGCAAGTTCATCGCCTATCCTAGGCATAATCATGGCATTTGGTCGTGGCTAATGAAAAACCGGCGGTGACCGCCACGCATGCAGGCTTCCCGCAATTCCAGCGGGGCTATAATTGTATAGATTTCAATATCTTGTATGAAAAGTCAGTCTATTCCGTTGAAAGGTTGCCCCATGTTGCCGAAACGATTCGGGAACTATATGTTGTATACTGTGAGCATTGAGGCCACGGACCGAAGCGCACATGCGCCGGGAAACCGGGCCTTTTGAACGAGTCACAGCAAAAAGTCTCCGTGAGTGTTACCGACCATCATCGCAAGCCGGACCCAGCCGAAAGACTTTTTGCCGCCTGCCCTGCATGAGCGCTATCCGCGAACAAGAGATATGAATCCAAGCATCTGTGAATCACATCTTGATGCGCGCGCCGCATGGCCCGATGCTCTCGACTGCATGGCGGGTGTTCTGCAACCGTTGAAGGATCATCATGAAACGAATTCTTGTAAACGCCACGCAGCAGGAAGAACTGCGCGTGGCCATGGTCGATGGCCAAGAGCTGTTCGACCTCGACATTGAACTGACGGGGAACAAGCAAAAGAAATCGAATATCTACAAAGCAAAAATCGTTCGCATCGAGCCTAGCCTTGAAGCGGCATTTGTGGATTACGGCGCACCGCGCCACGGATTTCTCCCATTTCGGGAAATTGCCCCGAATTACTTCAAGAGCCGAAATGCGGGTTCGATCCGCGAGGCCGTAAACAACGGCCAGGAATTGATCGTCCAAGTCTCCCAGGATGAGCGTGGCAACAAGGGTGCCGCGCTGACCACGTATCCCAGCCTGCCCGGCCGCTACCTGGTGCTGACGCCGAACAACTCGCGTGCCAGCGGAATCTCAAGGCAAATTGAAGGCGACGACCGCGACGAGCTCCAGAAACTCGCCTCCCAGCTGACTCCGGTCGAGGGGGGCGGAGTTATCATCCGAACCGCTGGTATCGGCCACAGCATCGAGGAACTTCAGTGGGACCTCGACAACCAAGTCCGACTTTGGAAGGCGATTCAGGAAGCCGCCAAAAAGTCCGGGCCCTTCCTCATCTACAGCGACAATGACGCTGTTGTCCGTGCATTGCGGGACAACCTCCGCGACGACATTGGCGAAGTCTTGATCGATGACGAAGAGACTTATCAGGATGCCTGCAAGTTTGTCGAGCGAATGGCTCCGCAATACCGAAAGAACATCAAGCTGTATCAAGAAACCGTTCCTCTGTTCAGTCACTACCAGATCGAAAGCCAGATCGAGTACGCACATGATCGGATGATTGACTTGCCATCCGGCGGCACGATTGCAATCGACCATACCGAAGCGCTGGTTTCGATCGATATCAATTCGGCACGCGCCACCAAAAGCGGCGACATCGAAACAACCGCCTTGAACACAAACTTGGAAGCGGCCAGAGAAATCGCGCGCCAACTGCGGCTACGCGACCTTGGCGGCCTGATCGTGATTGATTTCATTGACATGGTCAGCTCCTCTAACCAGAAAAAAGTGGAGAACGAATTTCGGGAACGCACCCGGCTAGATCGGGCACGGGTTCAGATCGGACGCATTTCCCGCTTCGGGCTTTTGGAACTGTCCAGGCAGCGGCTACGCCCGGCTCTCGGGGAATTCACTCAAATCACCTGCCCCCGCTGCGATGGCCACGGCACGATCCGAACCATCCAGTCCTTGTCTCTCGCCATTCTCCGCCTGATCGAAGAAGAAGCGATGAAGGAGAACACGGGAATAGTGGTTACAGAACTTCCCATAGAAGTCACCGCCTACCTGCTCAACGAGAAGCGCGACAGCATCGAGAAAATTACTCAGCGGCATGGCCCGCACGTTCGTTTGCTTCCAACCCCAGGGTTGGAAACCCCGCATTACCGCGTTCACCGCTATCGGGAAGACGATCCAGAAGCATCGCGCCACTTCGATTACCAGTCTTCGATGGCCCACAAACCGATCGAACCGGAAAAATCCCGCACCACCAAGCCTGCCTCAAGTCAGCGCAGACGCCGGGAGCGCCCGGTCATTGATGTGGCGGAACACATCACCAATTCCCCTAACAACAAAGGCCTTGCGCGTGGTCTTCGCCGGCTCTTCAATTTGTTCTCGAGTCCCAGCGCCCCACTTCCCGTCGAAACTAAAGCCGAGCCGAGTTCCTCGGAAAAATCTAGGAGATCCGAATCGGATCGCCGGCGACGCCACTCTCGGCGACGCCGCGGAGGCGGCCAGCAGGCACAACGGGAACAACGTGCCACCAGCGACGATTCCAAGCAGGGCAGCGGCCAACCGCGCCGGCGGCGCCGCGGCCGCAGAGGAGGACGCAACCGCAGACGCACCACCACGGCCGAGTCTGCTGGCACTGGTTCCAACGGTGGCACGCCGCCCCAGGAAACATCCAAATCTGAGGCAAAACCTCCGACAGCTCCTAAGGCACCCTCACCGCCTCCCGTGGAGACACCACCTGCTGGAGAGTAACCTACTCTTCTGAGCCTGACTCGGCTTCTGAAATCTCTTCGATGATTGGATCCGACCAAGGGCCGGTGACTTGATAGGTGACTGCCGTCGCATCGTCGATGCCAAGGCCAAGCCATTCCAGCACTTTGTTGCCAACATAGACCCCGGCAACCCCAAGCGGTCCTCCAACCGCACCGATTACCGGCAACAATGCACTGGTTTCAGGCGTGGCAACCACTGTCAGATCGTAATCTTCATCCTCGACCCCGATGCGACCAATGATCAGGAACTGTGCTGATGGGCCGATGATACGGAATTCACTGGTGTTCAGGTTGCCCTGCAGAAAACTGAATTCTCCCTCTGCAGTCTCATAGGTGAATCCACCCCGGACCACGTCATCGAAATCAAGCGAAAGGCGTTTGAAAATCATTTCGAGGTTCAGCAATGCCAAGATGCGGGCCAGTTCCGGGGCCACATTCCGAATCCGTCCGTCTTTCCCCTTTATATCGATCTTGCCCTGAAGGTTCTTGAATTCGTAATCCTGAGGGCCCCCGGGCCACTGGAGAGCCACATCCATATCGATTACTCCCTTGCGTAAAGGATTCTCAACCGACCAGTGGTTCAGTGTTTCATGCAAATCATCCGTGTGTGCCTTGCCCATAAGCAGAGTAAGGTGCTTGCCATTCTCCAGCTTCCAATACCCATTCAAGTTCATGTCGAATTCGTGGGATTTCGCCTGCAGCTGGTCGATCGTGAGCTGTCGATCACCCGGAGATGTCATAAGCGTTGCATCGTGCATCTCATAGGGCCCGATTTGCAGCAACTTAAATTCAAGATCCAGAGGCGGGATGTCCTGGGGATTTAGATCCGTACTTTCCACATCCGCCACGGTTTCCAAGTGTGGCTCAGAAAAATGGAGCCAGTTGAAAGCCCCTCTGGCCCGTTCTCCCCTTTCCTTCGGAAGGTCGATCATGCCTTGCATAATCGGTGCATCAATGAAAAATCGGTCAAATTTCTCGGCAAATTGTGCCGACACTTTCGCATCGTGAATCTCAAAACTGCCGACTTTCAGGAGGCCCAGTTCCAGATCCTCAATTTTCGGCCAGAGACCTTCCGGTCCTGCGCGCTGTTCTCTCCAGTCAATCCAGTCCTGCAAACTGGTTTCCGTCAGGCTCCCCGTCAAAATTAATTGGGAATCCGGACGCGGTGGCGGCATTTCGGATCCCAGATTAACGGTTCCACTCACCTCTCCTTCAGGAGTTGCCTTTATCCGCGCACGTGCCCGGTCCACATATTTGACCCTGAAGTCCCCCCTTCCATTGAATTCAATGTCCGCCCTCACCTGGATCCGCTGTTCACTTTTCGCCTTCTTGCCCAGAGGCTCCGGCAAATCAATCTCGACTCCGCGAAAGTCACTGCTTGCCAGTACTGTCAGGTGCTCTCGGCGGGATTTTTCTGCCACGCCGGGAAGTAGCATTTCGAGATTCCAGGCAGAATGCCCTTGTAGCCAAGAGAAGATCGGTCGAAGCTCCTGCGGCATGTAATCCGTTATTGATGCAGATGCCTGCATCTTGATCTGTAGATCTCCTGTCGAAGCCGTCGCCAACCCGATGCGAGCAGGATGACCCGCAAACTCGGCATCCAGAGAACCGGTCAATGTCTCATCGTCGTATTCCAGCTTCCCCTTGATCGCGCCCAGCCGGACATCGTTGGCCGTAACGTCTAGCCGGTTGCCGGTCAGCTCCAGTGTCCCTTTCACCGTGGGCTCGTGATCCAGGCGCTTGTCCAGCGCGAGATTCAGTTGGACATCAAGTTTTGAGTCCCCTCCGAACTTAAGAACCTGGTTGAACATTGGTGCCATCCATTCGATCTGCTCAAGAAATTCCGGCACATCACTCACCGGCCCGTTCACAACAATACTTGAATGCAGATCCATCAGGCTCAGGTCATCAATCCAGAGCGCTCCGTGGCTGATGTCCGACTCTTTGAATTTCGCCTCTCGAATGGTGAGATGCAGTGATGTCTTGTCAAGGAAAACTTTCCCATTGATGCCTTTAAAAATAGGCAATCCCGGTTCATAGTCCAGATCAACCTCGTGCAGGCTGCCATCCAGCGTCAATTCCGAATCGGCTGCCGCAAGCATGTCGGGCGACAGCGACCCGGTCAAGCGTAAATGCGCATCGCTCAGGCGACCCGCCTTGAATGCCGACCGGACCCATCGGTCATCGGCTTCCAGCAGCAGACCGGGAGGCACCCATTGCGACACGACAGCCAAATCCGCATGTTCGATGCCAAGATCTGCACGGAGCTTGCGTAGCTCTCCAGCCTCCATCGAAATATCGCCGCGGAATTGCAGGGCGGGGTTTGATATCTGAAGATTTGTCAGCCTAAACGCGCAACAGTCTTCGGCCGGCCACCAATCCAGCTGGAATTTCGCCGGGCCAGGCCGAAATTTGTCCAGATGCCATGGCGTGTAGGAAATCGTTGAGTCTTTCGAGTCCAGACTGAGGCGAATGCCCCGTTCGGACCCATCCACCGTGCCGTCAAGGCCCGTCACCCGGAAATCTTGCTCTGGCATCGAAATTTCGAGTCCTTCCATTCCTGCATGGATGCGGTAGCGGAGCGGGTCTCCCCAATTGATCTCTCCGATCAACCGGGAAAGAGTCCCGGATGTAATGCTGCCGGGAAGGAAATCCTCCATCCGGTACCCGGCCACGCTGGCAACTCGCCTCGCGCGCTTGATATCCAGCGAAGTCAGATAACCACGCGTGAGCTTTTCGCCATGTTCGATGTATACCCCATCCGCAACCTCATGTTGATCCAGTTCCAGTTGTTCCAACGCAACCGCGTAACCCTCTTCCAGAGTTCGCCATTTGAGTGCTGCCGCCAATCTCCGCCAATCCGCTCCTTCAGAACGTGGCTGCACCAATTCAATCCACACCCCGGCCAGTTGCGGGACATCGGTCTCCCAAACCAACTGCGCTTCGGTCCGCAAGCGTGCGTTTGCCGGCAACCGCTGCGCCAGTGGCAACGCATTCTCCGGAAGCCAGGGCAGCAACTGTGCCAACCGCATGCGCTCAAGCCGGATGATCCCGTTCCCCGAGTTCATGGAGTTGAATTCCGCCTGCAGTTCGAAACCTAAGCCGCTTGATTCCTTCGTTCGATTCCGCACCAATACTTCGAGACCCCACAAGCCGAAGGCCATATCCATATCCACCTCGCCCAGATCCAGCCGATTGCCGGTCTTCTGATCGAACAACACTGTCGCGACCTTCCGCAGGTGGATGCGATCAACAGGAAAATTCAGGCTCGGGCCAAGCTGTCCCATCGGCATCCCTTCCAACCCCCACTGCCCGTCCTGCAGGCGTTGCAGCCGAATGGCGCCGCCGCTCACGGAGATTCGCTCCGGGATCAGAGACAAGGAAAACAAGCTCTTGAGCAGGTCGAGGTTGAATGCCACCTGGCCGAAACGATGTTCGACTTCCGCATTGTCAAATTTCAACGTTACGTCATCCAGAATGATGGAGGGGTAGACTCCTCGCCACTCGCTGACAGCCTGTCCGATCTCCATCTGCACTTCGAAGGTTTCGGAAGCCCAGTGACTTAAATAAGGGTGGACATCATCCAGTGTCAGCAAGACGACACGCAATGCTGTCGAGATCAGGGCCAATATCCCCACGACCGAGACCAGCGCCAGACCCAGATAGCCGCCGAGTTTGTTCATAGATGATGGGGGCGGGTTGATTGATTCAGTGCGCAGGCTCGGTTTCCGGCGCACCCGGATGTTCGGACGGCCGGTAAACTTCCGTATTGTAAGAGAATTGTGACGGAACTACTGTGCCGGGAGTCCCTCTGGATTCGGGATGATCCCGAATTCCGACAATGCGGAACAAGTCTCGTACAACGGCAACCCGACCACGTTGGTATAACTGCCTCGAATTTCCCGTATCCGGCTCCCCGCCCGGCCCTGCACCGCGTAACCTCCCGCCTTGTCTTTTGGTTCGCCGCTTTCCCAATATGCCTTGATCCAGGCTGAAGACAGACCGCCAAACACGACCGTGGTCACACAGTGAAAAACTTTCTGTCGGCCTTCCGAAACGACACAGACACCGCTGACCACATCATGAGAAGCATCGCTGAATGCTTCCATCATCGCCGCGTAATCCTCGTAATCCCTGGGTTTGCCCCGGGGCTCTCCCCGGCATAAAACCACGGTATCTGCTGCCAACACCACCGCCTCGGGATGTTTCTGCAGACACGCTTCAGCCTTGCCTTGCGCCAGCCGCATCACCAACTCGACGCCGTTTTCCTCCGGGCGGGGCGATTCATCGATCGAAACCGGATGCGGTTCGAAATCAATCCCTGCCATACGAAGCAATTCGGCCCGCCTCGGCGAAGCCGAAGCCAGAATCAAGCGGCTCATTGACCGGCGCTGGCGCGCACTTCAGCCGGCGGAACCGACCAAAGTTTCTCCAGGGCGTACAGCTGACGAGTTTCCGGCAGCATGACGTGCACCACGACGTCGCCCACATCCAATAAGACCCAATCGCGGCTGCTTTCTTCGGAAATCCGGCCCATGCGGGCTTCGCGCACTCTCTCCACAACCCGATCCGCGATGCTGCGCACGTGCCGGTCGGAACGCCCGCTTGCGACGACCATGTAGATTGTTATGGTCGTCTTGTCCCGGACATCCAGCACCGCCATCTCTTCGGCTTTCATGTCCTCCAATGCATCGATCACCAACTGCTTGAGTGCATCGGCTTCCATTCGGGAATCAGTCTCCAGCAGACTCACCTAATCTAGATATAGGCGATGGTGACGAATGTAGGCCCACACGGGGCCTGGAACACAATAACGCGGCGGCGTGCCGGCACGGATGAGATCGCGGATCTGAGTGGACGAGAAATCGTACAAAGTCCCTTGGTGTAGATAAATCCTACCACAGGGTGATTGCCGCAGGGTTTCGGGATCCTGGGTACAACGCGAGCTCCACGAATCCGGCAGGGACTGTTCCAATTCACTTCCTGGCCGCGCAACGGCAGCCACATGGCACAACTGGATCAGCTCTTCGGCGCGATGCCAGGACGGGAGCCCCTGCAACGCGTCAGCC
Source organism: uncultured Chromatiales bacterium (assembly GCA_964602805.1). Taxonomy (GTDB): domain Bacteria; phylum Pseudomonadota; class Gammaproteobacteria; order Poriferisulfidales; family Poriferisulfidaceae; genus Poriferisulfidus. The sequence goes on along the minus strand of CAZRSJ010000012.1, from coordinate 13,807 downwards.
CCCACCAGAAGGCATAAAGGAGTGGGGTCCTCGTCCTTCAGGGAACACAGCGTGTTATAGGTATAGGACGGCTCCGAACTCTTCAGTTCCCGGTCATCCGTGACCATTTTCACGCCATCCGCGATCAACTGCACCATGTTCCAGCGGTGCTCCGCAGAAGCCTGCGGCGATACGCGGTGCACCGGGCGACCACAGGGGATCAGGCGGATCTCCGTCAGGCCCAGGATCGGCATCAATTCCAGCGCAGGCCGGTAATGCCCGAAATGGATGGGATCGAACACGCCACCGAGAATGCCACGCATGGGCTAAAGCGACTCGATGTGTTGGATGTTCAACATGCAGGATCGGTGCCCCTGATACTCATCCACGCTCAGTTCGTACACCAGCCGGAACCGAGAACTCTCCGGATCCCAGTCGAAGCGGTCGTGAGAAAACGCCATGGCCTTGATTCGGCGTTCCGGGTGCCCGATTGGATTGAGATGGAACCGAGTGTGGGCACCCTTGAAAGTCCGACGATCCTGAACTTCGAACTCGCCTTCGAACAGCGGCGGCAGGAAATCCCTCCCCCAAGGATGACCGAGTACGGCGAATTCTGCATTTTCAAGCGTCAATTCTTCGCTAGCCAGTTCGCCATCCGTTTCAATCGTCTGGCTTGGCCGCACACCGCCCAAGGCTTTCGAGACAGCCTGTTCCAGCAGAGCCTGAAATCGTTCCAGCCGACTTTCCTCCAAAGTCAATCCAACCGCCATCGCATGGCCCCCGTAACGCTGCATCAACCCTGGCTCCACCTGCTCCACATCGACCAACGCATCCCGGAGATTCAGGCCCGAAACCGAGCGCCCGGATCCTTTCAAAAGGTTGTCCTGACTCCGGGCAAACACGATGGTCGGCAAACCACACCGCTCCTTGATGCGCGATGCGATGATGCCCACCACACCCTCGTGCCAATTCGGTCGGTAAAGGCACAGGCTCATCGCCTTCTCGGTCTCAAGGGACAACTGTTCAACTTCACGCAACGCTTCGGCATGCATCGACCCTTCCTCGTCACGCCGCCGGGTGTTGATCTGATTCAACTGCTCGGCGAGATCGTGGGCTTCGACACGGCCTTCCGCAAGGAGACACCGGATTCCGATCGCGATGTCTTCCATTCTCCCGGCCGCATTAATGCGTGGCGCCACCGCGAATGCCAGATCCGTGCTGCTGACCTGCCTCGGGTCGCGTCTGCCGTAGCGAAGAAGAGAAACGATCCCGGGAGCCCCCCGACCTTGCCGGATGCACCGCAACCCATGTTCCACCAGAATCCGGTTGTTCCGGTCCAGCGGCACGACATCGGCCACCGTGCCCAACGCCACCAGGTCCAGGAACTGGGCCATGTTTGGCGCTTCGATGCCCTTTTGGGCAAACCATCCTTCCTTCTCCAAGTGCTGGCGCAAAGCCAGCATCACGTAAAACATGACCCCGACACCTGCAAGAGCCGTGCTTGCAAAACTGTCGGGAGGGCTGTTTGGATTGACGATGCAATCAGCCTCGGGCAGATCGTCGCTTGGAAGGTGATGGTCGGTTATCAGCACCTGGATGCCACGCTTGCGGGCCTCTGCCACTGCCGCCTGGCTGGACATCCCATTGTCGACTGTCACGATCAGGGCGGGATCTCGTTGCTCGACTTCCTCCATCAATTCCGGGCAGAACCCGTAGCCGTGCCGGAAACGATCCGGCACCAGATAGTCCACATTCCCGTAGCCCATCGCATGCAAGCTGCGTATCGCGACGGCCACGCCTGTCGCACCGTCCGCATCGTAATCGCCAACCAGCAGAATGTGTCCGTCTTCGCGCATTACGGAATACAGCAATTCCGCCGCCTGAATACAGGCCGGGAATTCGTTGACCGGGTGTAGCCACCGCAGCGACAGCTCAAGCTCGCCCGGATCGGTGATTCCGCGTTGGGCGAATACCCTTCGTTGCAATGGAGGCAAGGCCTGAAGCGCATCCAGCGCCTCTGGAGAAGCGCTCCTGCGGGTGATTTTGGGTTGAGGTCGAGTGTTCAAAAACAGTGTGCTCGAATCTACAGCCACCCTAGGAATTCAGGTGGGTGAGCCGTAAGTCGGATTTTACAGGACTGCTTCTGACCGTATCCCCACCTAAGCAGCCACGATTCGTTCGATGTTAATTTTGTGCTCCAAATCACGCGACTGGGCAAGATCGAAAGCCAACTGCATACCGAGCCACGTTTCAGGAGTCGAGCCGAACGCCTTCGATAGACGGTAAGCCATCTCAATGGAAACGGATGCTTTCTCGTTGACCAAATTAGAAAGCGTCTGACGCCCAACCCCCAGCCGGCTGGCACCTTCTGTCACCGACAGACCCAGCGGCTTCAAACACTCTTCCCGCACGATGATGCCGGGATGCACAGGATTTTTCATTGCCATTTCAGGGGAATTATGTATGAAAATTGACAGAGGATTCCTCGCCAACCTTCACCATTTCTTGACGCTTCCCAGGCCGACTGTGGCGGGATGCCCCACCGGTGTCGCCACCTCCACGTCCAGCCGCCCCATTCCCGAAGGCCAGTATATTTAATGCGGCGTTTACGTCCGCATCGTCCGCATGCCCGCAAGCGGTGCACTTGAAGTCTGTTCCATTTCTATTTCTCTCATCGACATGCCCGCATGAGTGACACATCTGGCTGGTGTACGCCGGAGGCACATGGCGCACTTCCATCTTGTAGTCCAGGCACAACTCCAGCGTGCCCCAGGCGCTGGCCAGGATCTTCCGGTTTAGCCCGGATTTCGCTTTTACGTTCCTGCCGGGCTTCTCTTTGGTGCCCTTGGCCGATTTCGTCATGTTGCCGATGTTCAGATTCTCGACATAGGCCACATCGTATTCTGACGCAATTCCCTTGCTGACGTGGTGCGCCCAGTTCAATCGAGCGAAACGTTCCGCTTGGTACGCCTTCTGCAACTTCACCTTGGTGATCGCCCTGCGGTTGCTCCCTTTCACCTGCCGCGCCATCTTGCGCTGGTAGCGCCTGCGCCTTGCCACCTTCCGCTCAAGGTCGGGTCCCGGATGCTTCGTGCCGTCCGACAATACCGCCCACCCGTCCGCGTTCACGTTGCGGTCGATGCCCACTTCCCGGATGCTGTGCGGAAGACTCGCTTCCGCCTGGACTTCATAGGCTAGGTAGGCGTACCACTTGCCGCATTCGTATCTGATCCGGCCGGACTTGAACTCGCCGTCCGGGTACGGGTTGTTGCCGACCAGCTTCATCCAGCCGACCTTCTGAACATACAGGCTCTCTCCTGCTATCCGTGCGGATTGATAGTCAATTGGAAAACTCGGAATCGTGCTGTACTTGCCGTGAAACTGCGGCAGTTTCCGGTTCAACTTCCCGCCGGTCTCCCGATCCTTGAAGAATTCCTTGTAGGCCGTCTCGATGGGCTTCAGGGAGATCCGGACCACCTTGGACGGATAGTCCTGCAGCCACTTCGTCGTGCCATCCTCCCTCCGCATGACGGTGAAGACATGGCACAGGGAATAGTGCCGAAAGTCCGGCTTGATTCCGAATTCGTACTCGTCCCTGAGCTTCCCGACCATATGGTTCCAGACAAAGCGGCAGGCTCCGGCGGTGCCGTGCAGTTGCTGGCTCTTTCGTGCAGAACCCGGATGCAGGCGGTAGCGGACGGTGCGATGGACTTTCATAGGAAGATTGTCTTCAAGGCTCCCTGTTTGTCAACTTTCATACATAATTCCCCATTTCAGTATCTCCTGGTGGTAATCAAGACAGGCAACATCCAAGATGTTAGCCCAAAGTTGTAATGTCCCCTTTGTCCAAAGTTAAAGTGTCCCCTCCTCGAATCGAAATGTCTTGATTATTTGCTTATTGTTGGTGTCTATTGGCAACAGTCAACCTGAATCCGGACAAATCCCCTTGCTAAAATTGTCTTTAGGCTCACATTCATGACCGAAAAAATCCTTTTCCTGACCGGGAAGCTTGCCGAGCGGAGCCTGCATCGCGTGCTGGAATCCATGCAGCCAACGGACTTCGATTACGAAGTTCGCCAGGTCGGCGCGAGCGTTGCCGCGCTGATGACCCCCAAGTTGATCCAGAAACGGCTTGAACTTCCCCCGGGAATCGACCGCATCCTGCTTCCCGGCCGAGTGCGCGGGGACCTGGAACCACTGGAAGCGCAATTCGGGGTACCGGTCGAACGGGGTCCCGACGAACTCAAGGATCTCCCCACCTATTTCGGTCGGGCCGCGATGGCGGAGGACCTGACCCGCTACGATGTCCGGATCTTCGCCGAAATCACCGAAGCACCCAACCTCGGCCTGGACGAAATTCTGGCCGAGGCCCGCCGCTACCAGGAAGACGGTGCCGACATCATCGACGTCGGCTGCCTGCCGGGAGTGGAATTCCCGCATCTGTCCGAAACCGTGCAGATGCTCAAGCAGGAAGATTTCGTCGTGAGCGTCGACTCGCTCGAAACGCAGGACCTACTCGCCGGGGGGCAGGCCGGTGCGGACTTTCTCCTGAGCCTGAAGTCGGACAGCCTGTGGGTTGCCGACGAAGTCGAATCCATCCCTATCCTGATCGGCGACAGCAACACGGACCTTGAGTCCCTGTACGCCTGCATTGAAAACTGTTTGGAGAAAGACCAACCGTTTATCGCCGATCCGATTCTGGATCCCATCCATTTCGGCTGCGCCGACTCTATTGCCCGGTATGTCGAACTTCGTCGTCGCTATCCAGATATTCAGATGATGATGGGCATCGGCAACCTGACCGAGTTGACCCATGCAGATACGGCCGGAATGAATGCTCTCTTGTTCGGCCTGATCTCCGAACTGAAAATCCAATACGCACTGACCACCCAAGTCAGCGAACACTGCCGGACTTCACTGCGTGAAGCGGACCGTGCCCGAAAAATCATGCGGGCCGCAGCGGCTCATGGAATTCCCCCAAAGGGCATCGACGACCAGTTGATGATGCTGCACGAGCGGCACCCATTCCCATACAGTCCGGAGGAAATCGCCGAATTTGTCGCCCAGGTGAAAGACCCCAATTTCCGAATCCAGGTCGCCGAAGATGGCGTTCACCTGTACAATCGGGACGGTGAACTGATTCATACGGATCCACTCGATTTCTATCCGGACCTAGACCTGGACGACGATCCCGGTCACTTGTTCTATTTGGGCATCGAACTGACACGGGCACAGATCGCATGGCAGCTCGGCAAACGTTACGAGCAGGACGAGGATTTCCTGTGGGGCTGTGCAGTAACGGCGTCTTCCAAGGACTTGTCAGCCTTCCGGGAAGTTGGCCCGACTCGCCAAAAACATAAAGACAAGATTAAACATAGGAAAGATTCCTGATGCCAAAAATCCTGGAGAGCATCGTGACGACCCGCGGTGCCGACGATCAGACGCATATCGCACCCATGGGCGTGCACTGTGCAGACCGGAGGTTACTGCTCAAGCCGTTCCGGCCTTCGCAGACCTTGGAAAATCTCCAGCGTGAGGGCTGTGCGGTCGTAAACCGCCCGGATGATGTCCGCGTCTATGCCGGATGCCTGACCGGGCGTTACGACTGGCCCTTGACCAGCGCCGAGATCGTGCCCTGCCAACGACTGGCGGATTCCCTGTCGCACGCGGAAGTGGAAGTGGAAGATTTCGACGATGACCCGGTGCGCCCCACTTTCACCTGCAAGATCGTGCACGAGGCGACCCATGCTCCTTTCCAAGGCTACAACCGGGCACAAGCGGCCGTCCTTGAGCTCGCGATCCTGGTCAGCCGATTGAGCCGGTTGCCGGATGAGAAAATACGCAGTGAAATCGAATATCTTGAAATCGCTATTGAGAAAACCGCCGGGGAGGTTGAATTGGAAGCATGGAATTGGCTCATGGAACGAGTTCACGAACACTTCGCACCCGAAGAGGCCGCATCGTGACTCGGATTCTTGGAAGTGTACGCGACACTGAAGAAGCGGCACTGCTTCTCCAGACCTCGGTTGCAATCTTGGATTTAAAAGATCCTCAACGTGGCGCATTGGGGGCGGCGGATCCCGCAATAGTCCGTCAGGTCGTCAACCAGGTCGATGGCCAGCGTCATGTGAGCGCAGCCGCCGGATCTGCAGACGACCAAAACGTGGCAGGAAAAGCACGTCAGTTGTCCCTGGCAGGCGTCGATTTCGTCAAGGTCGGATTCTCCCGTGCATCGCAGCAATCCTTGTTGCCCGAACTGCGGGCCGCCATCGCGACTCCGGCCCAAGCTGTTGCGGTGCTGTTCGCAGACAGTCCCGAAATCGATCCGATGCGATGGATCGAGCCCGCCCGCATAACGGGGTTTGCCGGGCTGATGTTGGACACTGCCAACAAGCACTCTGGATCGCTGGACCAGCACATGGATTTGTCCCAAGTGAAGCGCTGGACGCAAGCCACCAAAGAAGCCGGGTTGCTGTGTGGCCTGGCTGGCCGGCTAGATGCCGAATCCGCACGGTATTTCCTGCCTGCCCGCCCGGACTATCTAGGCTTCCGGGGGGCCTTGTGCAGCCGTTCCACCAGAACCGGGCCGGTCTGCCTGGAAACGACCCTGAAATTGCTGGAATCCTTGTGCGAACCCAAAGCCGAACTGCCGGATTTGCCATTGACTGGCGATTCACGCCTGGCACTGGCTCACGGCCGCGCCCTGTAAGTCACCCTGCAAAGCTGTCAGTTGCGTCAGAGCTTCTTTGAGAACGTCAAATGTCTTGATTTTTCGCGTTGATAAAAACAAAACATAAGAATCAACAGGAAGAGCAAGGCAAACGTCCACTCCCCGAACCGGACAAACGGCGTCACCCCCTCTCGGGGCTGTACCTCGCCGACCAGGATCGCGGTCGCGAATTGAGGGGCAGAGGCACGGACGGTCCCATCCGCGTCAATGATCGCAGTCACGCCCGTGCTCGCGACCCGGAGGAGTTCCCGGGCGGTCTCCGCCGCGCGCAAGCGACTGGATTCCAGATGCTGCCACGGTGCCCGGCTTTCCCCAAACCATGCGTCATTACTCACGTTCACCAAATAGGCAGCTTCTGGAAAAGCCAAGCGGGTAATCGACGGATAGACCGATTCATAGCAGATCGTCACGCCGATCGGGCTGCCCCGAACCTGAAGCAGGGGCCGATCCTCGGAAGGCTCCAGGGCGCGCATCCTAAAGTGAATCTGCTCATACAGCGGGCCCAGCCAATCGTCCAACGGAGAGTATTCCCCGAAAGGAACCAGTCTGCGTTTCCCGTAGCGTTGACCGGTCTTGTGATTCATCAGCCCGTTGTACGGCCCGGATTGATCCTCTTTGCGATAGAACACGCCCGCAATCAGGGTTGTCTCGTCATCCAGAACTTCCGCTTTCAGGTTTTCGTAAAAATCTTCTACTTGGCTGTAATACTGTGGAATGGCAGCTTCGGGCCAGATGATTAGCGGGGTTTCGGCCACCTGCTGTGTCATTTCCCAATAGGTTTCCTTGATCAAACCTCGGTTTTTCAGGCGCCAGCGCGCGTCTTGGCTCAGGTTAGGCTGAATCAGGGCGACCTCGATGGATTCGCCGGACGGCGTACTCCAGGAAATGAGCCGAAGGGCTTCGCCGCCCCCCGCTATCAGCAATGCGGCACCCAGCCAAACCGCCCGCATGGAAAATGGCCGCCGAAGCCATGTCGCCATCCACCCTGCCGCCAGCAGGAGCATCAACCCGGTTCCATACGCGCCCAGCAGCGGCAGGTAGCCCGCCCAAGGGCTGTCCAGACCGCCCTGCCCAATCAGAGCCCATGGAAATCCGGTGAGCAGTGTTCCGCGCAGCCATTCCGCCCCCGCCAGCAACGCGGCCATTCCCGTCAGGCGTCTTGCGCCCTTCGGCAACAAGCGTGCGGCTAACCCTGCCGCCAGCATCGGGTACAGGGACAGGTAGACCACCAGAAGCGCAGAAAGCGCAAGAGACAACCATAGCGGCGTACCGCCGTAGTGATAGAGACTGTGGTAGACCCAGTAGACTCCGAAGCCAAAATATCCCAGACCGAACAGTCCACCCCGCTTCATGGCCGTCGCCACCGTGCCTGAATGAAGCGTGCAGAAGAAAAGGATCAATCCGACCCAGAGTGCCGGACGAAAAGCGTATGGAGCGAATCCGAATGAAGCGACAATGCCGCCGGTCAAGGCACCGACATGACCCCACGGCAACCCGCCAAGTCCGCGCCCAAGCCTAAGCGGACCGGATAGGTTCATGTCACCTCCCGGATGGTGCTTGCGACACGTCCAGCAGGCGGATTCTCCGATCCGAGACCCTCACCACCGTGAACACGAAATTTTCGATTTCGACCTGTTCCTCAATTGCAGGAAGGTAGCCGATCTTCTTCAGCACAAGCCCCCCGATCGTTTCCTGCCCCGCAGGATCCAATGAAGACTTGAAGTGCTGGTTGAAGTCCGCGATCGGCACGGTTGCGTTTACTTCGTGGTGCCCCCCTCCGACCACGCGGATCGACGGCGATTCCATTTCCCGGTCGTGTTCGTCCTCGATTTCACCGACGATCTCCTCCAGGACATCTTCGATCGTCACCAGGCCCGACGCCTCCCCATACTCATTGATCACGATGCCCATGTGACTGCGTTTGTGCTGGAAATCCCGCAGCAGCGAACTGAGCCGTTTGCTCTCCGGAAGCGTGTGCGGTGGCAGCATCATGTCCTTGATCGAGAAGTCCCGGTTCTCCGAGGCCCCTACCCGGGTTAGTACATCTTTAGCCAATAGAATTCCCTCGACCACGCCGCGATCATCGTCAATCACCGGATAGCGGGAATGGCCGTGCTGGATCACGCTCTCAATCACATCCTCACGCGAAGCATCAATCTGGATCACCTTCATCTCCGAACGTGGAATCATGATGTCCGATGCCCGCAACCGCGAAATATTGAAGGCTCCCTCAAGCATATTCCGCAGACTTTCGCTTAACAGATCCCTCCAATGGAGTTCCCGGATCAAGGTCCGCGCTTCGTCCTGAGTCTTTGGCTGCATCCAAATCCTTCGCCACACCCAACGCCGGATGCGCGAGTCCAGGTTCTGCCAGAATTTGAGGTTCATCCCGGTTCGTAGGGGTTCGAGTAACCCAGCCGTTCCATTACGGCGCGCTCCACCCCCTCCATGCGGGCCGCCGTCCCGGCATCGCCGTGGTCGTAACCCAGAAGATGCAGCAGCCCATGGATCGTCATATGCGCAAACCTGGCTTCCGGCGCATGCCCGTACTGGTGTGCTTCCCGGAACACTTCCGGTGCGCAGATCACCACATCACCCAGGCAACCCTGTTCACGTTCAGCCTGATCCGCCTCGAAAGCCAAAACATTGGTCGCACCTGATTTCCCGCGATAACGCTCGTTGAGTTGCTCCATCTCTGCCTCGTCGACGACCCGGATGCATGCCGAAACTTCTGTCGGGTGATCGATCGCCTTCGCCCAGCACTGAAACCGCTCTGCCGAAGGTACCCCGGAGGAAGAAAGGGCGTGCTGGACTTCCGCCTGAATGGCCATATTAATTCTTCCGGGAGTAAGCCTTGATGACCTGCCGCACCAACGGATGCCGCACGACATCATGCTCCGTGAAATGCACGCACGCGATGCCCGGCATGCCACCGAGGAGTTCCAGGGCCTCCTCCAGCCCCGAGCAGTCGCCCGACGGCAGGTCGGTCTGGGTCAAGTCGCCAGTCACCACGGTTCGCGAACCGAAGCCGAGTCGAGTCAGGAACATCTTCATCTGCCCACGCGAAGCATTCTGCGCCTCGTCCAGAATCACGAACGCATCTTTCAGAGTCCGCCCACGCATGTAAGCCAGAGGCGCGATCTCGATGACATTGCTTTCCATCCGCCGCATCATTCGGTCATGCCCCATCAGTTCGTCCAGCGCGTCGTACATCGGCCGCAAATAGGGATCGATCTTCTGTGTCAGGTCACCGGGTAGAAATCCCAACCGTTCCCCGGTTTCCAGTACCGGGCGCACCAGGACGACTTTCTGGACGAGATCCTGCTCCAATGCGTAGATCGCCTGGGCAATCGCCAGGTAGGTCTTGCCGGTGCCTGCAGGCCCTACGCCGAAAACCAAGTCGTGATCCTGCAGGGCCGCCAAATAACTCTCCTGGTTCTCTCCATAAGCACGCAGGCGCGAATGGCGAAGCACCAGATCTTTCACCTGTCCCGACACCGCTTCCTCATCGTGTCCGGAAGTCAGCAGGAACCGGCTGACGCTGTCTTCCGAGAGTTCCGCATGTTCCGTCTGGCGGTATAGAGCCTGTAATGCACCGGCTGCCGCCGCCACGGATGCCTCCTCGCCAAGCAACTGGAAATCATGGCCACGGTGCTGAATTTCGACGCCGAACCGTGTCTCCAGTTGATGCAGGTGTGCGTTGAGCGGGCCGCAGAGGCTGGCCAAGCGCGGATTGTCCGCGGGTTGCAGAAGCAATTTCAGGGTGCTGGCCTGGGCGCTCAATTCTGTGGGGCGGATGCCCAGTCTCCACGTAGCGAATGAGCTCGCATTTCAGTTACACGGACCGGTTGAAACGTTCCAATCAGGTCCCCAGGGCCCTCGAAGTTGATCACACGGTTATCCGAGGCCCGCCCCGCCAGCTCCGTCGGGTCGCGGCGCGAAGGGCCTTCCACCAGAACTTGCTGAACCGTATTGAGGCGGGTCTTTGCGATCTCGGCCCCCTGTGCCTCCAGTTGCTTCTGGAGCCGCGCCAAACGGGCTTTCCTTTCTTCCAGCGGCGTGTCGTTGTCCAGCTCCGCGGCCGGCGTGCCGGGGCGCGGGCTGTAGAGGAAGCTGAAGCTCTGGTCGAACCCGACTTCTTCCGCCAAGCGGCAGGTGCGGTCAAAGTCTTCTTCGGTCTCTCCGGGAAACCCGACGATGAAGTCAGAAGAAACAGATACCTCCGGACGTGCGGCCTTGAGCTTTCGGATGATGGACTTGTATTCCAATGCCGTGTAACCGCGCTTCATCGCTGCCAACACCCGATCCGAACCACTTTGAACCGGCAGGTGCACATGCGCTGCCAATTCCTCGACTTCCGCATGTGCCCGAATCAATGAATCGGTAAATTCCCGCGGATGAGACGTGGTGTATCGAACCCGTTCGATGCCGTCAATCGCGGAAACATAACGCAGGAGAAGCGCAAAGTCGGCAGGCTGCCCATCGTGCAGGCTGTCCCTCCAGGCGTTGACGTTCTGTCCGAGCAACGTCACCTCTCGAACGCCACGCCCAGCCAAGCCCACCACTTCCTGGATGATGCTGTCGAGGGGCCGGCTGACTTCTTCCCCGCGGGTATAGGGGACCACGCAGAATGAACAGTACTTGCTGCACCCTTCCATAATCGACACGAATGCCGACGCGCCCTGTATCGAAGGTTCGGGCAGGCAGTCGAACTTCTCGATTTCCGGGAAACTGACGTCCACCGCATTCTCGTTCTGGCGGGCCCGCATGATCAGGTCCGGCAGGCGATGCAGGGTCTGCGGCCCGAACACGAGGTCGACCTGCGGCGCGCGCTGGCGCAGGGCCTCCCCCTCCTGGCTGGCCACGCAACCGCCGACGCCGATCAGCACATCGGGCCTGGATTCCTTGTGACGGGCAAGCCGGCCCAAGCGGCTGAACACTTTTTCCTGAGCCTTCTCGCGCACCGAGCAGGTATTCAAAAGAAACAGATCTGCCTCGGCTTCATCTGAAGTCGGGGTCATACCCAGCCGATCCTGCAGCACATCCCGCATTCTTGCGGAATCGTACTCATTCATCTGACACCCGTGGGTCTCGATGTAGACCTTGCCGGCCATCACTCCTTCCGCCGCCGCGGCATGGAATGCCCGCGCGGGTATCTAAAACGGAATGTCGTCATCAAAGTCGGCATCATCCCCTGCCGGAGCTCCCCCTCCCGAACCTGGGCCATTGCCGCCGCTCGGCCTCGAGTTTTCCGACATATAGTTCCCCTGGCTTTCCGATGCATAGCCGCCACTGCCGCCGCGCGCCCCCAACAACTGCATGTCGTTGGCGATCACTTCCGTGCTGTAGCGGTTATTCCCCTCCCGATCCTGCCATTTCCGGGTTCGCAGCTTGCCTTCAATATACACCTGAGAACCTTTTTTCAGGTAGCGTTCCGCCACTTCGGCCAAGCGTTTGAATAACACGATGTTGTGCCATTCGGTCGTTTCCACCCGTTCATTCGTTGCGCTGTCCCGCCGCCAGTCGTTAGTAGCGATTCGCATGTTGCAAACACTGGACCCACTGTTGGTCTGGCGAAGCTCGGGATCGGCTCCCAAAGTCCCCACCAAAATCACTTTATTGACTCCTCTCGACATCGTTCATCCTCCAGACTTTCATGCTTTCGCGTCCCTGCGATAATACTTAAGCATATTTTTATTATTATTCAACGCACTACCGCTTATAACTAGAAATATTATAACCTTGCGGTTGCCTTATATGCGCCGTTCCTCCGACAATTCTAGCCCATTCAGCAACAGAGCCCAAAACACGGCAAAACCGGCCAAGGTCAGGTACAAGGCTTCCGCATTCTGCCCTTCCAGAAACAACCCGGCCAAAAGTCCGCCCAGAAAAACCCCCATGAACTGAGCCGTGGCAAAAACCCCCAGCGCCATGCCCTTGAGGTCCACCGGGCACAGGCGGGAGACCTGAGCCGGCAACTGGGCTTCCAAAAAGTTGAAGACAATGAAAAACACCAGCAGCACGCCGCCCAGCAACATCACTTCATGGCGCACGAAGATCAACAGCACTTCGGAGACGACCAATATCAATGCGAAAGTCCGCATCCAGCCCGCAACACGGGACTGCGCCAGGCGGAGGATCGGAAAGAGGAACAGCGCTGACCCGGCCAAGACGACCAGGTAAAACATGCTGTGCCGCTCGACCGGGAAGCCGGCGAGATCCCGCATCGCGAGCGGCAACGACATGAAATTCGCGGTCAGCAGCATGTGAATGATGGAGGCGCCCAAACTCAGGCGCAACAGCCTGGAATCCCGCAAGACCTCTCCCATGTCGCTCCACGAGCCCGCAGCTCGCTGGGATGCGGCCCGCCCCGCCGGAATCATCACCAGCACCATAATCATGGCCAGCACGGCCAGGCCGGCCACCAATGCGAATATGCCGTCCACCCCGATCTTGCCAGCCAACAGCGGTCCGGCGATCAAGGAAATAATGAAGGTCGAGCCGATCAGCATTCCGATCATTCCCATCATCCGGGCGCGCACCTGTTCCCGGCTCAGATCGGCCACCCACGCGGTCAAGGCCGCGGAGATCGCGCCCGCCCCCTGCAACGCGCGCCCGACGATCATCTGTTCAATGCTGGTGGCATCCGCCGCCACCAGGCTCCCCACCATGAAAACGGTCAACCCGAACAGCACGACGGCACGACGGCCGAAGCGGTCCGACAGCCAACCCATCGGCACCTGCAGCATCGCCTGCGTCAATCCGTAAATCCCCACCGCAATGCCCGCAAGCATTGGAGTCGAGTTTTGCAAGGTCTCTGCGTAAATGGCAAAGACCGGGAGGATGATGAACAGACCCAGCATGCGCAGTGCATACACGCCGCCAAGGGTTCCCACCGCCCTGTATTCCAGAGCGGTAAGGGGAGAGTCAGTCAGGGGGGAATTACGGCCCATTGGTTTTCGTGGCATGCGGGCCTGATGCGGCAAGTGCATGGGCCGCCGCCATTTTATCAATAGCAACACAAGCCTCGTCTTTCGAGTGCTTGCCCCGATTCGCGAGCTACACGAGTAAAAGCCAGTAGAGAGGCCCGGTTGGCCG
>CAZRSJ010000011.1:0-38386 GCA_964602805.1 uncultured Chromatiales bacterium | reverse complement strand
AATGGAACGACCGCTACCGGGACGCGGTGCGCCGGGCGTGGCGCGGCGACCGGGATGGACTGTCAGGGTTCGCGGACGGCTTTTCGGGTTCGGCGGAAATTTTTGAGCCGCAGGATCGAAAACCCTGGGCTTCGGTCAACTACGTGGCGAGCCACGATGGCTTTACCCTGCAAGACTTGGTGAGCTACGAAACCCGTCGCAACGGAGCCAACGGGGAAGGCAACCGCGACGGCCACGAGCACAACTACAGCCACAACCACGGGGTTGAAGGTCCGACCGACGATGCAGCAATCCGCACCGTGCGGCGACGGCAGCGCCTGAACCTCCTCGCAACCATGCTGCTGTCGCAGGGGACTCCGATGCTGCGGGCTGGCGATGAGTTCGGGGACTCCCAGGGCGGCAACAACAACGCCTATGCGCAGGACAACGAGACCGGTTGGCTGGATTGGTCGGGCTTGACCGAAGATCCGGACTTCCAGGCCCAGGTGCGGGCGCTCATCCGGCTGCGAAACACGGTGACGCTGCTACGCCAGGGCGTTCACCTGCACGGCCACGCAGCAAATCCGGATGGATGGCACGACGTCGAATGGCTGGACGCCAGTGGTGGGCGGCTGGAGGGCGAGGCCTGGCGTGACGCGCAGGCGCTGACCGTCCTGCTGTGCGATACGCGGGATGGCGGGTTCGGTGAGGGCGAGGTACAGGCGGTGGCGGTGTTGATGAATGTGGGCGAATCGGCGGCAGAATTGACGTTGCCCCGGGTGGCGGAGGTCGGCTCTTGGCACTGCGTGTTCGCGAGCGAGAAAGAGGAACGGCCCGGCTGGGCGGAGGGCAGGGCGGTCCGGTTGGGTGCCCGGAGTTGCGCCTGTTTCGTGTTTGCTAAGCGCCACTCGGCGGGAGTCTTATAGAATAAGGGGAGAAAGGCGGCAGCCCCCCAAAATGTCGCAGGAGTAACGGGGGGCTACCTTTCCGACGGTTTCGGGAGCCCCTGGGATGAAAGGCTCCTTTCCCCTGCCGGTTAGAAAAAGTTGTCGACGCGCAATCCAACCATTGCGGTGCGCGGCTTGTTGGGCCGAGCGCCGTACGGGTGGCGAGCAACGAGATCTTCCTGATCGGTCACGTTTTCCACGCGCGCGATGAGGCTGATGTTTTTGTTGATCCGGTAACTGCCGGACAAGTCTACGGTGAAAGACGAATCGGTCTTCTCGAAAGTTCCGCAGGCGGCCTTCACGCAGACCTCGTCGACGTACTTGCCGCTGAGGTTGACCGACCAGTCCGTGCTCTCCAGTCCCATCGACACGCGCATCTGGTGTTCCGGGATGTAGGGGAGCGGGTCACCTTTCTCCACGTCGCCGAAAAAGTTCGAGTCGGCGAAGCTGGTGTCGAACTCGCCGTCGATATAGGTGTACGACAACGACAGCGGCAGGCTGAGCGTGTCGTTGAGCGGCACGTTGGCCACGAACATCGTTTCCACGCCCTCGACGGTCGCGGCATCGCCGTTGAAGGCTTCGCCGGGCTCGCACCCGCCGCCGGACGAGTTGGTGCACTCGCCGACCAGGTTCTCGTAGTCGCTGTAGAACGCAATCACCTCGCCGCGCACGTAAGTGCCGGCGTAGCGGACCCCGAGTTCGTAGTTGTCCGCCTTCTCCTCCTCAACGCCCGGCGAGTTGCTCGGCGCGCTGAAGCCCTTGTGGTAGCCGGCCAGCACGGACCAGTGGTCGTCGATGCTGAACAGGACGCCCATGCCAGGCAGGAACACGGAAGTGTCGTTCTTCCGGGTGGAGCGGAAGTTCGCGCGGACGTTGTCCGGCTCCGGATCTTTCCAGCGGGTCCGCTTCTGCCTGATGTCCTCGTAGCGGAAGCCCGGGGTGAACACCCATTTGCCCCACTCGATACG
This sequence comes from uncultured Chromatiales bacterium, assembly GCA_964602805.1. Lineage (GTDB taxonomy): Bacteria > Pseudomonadota > Gammaproteobacteria > Poriferisulfidales > Poriferisulfidaceae > Poriferisulfidus. The sequence continues at coordinate 36,492 of CAZRSJ010000011.1, read as the reverse complement.
ATCGTGGACATAGACCGAGATCGCCTCGGCCTCCTGCAGCCGGTTGCCGGCGCTCTGGTGACCCCAGTCCCCCTCATCATGCAGGACGAGCCTTCCGTCTTTCTGGGTGTAGGCGTCGATGCGCTGGATGCGGTCTTCCTCGTCCTCGTGGTAGCGCAGGCCGACCTCCACGTCGTGGTGGGCACCGCCCAGTTCGCCCTCCCAATCAAGCCGGATCTGCACACCGCGGGAGAAGTACTCGCGTGAATTGGACTTCAGCTGGATGCCGCCCTCGGCGGTGTCTTCCGTGCCGTCCAAGATGCCCTGCAGCCTTTCATTGCTGAAGTAATCCAAGACGGATTCCCCGTTGCCGGCGCTGTTATGCGTCGAAATCTCGCTAATGAGGGTGTCCGTAAGCGTGTCCACGGTCGTGTCAAAATTGGAGTCATCCGCGGCGGAGTCTCCCACCAGCCGTATCACTTCTACCTTGACGCGTTCTGCAAGTTTTGCCTTGGAGGCTGCGTAGGAATCCGCGCCCGAGTTGGTCTCGACCAGCTTGGCCTCGCAACTGCCCCGGTCGTCGCCGGCCACCGTGCTGCGCCCTTTCGAGTAGTCGATTTCGGTAGCGTCGACGGAAATGTCGCTCAACGTCGGATCCGCATCTGCCGCGGAATTGTCCGCCAGTCCCAAGCCGCTCAGGGTGTTGGCCAGGCATCGCCCGTCGCCCTTGTTGACGGTCTGGATGACGTTGTACCAACTGTCTCTCTCGAAGGAATTCCCGTTGTCGGTGCCGTCGAGATCAAGTCCTTCGGTCTTGAACCAGTTGCGCTCGTGCTCGTTGTTGTAGGCGGTCACGGAGACCGACAGCGAGTCGCTAGCCTTGAACCGGTAGCGGAGGATGTGCTGGTCGTGCTGGGTCTTGATGTTGTCCAGTTGCGAGAGGCCGTAGCGGCGATAGGGATCCTTTCGGAAGTCCGCATCGGTCAGGCCGAGATAGCTCTGGTCGGAGTCCTGGTCCGCGTACTGGTACTTGAAGTCCAGCTGATGGCGCGAGTCCGGGGTCATGTAACGGATCTTGAACGTATGGTCCTGGACCTCGAGGCCGGTGTCGTCGCTGCTGCGGTCAATCTTCTGGAAGCCGTCCGAGCCCCAGTCATGGGTCTCGAGCATGAGGCCGACGCCGTTATCCGAGGTGAAGCCCGCGTACGCATGCAGGCGGCGGTCGGAGTAGCCGCCGCCTTCGACCAGAAGGCCGCCGTCCATGTCGCGCGGGATCGGCGTGGAGATCATGTTCAGGGCGCCGCCGATGGTGTACGGCCCTTGGGTGATCGCGGATGGGCCTTTCAGCACCTCGAAGGCATGCATGCGGCCGGCGGTCGGGAAGTAGTAGGCGGACGGCGCGGAGTAGGGCGCCGGCGCAATCAGCACGCCGTCTTCCAGCAGCGTGACGCGGCTGCTGCGCTCGGTGGGCGTGCCGCGGATGCTGAGGTTGGGGCGCAGCCCGTAGCCGTCTTCAAGCTGTACCGAGACGCCCGGCACTTCGCGGACGATGTCCTGGATGTCGGAGTAGTTGAACTTCAGCAGTTCCTCGGGTCCGATGAAGTGGGCGGACCCGGCTGTCTCGTAAGCTTCTTGGTAACCGCCGACAATGATAACCTCGCGGTCGAAGTGTTCTTCCGCGGACACGGCAGCGGAGAGGAGCAGCGCGAGGCTCCCACACAGGTAACTTGCACGACGAATGCAGGGCATTCTTCCTGATTTTTTGAACATTTTGTTTCCATTTGCGTCCATAATTAAGTGAATCCATTCCTGCGGCGGCCACAGTATATAAGAATGATTATCATTTGTAAAGCGGTTCTCATTTAGGATTGAGAGGGGTGCGGGTTCCCCCCGAGAAGTGCTGCAAGTTCCCGCGGTTGCGGCAGTGCCATAATGGCGACACAGCGCACGGTTTCCTGCAAACGGCTCGAAGCCGAAGCAGGCACCCTTGCCGGAAAGCCTTGATGAATCGACGTTCCGCCTCGAACCCCGAATCCCTGCCTCCGCCGTCGCTGGACATCCACTTTGGGGACAACCTCCCCATCCTGCGCGGATTCGCGGAAGAGTCGTTCCACCTGGTCTACATCGACCCGCCGTTCAACACGGGAAAGACCCAGTCGCGCTCCCGCCTGAAGACGACCCGGGACGCCAACGGCGACCGCACTGGCTTCCAGGGACGGAGATACAAGACCACCCGGCTCGGCAGCCTGGAGTTCCCGGACGCCTTCTCCGACTATCTCGACTTTCTCGGGTCGAGGCTACAGGAGGCATACCGGCTCCTGCACCCGGCCGGCTCGCTGTTCCTTCACGTCGACTACCGGGAAGTCCACTACTGCAAGGTCCTGCTGGATCAGATCTTCGGCCGGGACGCCTTCATCAACGAAATCATCTGGTCGTACGACTACGGGGCACGGTCCCGGAAGCGCTGGTCGCCCAAGCATGACAACATCCTCTGGTACGCGAAAAACCCCAAGGACTACACGTACCGGTACGACGACATCGACCGGATTCCCTACATGGCCCCCGCCCTGGTGGGCCCGAAGAAAGCCGCGCGGGGCAAGACACCGACCGACACCTGGTGGCAGACGGTCGTCAGTCCGACTGGTAAGGAGAAGACGGGCTACCCGACCCAAAAACCGCTGGCGATCCTGGAGCGGATCGTGAAGGTTCACTCCAATCCCGGGAACCGGGTGCTCGACTTCTTCGCGGGCAGCGGGACGACGGGAGAGGCCGCGGTGCGGACGGGCCGCAGCGCGGTGCTCATCGACAGTCATCCCGACGCGGTTCGGGTCATGAGAAAGCGGCTCGCATTCGCCAAACCGGCCTTGCACGGCATGAAACAGGCCGCTTCGCGAAAGCCGCCGAAGCGCCCCTCCGGACGGGATGAACTGGAGGCGTCCGGCAGGCCCTGACCGTCCGGTCGGGCCAAAACGGGTGGGGTATAATGGCACCCCGAAAACGCACCCCATTTCGGGGTCGCGTTTTTTTGATTGACTGAAACACAGAACAACAGCCAAAATCTCCCAGCATGAAAATCGGGATTCCGAAAGAAATCCGCCCGGGCGAGAACCGGGTCGCAATTTCCCCTGACACGATCAAGAAACTGACCGGCATGGGGGTGGAAGTCGTGGTGGAGACCGGTTGCGGAACCGGCTCCTGCGTCACCGACCAAGAGTATCAAGACGCCGGTGCCAGCGTTGCGCCGGATGCCGCTGCCGTCCTCGGCGACGCGGACCTGGTCTTCAAGATCCAACGGCCGATGACGGCCGAGGAAGGGACGGACGAGATCGCCCTGATGAAAGAAGGCGCGATTCTTGTCGGCCACCTGGCCACCCTCTCCAACCCCGATGCTTCTTCCAGCTACAACGCACGCAACCTCACCACCTTTGCCATGGACCTGATGCCGCGCATCAGCCGCGCGCAGTCCATGGACGTACTCTCCTCGCAGAGCAACCTGGCTGGCTACAAGGCGGTCGTGGATGCTGCGACCGAGCACGTCAGCGCCTTCCCGATGATGATGACCGCGGCCGGCACCGTGGCACCCGCGCGCGTGTTCGTGATGGGTGTCGGCGTGGCGGGCCTGCAGGCCATCGCCACCGCCAAGCGCCTCGGCGCGGTGGTCACCGCCTACGACGTGCGTCCCGCCACCCGCGAGCAGGTCGAGAGCCTGGGCGGCAAGTTCCTGATCGTGGACGAAGAGGCGATGAAGGACGCCGAGACCTCTGGCGGCTACGCCAAGGAGATGACGGAAGAGTACAAGCAGAAAGAGCGCCAGGTCCTCGCCGACCACGTCAGGGAGCAGGACATCGTCATCACGACCGCGCTCATCCCGGGCCGTCCGGCCCCGGTGCTGGTGACCCGCGAGATGGTCGAATCGATGAAGCCGGGCTCGGTGATCGTCGACTTGGCCGTCGAGACCGGCGGCAACTGCGAATGCGCCGAACGCGGCGTCGTGGCCGAGCACCAGGGCGTGCGCATCATCGGCTACGACAACATGCCGGCGCGGCTTGCGCGCGATGCGAGCAACCTGTTCGCCAAGAACATTCTTAATTTCCTGACCCCGCACATCGACGCAGAGAACGGCGCCCTCAACCTCGACTGGGAGGACGAGACGGTCGCCGAAACCGTGGTGACGCGCGATGGCGAGGTCGTCAATGCCCGGATCAAGGAGTTGATGTCATGATGCTCGACGCCACCGTTTTCACCCAGGGTCTGGTTCAGGTCTCGGAAGTCGTGAGCTTCGCGATGTCCGCGTCCGGCGTGGATGCCGGCGCGGCCGGAAACACCTCGTTCCTGAACCTGTTCACCGTTTTCGTGCTGGCCTGCTTCGTCGGCTTCTATGTGGTCTGGAGCGTGACTCCGGCGCTGCATTCGCCGCTGCTGGCGGTCACCAACGCCATCTCTTCCGTCATCATCGTCGGCGGCCTGTTGGCCGCGGGCCCGGCGGCCGAGCTGGCAGACATCGACTTCTCCAGCCTGATGGGCTTCCTCGCCGTCACGCTGGCCTCGGTCAACATCTTCGGCGGGTTCCTGGTGACCCAGCGGATGCTGGCCATGTTCAAGAAGAAGAAATAAGGCGGGGTGGTTGAAATGAGTGCAAGCTGGACCGGATTTGCCTATCTAGTCGCCGCCGTGTGCTTCATCATGGCGCTGCGCGGGCTGTCGTCCCCGACCTCGGCGCGCCAGGGCAACGTGATGGGCATCATCGGCATGGTCATCGCCGTGGTGACCACGCTGTTGGACCCCGAGGTCATCAGTTACGAAATCATCCTCGCCGGCATCCTCGTCGGCGGTACGATCGGAACGCTGGTGGCGTTCCGCATCAACATGACGGCGCTGCCGCAGCTGGTGGCCGCGTTCCACTCCCTGGTCGGTATGGCCGCGGTGCTGGTGGCGATCGCCGCGTTCTACCATCCGGAAGCCTACGGCATCGGAACCTTCGGCAACATCGGCACGGCCTCGCTGATCGAGATGAGCATCGGCGCCGCGGTCGGTGCCATTACCTTCTCCGGCTCCGTGGTGGCGTTTGCCAAGCTGCAGGGCCTGGTCAGCGGCAACCCGGTGGTGTTCCCCCTGCAACATCCGCTGAATGCCGTGATCGGCATCGCGATCGTCGCCCTGACCGTCGCGCTGGTCTTCGGGCAGGACCCGACCTCGTTCTGGGCCATCGTGATCTTGGCGTTCCTGATCGGCTTTTTGATCATCATCCCGATCGGCGGTGCGGACATGCCGGTGGTGGTGTCCATGCTGAATTCCTATTCCGGCTGGGCCGCCTGCGGCATCGGCTTCACCTTGAGCAACATGGCGCTGATCATTACCGGCGCGCTGGTCGGCTCGTCCGGCGCGATCCTGAGCTACATCATGTGCAAGGGCATGAACCGCTCCATCTTCAACGTGCTGCTTGGCGGCTTCGGCGGCGAGACGGTCGCCGTGGCACAGCAGGCGGCCGGCAGCCGCTCGGTCAAGCAGGGCAGTGCAGATGACGCCGCCTTCATCATGAGCAACGCCAACATGGTGATCGTGGTGCCAGGCTACGGCATGGCCGTGGCTCAGGCGCAGCACGCGCTGCGCGAGATGGCGGACCTGCTGAAAGAGAAGGGCGTTGACGTCAAGTACGCGATCCATCCGGTGGCCGGGCGCATGCCGGGCCATATGAACGTGCTGCTGGCGGAAGCCTCGGTGCCGTACGACGAGGTGTTCGAGCTTGAGGAAATCAACCACGAGTTCTCGACCGCCGACGTGGCGTTCGTGATCGGCGCCAATGACGTCACCAACCCGCTGGCGAAGACGGATCCGGCCAGCCCGATCTACGGCATGCCGATCCTGGACGTCGAGAAGGCGGGCACGACGCTGTTCCTGAAACGCTCCCTGGGTTCCGGCTACGCCGGCGTGGACAACGAACTGTTCTTCCGCGACAAGACCATGATGCTGTTCGGGGACGCCAAGAAAATGACCGAGGAAATCGTCCAGGCCCTCAACTAGTTGAGCCTCCTCGACATTCTCGGCCTGCTGCGTCGGCAGCATTCCGCTCCGCTTCGAAACGGTCGCTTTGGCTGGTGGCCGGCGCGCAGCGCTTTCGAGATCATGGTCGGTGCGGTTCTCACGCAGAACACCGCCTGGGTCAACGTCGAAAAATCCATCATCCGCTTGCGCGAGGTTGGTTGCCTTGATGTCGATGCGATTCTGGCCCTGTCACCCGCGCAGCTGGCCGACCTGATCCGCCCGTCCGGCTACTACAACATCAAGCAGAAACGCCTGCGCGCCCTGTGCGAATGGTACCGGGAGCGGGGACCGTTGCGTCGGCTGAAGCGCCGAAACACCGAAGACCTGCGCGAGGAACTGCTGGCCGTCCACGGCGTCGGCCCGGAGACGGCGGACGACATCCTGCTGTACGCCCTTGGCCGGCCGGTGTTCGTGGTGGACGCCTACACCCGGCGGGTCTTCTCAAGGCTCGGTCTGGTGTCGTCGCGGGTCGGCTACGAGGAACTGCGCCAACTGTTCGAGCGTGAACTGCCGCGCGACGCGGCGCTCTACAACGAATTCCATGCACGCATCGTGTTGCATGGCAAGCGGGTCTGCTTGGCCCGTAACCCGCATTGCGGGGAGTGCCGCCTGCGGTCCCGCTGCGTCTACGGGCAGGCGGTGGAACCTATTTGAGGTGGATGGTGCGGCCGGTGATGCCGCGGCTGTCCGAACCCAGGAAGTAGACGAACGCCGGTGCGACTTGCTCCGGGGCAGAGTGCGAATTGCCGGATTCTCCCGGGTAGTTCTGCCGGCGCAGCCGCGTCTCCACGGGTCCCGGGTCGATGCCGTTGACCCGGATCGGGTGGTCGCCGCTCAGTTCCTGAGACAGGATGTCGACCAGTCCCGCAACTCCCGCCTTGGCCACGCCGTAGGCGCCCCAATAGGCGCGTCGCGACTGCTTGTCGAGCGTGAATGCAATCGCAGGGTCCTCCGCCCGGTCCAGCAGGGGCAGGCAGGCCTGGGTCAGCAGCCAGGGTCCCAGCAGGTTGACGCGTGCGAGTCGGGTCCAGTCGCTCGGCTCGAGCAGGCGCATCGGGCGCAATCCGCCGACCAGCCCGGCGTTGTTCAAGAGCCCGTCCAGACGCCCGAAATCCTGGCCGATCTTCTCGGCCACCTGTGCATAATCGTCGATCGTCGCGCCGTTGAGGTCGAGCGGAAGGATGACGGGTTCCGGCCCGCCCGCTTTGCAGATCTGGTCGTAGGTCTGCTCCAGCCGGGGGACGTCGCGGGCCAGCAGGATCACCGTGGCACCGGCCTTGGCGCAGGCGCAGGCGCAGGCCCGGCCGATGCCGGAACTCGCGCCGGTGACCATCACCACGCGGTTGGCGAGGGCGTCGGGAGAAGGCGTGTACTCGGCCGGCCCCGGAGCCGTCTCAGCTGGCATCGTCGGGGGGATCCTTTGAATCCGCCGTATGGCGGGGAATCTGCGTCAGTTCCTGGACGTCGGCGTTCTTCTTGTGCGAATCGACGCCGAGATCGCGGAACTTGCTGGTGGTCGGCAGGACGCGCGACTCCCAGGAACCGACCATCTGGTTGAAGTGGCCGACGCTGCCGCCTAGCGATTTCCCGAGCGCCGCCATGTGTTCCGAGAAGACGGCGACGCGCTCGCACAACTGGTAGCCCAGATCCCGAATCCGCTCGGCGTTTTCCGCAACCTTCTGCTGGTTCCAGCCATACGCCACCGCGCGCAGGATCGCCATCAGGCTGCTTGGCGTAGTCAGCAGCACCTTCTTCTGCAGGGCGTAGTCCATCAGTTCCGGATCTTGTTCCAGCGCGGCGTTGAGGAACTGGTCTCCGGGCACGAACATCACCACGAAGTCCAGCGAGTTTTCGTTCGCGAATCCGGCCCAGTATTCCTTGCGCGACAGGTCCGTGACCATGGCGCGCACCGACCCTGCAAATTCCCGCATCAGCGCCTTCTGGCGCTCCGGATCGGACTCGCGGTAGGCGTCGGAGTACTTTTGCAGGGGGGCCTTGGCGTCGATCGGAAGAACCCGGTTCTCCGGCAGGCGCACCACCACGTCCGGGCGTTGGCCGCTGTCCTGCTGCGCCTGTTCCACGAAGTCGACGTGCGCGGTCATGCCGGCCAGTTCGATGATCCGTCGCAGCGTGACCTCGCCGTAAGAGCCGCGCACCTGCGGGCGGGCCAATGCCTGCGACAGGGTCTGGGTTTCGCGGCGCAGTTGCTCCTGCGAGGTGACCGCGTCCTGCAGTTGCTGCGTCAGCCGCCCGTAGTGGGTATGCCGTTCCTTTTCGATCTCGTCGATCTGCTTGCGCGCGCGCTCCAGTGTCTCCTGCAGCGGCTTGAGCGTGTTCTCGAGCGAGTCGCGCTGGCGTTCGGCGTTGCGCTCCAGGGCTTCGACCGAAAGCGCGGAGAAACTGTCCTTCAGTGTCTGGTTGAGCTGGCCGAGATGCTGCTGGTCGCGGCGCTGCGACACCCACAGGCCGACGATGATCCCGATCGACAGACCGGACACGAACATCAGGGCCCAGATCCAGGTATTCATGAGGAGGAATTGAAGAACGACTTCAGTTCGGCAGGATGCTGGATGGTCGCGTCGCCCTCCCAGCTCGAGAGATCGGTCTCTGGGCGGATGTAGCCGAACGCAGCGATCACGCCGGTCATGCCCGCGGCGCGGGCCGCCTGCATGTCGCGGGGGTCGTCGCCCAGGAACAGGCAGTGCCGGGCATCCACCTCGATGCGGCGGGCTGCCTCCAACAGGGGTTCCGGGCGGGGCTTGCGATGCGGCAGGGTGTCGCCGCCGATCAGGCAGGAGGGCGGGGCGGGGAAGTCGATCGCATCGAGGATGGCTTCCGCCAGGTATCCGGCCTTGTTGGTCACCACGCCCCAGGGCGTGCCGTTTCGGGCAAGGAATTCAAGCAGGTCCGTCATGCCGTCGAACAGCACCGTCTCGCGGCAGGGGGCCTCGGCGTACAGCTCCAGCAGCCGCGCCACCAGGCGGTCCTCCCGTTCGTCGCTGAGGGTCTCGCCGAACGCGAACCGGACCATCGCCCGGGCGCCCTGAGAGACGCAGTTGCGGGCGGCGTCATAATCGATGGGCGGATGGTTCTCCTCCCGGCAGAGCGCGTTCAGGACGGGGATGATGTCGCGCGCGGTGTCGGCCAGGGTTCCGTCCAGGTCCATGAGCACGCCTTGAATGGGGGAAGGCACGGGTTTTGCCGGTGGGATTCGATGCGTTCCTAGAGTCCGTACTTCAGGCTTTCGCCTCCGCCGCCTTGCGCAGATGCATCAGGTAGTTGACCCGAGGGCTGCCGCCGAGCCGGGCGGTGCGGGTCAGCGGATTGTAAGCGATGCCGCGGATGTCTTCCACCACGAGCCGCAGATCCCGTGCGGTCTGCGCCAGTTCGGACGGCCGGATGAAGCGGTCGTAACGGTGCGTGCCGACCGGCAGGATCCCGGCGAGGTGCTCGGCGCCGACGATGGCCAGCGCGAAAGCCGAGACGGTGCGGTTGAGCGTGGACACGAACAGGGAGCCGCCCGGGCGCATCAATTGCTCGCAGTCGCCGAGCAGGGCCGGGAAGTCCGGAACGTGTTCCAGCAACTCCATGCAGGTCACGACGTCGAACGCTTCGGGGCGCTGCCCGGCAAGTGCATTCGCGTCCTGCTCCAAGTATTCGATGTCGAGCGCCTGCTCTTGGGCGTGTGCCCGGGCCTGCTCCAGCGCGGTGCCGGACAGGTCAAGGCCGGTGGCGTTCGCGCCCGCGCGGGCCAGGGATTCCGTCAGCAGGCCGCCGCCGCAGCCGATGTCGAGCACGGCCCGCCCGGTCAGTTCACAATGCTCTTCGACGTATTCAAAGCGGGCCGGGTTGATCGCGTGCAGGGCCTGCATCGGGCCCTGCGGGTCCCACCAGTCGAGGTCCGGGCGGTCGAATTGTGCGAGTTCGGCCGGGTCCTGGTTGAGTTCGGCGGTCACAGGTTCTCGATGAACTGGATCCAGCCCCTCGCTTCGGCTGCGGATTTCTTGCTCTTGCGGGCCTTCGCGAACGCGTCCAGGGCTTTCTCGAAATTGCCTTCCTCGTAGGCGCAGACGCCGCGCAGGATCTGGAACGGGCCCGGGTCGGGCGGATTCGTGCGCAGGCCGGCGTCGGCGCTCTTGATGCAGCCGCTCCAGCCCGCGTTCTGCGCGTACAGGCGCGCCAGGCGCAGCCAGTCACGCGGCTTCTTGGTGATTTCGGCGGCCTTCTCCAGGGGCGGATAGGCGCGGTCGTATTCGCGCGCCGCCATCCAGGAGTTGCCGAGCAGCAGCCAGTTGCGCGAGGTCGGCTTGATCAGCTTGCGCTTCATCCCGTCCTCCATCACGTTCGCGGCCAGCCAGGGCGCGTTGCGCAGGCGCATCAACTGCGCCAGGCGCACCAGGTCGTCGCCGCGCTGCAGCAGCCCGTTGGTATAAGCCACGCGCATCACCGCCAGCGCTTGCGCCTCGCGGTTCCGCTCCATGTGCACCTGCGCCAACTGCCGCCAGAACTCGACCTTGTCGGGGAACGACTGGATGGCTTCCTCCAGCAGTTTCTGCAGGGCCGTCCAGTCGGACTGCTGCACGTAGATGGAGGCGATGAACTGGTACTGCGTGTAGGACAGCTTGTCCGACTCGTCGCGGCCCTTGTCCGCCCAGTTCCGGGCGTGTCTCAGCGCGTTCAGTTCGAGGTGGCAGGCGGCCAGCACGAAATAAGCATTGGTCGGGACGCTCTTCGCCTCGCGGACCCAGGACTCCAGCACCCGGATCGCGTCGCGGTAGCGGCCGATCTGGCTGTACAGCTGGCCGAGGTTGTAGCGGATCTGGTCGAGACGCTGCTCCGGGACCGCGCCGGTCTTGAGCGCCGCCTCCATCGGTGCGATGGCCTCGCGGTAGCGCTCCAGGCCCAGCAGGAGGTCGGACTTGAGCAGCAGGACCTGCGCCCGTTCGTGGTCGCTGAGCTTGCGGTTCAGCAGGCTTTCGGTCCTGCGCAGCGCTTCGGTCTGCTTGTCCGCTTCGCGCAGTTCGTAGATCTCGGTCAGTACGCGGAAGACCTTTTCGGAAAGTGTTGCGGCGGGCAGCGGCGGGGCCGCCAGTACGGCGGCGATCAGGCAGACAACGGCGGCGAGACGGGCGATCATTTCTCAAGCTCGAACTTGAGCATCACGTGCACGTCGGGGCGGGGCTGCACCCTGCCGTCGATCACCTGCGGCTTGTATTTCCATTTGCGCACCGCCTTCATCGCCGCGCGGCTGAACACGCCGGGCGGTTCCTCGGAGACCACCCGGACGTTCTCGGTGGCGCCGGTGGTGGTGATCGTGAATGCGAGCTCGACCCAGCCCTCGATGCCGCGCCGGCTGGCCCGCGACGGGTAGACCGGGGTGACGCGCATGATCGGCAGGGGGTCGCGGGTCCCGGCCCAGCCTTTCGACAGGTCGCCGCCGGTCATCAGGTCGAGCTTGTACGGATTGGCTGAACTGGTGGAGAACTTCATGCCGTCCGGGTTGAGGGATTCGGACTCGCTCCGGGTCTCCGGCATCTTCGGTTTCTTCGGTTTCTGCGGCTTGTCCGGGAGCTTGCGCTGAGCCGGGGTGAGCTCCCTCTTCTGCAGGCGGACGAAGTCGAAGCGCACCGAGTCCGAAACGTCCCTGAGGCCGGCCAAGTCCGTCACCACCAGCGAATACATCAGGGTGAACAGGGCGAAGACCGTGCCGACGGCCGCCGCCGTGATCAGGGGAATCCGCAGGAAGTCGCGGAAAATCATTGCTGATCCGGGCTCGCCGCAAGGGCGATTTTCTCCACCCCGGCCTGCCGGATCTGATCCATGACTTGCACCAGCATGTCGTTGCGGGAATCGCGGTCAGCCTGGATGACGACGCCGCCTTGTGGGTTTTCGGCTTGCAGCCGCATGACGTGCGCGTGCACGGACCGCACGTCGACCGGCTGATGGTTGATCCAGACTTCGTCCTCGGCGGTGATGCCGATCAGGATCGTCCCCTGGCTTTGCATGACCGCCGTATCCGCTTTCGGGCGATCGATCTCCACGCCGGACTCCTTTACGAAGGAGGCGGTCACAATGAAGAAGATCAGCATGATGAAGACGATGTCGATCAGCGGGGTGATGTCCACGCCCTGGTCTTCTTCGGCTTCGCGGCGGCGGGTGATTCTCATGGTGATTCCGAGGTGTGCAGCACCGGGTTACTTGCGCATATGGGCTGGCAGCAGCAGGTGTTCGCGCAGGGCCGCGAGCTCGCGCCGCGCGCGGTGCTCGAACAGCGTGATGAAGTAATAGCCGGACAGGGCGATGACCAGGCCGGCGAAGGTCGGGTAGGTGGCGCGGGAGATGCCGTCGCTCAGCAGGCGCGCGCTATTGTTGCCGGTGATGGACATGGTCGAGAACACCTCGACCATGCCGGTGATGGTGCCGAGCAGGCCGAGCAGCGGGCAGATCTGCACCAGCCCCTTGATCGCCAGCATGCTGTGGTTGGCCCGGATGCGCGATTCGGATACCCACCGCTGGCGCACCCAGAGGGCTCGGTGCGCGCTCCAGCGCGCTTCCCAGGCGAGCACCAGTTCCAGTTTGTCCGACAGGTTCCGCGCGTCCCGGCGGTGGCGGCTCGGGCCGAAGAAGAACCACAGCCGCTCGATGATGAACCACCAGAGCAGGAAGGCGACGCCGAACAGGATCAGCAGCACGTCGCCGCCGGTGTAAAGCAAGGCTTCGACGTTCGAGTAGTGCTCGTAAAGCCAGGCCTGGATCATGAGCTCTTCGTGCGGGACAGCAGCCCGAGGCTCTGTTCCTCAATAATCTGGCGGATCCGCGTGCTGTAGGAGCGGGCCACGGTGAGCAGCAGCAGGATCGGGACCGCGGCGCTGAGGCCGAGGGCGGTGGTGACCAGGGCCTGGCTGATGCCGCCGGCCATCATGCGCGGGTCGCCGGTGCCGAACAGGGTAATGGCCTGGAAGGTCTGGATCATGCCGGTCACGGTGCCGAGCAGGCCGAGCAGCGGCGCGACGGCGGCCAGCACCCGCAACATGTTCAGGCCCCAGTTGAGCTTCGGCAACTCCTCGCTGATCGCTTCGTGCACCCGGTCCTCGCGTGCTTCCGGATCCATGTCCGCATGCTTCTGGTAGACCTGGGCGATGCGGCCGAGCGCATTGTTCTTCTTCGGATTATCGACGTCGCGCTGCTGGCTCCGAACCTGCCGCATGTGGATCGCCAGCGCGATGCTGCGGCCGATTGCGAACAGCACGCCGAATACCCCGATCACGATGATCAGGTAGCCGATCATGCCGCCCTGTTGGATTCGTTCCGTCAGGTCCGGCGCGTCCACCAGCAGCGAGAGGATGGCACCGCGCGACGGGTCGACGACGGCCCGCGTGTGGCCTTCGGTCGCTTCCCCCATGTCGGTCGCGACGCCGATCAGCGAAGCCGGTGGCTGGCGGGGGAGGATGACCATGTCCCGGGCATCCTCGGTAAAGCTCAGGAACTGGCCGTCCGTCGTGGCGGTAAAGATGCCGACCCGGATCACCGACGCGTCGATCAGCGTGCCGTCGGGCTGGGTGACCTGGGTGTTGAACCGGACGATCCGCCCCTGTTGGCTCGCCTCCTCCAAGGCGGCGTACAGCAGGTGGTTCATGTCCGCGATCGTGGCCGTATGGTTGTCGTCCGCGATCGCATCAAGCGGTGTGATGCGGTCGGGAATCTGCGTGCTGACCAGGGACTGCAGGAAATGCCCCTTGAGCTCGCCCGCCCACAGCTTGGCGGTGGCCAGCACCTCCTTGTAGTGCACGGTGAGGGCGTCCAGCTTGTCGCGCTTGCTGATCAGGTCCTTCTCGCCCTGGGCGAAGCGCTTCTCCATGTCCCGGCTGCGCTTCTCTTCCTGGCGGATCAGGCCCTTGACCTCCTTGAGCATCGCCTCGCGTTCCTTAGCCGCGGCCCGGAACTTCGCGAGTCGTTCCTGGATCTCGTTGGTTTCCTGCACCTGGTCGGCGCGCATGCGCTTGAGCAGGTCGTCGAGCGGTGCCGCCTGCGCCGTGTGGGCGACGAGGGCGGCCAATGCCAGTACAGCAACCCGGATCATGGCGCGTCCTCCGGAGCCGGCACCGACAGCACCAGGAGATCCGGCGCGACCTGTTTCTTCGCCATGCGGACGGCTTTCTCGATGCCGTGCCGCAGCCCGTCGGTCAGTTGCCACTCCCGGGACTCGTTGTTCCACTCGTAGATGATGTTGCGGTCGGCGGACATCGCGTACAGCGCGACCCGGCCGACCCGCAGGATCGTGACCATCAGGCTCTTGCCTTCAACCTCCAGGGTGTCGGAATAGGTCTCGAGGGTGCGCCCGTAGTCGAGTTCGATCTGGTAGGCCTCGTACAGGCTCCGGTACTTGGTGGCGAGCGACAGTTCGGGGTTGTCCAGGATCCCGCGCAGGCGCTCGCGGCGATCCTGTCGCTCGGTTGCCAAGAACGGCATGTCTTGCTCGATCAGGGTGCCGAGCGCGTCGTACATGCGCTCCATCAGGGGGATCAGCTCGCGATCCATCGAGCCGGTCTTCTGGATCTGCGCATCCAGGTTGTCGAGCAGCGCCTGCTGTTCGTCCAGCAGCGCCTGCAACTGGCGGGTGTAGGTGCGCAGGCTTTCCAGCTCGATCAGCTTCGCCCGGTAGTCGGCGTAGGCGTCTTGCGCGGCCTCGTCGAGCTGGTCGATCTTTTCCTGGGCGCTCGCCTGCTGGATGGTCGAATTCGCGGCGAGGCGGGTGAGTGTCGATAGGTCTGCCGCCATCGCCAGCCCTCCGGCGGAGACGGCCAGAACGCTACAGGTGAGAATCAAGCGAAACCGAGAGCGACGGCAATGATCGGGGCGGGCCATGTTCCTCCCTGCCTTGTTATGAAATGCGGGTTTGTACTCTATCACGAAATTCCCCCCTCCCGAAAACGGCCTACAGCGCGGAGCGTTCGAGACTCAACAACGCCAATTGCGCGACCGTCCCGCCGCCGACCAGGTCCATCTTGCGGATCTGCTGCAGGCGAGGCAGGGCGGCCTTGATCCGCTTCTTCCGGAACAGGGCGTGCAGGAGGTCGCAGGCGTCGGCGAGGCAGATCAGCGCGACTTCCTGGGGGCTGGGGATCTCGTCCTCGGAGAACAGGACCTTTTCGATTCGCTCCCGGGCGTCGGTCGGGCCGGCGTCGCCGATCAGCCGGTAGCGCGGGGACCGGGACGATCCCTGGCGTTCCAGGATGCCTTGCCCGATCAGGCTTTCGACCGCGCCGTCCCGGATCGCGTCCCCCATCGTGGGTGACAGTGTCTGAAGCCAGTCCCAGAGATCCCGGGACTTTTCGCTATTTGCGATCTCCTCGAGCAGGGGGTCGAGGAAAGCCTTGCCCGTGGGCGTCGGGTCGACCACCTCCAGGTGTTCGAGGTCGGTGTCGATGCGGTCGGTCAATTCCAGGTCGAGCAGGGCGGAGCCGACCAGGGTGTGGCGCAGGATCTCCGCACTGTGCTTCCGGAACCGCCCGCCGTACTTCTGCAACACGAGCAGCAGCAGGTCTTCGGTGACAGTCAACATGAGCGGCAGTCCGGGTTCGGACTGTCCATTCTAATACAGAGCCGTTTCGGCCCGGTTGCGGCTCAGTCTTGGGTGCGGTAGCGCGGTGCGGTGGCGCCGCGTTCCGGCTCCGGCGCGGGCAGGGGGCGACCGCCGGTGAAGCGGGCCCAGTCGAGGGTGCGGAACACCCGGCGGTCCTCGCGCAGCGACAACCCGCCGGTCCAGCCGTCGAGCGCGGCCTCCGGGTAAGCCTTGAGGTAGTCCAGGTTCATCGCCAGCAGGTAGGCGTCGGCGCCGAGCGCGGCGAAGCGCGGCAGCCGCCGCACGGCCAGGGTCTCGCCCAGCTTCGCCCGCAGCTGGTCGTCCAGCACCAGCGGGATGTCGCAGAACAGGGCGCCTTCAAGGTCCTGGTCCTGCAGCGGGCTCGGGGTGCCGGTGTAGATGTGCGAGGTGGCGTACAGCGGCAGGTCGCCGGCGTAGTAGAAGTCGAGCTGAGGCTTGAACAGGCGCGCGTTGCGCGGCGAGGAGGCCAGGAACACCATGTCGACGTCCTGCCGGCGGGTCGGGCGGGAGATCACCTCCCGGCCCAGCACTTCCTCCAGCTTCTGCCTGCGCATCTCGCCCTCGGAAAGTTTCAGGATGTCCTTGATCTTGGCCGCGTGGTCGGAGGCGTTGGCAAAGTAGAAGCCGTGCCCGCGGACGGTCCCGCCGCCGGCCTCGAAGCGTTCGGTGAACGCCCGGTCCAGGCGTTGCCCCCAGGTCCCGGCGG
Source organism: uncultured Chromatiales bacterium (assembly GCA_964602805.1). Taxonomy (GTDB): domain Bacteria; phylum Pseudomonadota; class Gammaproteobacteria; order Poriferisulfidales; family Poriferisulfidaceae; genus Poriferisulfidus. The sequence goes on along the minus strand of CAZRSJ010000011.1, from coordinate 20,161 downwards.
GTGCGAACACGACGGCGGCGCGGCGGCCTTCGGCCAGCGCGCGCTCGGCGGCTTGGGCGGCCTCGTCCTCCGGCAGCAGGCCGAACTGATAAAGCGTGCCGGGCGCCTTGGAGTGGGTGTCCAGGTAGTTGAGGCTGATGGTATCGACCGGCAGCTCCCCGGCCCGCACCAGCCGCGTGACCGCATCCTTGTCGAACGGCCCGATGATCCGCTGGGCGCCGTCCGCCACGGCCTGCCGGTACAGGTCGGTCGGGGTCTGCGACGGGTCCCCGGTGTCATAGATGCGCAGCTCGGGCACGTTGCCGCTGTGCCGCCGCATGCCGGTCTCGATGCCGACGCGGATGGCGCGGCCGATCGGCGCGAAATCCCCGCTGACCGGAATCAGCGCGGCCAGCTTGCGCAGGTCCGGCTCCAGCCGCTCGAACGCCGCGGAGAGGGCGGGCAGCCAGCGGAACGCCGGGTGCCCTTCATGGCGCTGTTTCCATTCCTCGAGTTTCGTCTTCGGCGAGATGCTGCGGGGTGCATCGGGGCGCGCGAGCAATGCCAGTTCCAGCCAGCCCTGCCAGGTCGCGTCGCCGGTGCGGTCCCGCCAGGCCTCCAGGTTGGTGCGGGACGTCGCGAGCAGCTTGCCCCAGGCCTGCCGGTGTTGCGCGTCGCGCTTGCCGGCGTTGCCGGGCCGCGCCGCGAGGTTCAGCCGGACCCGCAGGGAGTTTTCGGGATCGCCCAACTGGTCGTAGATCTGGGCGCGCAGTTCGAGTACGGGATCGCTGTCGGACAGGGTCGACAGCGCGGTCAGCGCGGCGAGTTCTTCGCCGCCGTGCAGCAGGGCCTGCACCTGGATCAGCCGCAACTGGCCCCGTTGGGCAGGGTCAAGGGTGGAGGTGTCGAATTCGGGCAGCCACACCGAGACCGCGATCCATCGTTCAAGATCGGCCCACTGGCGAAGCAGCTCGAACTGCTTCAGCGCGCGTTCCTCCTCGGGCCATTCGCGCGTGCGTTCCCAGGCCTGGTCCGGCGGCAGGGCCAGGACTTCGTCCCAGGAGGGCGCTTCGTCCGGCGGCGGCGCGACTGCGCAGCCGGCAAGCCAGACGGCGGCCAGGAGGATCGGGAGAAAGCGCGAAGACATGGCTTTACAGGAAAGACCTTATTGTAAGGGCTGGGTTCCCCGCCCGGCGGGGGAGCCGGTATGATGAGGTGCGGCGCCGCGCCCGGCGCCGGAGGACAAGCCCCGATGCCAGACTGGACCGCCGAGCCTTCGACCCTGTACGTGGTGGCGACGCCGATCGGCAACTTGGCCGACCTGAGCGTCCGGGCCTGCGACGTGCTGTGCTCGGTGACCTGGATCGCGGCGGAGGATACCCGGCACACCCGCAAACTGGTGGCGCACCTGGGATCGGCGGCGAGCCTGCGCAGCCTGCACCGCGGCAACGAGGCGCGTACGACCTCCGCATTAATCCGGTCCCTGCGTTCGGGCGCGTCGGGCGCGTTGGTGTCGGACGCGGGCACGCCGCTGGTCAGCGATCCCGGCCGTTGGTTGGTAGAGGCCGCGCTTAGGGAGGGGATCGCGGTGGTGCCGTTGCCGGGGCCGTGCGCGGTGGTGGCGGCCCTGTCGGTCGCCGGGCTGGATGCTGCGCGGTTCGTGTTCGAGGGGTTCCTGCCGGCACGCGCACCGGCGCGGCGGCGGCGGCTCGCGGAGTTGGCCAGCGAGACGCGCACTTGGGCGGTGTATGAAGCACCGCACCGGATTCGGGCACTGGCACAGGATATTAAAGCGGAGTTGGACGCGGGCCGGCAGATAGTCTGGGTGCGGGAGTTGTCCAAGCAGTACGAACAGGTCTGGCGCGGATCGGTGGAAGAACTGGATCCGGAACGCATCCCCGAGCTCGGCGAGTTCGTGGTGGTGGTCGAGGGCGCGAAAGAAGAGGAGGGCGTTCCGGACGAGACCCTGGACGCATTCCTCGGCCCGCTGCTTGAGGCGGGCATCGGGGTGCGCACGGCGGCCGCCTTGGCACGGGACTGCCTGGGCGCGACGCACAAGGCGGCGTACGCCCGCGCACTGGCACTGAAGCGTTGACCGAGGGAGTATGATGGGCGAGGAAGCGGGCCGGGCAGCCGCTGCCTTGTGCGGAGGAAAGTCCGGGCTCCACGGGACGGGATGCCAGGTAACGCCTGGGGGGCGCAAGCCCACGGCCAGTGCCACAGAAAAGATACCGCCGGACTCGTCCGGTAAGGGTGAAAAGGTGCGGTAAGAGCGCACCGCGCGGCTGGCAACAGACGCGGCAGGGTAAACCCCATCCGGAGCAAGACCCAATAGGGGAGCGATCATGATGTCCTGCATGGCTCCCGGGTAGGTCGCTAGAGCGGGGCGGCGACGCCTCGCCCAGATGAATGGCTGCCCTCGACAGAACCCGGCTTACAGGCCCGCTTCCCCATCTCCCGGCTTTTCATGCAGTTGGGACGCCAACCGAAAGTTTTTCCATGCCGGCCCCGGCGGGCGAAAAGTGGAAATTTCTACCCGGAATCCGCCCCGATCCGCACTTGATATTTCAGGAAATTGACGAGGGATATTTATATAAAATGTAACTATTACATAGTCTTGCGATATAACTCTTAACTATTTCAAGGCGCGGTTGACTTGTATCTTCAGGGGAATAAAATGGAAATAACTAGAAATAAGTGGAATAATCCACTTACGGGGGGCCGGGGCTATGTTCAGGGGGTCGTGTTTATTGACCGTCGACGACAAGGGCCGCATCGCGGTTCCCTCCCGGTTTCGTGAACCCCTGACTCAACAATGCGACGGCCACGTGGTCGCGACCATGTACCACGACCGGGGCATCGCGATCTACCCGTTGCCGGTGTGGGAGGAACTGGAGCAGCGCCTCCAGGACCTGCCGAGCGGGGACCCCGCCAACCGCGTCCTGCAGGAAATGATTCTCGGGCATGCCGATGAACGGCAGCTCGATGGCCAGGGCCGGTTGCTGCTGGCGCCCAGCCTGCGCCGCTACGCCAAGCTCGACCGCGACGCGGAACTGATGGGGCAGGGACACAAGCTGGTGCTGTGGTCGACCCAGACCGAAGAGCAACGCTATGACAACTGGGCGCAGATCCTGAACGATCCCGAGCGCGCCCAGACCGTGACCAAACTCAAACTCTGATGGCGGCAGGGCAAACGCATGAACCGGTCCTTCTGCGCGAAACCCTGGTCCGACTCGCCATCCGTCCCGACGGCCTATACGTCGACGCCACTTACGGTCGCGGAGGACATACCCGCGAAATCTTCTCGCAACTCGGCCATGGTGGCCGGCTATGGCTTGTGGACCGAGACCCCGGAGCCTGCGCCCACGCCCGCCGCACGTTCGGAGGCGACCCGAGAGTGACCGTGGTGCAGGACGCATTCGCGACCCTGCCCGAGCGCCTCGCCCAGGCTGGCCTGCAGCGTCAGGTCGACGGGATGCTGCTGGACCTCGGCGTCTCCTCGGCACAACTCGATTCTCCGGAACGCGGCTTCAGCTTCCGCGAGGACGGGCCGCTCGACATGCGCATGAGCGGTGACGGGCGCACCGCCGCGCAGTGGCTCGCACGGGCCGCGGAAGGCGAGATCTCAAGTGTCTTGTCCGAATTCGGCGAGGAGCGCTATGCCCGGCGCATCGCCCGCGCCATCGTCGAGACCCGCGAACACACTCCCCTGACCCACACCCGCCCGCTGGCGCAATTGATCGAACGCACGGTGCCGAAGGCCGAGGCGCGCCTGCATCCGGCCACCCGCAGCTTTCAGGCGATCCGCATCTTCGTCAACCGCGAACTCGAGCAGCTGGAAACCCTGCTCGGGCAGGTCGCCGCGCTGCTGGCGGACGAGGCGCGGCTCGCGGTGATCAGCTTCCATTCGCTGGAGGATCGCATCGTCAAGCGCTTCCTGCGCGCGGCCAGCCAGCCGCCGCCGGTCGGCCGGCATCGGCCGCCCCCGCCGTTCGAGCCCGTGCTGGAGGTGTTCGACCTGGTTCGCCCGACCCAGGACGAAATCGACCGCAACCCGCGCGCCCGCTCGGCCCGGCTGCGCACCGCCCGGAGGCTGCCATGCGCGGCATGATCCTGTGGGGCCTGCTCCTGTTCGCCAACCTCACGGTGGCGATCGGCGTGGTATACGTCAAGCACTCGAACCAGGTCGCGTTCAAGCAGATCCAGGAACAGCGCGAGGCCTACCACCGCCTGCAGACGGACTGGGGGCGGTTGCTGCTTGAGCAGGGCACCCTGGCCGCCTACGCGCGCGTGGAGAAAAAGGCGGTGCGACGCCTGCGCATGCGTCGGCCCGACCCGTCGAAGGTCAACCTGCTGAGCCCATGAAGGTTGCCCGCCGCGTCTCCTACAACTGGCGCCGCCGCCTGGTGCTGAGCCTGTTCCTGCTGATCGGGATCGGCCTGGTCGGCCGGGCCGTCCAGCTGCAATACGCCGAACAGGAATTCCTGACCGCGCAGGGCGAAAGCCGGCAGTTGCGGACGGTGCCGATCCCGGCGTCCCGCGGCATGCTGCTCGACCGGCACGGCGAACCGCTCGCGATCAGCACCCCGGTGCAATCGGTCTGGGCCGAGCCCAAGCTGCTGCTCGAGGCGGAGGACCGGTGGTCTGAACTGGCCCGGTTGCTGGACCTGTCCCGGCCGAAACTGAAGCGGCTGGTGTTCGACCGGCAGGACCGGAAGTTCGTCTACCTGCGTCGGCAGATCACGCCGGACCAGGCGGAGCGGGTGACCGCGCTGAAGATCCCGGGAGTCGGCCTGGTCACGGAATACCGCCGCTACTACCCGGCGGGCGCGGTCGCGGCGCAGTTGCTCGGCGGGACCGACATCGACGACAAGGGACAAGAGGGACTCGAGCTCGCGTTCGATTCGCGCCTGCGCGCGCAGCCGGGCGCACGCCAGGTGCGGCAGGACCGCCACGGCCGGATCATTGACGACCTGGCCCAGTTGCGTTCGCCGAAGCACGGCGAGAACCTGCGCCTCGGGATCGACCTCTGGCTGCAATACCATGCCTACCAGGAACTGCAACGTGCCGTGCTCAAGCACCGTGCGCAAAGCGGCACCGTGGTGGTTCTGGACGTGGTCACCGGCGAGGTGCTGGCCATGGTCCAGGCGCCTTCATACAACCCCAACGGGGATCGGTCCGCCGATCCCGACCGGCGCCGCAACCGCGCCGTCACCGACCTCTACGAGCCGGGCTCGGTGATGAAGCCGTTCACCGTCCTGACCGCGCTGGCGAGCGGGGTCTACGGCCCGAGCGACCGGATCGACACCACGCCCGGCCACTGGCGTATCGGCGGGCACCGGATCAGCGACATCCGGAATTTCGGGGAACTCGACCTCCGCGGCGTCCTGGTCAAGTCCAGCAACGTGGCGGCGGCCCGCATCGCATTGGACCTGCCCGGCGACACCCTGTGGGAGACGCTCGACCGGGTCGGTATCGGGCAGCCGCTTCGAATCGGTTATCCCGGCGAGGCGGCCGGCATTCTGCGCGAACCGGGCCAATGGGTGCAGACCGACCAGGCCAGCCTCGGCTACGGCTACGGCCTGTCCGCGACGCCGCTGCACATCGCGCAAGCGTACATGGTGCTCGGCAACCGCGGCGTCCGCCACCCGATCAGTTTCCTGGCCCACCCCCAGGCCGACGGCGAGCGCATGCTCCCGCACGAGTACTGCGACGCGGTGCTGCGCATGCTGCGGGGGGTGACCGGGCCCGAAGGGACCGCCCGGCGGGTACGACTGCCGGGCTACACCGTGGCGGCCAAGACCGGCACGGTGCGCAAGATGGTCGACGGCGTCTACTCGGCTCGGCACCACGTCTCGATGATCGCCGGGGTCGTGCCGGCGCGGCATCCCCGCCTGGCGATCCTGGTGCTGGTGGACACCCCCCGCAGCGGAAAGTATTTCGGCGGCGAGGTGGCCGGGCCGGTGTTCCGGGAAGTGGCGCGCGAGGCGTTGCGCCTGCTGAACGTGCCGCCGGACGACCGGGAATTGATGATCCAGGCTTCGCCGGGAGGGACCGGATGAGCCTGCAGGCATCGCTGTCGGATTTACTTGAAGGGTTTGCCCCCGTGCCCCGGGATTGCTCGATCGCCGGCATTCAGTGCCGTAGCGCGGCGATCCGTCCCGGGGACCTTTTTGCGGCCTGCCGGGGAACCCGGCGACATGGCCTCGAGGGGCTGCCCGAGGCGCTCGGGAAGGGCGCGGCGGCGGTGATCTACGAACCGGATCCGGACCGGGAGCAACCCTGGGCGGACATCCCGTGCGTGGCGGTGCCGGACCTGTCGCGCACGCTCAGCGCGATCGCCGGGCGCTTCTACCGCGACCCTTCGGCGCGGTTGCCGGTCATCGGCATCACCGGCACCGACGGAAAAACCTCCACCAGCCACCTGATCGCGCAGATCCTGGGCGCGCTGGAACAATCCTGCGGCGTCATCGGGACCCTGGGCGCCGGTCGGTTGAGCGCCCTGCACGCGACCGGCCACACCACGCCGGATGCCGTGCGGCTGCAGGCGGAACTCTTCGACATGGCGCAGCGCGGCGACACGGTCGCCGTACTGGAGGTGTCGTCGCATGCCCTGGACCAGCACCGCTGCGATGCGGTGCGCTTCGAGACGGCGGTGTTCACCACGCTGGGGCGCGACCATCTCGACTACCACCAGACCCCGGAGCGGTATGCCGCGGCCAAGCGGCGCCTGTTCACGGAACTCAAGCCGGAACGCGCGGTCATCAATATTGACGACCCGTTCGGGCACGAACTCGCCGAGCAGATGGAATCGAAGGCGCGGGTCCATACCTGTGCGATGGACGCGCCGGCGGAGTCGACCGCGCGCGTGACCGGGCTGACGGCGGAGGGCCTGTCGTTCGAATGGACGGCAGGCGGCGAGACCCATGCGGTGCGGGCGCCGGGCCTGTACGGCCGTTTCAACGTGATGAACCTGCTGCTGTCGGCGACCGCCGTGCAGGCGCGGGGCATGCCGATGGCGAAGGTCGCGGCGGCGATGGAAGGCCTGTCGCCGGTGCCGGGCCGGCTGGAGCGCGTGACCCAGGCGTCGGGCCCGGTATTCGTCGATTATGCGCACACGCCCGATGCGCTGGAGGCGGCGCTTTGCGCGTTGCGCGAACATTTCGGGGCGGACATCCACTGCGTGTTCGGTTGCGGCGGCGACCGCGACCGCGGCAAGCGCCCGCGCATGGGCGAAGTGGCGCAGCGATTGGCTGCCCGGGTGACCCTGACCGACGACAACCCGCGCAGCGAGGCGCCCGAGCGAATCGTCGAGGACATCCTGAAGGGCATCCCGAAATCCGCGTCCGTCGCGGTGCGGCATGACCGCGCGGAGGCGATCCGCCGGGCGGTTCGGGAAGCGGCCCCCGGCGAAGTGGTGCTGATTGCCGGCAAGGGCCACGAGTCCGAACAGGTCGCGGCCGGTAAGACCCGGCCGTTTTCCGATCACGCCGCCGTGCATGCGGCGTTGGAGGCGGGCGCATGAAGGGGATGCGGCTGGCGCAGCTGGCGGCCTGGGCCGACGGCGAACTCAAGGGCGCGGATGCGCCCGTCGGGGGGGTTGGCACGGACAGCCGGACCCTGAAGGACGGGGAACTGTTCGTGGCCCTGAAGGGCGAGAACTTCGACGGGCACGATTTCGCGGCACGGTGCGAAGACCGCGCGGCGGGGGTGATGGTGGCGCGAGAACTTGCCATGGATTGCCCGCAGATCGTGGTCCCGAACACGCTCACGGCGCTGCAGCGGATCGCCGCTCAATGGCGCGCGGAGCATCGCGTCGCGGTGGCGGGCATCACCGGCAGCAACGGCAAGACCACGACCAAGGAGATGACGGCCGCGATTCTGGGCGGCGAGGAACGCACGCTGGCGTCGGCGGGCAACCTGAACAACCATATCGGCGTGCCGCTGACCCTGCTGGGCCTGGACGACAGCCACCGCTACGCGGTCATCGAAATGGGCGCCAACCATCCGGGCGAGATTCGGCAGTTGACGGCGCTGGCGCGGCCGCAGGCGGCCACCATCACCTGTGCCGCGCAGGCGCACCTGGAAGGTTTCGGCAGCCTGCAGGGCGTGGCCCGCGCGAAGGCCGAGATCTTCGAAGGCCTGGGGCCGGAGGGCGTTGCGGTGATCAACGCCGAGGACGGGTTCGCGTTCCAGTGGCGGACCGCTGCCGCCCCGCACGAGGTGCTGACGTTCGCGGCGGACCTGAACGTGCAGGCGGACGTCTACGCACATCCCTGCGCTCCGTCGCGGCTTGAATTCCGCCACAACGGCGAGAGCGTCGAGGTTGAATGGACGCTGGCCGGCATACACAACGCGCGCAACGCGGCTTGCTCGGTCGCGTTGGCGGTGGCGCTGAGCGTACCGTTCCAGCGGGCGGCGCGGGCGCTGTCGGGTTTCCAGCTTGAAGTCGGCGGCCGGCTGCGGTTGGTCGAGGGTTATGGCGGCGCGCAATTAATCGACGACAGCTACAACGCCAACCCCGGGTCTTTCCATGCGGCCATCGACGTGTTGGTGGCGCAGGGGAGGGAGTCGTGGATGGTCATGGGCGAGATGAAGGAACTTGGCCTGTACAGCGCGGAGTGTCACGAGGAAGTGGCCGACTACGCGCGCAGGGCCGGCGTGCGCCGTCTCTACGTGCTGGGCCCGCACGCCGCGCGTGCCGCCCGCGCATTCGGCCCGGGGGGGCAGGCCTGCACGGACGTGGAGGCACTGTCGGGCGAGTTGCGGGCGCAGCTCGGTTCCGAGCATGCGGTGCTGGTCAAAGGCTCGCGCGCGACGCGACTGGAGCGCCTGGTGGCGCGGCTCATGCCGGAGGAAGAAGCCAATGCTGCTTGAACTCTTCGCGTCCCTCGAACAATTCGATCCCGGTTTCGCGCTGTTCCAGTATCTGACGGTCCGCGGCATCCTGGCGCTGCTGACGGCTCTCGGCATCGCGCTGCTGATCGGCCCGGCGGTGATCCGCTGGCTGCGCGCGCGGGATATCGGCGAGACGGTGCGCGACGACGGACCGGCCTCGCATCAGTCCAAGGGCGGCACGCCGACCATGGGCGGGGTGCTGATCATCCTGGCGTTGCTGGGTTCGGTGCTGCTGTGGGGGTCCTGGGGCAACCGCTACCTGTGGGTCCTGGTGGCCGTGACCGGGCTGTACGCGACGATCGGGATCCTCGACGATTTCTACAAGTTCCGGAATGGTCGCGGCATCACCGCGCGCCTGAAGTTTTCGCTGCAGGTGCTGGCCGGGGTTGGCATCGCCCTTGCGCTGTACGCTAGCGCGACCGATCCGGTGGAGACCCGCATGGTGTTCCCGGTCATCAAGGAGTGGCAGTTCGATCTGGGCTGGGCGTTCGTGCCGCTGGCCGCGTTCATGCTGGTCCTGATGAGCAATGCGGTCAACCTGACCGACGGTCTGGACGGGCTGGCCATCATGCCGTCGGTGCTGATCGCCGGCGGGCTTGGCGTATACGCCTACGCCACCGGGCACATGGAGTTCGCCGAATACCTCGGCATCGCGCATGTCCCGCTGGCGGGCGAGATGATCGTGTACTGCGCCGCGCTGGTCGGGGCAGGGCTCGGATTCCTGTGGTTCAACACCTACCCGGCGCAGGTTTTCATGGGAGACGTCGGCGCGCTCGCGATCGGCGCCGCGCTGGGCGCGGTGGCGGTCATGCTGCGCCAGGAGATCGTTTTGATCATCATGGCCGGCGTGATGATGATGGAGACCCTGTCGGTGGTGTTGCAGGTGATCTCCTACCGGCTCACCGGCCGGCGCATCTTCGCCATGGCGCCGCTGCACCACCACTTCGAGTTGCGCGGCTGGCCGGAACCCCGTATCGCGGTCCGTTTCTGGATCATCACGGTGGTTCTGGTGTTGCTGGGGCTGGCCACCCTGAAAGTTCGGTAAAGGAGGGAAGCCATGGATTCGACTACAACCCCCGTTACGATGCGAACCTTGGTCGTGGGCCTTGGCGTCACCGGCCTGTCGGTGGCGCACTACCTGCATCGCCGCAACGAACCGTTCACGGTTTGGGACAGCGCGCCCAAGGAGCAGGCGCTGGCCCGGCTGCGGGAGGACTGCCCGGAAGCGTCGGTGGTGTCCGGCGACCCGGATCTCAGGGAATTCGAGAGCGCGGACACCGTGATCGTGAGCCCCGGCGTTTCGCTCGACCACCCGGCGCTGCGCGCCGCGCGGGCAGGGGGCGCCCAGGTGTACGGAGACATCGAATTATTCGCCCACGAGGCCAATGCGCCGGTGCTCGGCATCACCGGCAGCAACGGCAAGAGCACCACCACGCTGCTGGCGGCGCACCTGCTCAAGGAGGCGGGCCTCGAGGCCGAGACCGGCGGCAACCTCGGCACGCCCGCGCTGTCGCTGTTGCGCGAACCGGCGCCGGATGCCTACGTGCTGGAACTGTCGAGCTTCCAGCTCGAAGCGACCGAGACCCTGCACTGCCGGGCCGCGGGACTGGTCAATCTCAGCCCGGACCATATTGATCGCCACGGTAGCTTCGAGGCGTACCGTGAAATCAAGCACCGCCTCTACCGGCATGCCGAGGTGGCAGTGTTCAACCGCGATGACTCCAACACCCGCCCCGGCATTACGGCCGGCCGGGCGGTCAGTTTCGGGCTCGACGTCCCGCAGCACGACAGCGATTTCGGCTTGCGCGAACATAACGGGCAAACCTGGCTGTGCCAGGGTTGGAACCGGCTGCTGCCCTGTGACGAGTTGCAGCTCGAGGGGCGACACAACTGGGCCAATGCGCTGGCGGCACTTGCCTTGGCGGAGGCGTTCGGCGTACGCCCGGAGCAGGCGGCACCCGGCCTGCGCTCATTCGAGGGCCTGCCGCACCGGTTGCAGCCGGTCGCGGAATTCAACGGCATTCGCTGGGTCAACGATTCGAAGGCCACCAACCTGAGCGCCATGCAGGCGGCCCTGTCGGCGTTCACGCGGCCCTGCGTGCTGATTGCCGGCGGGCAGGCCAAACAGGAGGATCTCAGGCGCGCGACGCTCACGCTGTCGCGGCACGTGCGCGCCTTGGTGCTGTTCGGGGAATCGGCCCAGGCCATGGCGCAGGCCTGGGCCGACTGCGTGCCGATCGTCCAGGCGGCCGATCTCGCGGAGGCGATGCAACAGGCATCCGAACTGGCCGAGCCCGGCGATTGCGTGCTGCTGTCCCCCGGATGCGCGAGTTACGACCAGTACTCGGGGTTCGAGGAACGCGGCGAGGATTTCATCGCCCGGGTGCGCGCCCTGCAGGAATCAGCCGCATGAACGAACAACACTCGTCCTCGCCCGATCTGTACATCGCCGCCATGCTGCTGGCGATCGGGCTGGTGGCGATGACCTCCGCCTCGGTGGAGGTGTCGGCGAACCTGCACGGCGATGCGCTGTACTACTTCAAGCATCAGTCCTTGCTCATGGCGGTCGGCGTTCTGGGGGCGCTGGTCCTGGCCCGGATCCCGCTGTCCGTGCACCGCAAGCTGGCGCCCTGGTACGGGGTGTTTTCCCTGGCGCTGCTGACCTTGGCGCTGGTTCCGGGGCTCGGCCATACGGTCAACAACAGCACGCGCTGGCTGGATTTGGGCCCGGTGCGATTCCAGCCGTCTGAACTGATCAAGCCGGCGCTGGTCTTGTGGATGGCGGCGTATGTGGCGCAGCACGGGACGCTGCTGGAGACCCGCGTGCGGGGCATTCTGCTGCCGCTCGGCATCGTGGCCCTGACCGTCTTGCTGTTGCTGCTGGAACCGGATTTCGGGACCGCTTGCGTGATCGCGGCGACCGCGCTGTGCATGCTGTTTCTTTGTGGCGGCTACCTGCGCGCGTTGCTCGGCTGCGCAATCTGCGCCGCGGTGGCAATGGGCGGGCTGGCGATCGCCGCACCTTACCGGTTGATGCGTATCCAGAGTTTTCTGGATCCTTGGGCGGATCCGTTCAACAGCGGCTACCAGTTGACCCAATCGCTGATCGCGATCGGCAGCGGGGGAATGTGGGGGCGTGGGCTCGGCGAGGGGGTACAGAAGCATTTCTACCTGCCGGAGATGCACACCGACTTCGTGTTTGCCGTGGCGGCCGAGGAACTGGGCCTGATCGGGGCCGTGATCATCATCGTCCTGTTCGTGATGTTCCTCATGGCGGCATTTCGCATCGCCCGTCAGGCGCAGGCGAGGGAGCAGCACTTCGCCGCTGCGGTCGCCTACGGGGTCGGCCTGTGGATCAGCCTGCAGGCTTTCGTCAACATTGCGGTGAACATGGGCGCGTTGCCGACCAAGGGGCTGACCCTGCCCCTGATGAGCGCAGGCGGCAGCTCGCTGCTTGCAACGCTTGCCGGTCTCGGCCTGCTGTGGCGCGCGCGCTATGAGGCGGAGATCCTGCCGGGCGATGGCACGAAAACCAGGCGCAGGAGGCCTGCGTGAGTACCCGACCCGTGATGATTCTGGCCGGTGGAACCGGCGGACACGTGTTTCCGGCACTGGCGGTAGCGGAACGCTTGCGCGAACGCGGCGTACCGGTGCAGTGGGTCGGGACCCGGACCGGGCTGGAGGCGCGGCTCGTGCCCCAGGCGGGATTCCCAATCATCTGGATGCCATTGCGGGCGCCGCGGCGCCGTGGCCTGTTGGGCCTCGTTGGCGTCATGCCGCGCGTGCTGTGGGCAGTGATTCTTGGGATTGGCCTGTTGTTGAAGCACCGTCCGGCGGTGGTTCTCGGCATGGGCGGCTACGCGTCGTCCGCGGTGGCGCTGGCGGCGCTGCTGTGCCGGGTGCCCTTGATCGTTCATGAACAGAACGCGGTGGCTGGCCTGACCAATCGCGTGTTGGCCCGCTTCGCGGCGCATGTGCTGCTGGGCTTCTCTGACGTGCGCGGGATCCACGGCGGAATCCACCTCGGCAACCCGGTTCGGGTCTCGCTGTGTGCGCAGCCGCTGTCACCCGAAGCCCCGATGCGGCCGCTGCGGTTGCTCGTGGTCGGCGGCAGCCAGGGCGCCGAAGTCTTCAATCTCGTGGTGCCGGAGGCCTTGCGCGTCATGCCCGAGGATTGCCGACCTTCGGTCTGGCATCAGACCGGTTCGGACCCGGCGCCGGTCGCCCGGCGTTACCCCTCGGGGGCGCAGCCCCGGCTGGATGCGTTCATCGAAGAGATGGACCAAGCATACGTGTGGGCCGACCTCGTGCTGGCACGGGCCGGCGCGATGACCCTGGCGGAACTCGCGGCCAGTGCGCGCGGGGCGGTGCTGGTGCCGTACCCCCATGCCGCTGACGGGCATCAGTTCGACAACGCGAGTCAATACGCCGAGGACGGTGCGGCCGAAGTCTGGGAGCAGGATGAATTCACCCCGCAGCGGTTGGCGCTTCGCCTCGCCGAACTGGCGCGGGACCGCGCCACGCTGGTTGAAATGAGCCGGGCGGCACTACGCCGGGCTCGCCCGGATGCCGCCGGGGATGTTGCCGAATGCCTGCTGGAGTTCTGCACATGAACGCAACGCGTCGCCACATGCCGATGCGGCATATCCGGCAGGTCCATTTCATCGGGATCGGCGGTGCCGGCATGAGTGGCATTGCCGAAGTCCTGTGCGGCTTGGGTTACACCGTTTCCGGCAGCGACCTGAAAGAGAATGCGCAAACCCGGCGCCTGCGCGAATTGGGCGCCAACATCCGGATCGGTCACGAGGCCGATGCCGTTGCAGGGGCCGACGTGGTCGTCGTCTCCAGCGCGGTCCCGCCCGAAAATCCGGAATGGCAGGCCGCGCAGGCCGCGCACATTCCCGTCGTCCCGCGTGCGGCGATGCTCGGGGAACTGATGCGCTTCAGCCATGGCATCGCCGTGGCCGGCACGCACGGCAAGACCACCACCACCAGCCTGATCGCCCACCTGCTGACCGAGGCCGGTCTCGGTCCTTCCTCCATCATCGGCGGTCGGGTCCAGCACAGCGGTTCGCACGCCACGCTGGGCGAGGGCGATTGCCTAGTCTGCGAGGCGGACGAAAGCGACGCGTCCTTCCTGCACCTCAGCCCGCTGGTCGCGGTGGTGACGAACATCGACAACGACCACTTGGTCAACTACGACGGAGACATCGAAAAACTGGCCGAGGCGTATCACAGCTTCCTGCAGAATCTCCCGTTCTACGGATTGGCGGTACTTTGCGCGGATGACCCGCGCTTGGCGGCCCTGCGCCCGGATTTGGGCCGGCAGACCGTCACCTACGGGATCGAGGCTCCGGACGCGGATCTGCGTGCGACCGGGATCGAGCCGGATGGATCCGGCAGCGTTTTCACCCTGCAGGTTACGGATTCGGGAGAGGAACTTCGGGTCCGTCTCGCGCTGCCCGGCACTCACAACGTCTTGAATGCGCTGGCCGCGGTGGCGGTGGCACGGGACCTAGGCGTCCCGCTGCAGACGGCGGCTCAAGCCCTGGAAGAGTTTTCCGGGATCGCCCGGCGCTTCGAGGCGCATGGACCGTTGCCCGGCGCCGACGACATCCCGTGGGTGGACGACTATGGGCATCACCCGACCGAAATCGAAGCGACCCTGGCGACGGCGCGGCAGGTCTACCCCGACAGAAGGCAGGTGCTGGTCTTTCAACCGCACCGCTACACCCGCACGCGGGACCTGTTCGAACCCTTGGTTCGAACCTTGGGCGAGGCCGATGCGTTGCTCCTGTTGGACGTGTATCCGGCGGGCGAGGCGCCGATCCCGGGCGCCGACAGCGATTCGCTGGCCCGGGCGCTGGAACACCGGGACGTACAGCCCGTGCGCGCTGCGGGTGGCGAGCAATTGTTCCCGGCGCTGCTGGAAATCCTGCGTCCCGGCGACGTGCTGCTGACCATGGGGGCGGGCAGTATCGAGGGCTGGGCGGCGCAGTTGCCCGCGCAATTCACCCAAAGGGAGGTATCGTGATCATGGCGGCGGAAATCGTCGGCGAGCATCGGCAGGTGCCCATGGCCGAACATACGACCTGGCGCTGCGGCGGATTGGCGGACCGGGTGTTCGCGCCGAACAGCATAGACGACCTGAGCGCCTACCTGGCCGGGCTTGAGACGGACGTGCCCTTGACCTGGTTGGGGCGGGGCAGCAACGTACTGGTGCGCGACGGAGGCATGCGCGGGGTGGTGATCCAGTTGCGCGAACCGCTGTCCGAGATCGTGCTGGAGCCCCCCCGGGTCCGGGCCGAGGGCGGTGCCCTGTGCGCCCGCCTGGCGACGCTCACCGCCGCGACGGGTTGGAGTGGGTTGGAATTCCTGGCCGGCATCCCCGGCACGGTCGGTGGCGCCTTGGCGATGAATGCCGGTGCGGCCGGCTCCGAGATCTGGGAGTTCGTCGAATCCATCGAGACCGTGGATCGGCAGGGGAGTCGCCATGAATTTGCATCCAAACAGATCCCGTTCGGCTACCGCTTCGCGGAGGTTCCCGCCGGGCACGGCGTCGTGGCCGGGACGTTCCGCCTCGAGCGGGCCGAAGACCCGGCGCAGCCGGAGCATCGCCTGCGCGAACTGATGGACCGCCGCCGAGCCACCCAGCCGGTTTCGCTGCCGAGCGGCGGGTCGGTGTTCCGCAATCCTCCGGGCGGCCATGCCGCGCGGCTGATCGAGGAGGCGGGCCTCAAGGGTTGCCGGGTCGGCGGGGCCGAAGTCAGCCAGACGCACGCCAACTTCATCGTTCACGAAGGAACGGCGAGTGCGGCCGACATTGAGCGGTTGATCGACCACATCCAGAGAACCGTCGAAGAACACAGCGGGGTGCGGCTGGAACTGGAAGTCCGCATCCTGGGGGAAGCCGGATGAGCGAATACGGACGCGTTGCGGTGCTGATGGGCGGCTGGTCCGAGGAACGGCCGATCTCGCTGATTTCCGGGCAGTGCGCCTACGAGGCCCTATGCGCGCGCGATGTCGAGGCCAGCGCGGTCGACCTGCAGCGCGAAACCCTGCCGCAGCTTTCGGAACAGGGCTTCGACCGCTGTTTCCTGGCCTTGCACGGGGTCGGCGGCGAAGACGGCGAGGTGCAGCAGGCGTTGGAAAAGATGGGGTTGCCGTACAGCGGGAGCGGCCCGGAGGCCTCGCGCATCTGCATGGACAAGCTGGAGACCAAGAAACGCTGGTGGCGGGCCGGCCTTCCGACGCCGAAGGGGGCATTGGCGGACCCTGACCGGCTGCAAGAACAGTGCGAGGAACTGGGCCTGCCGCTGGTGGTCAAGCCGGTGGACCAGGGCTCCAGCATCGGCGTGATCTTTGCGAACCGGGCCGAAGACGTACCGCCCGCCGTGGAAGAGGCCCAGCAGCACGGGTCGAGAATCCTGCTGGAGCGCCAGGCGCAGGGCACTGAATACACGGTCGGGATCCTGGGGGAAGAGGCATTGCCGATCATCCGCCTGTGCCCGCAGAACGAATTTTTCGACTACCAGGCCAAGTACGAATCGGAAGACACCCGATACGACATCCCCTGCGGTCTGCCGGAGGCGATGGAACGCGAACTGGCGGCACTGGCGTTTCGCGCCTTCGAATGCACCGGGGCGGAAGGATACGGCCGGGTGGACCTGATTCTGGATGAACTGGATCGGCCGTGGCTGCTCGAAGTGAACACCGCGCCCGGCCTGCGCCGCCACAGCCTGCTGCCGATGGCCGCCGAAGCGGCCGGGCTGGGCTACGATGACCTGATCCTGAAGATGCTGGACACCTCCCTTCTTCGGGCGCCTGCC
This sequence comes from uncultured Chromatiales bacterium, assembly GCA_964602805.1. Taxonomy (GTDB): domain Bacteria; phylum Pseudomonadota; class Gammaproteobacteria; order Poriferisulfidales; family Poriferisulfidaceae; genus Poriferisulfidus. The sequence goes on along the minus strand of CAZRSJ010000011.1, from coordinate 3,455 downwards.
GAGGAGGCGGTCGATGGCTAGGCCGGGCGGCATGGGCATGATTGTGCGGCTCGCGGGCGCGGCAGCGGCGCTGGCCCTGGGAATCAGTGCCAGCCTGTGGCTGACGGATCCGGCGCATCTGCCGATTCGCCAGGTGTCCCTGCACGGGGAACTCCGCTACCTGGACCCGATCGAGTTGCAGGAAATCATCGCCAAGGAGTTGGCGGGCAACATGCTGACCCAGGATCTGGAGGAACTGGAGCAGCGGCTTCAGCAGAATGTCTGGGTGCGGCAGGTGCGGGTCTACCGCGACTGGCCGGCCACGCTACGGATCGAGATCAGCGAACAGGTACCGGTCGCACGCTGGGCGGCGGGCGGACTTTTAACCGTGCGGGGGAAGTGGTTCGACCTGCGTGGTGAGCCGGAGCCATCCCTGCCCGAAGCCATAGGGTTGCCGGGGCGCGAAGCTGCCTTGGTTCGGTACATTGACCGGATTCGTCCGCTGCTTGAGTCGCACGGGATGCGCCTGGCTCAACTGGAGGAGACCAAGTTCCGTTCGTTGCACGTGACGCTGAACTCGGGATTGCGCCTCACGCTGGGGCAGATCCGACCGATCGAACGATTGGCGCGTTGGCTGCGCTATTACGAGGCTTACGCCCGGGTCACGCCTGCGCCTGCGGCGAAAACGATTATCGACCTGCGCTACCCGAACGGGTTTGCGGCCAGGTCATTGACTGAATCATAGCGAGGAGGAGAAATTATGGATAACTCAAATTCTGCGGTCCTGCCGATGGAGCCGAAACGTTCCGGGCTTTTTTCGCGGATGTTTTCGACCATTGCGCAACGCCGCACGAACCCGGGCCAACTGGTCGCGCTCGATATCGGCACGTCCCGGATCGTGGTGGTTGTCGCGAACTACGACGAGGACGGACAACTTGAGGTCCTGGGTTGCGGCACCACCGTGTCACGCGGCCTCAAGGCGGGCATGGTGGTCAACATCGAGGAGACGGTGGAGTCGATCCGCCGCGCCGTGGAGGAAGCCGAGGAGATGACGGACTGCACGATCCGCAACGTCAACGTCGGAATTGCCGGCAGCCATATCCACAGCATCAATGCCAGCGGCGCCATCCCGGTGCGCGAAGGCGAGATCACGTCACCAGTCGTGGAGCGGGTGCTCGATGCGGCAAGCGCGGTGAAACTCACCGACGACAAGCGCATCCTGCACGTGTTGCCGCAGGAGTACGCGATCGACGACCAGTACGGAATCCGCACGCCGCTCGGCATGTCCGGAGTCCGCTTGGACGCGCGTGTGCACCTGATTACCGCCGGGGCCGGTGCGTTGCACAACCTGGTCAAGTGCGTGCGCCACTGCGGCCTGACCGTCGACCATGTGGTGCTGGAGCAGCTCGCGTCCAGCGAGTCGGTGCTGACGCCGGACGAACGCGAACTGGGCGTCTGCCTGGTCGACATCGGCGGCGGCACCTCGGACATCGCCGTCTTTTACTCCGGTGCGATCCACTACACCGCGACGATCCCGGTGGCGGGCGATCACGTCAACCGCGACATCGCCATCGCCCTGAGCACCCGGGTGCAGGATGCCGAACAACTCAAGATCGAGCATGGCTGTGCCGTCAGCGATCCGGCGCAGGACGACCAGATCCTGGAGGTGCCGGGTCTGGGCGGCCGCCCGGCCGCGCAGCTTCGCGGCTCCGTGCTGGGAGACATCATCCGTCCCCGCTACCTGGAGTTGTTCGAACTGATCAACGACGAACTGCGCCGTTCCGGCTACTACGACAAGATCGAGGGTGCCGGCCTGGTGTTGACCGGCGGCGGTGCGATGGTTCGGGGCCTGGACATGCTGGCCGAGGAGGTGTTCAACCGCCCGGTCCGCGTCGGCGGCCCGCAGCACCTGCGGTTCCGCGACGAACGATTCAACCAACCGATGTATGCCACCGGAATCGGGCTGCTGACGTACCACGACTTGGCGAACCTGGGTCTGGGCTCGTCGGCCGTCGCCAACTCTTGGCGGCAGCGCATCTTTTCATGGATTTAACTTTCACAACGACTTGGAGATGGAAAAATGACTTTGATTAATGGACTCGATGGGGCGGTTTCGCCTGAAGCCGCTGAAGAGACGGCAGAACTCACGTTCACGCCGGTCCGACCGGACCATGAAGACGCCCGCATCAAGGTGATCGGTGTCGGCGGCGGGGGCGGTAACGCCACGCAGCGCATGGAACGCGACCTGGCGGCACACGTGGAGGTCTACTGCGTCAACACCGATGCGCAGGTCCTGCGCAACCTGAAGGTGGGAGAATCAGTGCAGATTGGCCGGGACACGACCAAGGGCCTGGGTGCCGGTGCCGACCCCGAGGTGGGGCGGCAGGCGGCGCTGGAGAGCCGGGATTCGCTGGCCGGGCTGGTCGAGAACACCGACATGCTGTTCATCACCGCCGGCATGGGCGGCGGGACCGGCACCGGCGCGGCCCCGGTCATCGCGGAACTGGCCCGGGAGGCGGGCGTGCTGACGGTGGCGGTGGTCACCCGGCCGTTCAGCTTCGAAGGGCAGCAGCGATGCCGCCTGGCCGAAGACGGAATCCGGGAACTCGGCTCCTTCGTCGACTCGATCATCACCATTCCCAATGACCGGTTGATGAGCGAACTGGATCCAGATATCTCGCTGGAGGATGCCTTTCTCGAGGCGGACAAGGTGCTGCACGGCGCCGTGTGCGGGATTTCCGACCTGATCCTGCGGCCGGGCACCATCAACGTCGACTTTGCCGACGTGCGGACCGTGATGAAACAGCAGGGCTTGGCCATGATGGGCACCGGCACCGCTGAAGGCCCGAACCGGGCGATCGAAGCCACGCAGCAGGCCGTCAACTGCCGCCTGCTCGACGAGGTGAACATCACCGACGCTCCGGCCATGCTGGTCAACGTGACCACCGTGCGCAAGGGCGAAGGTGGCCTGAGCCTTCCCGAGTTCAACCAGATTGCACGGGAACTCGAGCCGTTGCAGGCCGAGAACGTGCAGCTGGTCATGGGCACGACCTACGACGAGCACATGGGTGGCCAGCTCAAGGTGACCCTGGTGGTGGCCGGTTTCGGCTCGAAGGAGGAGCAGGAGGCGGAATCGGGCCTGACGCCGCTTCGGAAGATCACCGAGGCCCCGAACGCGATCAAGGCAAAGGGGAACGGCAACGGGACGCAGCCGCCGGAGGAGAAGGTTGCGGCAGTACCGCCGATCGTTACCGAAGGCAACCTGGCCAGGAGCCCGAAGAGCCCCGACTGGACCAAGGGGGAGGAACGGCAGAAGTTCGACATCCCGGCCTACCTGCGCAAGCAGCATGATTGACCGGGAGCCGAAGGCCGATTGCGGGGGCTTCCGGGGGGTCTCCGCACGGCCCCCTTCCGGGGTGCGGGTTCGGTGGAAAAATATTTGTTTTTCTGTAATAATGCGCGTATCCGAAGGGCAG
>CAZRSJ010000010.1:0-40801 GCA_964602805.1 uncultured Chromatiales bacterium | reverse complement strand
ACGGCCAACCGGGCCTCTCTACTGGCTTTTACTCGTGTAGCTCGCGAATCGGGGTGGGTGCTGATGAGGACGATACCGGCCTGCTCGGTGTCGGTCCAGGCTGCCCAGGCCACCGCGACGATCTCCAGGGCGGTGATGTATGCCTGTTCTACAACCCGTTCAGCGTCGCCAACAAGGTGCTGGCCATGACTTGGAACGGCAGTGCATTCGATGGCACACGCCCCGGTACGGCTGCCGAACAAGCCTTCATGCGCAACTACCTGCTTGCGGATTCCATTGCCGCTATCGAATCCGAACTGGACGTTTTCGAAGCGGTCTTGACTGGCGACGGTCTGTCCCTGCCGGATGGCAGCCCAATCGGCTATGCGCTCGGCGTCCAGCACCGTGATGAGTCCATTCGCGGCGACTTCAACAAGCTATCCAACGATTTCGAGTTTTCATTCATCTGGGGCAATCCCGATTATTCCGGCTCGCGGGACGCGATTGCTGTTTTCGGCGAAGTGTTGTTGCCCCTGAGTCCGGATTTTGAGGCGACGCTCGGCGTGCGCCACGAAGACTACGGTGGCAAAATCGGCAGCACCACCGATCCGAAACTGTCCTTGCTCTGGACACCGACGGATCACCTGTCGCTACGCGCCTCGGCAAGCAGTTCGTTCCGCGCTCCCTCGTTGCATCAGACGCAGGGCGTGCAGGTGACCTACTCCAACGTCGAGGAATGCGAGCAGGGCAACATATGCGAGGACGAGGACAAGAGACAATTCTTCGTACCCATCGTGACTTACGGTAATGAAAACCTGAAACCGGAGACCGCCACCTCACTGAACTTGGGCGGTTCCGTGGCCTTGGGGAACTGGGAACTCAACCTGGATTACTGGAGCTTCCGCTTCGAAGATGCCCTCGCTCGTGAGAACCCCCAAGAAATCGTCAATACCGAGGCGCAGCATGTTGCTGCCGGTGGTGAAAGGCGCGTGGAACGCACGAGAGGAAACACCATCACCCACGTCAACGCCCGCTACATCAACACCGACGAGATCCAAACCTCCGGCCTTGATTTCTCGATTCGCGGGCAATTTCAAACAGCCGCTGGTCGTTTCCTTTCCGGCCTGCACGCGACGCACATCCTCGAATACGACATTACCCGCCCGGATGGGCAGAAGATCGAAGGCGCCGGCTACTTGAACTTCGCCAATATCGGCAGTCCTACGCCGGAATGGCGCGGCACCCTGAATCTGACTTGGCAGCGCGGTAATCATCAGGCAGTCCTGATGCTCAACTACACGGACGACTACCGGTACCGCCGCACGGCCACGGCCACCGACCGAATCGACTCCTTTACGACGGTTGACCTGCAATACCGTCTGGAACTCATCGGGCTTCTCGGTCCAGACGCTGACACTGCCCTGACGGCTGGAATCCTCAACATCACGGATGAGGACCCACCCCACGTGAACATTGGTGGTGGCTACGACCCGCGTACCGCCGACCCGCGTGGGCGCCGGGCGTACGTGTTGCTCAGCTCCCGCTTTGAATAAGCTTCGGCCTGCTGTGTCGTTGAAAAATATACCGAATATTCGGTTCAATACCGGGTAAATACGCCTGAACCGTGTATAATTGAGCGCAGGACACAACCTGGGTTCCCATAGAAGCCCCCGAAAGGGGGTTTCTGTTAGGTTCAGGAGGGATGTTGATGAAGGCCGACGGCACGACTCAAACATTGAAGTCCCTGATCGCACCCCAAATCGAAAGAATGGGCTACGAGCTGTGGGGGCTGGTATGCCAGTTGGGCGTGCGCCAAGGTCGGGTGTGCGTGTACATCGACCATCCGGACGGCATCAGCCACGCCGACTGCGCGGCCGTCAGCGACCAGGTGAGCGGGCTGCTGGACGTGGCGGACCCGATCCGGACCGCCTACCGGCTGGAAGTATCCTCGCCGGGGCTGGATCGCCTGCTGCTGTGCCCGGAGCATTTCCAGCGCTACCGGGATTCGCAGGTGTCGATACGCTTGCGCTGGCCGCTGGAAGGACGCCGTCGCCTGTTCGGGACGATCGAGGCGGCGAACGGCAATGCCGTGGAAATCCGGGAAGACGAACAGACGTTCGTGGTTCCCTACAACGTAATCGCCCAGGCGCGATTGCACTATGAGGAGGAATGACTGGCGATGAGTGATGCCGGTATAGACATTCTGGCCGTGGTCGACACCGTCTCTACGGAGAAGGGCATCGAACGCGAAATTATCTTTGATGCGCTGGAGGTGGCTCTGGCGGCGGCGACCCGCAAGAACCTGGGCGGCGACGCCGACGTGCGCATCGCCATCGACCGGGATACGGGCGCCTACGACACGTTCCGGCGCTGGCTGGTGATGGCCGACGACGACCCCGAGTTCCAGTCGCCCGACGGGCAGATCCTGCTGAGCACCGCGCAGCAGCGGGACCCGAAGCTGGAAATCGGCGACTACATCGAGGAGCCGATCGATTCCGTGGACATTGGGCGGATTTCCGCGCATACCGCCAAGCAGGTCATCGTGCAGAAAGTGCGCGAGGCGGAACGGGCGCAGATCGCGGAAGCCTACGAAGACAAGGTCGGCGACCTGCTGATCGGCATTGTCAAGCGGGTCGAGCATGCTGGCGCCTACATTGACCTGGGCGGAAACACGGAAGGGTTCATTCCTCGCGAAGACACCATCCAGCGCGAAATCATCCGCACCGGCGACCGGCTTCGCGCCTACCTGCGCGAAGTGCGCCAGGAAACCCGCGGCCCGCAGTTGATCCTGTCCCGGACCGTGCCGGAGTTCCTGATCCAGCTGTTCCACCTGGAAGTCCCGGAGATCGAGCAGGGGTTGATCGAGATCGTGGGCGCCGCGCGGGATCCCGGAATTCGCGCCAAGATCGCGGTGCGCACCAACGATTCCCGGCTGGATCCGGTCGGCGCCTGCGTGGGCATGCGCGGTTCCCGGGTGCAGGCGGTCTCCAACGAACTGTCCGGCGAACGCATCGACATCATTACCTGGCACGAGAACGCGGCGCAGTACGTGATCAACGCCATGTCGCTCCCTTCGGTCGACGAGATCGTCCAGGACGAGGAGAACCAGGTCATGGATATTGCGGTCGAGGAAGAGCGCCTGTCGCAGGCGATCGGCCGGAACGGGCAGAACGTCCGCCTGGCGAGCCAGTTGACCGGCTGGACGCTGAACGTCATGACGGCGCAGGAACTGCGAGAGAAGAGCGATCAGGAGCAGCGGGTGCTCGAAGAGCGATTCCAGGAAGAACTGGATGTCGACGAGCATATTGCAGGGATCCTGGTAGAGAACGGCTTCCGGGAAGTCCAGGAGCTTGCGTACGTGCCGGATCAGGACCTGCTGCTGATCGACGAGTTCAACGAGCAGGTGGTGGCCGAACTGAAGGAACGGGCACAGGACAGTCTGGCGCAGAGTGCGGAGATGGCGGAGGACGAGGATATCCTCAACGTGGAGGGAATGGATCCCGACCTGGCCATGCAGTTGGCCCTGCATGGCATTACCACGCGGCGGCAACTGGCGGAACTGGCCCTGGACGAGTTGCCCGAGATCGAGTCGCTGGACGAAGAGCGGGCGGGCGCCCTGATCATGAAGGCGCGCGAAAACCTAGTGATGCAGTTGCCGGAGGCCTGATCGGGATTAATCAAGATGGCCACGATCGCTGAATACGCTCCTTCCCTGCGCATGTCGCCTGAGCAGTTGCTCGCGATGTGCCAGCATGCCGGGTTGGCCAAGAAGGACGAGCAGGACACGCTCAGCGACGACGACAAGAAACAGCTGGTGCGTTACATGCGCAATGGCGGGCCCACGGGCGCGACCTTGGTGCAGTCCCGGCCGTCGGCGGGCCAGGTAGAGATTCCACGGACCGGTGGACCCGGACGCAATCGGGTCAAGGTCAAGGTCAAGGGCAAATATCGCTTGGTGAGGCCGAAGATCGAGGCTCCCGAGAAGGCGCCGGAGCCGGAACCGGCTCCCGAGTCTCCGCCGGAAGTTCCGGCCGAGGTTCCGGTCGAAGCCCAACAGGCGGAACCGCAAGAGAAGAAAGCGAAACCCAAAGCACAGCCCGGAGAAGAGAAACGTAAGCCTGCGGCCAGTGCTGCGCCCCGTGCCGGGCGGAAGGCGAAACCCCGCGCGAAGCCCCGGGAAGACCGGGAACCCCGCGGCAAGCCGGGCCCGAGCCGGGAACGGCACCGCGGCCAGCTGCATATCGACGATCAACGCCGGACGCGCAAGCCGCGCGCGAAGAAACAGGCCCGGGTGGTGGTCGACAACAAGCATCAATTCACAGAACCGACGGCACAGATCGTCCGGGAGGTCGCCCTGGCCGGGCCCGTGACAGTGGCGGAACTGGCGATGGCAATGGCAGTCAAGGCCTCGGCGGTAATCAAAACACTGATGGATCTGGGCGAGACGGCAACCATCAACGATTCGCTGGATCCCGATACCGCGGAGCTGGTGGTCGAGAACATGGGCCACAAGGTGCAGCGAGTGCATGTCGAGGATGTGGAAGCCGACCTGCTGGAGGATTGCGCGCCGACCGGCGACCCCGTGTCGCGACCGCCCGTGGTGACGGTCATGGGCCATGTTGACCACGGCAAGACCTCGTTGCTGGACTACCTGAGAAAAACCCGGGTTGCCGCTGGTGAAGCGGGCGGGATTACCCAGCACATCGGGGCCTACCAGTTGGAGACCTCGAACGGCAAGATCACGTTCCTGGACACGCCGGGTCATGCCGCGTTTACCGCCATGCGCGGGCGGGGCGCGCGGTGCACGGACCTCATCGTGCTGGTGGTGGCCGCCGACGATGGCGTGAAGCCGCAGACCGAAGAGGCGATCCAGCATGCCCGTGACGCGGAAGTCCCGATCATCGTGGCAATCAACAAAATCGATCGCGACAACGCGGATCCCGAAAAAGTGCGGACCGGGCTTTCAGCGCTCGGTGTGCAGCCCGAAGACTGGGGAGGCGACACCATGTTCGTCCAGGTCTCGGCCAAGACCGGGGAGGGGATGGATTCGCTGCTGGAGGCGATCACCCTGCAGGCGGAAGTGTTGGACCTGAAGGCGCCGGCCGAAGGAATGGCTCGCGGCGTGGTTATCGAATCCAGTCTGGATCGTGGCCGGGGCGCGACCGTGACGGTCCTGGTTCAGGAAGGTTGCCTGAATCAGCGCGACTTGTTGCTGTGCGGCCAGGAATACGGACGCGTCAAGGGAATGTTCGATGACAGCGGCCAGAAGGTTGAACAGGCGGGGCCGGCGTTTCCGGTCCTAGTGCTGGGTTTATCGGGCGTGCCTCAGGCGGGCGACCCGATGCACGTGGTGGCCGACGAGCAGAAGGCGCGGGAAATCACGGATCACCGCAAGGAATCGGTGCGACACCTGCAGACGGATGAGCCCCGCGAGGCTGGCTTGGCTTGGGCGGCACAGATGGACGAGGAGCAGAAGACAGCCCTCAACCTGATCATCAAGACGGATGTGCGGGGCAGTGGTGAAGCCCTGCGCGAGTCGCTGGAGAAACTCTCCACCGACGAGGCGCAGATCAAGATCGTGCTCTCGGGAATCGGTGGCATCAACGAATCGGACGCCCTGCTGGCGGATGCTTCCAAGTCCATCCTGTTGGGCTTCAATGTCCGCGCCGACAGTGCGGCGCGACGCACCATCGCGGATCGAAACCTTGATTTGCGCTACTACAACGTAATCTACGAACTGATTGACAACGTCAAGGCGCTGCTTGAGAAGCAGTTGGCGCCAGAGGTTCGCGAAGAGATCATGGGCTTGGCCGAAGTACTGGAAGTATTCCGATCCAGCAAGATGGGGCCGGTCGCCGGGTGCCGGGTCACCGAAGGCATGGTCCAGCGAGGCTATCCGATCCGGGTGCTGCGCGAGAACGTGGTCATTTACGAAGGGGAACTCGAGTCCCTGCGCCGCCACAAGGACGATGTCGCGGAAGTGCAAGCCGGGACCGAGTGCGGCATCGCCGTGGCGAACTACAACGATGTCCAGATGGGCGACCAGATCGAGGTCTACCGGCGCGTGGAGACCGCTCGCACGCTCTAGGAGAACGCAGTGATTCCCGGACAGCGCCCGGTAGCAGTGGGCGAACAGGTTCGCAGGCTTCTCGGTCCGGCCTTGTTGCATGAAGTCAACGATCCGCGCCTGCGGCGGCTGACGGTCTCCGAGGTCGTCATGAGCCGGGATCTGAAGCATGCCACCGTGTACGTGATTAGTGCGGAAACGCCGGATTCGCGCCGGCGCGCGGAAATCGAAGCCGGATTCGAACGCAGCACACCATTCTTTCGTCGGTTGATCGGAAACCGCGGTGGCCTGCGCTATGTGCCGAAGCTTCGCTTCGTGCTGGACGATACCGAGGACCGGGCAGAGCGGATTGAAAGTCTTCTGGAGACATCCACCCGCGCCAAGACGGCTCCGTGACTCCACCTATGCCCTGCGGCTGGTTGCTGCTGGACAAGCCGGTCGGACTGAGTTCGACCCGTGCCGTATCCCGAATCAAGCGCCTCTTCCAGGCGAAACGTGCCGGACATGCGGGCACTCTCGACCCGTTGGCGAGCGGGCTCCTCGCTATCGCCCTAGGCCCGGCCACCCGCTGGTGCGCCTACCTGCTGGATGCCCCGAAATCCTATCGGTTCACGATCCAGCTGGGCCGGGAGACGGACAGCCATGATGCGGAAAGCCTGGAAGAGGCGACCCCACCCCGCGCCGAAATTCCCTCGCTTGAGCGTGCCGAGATCGAAGACCTGCTGTCCCGCTTCACCGGGACGATCCAACAGGTCCCGCCCATGTATTCCGCGCTTCACAGCGAAGGGCGGCGCCTGTACGAACTGGCCCGCGAGGGCAAGGTGGTCGACCGGCCTCCCCGCGAGGTCAGAATCGATCAGCTGGAGTTGCTTGCGGACCGCCGGGAGGAATGGGAACTTGAAGTTTCCTGCGGCAAGGGCACGTATGTGCGTTCGCTGGGACACGATATCGGGCAGGCGTTGGGTTGCGGAGCATACGTGAGCCAGTTGCGGCGTACGGAGCTCGGGGTTTTTGATGAATCCCAGGCGGTTAGCCTGGAGCAGGTCGAGGCCGATTCCGAAGAAGCGCGTTTGGCACGACTGCTCCCCGCGGATGCGGTGCTGCCCGAGTGGCCGGTTCATTCCTGCACGACGAGTGAGGAGGCCGCGTTGCGCAAGGGGCAGCAGATCGTTCACGAGGGATCTGCTGGATTCTGGAAATTGCAGGATGCGCAGGGTCAGTTTTTCGGCGTGGCCGAAGTGCTGGAGGCGGGATGGCTCCAGCCGCGGCGCCTGATGGCCGGTCCCGAAGATTCAGTACAATCAGAATCCTAGAGGAAAGTTGCCATGGATGAAAAAGAATCCGCTCTCGTCGTCGCGGTTCGCGAACTGACCGCCGAGACCCGCCGTGCCCGGCGCTGGAGAACCGCGTTCGCCACGATTCCGTTCCTTCTCCTGTTGCTGATCCTGCTCGCGATGCTCGGAGGGGAGTCCTCCTTGCCGAGGCAGGATGCGCATACCGCCCGGATCGACGTGTTCGGCCCAATCGTGCCCCAGGCTCCGGCAAGCGCGGAATTCGTCAACCAATCGCTGCGCGAGGCATTCGAGGAAGAGCAGGCAAAAGGGGTGGTGTTGCGCATCAACAGCCCCGGAGGGTCTCCCGTTCAGGCGGATCGCATTAGTGCGGAGATCCAGAGGCTGAAGGTGGAATACCCGGAAAAGAAAATCTATGCGGTGGTCGAGGACCTGTGCGCGTCTGCCGCGTACTACATTGCCGTCGAGGCAGACGAGATCTACGTCAACGGTTCCAGCCTGGTCGGCTCTATCGGCGTGATCGCCAGTGGGTTCGGCTTCGCCGAACTGATCGAGGAATGGGGCATCGAGCGGCGCGTGACGGCTTCCGGGCGGCACAAGGCGATGCTCGACCCGTTCCTGCCGCAGGATCCGGAGGCCGAGGCGCATCTTCAGGACTTGGTGGACCGAATCCACCAACAGTTCGAGAACGCCGTCAAGGAGGCCCGGGGAGACCGTTTGACGGCCTTGGACGAAGAGGTGTTCGACGGGCGGATCTGGACCGGCGATCAGGCGCAGCAGATGGGATTGGTGGATGGATTTTCGGATGTCGCACAGGTTGCGCGCGACCAGGTCGGAGCCGAGACAGTGGTGAATTACACCTATGAGCCGGATTTCCTGGAGCGCGTGGCGGACCGGGTCGGAGCCCGGCTGGGCCAGATGGCGGAATCCTGGTTGCGTAACCCGGTGCGGTTCTAGTCCGCGCCCGGGATATCGAGACCCGCTTCCCGCAGCATTTCAATTAAACGGATCATCGGCAGGCCGATCAGGGCCGTCGGGTCGTCGCCGCTGATGTGGTGTACCAGGCTGATGCCGAGCCCCTCGGATTTGAAGCTTGCAGTGCAGTTGTAGGGCTGTTCGCTCTGCAGGTAGTGCTCGATCGCATCCTCACCCAGTTCCTTGTAGTACGCCGTGTGGTGGGATTCGGAGTAGTGGCACGTGCCGTTTCCGGTGTCGAGCAGGCACAGCCCGGTCAGAAAAGTCGCTTCCTGCCCGCTCAACCGGCGTAATTGCTCCACGGCCATGTCATGTGTGCCGGGTTTGCCGAGCAGTTGCCCGTTCAGTTCCGCGCACTGGTCGCTGCTGATGATCAGGGCGTCCTGATGCCGGCTTCCGACTTCCTCGGCTTTCTCGTGAGCAAGTCGCCGCACGTAGTCCGATGCGACTTCGCCGGGATGGGGTGTTTCATCAATGTCGGGGGCATCCACCGTAAAGTCTAGGTGCAGGCGTTCGAGGAGTTCCCGGCGATAAGGGGAACTGCTGCCGAGGATAAGAATGCGCATGGAGCTTGGGTGGAGAGGATGCAGACCTAAGAGTGTGGCGTCAACACTTGATATTCCTCATTATAAAAGGCTTGGTAGGGCAGTTGCGCGGAGCCCCGACTGCTATAATTGCATGAATTACCGCTGTGAGACCGATAGTGACGAACATTGCATCGCTGCGTTTGTCCGGGGGCGCATTTGTGCTTGCCGCCCTATTGCTGTGGGCGGGTGCCGGGGCCACGGCGGAATCCCCGCAGGTCCGGCTACAGGGCGTTAGCGACGAGTTGCTGGAGCAAATCCGCCTGAGAATGGACGAATTCGAGCGCGATGACGAGGCGCTGTACACGTTCGTGGACGCCACGCTGGGCGGCGTGCTGGACTACGACCAGATCCTGAAGATCATCCTCGGCAAGAAGATCTACCAGGAAGCGACACCGACGCAACGCAACGAGTTCATTGTTTCACTCAAGCGGCAGTTGCTCGAGCTGTACGCGAAAGTCATCCTCAAGTACGCCGACGGCAAAGTGCAATACCTGCCGTTCGAACTCAAGCCCGGCAAAGCCTACCAAGTAGTTCGCACGGAATTCCTGATGTCCGGCAAGGCTCCGGTCGACCTGACCTACCTGATGCGCGAAATCGAGGGCGAGTGGTACGTGTTCGAGATCCGTGCCGACGGGATTTTCCTGATCAAGAGCCTGAAGGACAGCCTGCGCCCCGAAATCAAACAGAATGGCCTGGATGCCGTGATTGAGCGTCTGCGTGGCGGAACGCCCGGGAAGACTTCCCGGCGATTTACGCCGCATGCGCACGCCTAAGCAGCGTCCAGTTTTCCAATGGACAGGCTGCTGATTCAAGGCGGAACGCCGCTGTGTGGCGAGGTGTCAATCTCCGGCGCCAAGAACTCGGTGTTGCCCGTGCTGGCCGCCTCGCTGATGAGCGAGGAGCCTTTGCTGATCCAGAACGCCCCGCATTTGCAGGATGTGGCCTCGACCATGCGGCTGCTGGGCAGCATGGGGGCGACGGTGACATTGGGCGAAGACAACAGCCTGCGCGTCGACACCTGCGGGGTCAACCGCTGTTACGCCTCGTACGACATCGTGCGGACCATGCGGGCGTCCATTCTCGTGCTGGGACCGTTGCTGGCGCGCTACGGCCAGGCGGAAGTCTCGTTGCCGGGAGGATGCGCGATCGGGACCCGGCCGATTGACCTGCACCTGCATGGGCTGGCCGCGATGGGGGCGGCCATCGACGTGAACAATGGCTATATCCGGGCGCGGGCCAAGCGCCTGAAGGGGACTCTTTTGGCCTTGGATCAGATTACGGTGACCGGGACCGAGAACCTGATGATGGCTGCGACGCTGGCCGAGGGGACGACCGTGATCGAGAATGCCGCCCGCGAACCGGAAGTCGAGGACCTGGCGCGTTGCCTGATGGCGATGGGTGCGCGTATTCGCGGAGCCGGGACCAGCCGCATCGAGATCGAAGGCGTTCGTGAACTGCAGGGCGCGACGCACCAGGTGCTACCCGACCGGATCGAGGCCTCGACCTATCTGGCTGCAGCATGCGTGACCGGTGGGAAAGTCCGGGTCAGCCAGGTGCGGCCGGACACGATGGAGGCCGTGCTGGTCAAGCTTGGCGAGTACGGTGCGAGCGTCGAGTTGGGCGAGGATTACGTGGAGATCGATATGCGGGACCGTCGCCCCCGGGCTGCCGATGTCTATACGGCGGCTTACCCGGGGTTTCCGACCGACATGCAGGCGCAGATGACGGCGGTCAGCACGGTGGCGGAGGGAACCAGCACCATCACCGAAACGATTTTCGAGAACCGCTTCATGCACATTCAGGAACTGGTCCGAATGGGCGCGAACATCGAGGTGCACGGCAGTGCCGCCGTAATCCAGGGCGTGGAGAAGCTGTCCGGTGCGCCGGTGATGGCCACGGACCTGCGGGCCTCGGCCAGCCTGATCTTGGCCGGTCTTGCGGCGGAGGGGGAGTCGGTTGTGGATCGGGTCTACCACATTGATCGAGGCTACGAGTGCGTGGAGGAGAAATTCCAGCGCCTCGGCGCCAGCATCCAGCGCTTGAGTTGAGGGGGATCCTGATGAGAATTGCTGTTTCCAAGGGACGCATCATGAGCGAAGCGCTTGAGGTGTTCGCGCGCGCCGATATCGTGCCGAAAGAAGACCCCGCGAAGAGTCGGCAACTGATCCTGCCGTGCACCGAGCCGGGTCTTGAGCTGGTGGTGTTGCGCGCCGCGGATGTGCCGACTTACGTGGCGTTGGGCGCGGCGGAGCTCGGAATTACCGGGCGGGACGTGCTGATGGAGGGCCAGGTTCCCGGCCTGTACGAGCCGTTGGATCTCGGCATCGCGCGCTGCCGGATGGTGGTGGCCGGACCGAAGGGCGGCGAAGCCTGCCTGGAACAGCCCCGGGTTCGGGTGGCGACCAAGTACGTGCGCCTTGCTCGCGAGTTTTTTGCCGCGCGCGGCAGGCAGGCCGTTACGATAAAATTGTACGGTTCAATGGAGCTGGCGCCGCTGGCGGGGCTGTCGGATTGCATCGTGGATTTGGTGGAGACCGGCCGGACCTTGGCCGCCAATGGATTGGAGCCGTATGCCACGCTTGCCGAAATCAGTGCGCGCGTGGTGGTCAACAAGGGTGCATGGAAGATGCGGCATGACCGGATCATGCCGATTCTGGCACGCCTTCAGGAAGCCGCGGAGGCGGCAGGGATAGACGCATGAAATACCCAACGGACGACTTGCGGATTACGGACTTACAAAACGTCAGTGCTCCGGAAGAGATCTTGGAAGAATTACCGCTGACGGAAGCGGGCGCGCGCACGGTATTCGAGGCGCGGGCGCAAATTCGCGAGATCCTGCAGCAATCGGATGATCGCCTGATGGTGATCGTCGGCCCGTGCTCCATTCACGACGTGGAGGCGGCGCACGAGTACGCGCAGCGCCTGCAGCCGGTCCGGGACCGGTTGGCGGAAGACCTCCTGATCGTGATGCGGGTGTATTTCGAGAAGCCGCGCACCACGGTCGGCTGGAAGGGTTTGATCAACGACCCGGATCTGGACGACAGTTACCACATCAACCAAGGTCTGCGCCTGGCCCGCGGGCTGCTGGTATGGCTGGGCGAGCAGGGGCTTCCGGCCGGCACCGAGTTCCTGGACCTGATTACGCCGCAGTACGTCGCCGACAGCGTCAGCTGGGGAGCGATCGGCGCCCGCACCACCGAAAGCCAGTGCCACCGGGAACTGGCCTCCGGGCTGTCTTGCCCGGTGGGCTTCAAGAACGGGACCAGCGGCGACATTCAGGTGGCGGTGGATGCATTGCGTTCGTCTACCCAGCCGCATTGCTTCCTGTCGCTCACCAAGGAGGGGCGGAGTGCGATTTTTCACACGACGGGCAACGAGGACTCCCACGTCATCATGCGGGGCGGGCAGCAGCCGAACTTCGAGGCCAATGCGGTCGAGGAGGTTTGTGCGCGCTTGGAACAGGCGAAACTGCCGGTTCGCGTCATGATCGACTGCAGCCACGCGAACAGCCGGAAGGTTCCCGAACAGCAGATGCGGGTAGCCGACAATATCGGCGAGCAGATTCGCGCGGGAGACCGGCGGATCGTCGGGGTCATGGTGGAAAGCCACTTGGTCGGCGGCAACCAGAAACTGGTTCCCGGTGAGCCGTTGCAGTACGGCCAGAGCATTACGGACGCCTGTCTCGGATTCGAGCAGACGGAGCAGTTGCTCGAAGGCTTGGCCGAGGCGGTTAGGACGCGACGGCAGCGCGCCAGCCGGGCTGCATGAGCACTTCTTTCCCGCGCATTCTGTCGACCGGAGCGCCGGGATTTGAGGGTGAATTTCAGGCGCTGATCGACGGCAGGGCGCAGGATTCACGCCCGGAACAAGCCGAAGCAGTCGCGGCCATCATTGAAGAGATTCGCACGCGCGGCGATAACGCCCTGCTCGAATACACTCGGCGGTACGACGGACACGAAGCCGATTCGGTGGCGTCACTGCTTTGGCAGGCGGCTGATTTTCAGGCCGCGTTCGAGACGCTGGACGAACCCCTGCGTGATGCACTGCAGGCTGCGGCCGACCGAATCCGGGATTATGCGCAGCGGCAGAAGCTGGAGTCGTTCGAGTTCGAGGACGAACACGGCTCTCGGCTCGGGCAGCGGGTCAATGCCCTGCAGCGTGTCGGCGTCTATGTCCCCGGAGGGACTGCAGCGTATCCGTCTTCGGTACTGATGAACGCGATCCCGGCGAGAGTCGCCGGGGTGGAAGAAATCCTGATGGTCAGCCCGACGCCGGAGGGGCAGGTCAACCCGGTTGTGTTGGCGGCGGCGCATGTGGCCGGCATTGACCGTGGATGGGCGCTGGGAGGCGCTCAGGCCGTCGCCGCGCTGGCGCTGGGGACGGAAACCATCCCGGCAGTCGACAAGATCGTTGGTCCCGGTAACCTCTGGGTGGCCGAGGCCAAACGGCAGGTGTTCGGCAGGGTCGGGATCGATATGGTGGCCGGGCCCTCGGAAGTGGTGGTCGTCAGCGACGGCAGCGCGGACCCGCGATGGCTGGCGGCGGACCTGATGGCTCAGGCGGAGCACGACGAACAGGCGCAGGCGATTCTCCTGAGCCCGGATTTGGAGCACATCAACGCGGTCGCGGACGCATTGGCTGCGCAATTGGAAGAACTGCCGCGCGCAAAAATCATCCGCGAATCCTTGGCGACCAACGGCGCGCTGATTCAGACCGACGATCTGGAACAGGCCGCGGAACTGGTTGACCGGTTGGCGCCCGAACACCTGCAGCTGGCCTTGAAGGAGCCGGATGCGATGATGGATCGAATCCATCACGCCGGCGCGATCTTCCTGGGCGCGCACAGCCCAGAGGTGATGGGCGATTACTGCGCCGGACCCAACCACGTGCTGCCGACCATGCGGGCTTCCCGCTTCACGTCGCCGCTGGGGGTCTACGACTTCCAGAAGCGCAGTAGCACCATTCGTCTGTCGCAGGCTGGCGCTGCGGATCTTGCTGGCTTGGCCGAGTGTTTGGCAAAGGCGGAGGGTTTGGGTGCGCATGCCGCTTCGGCCCGTTGGCGAAGCGACTCGAAGTAATGGTTGAACGAACGGAGCTTTCCGCTTATCTGGACGAGTTGCTCCAGCCTTCAGAATTCTCAGACTATTGCCCCAACGGGTTGCAGGTCGAGGGCCGGGACCGGATCGAGACGCTGATCTCGGGCGTGACCGCAAGCCAAGCGCTGATTGAAGCCGCTCAGGAACAGGGTGCCGATGCTTTGCTTGTGCATCACGGGTATTTCTGGCGCAACGAAGATGCGAGGGTTACCGGGATGAAAGCTCGGCGGCTTCGTACACTGCTGGCTTCGGATATCAACTTGTTCGCCTACCATCTGCCGCTGGACGCGCATGAGGAGTTCGGAAACAACATCCAGTTGGCAGAATGCCTGGATCTGGATGTCACCGGTCTTCTGGAGCCCGGCGCCCCGGAAACCGGAAGGGTCGGACGGCTGAAGGAACCGCAATCAGCGCAGGAATTCGCGGGCAAGCTGGAGGCGCGGTTGCAACACCCGGTGGTATGGGCCGGCCCCGAGGCGGAAGACCCGATCGCCACGGTTGGATGGTGCACCGGTGCCGGACAGCAGTTCATCGAACAAGCGGCCCGCTTGGGGCTGGACGCCTTCATCAGCGGGGAGATTTCTGAACAGACCGTGCATACGGCCCGCGAATGCGGGGTGCATTATTTTGCCTGCGGTCATCACGCGACCGAGCGTTACGGCGTGCAGGCCGTCGGTCGGCATCTTGAGGAAAAATTCGGATTGCGTCACCAGTTCATCGATATTTCGAACCCGGCTTGAGAAGAGGTGCCGTGTTTCGCTATATGTTAAAATTTGCCGCCGCCAATGGAGTGGACACGGCCGACACGCGAAATGGATGGCGGCTGTGTTTTTTGATCGCCCGGAGATTCCCAGCACATGCCAGATGACACAGTTGATGTGGGTCGCCGCAGGTTTTTAACCGGCAGCACGGCCCTAGTGGGTGGAACGGGTGCCGCAGTGGCCATGTGGCCGTTCATCGCGTCCATGTCACCGAGCGCTCGCGCCCGCACGGCAGGCGCCCCGATCGAAGTGGACATCGGGCAGATGGAATGGGGTCAAAAGATCGACCTGATCTGGCGCAAGCAGCCAGTCTGGATTATTCGCCGTACGCCCGAGATGGTGGCGGCGCTGGAGGCTGAAGCCAGTTACCTCCGCGATCCGCACTCCGAGCAGGAGCAACAGCCGGAATTCGCGCGAAATTCCCACCGCTCGCTGAATCCGGAGTTCCTAGTGCTGGTCGGCATCTGCACGCACCTTGGTTGCAACCCGACCTATCGTCCCGACGCTGCTCCAGAGGACTTGGGCCCCGAGTGGCAAGGTGGGTTTTTCTGCGCCTGCCACGGTTCCCGGTTCGACTTGTCAGGCCGCGTGTACGACCACGTACCGGCCAATGCCAACCTGCGGGTGCCGCCGTACCGTTTCGTCAGCGATACGCGGATCCTGATCGGCGAGATGCCCGAGGACGCTCCCGCATGAAATCCCTTTTTGAGGGCCTGATCGGCTGGATTGACGCCCGTTTCCCGCTGATGCAGCTGTGGAACGACCATCTGGCGAAATACTACGCGCCCAAGAACTTCAACTTCTGGTACTTTTTCGGCTCGCTGGCGCTGCTGGTTCTGGTCATCCAGATCGTCACCGGCATCTTCCTGACCATGCACTACAAGCCGGACGCGGAACTCGCGTTCGCCTCTCTTGAATACATTCGCCGCGATGTTCCTCTCGGCTGGCTGATTCAGTACATGCACTCCACGGGTGCGTCGTTCTTCTTCATCGTGGTGTACCTGCACATGTTCCGGGGCATCATGTACGGTTCCTTCAAGGCACCCCGCGAGTTGATCTGGCTGCTCGGCATGTTCCTGTACATGGCGCTGATGGCGGAAGCTTTCATGGGCTACCTGCTGCCTTGGGGCAACATGTCGTACTGGGGGGCGCAGGTCATCGTCAACCTGTTCAGCACCATTCCTTGGGTCGGACCGGATATCGCCATCTGGTTGCGTGGTGATTTCGCGATATCCGACGCAACCCTGACCCGGTTCTTCGCACTTCACGTGTCGGCCATCCCGCTGGCGCTTCTGGCGCTGGTGGCGTTGCACCTCATGGCGCTGCACGAGGTGGGCTCCAACAATCCCGACGGCATCGAGATCAAGGAACACAAGGACGCGGACGGAAAGCCGCTGGACGGCGTCCCGTTCCATCCGTACTACACCGTCAAGGACATCTGGGGATCGATCGCGTTCCTGTTCCTGTTTGCGCTGGTGGTGTTCTTCGCTCCCGAAATGGGCGGTTATTTCCTGGAGCCGGACAATTTCACGCCGGCCAACCCGTTGCTGACCCCGGAGCACATCGTTCCGGTGTGGTACTTCACGCCGTTCTATTCGGTCCTCCGGGCGATCCCGGACCCGCAGTTCGGGGCGCTGGCCATGCTGCTGTCCATCTTGGTTCTGTTCTTCCTGCCATGGATTGACCGCAACCCGGTGCGTTCCGTGCGCTACCGCAGCCTGCTGTACAAGATCAACCTGGGCGTGTTCGTGGTCACGTTCGCGGCACTGGGCTACTTGGGCTTCAACCCGCCGACCCCGCTGTACAGCGAACTCGCGCTGCGCTTCAGCGAATGGTACTTCCTGTTCTTCATCGCGCTGTGGTTCCTCAGCCGCCCGCGCCGCAATTTCGAACGCCTACTGACCTTGGTGGTGATCTTGGGCCTGATCAGCTTCTACGACATCGTGAGAATGGAACCCGGACACGGCATGCTGGTCTTCCTAGGCTGGCTGATGCCGGCCGCGTTCGTGGCCGTCCTGGTTCTCGGCAGCGGCATCGAGAAACTGGGGCGTGACCTTCCAGTGCCGGACCGGTTGACCGGATGAAACGCGCACTTCTTCTATCGGTCTTGTGTCTGGGTTCGGCCGGGCCCGCATTCGCTGCGGTCGGAGCCGAACTGCCCGGGTACCAGGTGGTGATCGATCTCAACAACCGGGCTTCCCTGCAGCGGGGCGCCAAGTACTTCGTCAACTACTGCATGGGCTGCCATTCGTTGCAATACAGCCGCTACAGCCGGGTCGGAGAGGACCTGGGGCTGGACATGCAGATGGTGGCGGACAACCTGATCTTCAACGGTCGGCGCGTCAGCGAAAGGATGGAAATCTCCATGTCCCAGGACGATGCCGAACGGTGGTTCGGGGCGAAGCCGCCGGATCTGAGCATGCTTGCCCGGCGGAAGGGCCCCACCTACATCTACCAGTACCTGATGACGTTCTACGCCGACGAGGACCGTCCCTGGGGCGTCAACAACTGGCGCTTCCCGTTCACGACCATGCCGCACGTGCTGTGGCGGGAACAGGGCCTGCAACGCGCGGAATGGAAGGAAGTCGACAATGGAAGCGGGACTAAGCCGGTCATCACGGGATTGACGCTGGAGACCCCGGGCCTGAAGACCCCCGAAGAGTATGAGCAGCTCGTGGTCGATCTCACTTCATTCCTGGTCTATGTTTCAGAGCCGGCGCGGCTGACGCGCGAGAGCGTGGGGACGTGGGTGTTGCTGTTCCTCCTGGTACTGGGAGGATTCGCCTATTTCCTCAAGCGCGAATACTGGAAGGACGTCCACTAAAACGCCATGCAGCTGTTCTCATCTCCCCAGTGCCCGCAGTGTCACCGGGTCCGCATGGTTCTGGCCGAGAAGGAGACCCAGGCCCGCTACGCATACACGGATGATCCGCAGCAGCACGAAGACCTGATGGTGCTCAATCCCGAGGGCACGACGCCGACCTTCAACGATCGGGGAATGACGCTGACGGAACCCCGGATCATCATGGAATACCTGGATGATCGGTTCCCGCATCCGCCCCTGATGCCGGTCGACCCGGTCGGCAAGGCGCGGGCACGGGTCTGGCTGCTCGAAATTGAGCGCCGCCTGTATGGTCAGCTGGACGACCTGCACTCGCCGGGGGCGAAAAAGTCCGCCGCTGCCCGGGAGACCATGCGGAGTTTCCTGATTCGGGTGACGGCGGAACTCAAGCAGCGGGAAAACAAGAAATTCTTTACCAGCGACAGCTTCACCTTGCTGGACGCCTCGCTGGCGCCGATCCTGTGGCGCCTGAAAAGCTACAAGATCGAGATGCCGCGCAGCTCCGGACCGCTTTGGAAATACGCCCGCGAGGTCTATTCGCGTCCGTGCTTCCAGCGTAGCCTGACCGAAGTCGAGCGAGACCTGCACCTGTCCTGATGGACTGACCCCATGCCGATTCGGCGATGACCTCCAATCGCCCCTACCTGATTCGCGCCATCTACGAATGGGTGGTCGACAATGACCTGACCCCGATGCTGGTGGTCCGGAATGAAGGCGCCGAGTTCGGAACGGCACTGGAGGACGACCAACTCACTGTCTACAACATTTCTCCGCGGGCGGCGCGCGACCTCGTGATCGACGAGGAAAGCATTCGCTTCCATGCCCGGTTCCAGGGTGTCTCGAAGCACGTGGTCTTGGATGTGGCGAAAGTGGCCCGCATCTTTTGCAAGGAAAACAACGAGGGACTGGTTTTTCCCTGGAACGACGGGAAATCTTCGTCACCCTCGGACGAGGATCCGACCCCGCCGAAAGGGCCGCCCCACCTGAAAGTCGTCAAGTGATCGAAGTCGTCGTCGGAGACATCACCGGCCTGGAGGTCGACGCGATCGTCAATGCCGCCAACGCCAGCCTGATGCCGGGCGGAGGCGTGGACGGTGCCATCCACCGTGCGGCAGGTCCGGAACTGGCCCGGTTTACCGCCACCTTGGGAGGGTGCGAGACGGGAGAAGCGAAGATTGCGCCCGGTTTCGACCTGAAAGCCCGCCACGTGATTCTCACGGTCGGGCCGATCTGGAAAGGGGGCCAGGAAGGCGAAGAAGCGTTGCTCGCATCCTGCTATCACAACAGTTGCCGGCTGGCAGAACAGGAAAGACTCGGGTCGCTGGCGTTCCCGGCGATCAGCACCGGGGTCTACGGCTATCCCAAAGCCGAGGCGGCAAGGGTTGCGCTGGAAGCGTTACGCCAGCATGAGGCTGATTTCGACCGCTTGGTGTGCTGCTGTTTTTCGGAACAGGATGCGGAGTTGTACCGGCAGCAGCTTTCTGAGACGGAGGCGTAAGGTCGCCTAGTCTTCGGCTAGATCCGGCAGGTTTTTCCCCGGATTGAGGATGCCGTCCGGATCGAAGTCGCGTTTGATCGCGTGCATCATCTTCAGTGAAGCGGAATCCAGTTCGCGGGCGATGTGCTCCCGTTTCGCTATGCCTACGCCGTGTTCGCCCGACAGGGTGCCTCCGAGGCGCAGAACTGCCCCGAAAACTTCGTCCAGGCAGCGATAGGCGATTTCCCGCTGTTCATCCGAGCCGTCCGGCATCAGGTTGACATGGATATTCCCGGACCCCGCATGCCCAAAGCAGACGATGGGGATGGCATAACGTGTACGAATCTCATCCAATTCTTTCAGCAATTCCGCAAGCCGACTGACCGGGACCACGACATCCTCGTTGATTTTCTCGGGAGCGATGCGGCGTAGTGCGGGTGAGAGCGTGCGCCGTGCCTGCCACAAGGTTTCACGTTCCTCATCCCCAAAAGCAATTTGAAAATCCAGGCATTTTTCGGTGGAAGCCGCTTGGGCGATGGGCGCGGAAGTCTGCGGCAGTTGGTCGGTTTCACCATCGATGTCGATCAGGAGGAGGGAACGGGCGTCTCCCGGAAGATCTACCTGTCCGTCGTCGCGAATCAGGTCCAGGCACGCAGCGTCCATGAATTCCAGCGCGCACGGCAGGTTGGGTTGGGCGAGGATGGCCTCGATGGCTTCCATCGCATGTTGGGGGTCGGCATAGACGGCGCGCGCGGTCGCGAGCGCCTGCGGGCGCGGACGCAGCAGCAGGGTCGCCTCGGTAAAAATCGCCAGCGTTCCTTCCGAGCCGATCAACAGGCGCATCAAATCGAACCCGACCACGCCCTTGCGAGTCAGGGTGCCGGCGCTCAGAGACTCGCCAGCGCCGGTGATGGCCCGGACCTGGAGCGTGTTGTCGCGGGTGGTGCCGTACTTGAGTGCCCGGGGCCCGGCCGCATTGCAGGCCAGGTTGCCGCCAATGGTGCAAAACGGGGAACTGGACGGGTCCGGTGCCCAGAACAGCCGGTATTCGCCCGCAGCGTCCTGGAGTTGCTGGTTGATGAGTCCGGGTTCAACCCGCGCAGTCTGTTCGCGCGGGTCAATGTCCAGGAGCCGGCTCATGCGCTCGGTGGAGAGGACGATGCCGTGCTGCAAGGGAACCGCGGCTCCCGTGGTGTTGGTGCCGAGGCCCCGGGTAGTCAGGGCGATGCGGTGGGCCCGGCAGAACCGGACCAGATCTTGGATTTGGCTTGCCTCGCGGGCGAAGACCACGGCTTGCGGGGCGCTGTGCTGCCGGCTGTTGTCGTAGCCGTAGGTCCAGCAGTCGGCCGGGTCGTCGAGCAGGTCCTCGGGATCGACCAGGTCGCGAAGCGCGGCCAGCCAGCCCGGATCACTCATGCACGAGCTGATCGGTCAGGTCGCACAGGCAGTGCAGGATCAGGATATGGACTTCCTGGACCCGGGCCGTGGAATCGGACGGAACGCACAGTTCGATGTCGCCCTCGCGCATTTGGTCGCGAATGGCGCCGCCGTCCCGGCCGGTCAGGGCGATCACCCGCATTTGCCTGGATTGTGCCGCCTCGATGGCCTGCACGACATTGGGGGAATTGCCGCTGGTGCTGATCGCGACAAGAATGTCGCCTTCCCGCCCAAGCCCTTCAACCTGGCGGCTGAAAACCCGTTCAAATCCGTAGTCATTGCCGATGGCAGTAAGCGCCGAGGTGTCGGTGGAGAGGGCGACGGCGGGCAGGGCTTCCCGTTCCTTCTCAAAACGGCCAATCAGTTCGGCGGCAAAATGCTGTGCGTCTGCTGCCGAGCCGCCATTGCCGCAGCTCAACACCCGGCAACCGCCAGCCAAGGTCTGCGCCAGCAAGGCTCCGGCCCGGGCGATTGGCTCAACAAGCCGATCCTGGGAATCCCGATGGGTCGCAAGGCTGTCTTCGAACAGCTGCTGGACCCGTTGCTCGCCTGCCGAACTCATGTCGGACCTTGGAAGTGGAGCAGTAGCAGCCAGAACCCCGAACTGGCCAGCAACAACCCGGTTATCGTTCGGAACAATCGCGCGGGGCTTGGAAGGGCTTTTTCGATGATCACGAAAAGCGCGATGGCCGCGACCCACAGCATGTTCATCATGCCGACGGCGAACAGGACCAGCATCAGTGCCCAGCAGCACCCGATGCAATACAGGCCGTGTTCAAAAGACATCTGCAGGGCGCCGGCGCGGCCGTCTTTCCAGCGGGCGAGCAGGAACTGCATGGGTGTCCGGCACAGGGTGAGGCAGGCGTCTTTCCATGGTGTCCATTGGTACAGGCCCGCCACGATCAGCAGGATGCCGCTGAACAGCTGGCTTCGGCTGTCCATCATGGGGTCGAGCAGTCCCCATTCGTGCAGGGGCCACTGGACGACCGAGATCACCGCGGAAAACACGGTCCAGGAGGCAAGATAACCGACCAGGAAGATCATCCAGGGGACGACTTTCAGGGTTTGCCGGCTCCGGTTTCGTTGCACGACCCGGTACATCCGCAACATCGGCACGGCACTGGGCGTCATCATCGCGACCATCATGATCGCCCACATGGCGAACAGCATCCAGAAGTCGTATCCGCTCCAGCCTCCGGCTCCGGCCGGCGGGGGCATCCACGCGATAGAGGGCCCGCCCCGCATCATGTCGCGCATCATCCACTCCATGTACAGCATCCAGGCCCACCCGCTGGCGGTGACGGCGGTGACGGCGCCGATCAGGGTCCAGCGTTCAGCCGTCGGCAGGGGCGCGAATTCAGGAGTGGAGGCGGTGGCAGGCATGAGCGAAGCTCCCGCGGGCATTTTAACAGGTGGCATATGTTGGAAGATGGGGATATAGTGGCCCAATGAAATCGGTAAATCGAGACAAGCCGGACCAATGGAAAGAAGACATTATCCGGTCAGTCGACATGTATAACAAGTGGTTTATTAGGTTTGCGCCGAAAGCGTATCGGAACGTTCGAGAGCAAACGGCCGAGGATGTCGAAAGGATGTTGAAAGCGATGGACAATTTCAGAGAAATTGATGTAGCATTGCTCAAGACAGTTCCTGCTGTGCTACCGACACTCCGGATGGCCACTTCTCCACCGCTTGCCATAGACCGCTTAGTAGGACTCTCGGGCGCTTCAGCCAACCTTGTCAAGGTAATGGAAAAACAAGGCAAACTACCCCCGCGGATGCCGCCAAGAGAATTAAATGCCAACCTTCGGAAAATCAGCAAAACAATCCAGAAAATGATCGATCCGGACATTTTTGGCTGGCTGAAGGACGACAAAAAACCATCTCGGCAAGATCTGTACCGGGCTGCGACGATTGTGGCTGACCGACTTTGCGGTGCTGTTGCAAACCCGATTATTCGCAATGCTCAGGAAAAAAGACAGCTTGCCACCATCGGGAAGTGGCTAAAGAATCGTGGCTATGTGAAGATTTCATCGGGAGAGGGGGCAAAATACAATGAAATGCAGCCGGGGACATATTCGTTCCGGCTGAATGTGCCAGCCGAGCAGGATCAAACCGGGAAATCGGTTAATATTCCTATGGATGTTGTTGTGATGCCGAAAAATGCGAAAGTGAGGAACTTACCGCTCCTCATAGAGGCAAAATCTGCGGGTGACTTTACAAATGTCAACAAACGTCGAAAAGAAGAAGCCACAAAAATGAACCAATTGCAGCGAACCTATGGGAAAAACGTGCAATTTGTTTTGTTTTTGTGCGGATACTTTGATAGTGGCTATCTCGGTTATGAAGCCGCAGAAGGTATCGACTGGGTGTGGGAGCACCGTGTCGATGATCTCGGAAAATTTGGGATTTAGATGGCCAGAAGTGAAATTGCGGCGCTGGAGGAGCATCGTCTGACGCTTCAGGGACAGTTAGACGCGAAAAAAAATCAGGCTGAAAGAAATCAAATGGGTCAGTTCGCCACGCCTCCGGAATTGGCGGTGGACATTCTTCGCTACGCTGAAGCCCAGATTGGAGTCAACGAAGGAGTTCGTTTTCTTGACCCTAGCCTCGGAACCGGATCGTTCTACTCAGCCCTTCTCAAGGTGTTTCCACAGAGGAAAATTGATGCTGCCGTAGGCTACGAGATCGACCCCCATTATGGAGTTCCAGCAACAGATTTGTGGGAAAAGACAGGTTTAGATCTTCGTCTGTGTGATTTTACACAGGCTGAAGTGCCGTCAGATTCTGAAAAATTTAACCTACTTATTTGCAATCCACCTTACGTTCGGCACCACCATATTGACGGTCGCGAAAAACAGCGCCTAAAGGCCTGTTTGCAGAAAGCGTGCAACATGCGGCTCAGTGGATTGGCTGGGCTGTACTGTTATTTCCTCGGGATAAGCCATAAGTGGCTGGCCAAGGGCGGGCTTGCGGGCTGGTTGGTGCCAAGCGAATTTATGGATGTGAATTATGGTGCGGCAATCAGGCATTATCTGCTGAATGACGTGACGCTATTGCATCTGCATCGATTTGACCCGGAAGATGTACAGTTCGAAGATGCCTTAGTGTCTTCAGTTGTGGTCTGGTTCCGCAAAGTGAAGCCGCCGCTGGAACACCAAGTCAGATTCACATATGGTGGGTCGCTTGACTGCCCGAGGGTGGAACGTCTAGTGCCAGCCAAGATACTGTGCCGTAACTCCAAATGGACAGGCTACCCGGCAAGAGAGGAAGTCGATAGAGCAAATGTGCCGGTTTTGGGTGATCTCTTCAGCATTAAGCGGGGACTGGTGACCGGAGGCAACCGGTATTTCATTTTGACGCTTGAGGAAATTGAGCGCCGTGGATTACCGCAAGAAGCATTCCGGCCCATATTGCCGAGCCCGCGCTATTTGCAGGAGAACGAAGTAGCAGCCGACGGAGATGGAAATCCAGTATTAGGACATCGTTTGTTCTTACTTGATTGTCGACTAGAAGAAGTGCAGATAAGGAAGAAATATCCGACCTTGTGGAAATATCTTGAAGAAGGGGAGGCTCTGGGCGTAGCCAAACGCTATCTCTGTCGGCATCGGACACCTTGGTATACACAGGAAGAACGGCCGCCAGCGCCATTTGTATGTACATACCTTGGAAGAAGGGACACAAAAAGCGGGCGCCCATTTCGCTTCATACTGAACCACTCCAGAGCAACCGCCGCGAACGTTTACCTGATGCTTTACCCTAAAGGGCCGATTGCCCAAGCTTTAGAGGAAAACCCGGATTTGAAAAAGAGACTTTGGGAATTTCTAAATGGAATTCATCCTCAGACAATGCTAGATGAGGGGCGAGTTTATGGAGGGGGACTGCACAAACTAGAGCCAAGAGAATTGAGCAATGTGCCAGTTGCAGAGTTTTCTGAACTATTGCCGGAACTGGCACGGTTGCAGTCCGAAAAGCAAGGAGAATTATTTGCGGCAGTTTGACGCCTGGCCTTGGCGCAATAGCCTTCGGGCCATGCTATACTCCCCATCCGAACAACGCGCCGCGTACTCTAATAATAAGGAGGAACAGCCATGGCATCAGACAACTGGAGCATTAAAGGCAATTACTTTGAATCCTGCACGTGCGACCTCATTTGCCCGTGCATCACGCTGAAACCCCCCACCACTGGAACCTGTACGGCACTGCTGGGATGGCACATCGACGAAGGCCATCTGGACGACCTGGAAATCAACGATCTCAACGTCGCAATGTTTCTTGAAGCCCCCGGCCTTCTGACCGAAGGCGGCTTCAAGGTGGCCCTGTACGTTGATGAGCGTGCCAGTGAAGCGCAGTTCGACGCCATCACCCAAATGTACTCAGGCCAACTCGGCGGCCATTTAGCGGTCGTGTGCAGCTTGGTTGGCGAAGTAGTCAGCGTCAAGCAGACCTCGATCGAGTACTCCGTGGATGGCAAGACCCGTCGCCTGAAAGTAGGTGACGGCATTGGTGAAAGTGAAGTCGTGGAAGTCGAGGGAGCCGACGGAGGCCCCGTCATCGTTTCCAACCCACCCTTGGCCATTGCCCCGGGCAATGACATCACGATCAGTGATACCGTCAAGGTGGCGTACAGCGATAACGGAGTCACCCATGAGCATTCCGGCACCGTGAGTTTGGCTTCGAACTTCACCTATGGCCCGGACTGATCAGGATTTGATCGGTCAGGGTTCGCAGACAATAATAATAACTATTACCTCCAAAACTCAGGCCGCCGCAAGGCGGCCTTGTTTTATGGGGCGACGGCAATGACGGATGCGGGCTTGATGGAAGAGACGAGAGAGTTGCATCTGTTCACGCGCAACCCTCTGACTCCGCCGTATCCGGTGCAGTTGCAAATCGCGGAATTCGCGCTGGGGTGCTTCTGGGGGGCGGAGCAGCGCTTCTGGCAATTGAAGGGCGTGTGGACCACCGCGGTGGGCTATACCGGCGGAAAAACCCTGGATCCCACTTACGAGGAAGTGTGCTCCGGGCAGACCGGGCACGCCGAAGCGGTACGCGTCGTCTACGATCCCGGCCTGATCACCTACCCGGAGCTGCTGGCCTGTTTCTGGGAGGGCCACGACCCAACCCAGGGAATGCGCCAGGGAAACGACATTGGCACCCAGTACCGTTCTGGCGTGTACTGTGCCGATCGCGAACAAGAGGAACTGGCTAGGCGGAGCCTCGAGCTGTATCAGGCGGCACTGTCCGCAAAAGGGGGCGACCCGATCACAACCGAAATCGTCCCGTCCGAAACGTTCTACTTTGCCGAGTCCTACCACCAGCAATACCTGGGCAAGAACCCGGGGGGCTACTGCGGCCACGGCGGCACCGGTGTGCCGTTTCCGCTTAAAGCGTTATGCAAGGAATGATGGCAGCGGGAACCGGTTGGGTTCCGCGACGAAGGGAGGGCCGTTGGATCGTTTGCGGATTGATCGGCATCCTGCTCGGTGCCTCAACGACGCTGGCGCACGCGCGTGACCTGAATCAGCAGTACAAGACACAGGGCTTGGGTCTGGATACCTGCGCCAGTTTCCTGGATGTCCCGGCCGAGAAACGCGGCTTGTACTACAGTTGGCTGGCCGGTTACCTCACCGCATACAACTACCTCGTGCGCGACACGTACAGCATTGCGGAATACTCCGGACTCACCCGCACTAACGAATGGCTTGAGAAGTATTGCAATGAGCATCCCAACCACCTGATGCACGAGGCGGCCCGGATGTTCGTGACGGAACGTTACCGGATCCGGCTCAAGCAGAAGCCCGAGCGCGAGGACATGCTACGATTTCAGGAACGAATTCCTCGTGAGCCGGCTCGAAACCGGCCACGTTAATCTTCGAGGGACTATGGACAGGGTTGCTGCGGTACAAATGGCTTCCGGCCCTAACTTGGATGCCAATCTGCTGGAGGCCGGACGTCTGATCAAGACAGCGGTCGAGGACGGCGCGCGGCTGGTGGTCCTGCCCGAGAACTTTGCCATGATGGGCTTGCAGGACGAGGACATCCTGCAATACCGGGAGCTGCCGGGAGACGGGCCGATCCAGGAGTTCATCCGCAAGCAGTGCCGTCGGCACCAGATCTGGGTCGTGGGTGGAACCCTCCCGTTGCACTGCGGGATCGATGCCAAGACGGCGGCCGCATGCATGCTGTTCGATGACCGGGGGGAAATCCGGGCACGTTACGACAAAATCCACCTGTTCGATGTGACGCTGGTCGCCAGCGGGGAGAGCTACAACGAGTCCGCGACCATCCGCAGCGGAAACGAGGTGGTCGTCGCGGATTCCCCGTTCGGACGTATCGGGTTAACCGTTTGCTACGACCTGCGCTTTCCGGAACTGTTCCGCGCGCTCCTGGATCAGGGGGCGGAGATCATTACGCTGCCTGCCGCGTTCACGGCGTTGACGGGCAAGGCGCATTGGGAGAGCCTGTTGCGCGCCCGCGCGATCGAGAACTTGGTTTACCTGGTTGCCAGCGCGCAGGGCGGTTATCACTTGAACGGGCGCGAGACCCACGGGCATTCCATGATCATTGATCCTTGGGGTTCGATCAAGGGGGAACGTGCTCACGGGGCGGGCGTGGTCGTCGCGGACATCGATCGACAGCGGCTTGATGAGATTCGGAAAAACTTTCCCAGCATTCACAACCGGAGGCTGACATGCCAGATGAGCGCGTAACCGACGGCGCGGTTCGACGTTACCTCCTGGATCCGGGAGAACTGACGCCGCAAACGCTGGAACAAACCCTTGCGCATGCCTGGTCGCGGGCCTGTGACTATGCAGACGTATACCTGCAGCATTCACAGCATGAATCGCTGACAATCGAGAACGGAATCGTCAAAGATGCGGCTTTTACCCTGGAACAAGGTGCCGGTGTCCGTGCAGCATTGGGTGAGAAAACCGGATTCGCGTATTCCGAGGAACTGAGTCCCGAACAGTTGCTGGAGGCGGCCCGGGCCGCGCGTTCCATCGCGCATGGCGACCGGCAGGCCCGCCTGCCGCAGTCGTCTTCGACTCCGCCGCCCGCCGTTTGCGGCTACGACAATCCGCTGCAGAACCTGGACATGGAGCAGAAGATCGCCCTATTGCGCGAAGTGGATGAAACCGCTCGTGGATTGGCCCCCGAGGTCAAGAAAGTGACGGCGACTCTGGTGTCCACCTACGAGGTAATCCTGATCGCCTCGACGGAAGGCGTATACCAGACCGACATCCGCCCGCTGGTGCGCCTGAGCGTCAGTGTTATTGCCGAACGGGACGGGCGGCGTGAAATCGGCGGACATGGCGGGGGCGGGCGCTATGGATACAGCCGGTTACTGGAGACCGGGGCACCGGCCCGGTTTGCACAGGAAGCCGTACGCGTGGCGTTGCTCAATCTGGAATCCCAGGAAGCCCCAGCCGGCACCATGACCGTGGTGCTTGGGCACGGTTGGCCCGGCGTGCTGCTGCACGAGGCCATAGGACATGGCTTGGAAGGCGATGCGGTTCGCAAAGGCACTTCGGCATTTACCCACCTGATGGGTCAGCGTGTGGCCAGCCCTGAAGTTACGGTCGTGGACAACGGCACCTTGCCGGATCGCCGTGGCTCGCTGCGCATGGATGACGAGGGAACCCCGACCCAGAACACGGTCCTGATCGAGGACGGCATCTTGCGCGGCTACCTGTACGATCGTCACAATGCGCGTCTTTGCAAGACTTGTTCAACTGGCAACGGTCGTCGCGAATCCTATGCGCACCAGCCGATGCCACGCATGACCAATACCTACATGCAGGCGGGCGCCCATTCACCGGAAGAGATTCTGGCGTCGGTCGACCATGGGCTGTATGCGGTCGGATTCAATGGCGGGCAAGTAGATATCACGTCCGGCAAATTCGTGTTTTCCGCTTCCGAGGCTTACCTGATCAAGGACGGAAAGATTGCCCACCCCGTGAAGGGGGCAACCCTGATCGGAGACGGCCCCAGCGTGCTGCGGCGCGTCAGCATGGTCGGCGACGACCTGGAGCTCGACGATGGAATCGGCACCTGCGGCAAGGACGGGCAGCAGGTCCCGGTGGGCGTGGGCCAGCCGACGCTGCGGGTCGACGAGTTGACAGTCGGGGGGACCCAGATGCATGACGGCTGAATCCGCCTCGGCGCAGGACCTGCGCACGTGCGTTCAGCAAGCATTGGACCAGGCCCGCCGGCAAGGGGCGACCGCCGCGGCGGTTTCGCTGGAGCGCGGTGAGGGCCTGACGGTCTCGGTGCGGCTTGGCGAGCTTGAGACTATCGAACACGAGCAGGATCAAGGCCTGTCGATCACCGCCTACTTTGACCAGCGGCGCGGCCGTGCCTCCAGCACGGACTTGCGCGAGGACTCGGTCGAACGCACGGTCGAAGCGGCCTGCCAGATCGCCCGCAGTACCGAAGAAGACCCCTGCCACGGCCTGCCGGACGAAGACCGGCTGGCCTTCGAATACCCGGAACTGGACCTTCATCACCCCTGGGATCTCGATAGCGACGAAGCCGTCAGGCTCGCACTCAAGTGCGAGGATGCCGCGCGCGCCGATGGCCGCATCGCAAACTCGGAAGGGGCGGAGGTCCGCCGCTACGACGGCATTCGGGTGCTTGGCAACAGCCTGGGCTTCATGGGCGCCTACCGGCGCAGCAGCCACGACCTCAGTTGCTGTGTCGTGGCGGCGGACGAGGCCGGGGCGCAGGAGCGGGATTACTGGCACAGCACCCACTGCGACTGGCGCAAGATGCAGGATCCCGGGACGGTGGGGCGCATTGCGGCAGAGCGAACTGTACGCCGCTTGGGAGCGCGACCGCTTGCCAGTTGCGTTGCGCCGGTATTGTTCGAAGCTCCGGTCGCGCGGTCGCTACTTGGACATTTCGTGGGTGCAGCCAGCGGTCAGGCGCTCTACCACGAGGCGTCTTTCCTGCTTGGCCGGAAGGATGAACAGGTCTGGGCGGAGGAGATCACCCTGACCGAACATCCGCACGAGGTCGGAGGGGCAGCCAGCGCACCGTTTGACGCGGAAGGCGTGGCAACGCAGGAGCGGGTCGTGGTGGATGACGGCATTCTGCGCGGGTGGTTCCTGAGCAGTTATTCCGCACGCAGGCTCGGACTGGCCTCTACCGGCAATGCCGGCGGGGTACGGAATCTCGTATTGGAATCCCGAGAGCCCGCATTGCCCTGGGATGAATTGTTGCAGCGCCTCGGGCGGGGATTGGTGGTGACGGAGCTGATGGGGCAGGGCGTCAACCAGGTGACCGGCGACTATTCCCGGGGTGCGGCTGGATTCTGGGTCGAGGATGGTGCCGTGGCGCACCCCGTGCATGAAATCACCATCGCCGGTTCCCTGCCGGACATGTACCGCGGCATTGTCGCGGTTGGAGCGGAACAGGACTGCCGTGGTTCTCTTCAGACTGGAGCGTTACTGGTCGACCGGATGCAGATCGCTGGTGTCTGACTGATCTAGGCCGGCTAATTCAAGCCGGATCTTTTCGTCGCCGTCCTCCATGCGCACGGTGCGAACCATCCACTGGCCGTGCTTGGGATCGTGCCAGGTGATGATGCGCGAGTCCTCGGCGCTTCCGCGGATGCGGACCACCTTCCAGACCAGCCGCTCTTGACCTAGTACTTCGAGGGGTTCCAATACCGGAGTCTCGAAACGATACACCTTGAGCAGGCCCTTGGAGAGGACACTGTAGTTGGGCGAGGGGCTGGGCAGATCACGGAGCAGGCGTACGGCCATGGCAGCGGGATCCAGCGTGTTGTCTCCGAGTGGCTCGACGGATTCGTTTTCATGGGTCGTGATGAGAACCTGGCCGTGAGACCAGTCGTAGACGTATCTGTAGTGACGTTTCCGGCCTGAATCGTGATAGAAATACTCTTGGGGCCGCAGATCTTCGCTGTTCATGGTGCCGCGTTCGATGATGGTGCCTTGGCCGAACAGGCGGGCCAGCCAGTTCGGTTTGGCGACGGCCTTGTAGTAGGTGTGCGCCGTCTCGCGCGTGAGAGTGACGGTGACCGTTCCGGTCCGCGCGCCTTGGTAGTAAAGGTCGTAGGTGGCTTGGGTGGTGTCCGCAGCGGCAGCGGATAAGCCAAAGAGGAGAAGGCCGCAGAGGCTAGGGGCCAGCCTCATAAATCAACGGTTCGTCAAGTTGTTCTCCGCGAAGATGGACGGCCCCGTCCTGCAGGCGCAGGAGGCCGTCGCAGTACCATTGGACCGCCAGCGGCAGGATCAGGTGTTCCTGTTCCAGCACGCGAAGGGCCAGCGCCCTTTCGGTGTCATCCAGGTGCACGGGCACGCTCGCTTGGATGATTAGCGGGCCTTCGTCCAGGTCCTCGGTCACGAAGTGCACGCTGCACCCGTGGTGTTTTTCACCGGCTTCCAAAACCCGGCGGTGAGTGTTCGCACCGCGGTAGGCCGGGAGCAGGGAAGGGTGGATATTGAGCATTCGCCCGAGATAGGGCCCGACCATGATCTCGGACAGGACGCGCATGTAGCCGGCTAGGCAGACCAACTCGACGCCGCGTTCCTGCAGGGCCGCGAGCGTTTTTTCTTCCCGGGCAACTCGGTCGGTGTCGCCGATGACCAGCGTCTCGATACCGGCCGCTCTTGCGCGATCCAGCCCGTGCGCTTGCGGTTTGTTGCTGATAACGCAGCGAATTTCAGCATAGATGCGGCGCTGGTGCACCGCATCGATCAAGGCTTGCAGGTTTGTTCCCTCTCCGGAGAACAAGATCGCCATTGGAATCATGAGCGCGTAGTATATAAGGTTTTTTGAGGGGGGTCTTGGGCAACAATTTCGCCGATGATTCGGGCGCCCAGTCCGGTGGATTGAATGCCTTGCGTGACGGCTTCCGCATCTTCCGGGCGAACCAGTGCGACCATGCCGATTCCGCAGTTGAAGATGTGCCGCATCTCTTCTTCGTCAACGTTGCCTTCCGACTGTATCCAGTCGAACAGTTCCGGGCGCGTCCAGCTTTCGAGGTCGATTTGTGCGGACAGGCCTTCCGGCAGGATGCGCGGAATGTTTTCGGTCAGGCCGCCGCCCGTAATGTGGGCCAGCGCCAGAACTTTTCCGGAATCGATGGCTTCCCGCAGGTGCGGTTCGTAAATCGTGGTGGGTTGCAGTAGCGCTTCCAGCCGGTCCGGATCCTCCGGCGCTGTCTCCAGCAGGTGGTTGACGAGAGAGAAGCCGTTGGCGTGCACGCCGCTGGAGTCCATCCCGATCACGACATCACCCGGCTGGATATCCGTGCGAGGGAGCAGGCGGTCGCGTTCTGCGAGACCGACGCAGAACCCGGCGAGGTCGTAGTCGCCCGGGCGGTAGAGCCGGGGCATTTCGGCTGTCTCCCCGCCGAGAAGGACGCAACCGGCCTGTTGACATCCCGCCGCGATTCCGCGGACCACATCTTCCGCTTCCCCCACGTTCAGCGTCCCGCAGGCGTAATAGTCGAGGAACAGCAAGGCGCGTGCGCCGTGTGTCAGGATGTCGTTCGCGCACATGGCCACGAGGTCGATGCCAATGGTTTCGTGTTGCTGGAGCTTTTGGGCCAGGAGCAGCTTGGTGCCAACCCCGTCTGTTCCGCACACTAATACAGGTTGTGCGTAATCCTGCGACAACTGGTAGAGCCCGCCGAATCCGCCGAGATCGCTGAGGACTTGTTCGTTGAAGGTCTGCTTCGCAAGCGGAGCGAGGCGTTTCACCAAGCGGTTGCCGGCGTCGATATTGACCCCGGCCTCCCGGTAGGCGGAAGCGGAAGATTCTTTTTCTGACACGGAACCGCTCGGTACGCGGCCATTTTACTCCTGCATTAAAATATCCACTGCAAAGCCCATGATCCAGCACATTCCCAACCTGATCAGCGTCCTGCGCCTGCTTCTGGTGCCGTGGTTCGCAATGCTGCTGCTGGAACAGCAGTTCGGCTTGGCACTGATCCTGTTCATCGTGATGGGCATCTCGGATGGCTTGGACGGTTTCTTGGCCCGTTACCTGAAAGCTACGAGCGCTCTGGGGGCCGGGTTGGACCCGCTCGCGGACAAGGTGATGCTGGTGGCCGCTTTCGTGATGCTGGGACATTTGGAACTACTACCGGTGTGGTTGGTGACGCTGGTGGTGGGACGCGATGTCATGGTCGTCGGGGGAACCCTGATGAATTACCTGCTCCATCCCGGGCAGAAAACCGCAGTCCTAAAAGTCGGGAAAATCAATACTTTCGTACAGATCGTCACGGTGTTCGCCTTCATGGGAAACCAGTTGAC
Organism: uncultured Chromatiales bacterium; assembly: GCA_964602805.1. Taxonomy (GTDB): domain Bacteria; phylum Pseudomonadota; class Gammaproteobacteria; order Poriferisulfidales; family Poriferisulfidaceae; genus Poriferisulfidus. The sequence continues at coordinate 8,001 of CAZRSJ010000010.1, read as the reverse complement.
CGTTCTGCCGCCGATGTTGCTTGATGTCCTGCTGTGGGCGACCGTGGTCGCAACGTTCGTCAGCGGGATCGGGTACATACTGGTCTGGGGCGGATTGCTAAAAGATCCTGGGGACGCTTCCCAATGAGCCAATTGATTCTGCCGCTCGGTTCCAATCCACGGCATACCTTTGCCAATTTCTGCACGGACGACAACACGGGAATTCTCAACCTCGACGCGTTGGAATTCTTGCCGCGGCAGGGCGGGTCCCTGTGGCTGCATGGCCCCCATGACAGCGGAAAGACGCACCTGTTGCAAGCGGTCTGCCACCAGGCGGAGACTCGGGAGGAGTCCGCGGCCTATCTGCCGCTGAAGCAGATGCGGGAACTGGGCCCGGAAACCCTGGATGGCCTGGAACAGTGCCTGTGGATCTGCCTGGATGACGTGGATGCCGTGCTGGAGCAGGGAGACTGGGAGCAACGGTTGTTCGGCCTGGTCAACCAGGCGATGGATCACGGCGCCAGCCTGCTGATGGCGGCGCGCCAGCCTGCGGAAAATGTGTCGGTGGAACTGCCCGACCTGCGTTCCCGGCTCCGCGGCGCCGTGTCGTTTCCGCTGCAGCCCCTGGATGATGAAGGGAAATCCGAAGCATTACGCCGCCGCGCGCACAGCCAAGGGTACGACCTGCCGGAGGATGCGGTGCACTACATGCAGCGCCATATAACCCGCGATCTGGGGCAACTCTGCCAGTTGCTGGATCAGTTGGAGCTAGCCTCGTTGAGCCTGCAGCGGCGGATTACCGTGCCGTTCGTGCGTGAGGTGTTGGCGCAGCCGCCGACTTCGGAGAGCCGGCTCTGAATCCTAGTCGGACGCTGAACTGATTTTTTGAGCAAACAAGGCCAGACGCCGGCCCAGCGTTCGGCAGATGGCGATCTCGTGCTCGGTTAAAGCCGCGGATTCCTCGCGACCGGCCCAGTGGCTGGGCCCGTAAGGCGTCCCGCCGCTTTGCGTGGCATTCAGCGCCGGTTCGTCGTAGGGCACCCCGACGATCACCGCACCGTGGTGCAGCAAGGGGGTCATCATGCTGATCAGGGTGGTTTCCTGGCCGCCGTGCAAACTGTTGGTCGAGGTGAACACGCCGGCCGGCTTGTCGATCAGTGCGCCCGAATGCCATTGGCTCCCGGTCTGGTCCCAGAAGTACTTCATTGGCGCGGCCATGTTGCCGAATCGGGTGGGCGAGCCCAACGCCAGGCCGTCGCAGCGTTCCAAGTCTTCCGGCTGGGCGTAGGGCGGGCCGTCTTCCGGGATGTCCGGCTCGGTCTTCTCGCAGTTGGCCGAAATCGACGGCACGGTGCGGATCTTCGCGCTTGCGCCCTCGACTTCCTCGACGCCGTGCGCGACCCGGTTCGCCATGTCGGCGGTGGCGCCGTACCGGCTGTAGTACAGCACCAGGATTTCGATGTCTTTCACAATAGTTTCAGGACGTTTTCGGGCGGTCGGCCGATGGCGGCTCCGCGCGGTGTCACGACGATCGGGCGTTCGATTAATTTCGGATTCTCGACCAGCAGGTGGAGCATCTGCGCCTCATCAGGTGAATCCTGGTCCAGCCCCAGTTCCTTGTACAGCGACTCCCCGGTTCGGGCCAACTCATGCGCGGAGATTCCCAACCGTTCCAGGATGTCGGCCAGGGTTGCTTCGTCCGGGGGCGTCTTCAGGTATTCGATGATATTGGGCTCGACGCCCTGTTCCCGGATCAGTTGCAGCGTCTGCCTGGACTTGCTGCAGCGCGGGTTGTGGAAGATCGTGATGTTCGCGTCCATGCGCGCGGGGGGCTTAGGGGATAGGCAGCATGATGACGGCGCCCATCGTCCTCACTGCGGCCTGGTGGGCGCGATCCCGCCAACCATGCGTGATGCTGACCAGCACTCGCTGGTGCCCGACGAGTTGGTCCAGGATCTGCCCGGGAGTCGGCCTGGGAAGCCCCGATTCCAGGAGCTGGACGTCGCCCTCGTGCCGTATGATCGGCTGGCCGTCCGGCCCGGTCCGGCGTTCCAAGCTGACGCGGACGATTTCCAGGTTGTTGGCGAAGTTCTCGAGATTCTGGGAATCCAGCCGATTCAGGGCGAAAAATTCCAACTTGTCGTTGTACGCGACCCGCATCTGGCTGACGATGCCGACCATCAGTGCAAAGACCCGGTCGCCGATGAAGCGGGGTTCGAATGCCAACTGCATCGCTTCGGTGCCGCGGTGGCTGTTCAATTCTCCGAATCGCAACTCGTCGTAAGTGCGGTCCGGCAGTACCAGGGCGACTCGCTCGTCGACCGTGGCGCCTGGCATTTTCTCCAGTTCTTCGGGGTTGAGCCGGTACAACTCCCGCATCAGTTCTTCGAGCCCCTCGGTGGTCGCGTTCAGGTGTGCGTCCAAGGCGTAGTCCACGCTGGTTTTGGCGATTCCCTTGACTTCCTTGGGGATGTCCTGAGTGCTGAAGAGGTCGGTTTTGCAGCCGGTCAGCGCCAGCACTAGTGTCAGTGCCAGGCCGATACGGGTTCCATGGGGATAAATAGTGTTCATAGGGTGATGCGGCGGTAGATGTCGGACACCTTGGTCGGAAGTTTTTCGATGTGGCTCACTACGGCAAAATTAGAGGCCCCGTACATGTGCGGGAGGTACTCCATGCCCTCTTTGTCTATGGTAATGCAATACGGGTGGATTCCCAAATGTCGGGCCTCATTCAGCGCCTGGCGGGTATCCTCGATGCCGTAAGTGCCCCGGTATCCGTCCTGGTCGTCCGGTTTGCCGTCGGACAGCGTGATCAGCAGGCGGGTGCGGGCTTCCGTGTTCTTTAGCAGTTGCGTGAGATGGCGGATCATCACGCCCATGCGGGTGTAGTTCCGGGGCGTGATGCCGCTGATGCGGCGGCGGACGTCGCCGCCGTAGGCTTCATCCAGGTTCTTGATCGGATACAACTCGCAATTGCGGTGGGTGCGCCCGGAAAATCCGTAGATCGCATAGCGATCCCCCAGCGCTTCCAGTGCCCCGCACAGCAGCACCAGCGCCTCGCGCATCAGGTCGTTGATCCAGCCGGACGTGGAGCTGCTCATGTCGATCAGGAACATCACGGCGATGTCGCGATCCAGTTTTTTCATGCGGGTGAATAGACGTTCGTCCAGCTCCGAGCCGTTGACATAGTCGCTGTAGGCGTTGATGAAGCTGTCCAGGTCCACCTCGTCGCCGTGCATTTCCCGGCGGACGCGCTTCTCCTCGTCGCGCAGGGCCTCGAACGTGCGCCGAAGCCCGGCGAGCAGGCGGCGGTGCCGATCCATCGTGTCCTGTGCGAATTGTTCGCTGGTGCCGGTGATCGGGCGTTCGTACAGCTGGCACCAGTCGGCCCGGTACTTCTGGCGGGAATGATCCCACTCCGGGTAGACGTAGTCAGCATCTCCGTTCGCGGGCGAAGAAGCATCCTCCGATTCTTCCGAAGCCGGGGGGTAGGCACCGGCGCTGGCCGGCTCAAGATACTCATCGGGGATTTCCCCGAGGTCCTGAATGATGGACTCCAGCAGTTGCTGGATATCTTCGGGCGGAGTGACGGTTTCGTCACCGAATTCCAGGGAAAACGCAAATTCGTCGGCCACCTGATTCTGTTCCCTGCGCACGGTGAAACGTTCGTTTTGCTCCTTCTCGGACTGGAAAGGGGACAGCTCCTGCTTCAGGCTGAGCAGGGCATTTGCCAGTAGATGTTGCTCCTCGTCCACCCGTTTGGCTAGGATTTCGGACGCCAGTTCCGGGCGCAGCGCGCCTTGGTACGGAACCTCCGGGAGCGTTACCGCGGTCGGATAGAGTTCTTCGAGCAGTCGCAGGGAGTCTTCGACCGTGGCTTTCGGATCCGAGATTTCCGCGACGGCGGCCGTCCATGCGTCGGGCAGCCCCGCCCATGCGTTGGGCGGGTTGTGACGCTTGAGGATGCGGCCGATGCCGGGCATGTCGCGCCGGATCCGGGCATCCAGACGGAGCATTTCCAGTGCGTGGAAGTAGCGGCGGGCACGGGCGCGGTCCGAATAGCTGGCGAAGGCGTCGGCGGGCGCCCGGTACGTCCCGTACCGGGTTTGCGCCCACAGGTACGCGGCGGTCGCCTTGAGCAATTCGAAGTTTTCCTCCCGGGTGTCGCAGGCATCCATCAGTTCGGGCAGGTAGACGGTTTCCGTGTCGGTGTACGGTTCCGGAGCGATTCCGACTTTGAGCGGCCGTCCACCGAAGCCGACCAGCAGCGACTCAACCAGCTGTTCCACGTCGTTGAGACGGATGGCGCGGGCGCCGCCGAGGATTTTTTGCAGGTAGCCTTCGACTTCCTGCATGGCTTGCACGGCGGCACCGACTCCGACCAGGTCGTAGCAGGCGCGCAGATGGTCGAGCCAGCCGTCCCAGTGCTCTTCATCGATCAGCCGAAGCGACGGGATGCCGAAATGGAAGAATTGGTAGGCGAGTTCGACGTCACGGTCGGCCAGGGCCTGCCCGGAATCCAGGAAGCGGCGCTGCTCGAAGTGATTGAAGGGGGCCAGTTGCTTTGCGGGCTCGTGCACGCGGCGTCGAGTGGAAAGGATGCGCTCGATGATCTGTTCCATGCGCAGTTCCAGTTCGCGTTCGCCCATCCCGCCGTACTGGGCGCTGGCTTGGATGCGGGGGCCTTGTTCGATCAGTTCTTCCGGCAGGCGGGCCGAGCCTTGGCGGACGTTTCGGTACAACTGAACCCACGGTGAGGCAAGCTTCCCGAGAACCAGTTTCAGGAATGACCGAGCCGGCATCGTGATCTACCCGTCGGCGCCGGATTCGCCGGAGTCAATCGTCATCCTCGGGGGAATCCAGTTTCTGCAATTCATAAATCAGGTCCAGAGCCTCTTTGGGCGACAGTTGATCGGGCTTGATCTGACGGAGGCGTTCCAGTGTGGCCGGGACGGATGGAGGGTCGGAAGGGGGCACGAACAGGTCTTTCTGCGGATTGCTGCGCGCCCAACGCTGGGTGCTGTCGTCCTCGAGTTCCAACAGGTACGCCTGGGCCCGTTCCAGCACCGGCGCGGGAATGCCCGCGAGGCGTGCGACCTGCAGACCGTAGCTCTGGCTGGCGGGTCCTTCCTTGACGGCGTGCAGGAAAACGATCTGCTGGCCATGCATCGTGGCGTCCAGGTGCAGGTTGACGATCCCGGGATGGATCTCGGCCAGCTGGGTTAACTCGAAGTAGTGCGTGGAGAAAAGGGTGAAGGCCCGGTTTTGGGTGGCCAGGTATTCGGCGCAGCCCAGTGCCAGTGCCATTCCGTCGAAGGTGCTGGTGCCGCGGCCGATCTCGTCCATCAGCACCAGGCTGTATTCGGAGGCATGGTGCAGGATGTTGGCCGCTTCCGTCATTTCGACCATGAACGTAGAACGGCCGGAAGTCAGGTCGTCGGAGGCTCCGATGCGGGTGAAGATGCGGTCGATGGGGCCGATCCGGGCCTGCTTGGCCGGCACATGGCTGCCAATGCAGGCCATCAGCACGATCAGTGCGGTCTGCCTCATGTAGGTGGATTTGCCGCCCATGTTCGGGCCGGTGACGAGGAGCAGGCGGCGTTGCTCGGAGAGCAGCGTGTCGTTTGGCACGAATGGTTCGTTCCAAGTCAGCTCGATTACCGGGTGGCGGCCGGCTTCGATCTCGACGCCGGGTTCGTCGACCAGTTCGGGGCAGCAGTAGTGGTGTGCCTTGGCCTGCTCGGCGAAGCTGCAGAGCACGTCCAGTTCGGACAGCGCGGCTGCGCATTGCTTGAAGTGGTTCAGGTGTGGCGTCAGGCTTTCCAGGAGATTCTGGTAGACCTGCTTCTCCCGCTCCAGCGCCCGACTGCGCGCACTCAGGACGCGGTCTTCAAATTCCTTCAGTTCCGATGTCAGGTAACGTTCGTAGTTCTTGAGCGTCTGCCGCCGCCGGTAGTGGTCGGGCACCCGCTCGGCCTGGCTGCGCGGGACCTCGATGTAGTAGCCGTGAACCCGGTTGTAGGCGACCTTGAGTTGGGCGATGCCGGTGCGCTCCCGTTCGGTCGTCTCCATCTCCAGGAGGAAATCGTCGGCTCCGCGCGACAGTTCGCGCAGTTCATCCAGCTCGGAGTCGAATCCCGCCGCGATGGCGCCGCCTTCGCGGATGGTCGGAGGAGGATTCTCCGCGAGCGCCGAGGCCAGATGTGCGGCCAGTTCCGGGTCCGATTGCAAATGGGCACGGTAGGAATCGAATTCTGTCGCGTCAATGTTCTCCAGCAGGCGGCGCAAATCCGGCAGGCGCTGCAGGGTTTGGGCCAGGCCACACAAGTCCCGAGGAGAAGCGGTGTACAGGGCGAGGCGGGCAATGACGCGCTCGATGTCGGAGACCTTTTTCAACTGTTCGCGGATCGGGGCGCGGTGCGTGTTGTCCAGCAGGTGAGAAACGATTTGATGGCGTGCCGCCAGCATCTCCCGGTCGCGAAGGGGAGACTGGATCCATCGGCTGAGGCAGCGGCGGCCCATGGCCGTGACGGTTTTGTCCAATACGCCCAGCAGGCTGTGGCGGGAATCGCCGGAGATGGTTTCCTCCAGTTCAAGATTTCGCCGACTGGTGGCATCCAGGTAGATATGGGTATCGCGCCGCTCCCGCTGCAGGCTCGTAATGTGCGGCAGTGCCGCTCGTTGCGTCTCTTGAGCGTAATAGAGCAGGGCTCCAGCGGCTCCGGTGGCGGAAGGCGCATCCTGGCAGTCGAAGGCGGACAGGTCATGGACCCCGAGTTGCTGACACAAGAGCCGTGTGGCGGTTTCGGCATCGAAATGCCAGTCCGAAAGAGGCTGCCAGTGCGTGTCTTCCCAGTCCGGAGGGGTGTTCGATTCCGGGTACAGGATTTCTGCCGGCTGGAGGCGCTCCAGTTCCGCGAACAGGTCTTCGATGGATGGAAGCTCCATTACGTTGAAACGGCCCGAGCTCAGGTTCAAGCTGGCCAGCCCGATCGGATTCCCCGGCCACAGCGCGAGCAGCAGGGTGTCGCGCCCGGCGTCCAGCAGTTCGTCCTCGATCAGGGTTCCGGGTGTGACGATGCGCGAGATCTGGCGTTCCATCGGCCCCCGGCCGGAGGGGCTGTCGCCGACCTGTTCGCAGACCACTGCGGATTCTCCGAGGTCGACGAGTTTTGCGAGATAGGAGTCGAGTGAGACTACCGGGATGCCTGCCATCGGGATGGGCTGACCCTTGGAGCGGCCACGCTCGGTCAGCACGATATCCAGCAATTCGGAGCCGCGCTTGGCGTCCTCGAAGAACAGCTCGTAGAAGTCTCCCATCCGGTAGAGCAGCAGGTGCTGGGGATATTGCGCCTTGAACTCAAGGTACTGGCGCATGCTGGGAGTATGCTGCTGCTGCGGCGTGGGTGAAGTCAACAGTGGAGCCGGTTGCAGTGCCATCTGGCTATTTTGTGGCACTTCAGGGATTGGTGTGGAAATCAGGGGGCGAGCCCCGGTAGTTCCACTGCATCGTTGACGGATCACTGGCGGTCTCCGCTAGGCATTCCATGAAGAATGCCCCCGCTTCGTTGTCCCCTCCCCGTCCCGTCACCGGAGCGCCTCCGGCCAGGAGCCTGTTCAATCCCAGGTCCAGGATGTTTCGTGCGGCATTGATGTCCGCGTTGTCCGTATGCCCGCAGGCCAGGCACTTGAAGTGCGCCTGCTCCTTCCGGTTGTCTTTGTCCACGTGCCCGCATTCCGCGCACGCCCGGCTGGTGTTCCGCGCCGGCACCTTGATCACGTCCACCGCCTTGTACTGAAGAAAGCGGTCCACCATCCCCATGCACGAGGACTGCGCCATCTTCCGGTTCAGCGCGGACTTTGCCCTGACGTTTTTCCCCGGCTTCTCCCTCGTCCCCCGCGCCGAGCGGCGCATCGCCTGCACGTCCAGGTCCTCCAGCACGATGTGCTGGAAGTTCCGAGCCAGGTCGGCCGAGGACTGGTGGCTGAAGTCCTTGCGGATCTCCGCCGCCTTGCGCTTCG
>CAZRSJ010000009.1:0-45338 GCA_964602805.1 uncultured Chromatiales bacterium | reverse complement strand
ACCGGCCGGGAGGAAGTGGAGGAGAGCTGGAAACAGATCTTTGGGGCAGAGGTGCCATTCCATTTCGAGCTGGAATACCACTATCGCGAGGAATTCGACGGGCAATTCGCCATCAGCCAGTTAACGGAAACCTTGTACCTGCGCCACCACGTCGTCGGTCTCGTACTGGCAACCAATGTCTATTGCGGTACGGACGAAGGCTGGCGAATGATCATGCATCATGCTTCGCCGCCGCCCGGCCCGGACGCGCCGGAGTCCGGGATGCCCGTCCTGCACTAAGGAGTCCGGGTCAGGGACTGCAGTCCTTTGCGGTAGTAGGCCTGCGCGGCTTCGCCCTGACCCATCCGTTCCAGGGTTTCCGCCAACTCGCGATACAGCAGGGCATCCCCGCCTTGTTTCTCAAGGGCTTCCAATTGCGTTTGGGCTTCGCGGTGTTGCCCGAGGCGGCTGTGCAGCCGGGCCAGGGCCCGCTTCAGAGAGGCCCGCTCGGGATCCTGCTTCAGCCACTTTCGAACCCTCACGATCATGTCCGGAGTGGCTGGGCCTGGCAGCGTTCCGTACAGTTCGATTGCCGCATCGTCGAGACCGACGTCCAGCAGTTTGCACAGGTGCGGTTCCAGTTCCGGGTGTGTCTGCCCGTAGTACCGCAGCCGCTCGGCATAGGCGCGCAGGACTTCCGGGTCATCGCGCGCATCCCCGAGTTTCGGCCAAAGGGCCTTGAGTTCCATGTCTGCGGTGTCTTCGCACAGGTGACGGGCGGCATCGCGTAGCCATTGACGGGTTTCGTCTTGCGGCAGGTTCGAATGGCGCGACTGGTCCCGGCCCAGTTCGAATAGCCGCTCCCAGCTGTTCAGCTCCCGGTAGCAGCGGGCAAGCTGGCGAAGGATTCGGGGGTGGTTCGGATTGTCGCCGGCCAATACCTGCAGGACAGCCAGGGCTTCCTCCCATTCTTCCGCGGCGATCAGGCCATCCGCTTTGAGCCAGGTGGAAGCCGCTTGGTAGTCGGGGTCGGCGACCGCGCGCAAGTGCTCGCTCCAGGCATCCCGGTCGTTGGATTGGACGCAGGCCGAGGCGGCCAGAAGGCGAAACAACGACTGCTTGGGCTCCGTCTTTGCCGCCTGCTCCAGGTTCTGCCGTGCGGTGTCCAGTCGGTTCTCCAGCATGTTGCGCAGCCCCTTTGCGAGCAGGTTGTTTGCACGTTCATGCCGGCGGTGCTGGTGCCGCTTTCGGAGGCGTTGCGGAGTTTCCAGTGTTCGCGCCAGCAGCCATACCAGCACGAAAAGCCCAAGCATAATCCCGGTGCCGATCAACAGGGCCATCAGGAGAGAGGAGTGAACCGTGAGGTCGGCGATGTGCACGGTGACCTCGCCACCCTGGGTCTGGGCGAACCAGGCCGCCAGGCCGGTCACCAGCAGCGCTACGAAAATCAACACCAGGATTTTCATTGGGTGAGCGGCAGTGTCCGGGTCAGTTGATCAAAATCGATGGAGGGAGGGAACGGGTGCTGCTCCCGGAGCGCTTCCAGGTCATGTTTCAGTGCGGGGTAACTGTTTTCAAGTGCCGGTTGCGAGAGCAGGTCAAGGGCGTGATCGAGAGATTGTGCGTAAGCGTCAGAACGGTGGGATTGAAGCGCGAGGCGGGCCAAATACAATTCGGTCTGGGCGGCGTACAGAATCAGGACATGCTGGTAGGCCGAGATGGTCTGCACGGCCTGCGGGGCACCCTTTTCGACTTTGATGTGCTCGTCGAACTGCTCGACGATAGAATCCCAGATTTGCTCCCAATTGCCCGTGGGCAAAACTTCGTTCTGGTGTTCGACCTCCGCCTGCAATTGCGCGATCTTTTCGCTGAGCACCAGCCAGCTGCCGGTCAGGATGCGGTGCGCATGCTCCGCTTCTTCACCGCGGTAGCCCTCCAGAGTCGAAATTGCCTGGTCCACTTGCTGGATCAGGGTGTGGTAGTGGACCGGATCCAGGGAGTCGAGGACCTGGCGAGCCTGGCGCAGGGCGCTCAGCGTCCCGAGAGAGTCCTGGAGATAGTTCTGCTTGTATTGTGCGATCTGAAGCAGGAAGGCGAGTTCTTCAACCGGGTACTGGCGAGGGTCGGGCGCGATCGAAATCGGAGCCAGTTTCTGTTGCAGGAGAGTCTCGTAGGCCGTGTATCGGATCCGCAGTTCCTCCAAGAACTGGTCCACCAAGGCCTGGGTTCGATACTGCTCCTCGGACAGGCCTGTCAGGCGCCGGTCGACTTCCATCAGGGCCTGATGCGCCGACTGGTGAGTTTCAAGCTGGCGGTCACGCAGTTCGAGGAAACGGGTCTGCGTGTCGGTCCACAGCATGTACAGCATGACACCGACCGCGATCAGGCCCAGCCAGCCGGCGATGGTCAGCAGGACACCCAGTCGCGTGGCTCGGCTCATGAGGTCGGCGATTCGGGCGAGAAATACGCGTTCAGAGCTTCGAGCATGGCATCGTCCCCGGGGTTGTCGGCTACTCCGTGAAGGGCAGTGTAGCCGAGATTTCGGCAGGCAGTGGCGATCCGTGCGTTACCGGCAATCAGGGCGCAACCCAAAAGGCCATCCTTTTCTTCCGGCACGATGCATTCCCGAAGATTCGTGGCAATCTCAACGCTGGTGACGCAGATGGCATCCGGGAGCCCGCCCGATGTTTCCTTGAGAGACAGGGTGCGGTCCGGAGGATCGCGGCGGTAGACTTCCAGGTAGTGCACTTCCGCACCACGGTTGCGCAGTTTCTCGGCCAGTTTCTCGCGCCCGCTCTGTCCCCGGACAATAACAACACGGTGATGCTTCAGGTCTTGCAAAAAAGGGGTGGAAAGCAACGCTTCGCTGTTATGCGGGGGAGGGGCCACGATGCCGGGTTCCAGGCCGGCCTGCTTCAGCGTCGCTTCCGTGGCCGGGCCGATGGCGGCAATCATGGAAGCGTGCCGGACGGCCTGCACGAGTTGATCCGGACCCGCCATCAGGCCGCGCACGGCGTTGGTGCTGACGAAGATGACGCATGTCGCCTGTTTGGTCAGGGTTTGAGCGGTCGAATTCAGGGGAGTCAAGGTGATTTGGATCGCGGGGAAGTGGCTGACTTGCGCGCCTTGTTCGCGCAGGCGTGCGGCCAGAGGTTCAACCTGTCCCTCGGGTCGGGTCAGGAGAATTCGGCGGCCCGAAAGTGTACCGCTCATGTGTAGCCTGCGACACCCAGTTCAGCTAGGATGTCCGCGCCGCCTTGTTCCAGCAACTGTTTTGCGGCCATTGCGCCGGCGATTCTGGATTCTCCCTCGCTCGCCGCACGCAGGATCAGGCTGCCGTCCGGGCGGGCGAGGCAGGCCTGGACCTGGACCTCCTGATCGCCGGTGCAGACCGCGTGAGCGGCTAAGGGGACCTGGCAACTGCCGGAAAGCGCCCGGCTGACCATGCGCTCCGCAGTCACGGCGGCGGCAGTGTCCGGGTCGTGCAGCGCACCCACCCAAGCCTGTGCGTGCGGGTGATCTTCGGCCATCTCGATCCCGAGCGCACCTTGGCCGATGGCGGGCAGGCACACCTCAGGTTCCAGGATCTGCGTGATGTGCTCGTCCAGCCCGAGTCGTTGCAGCCCCGCGCAGGCCAGCACGATGGCGTCAAAATCTCCTTCCTGCACCCGCTTCAGGCGGGTTCCGACATTGCCGCGCAGGTCCGAAAACTGAAGATCGGGGAATCGTGCCTGCAGTTGCGCTTTGCGTCGCAGGCTCGATGTTCCCACGCGGCTGCCCGCAGGGAGTGCCTCGATCGTTTTGTGGTGAGGGGCGATAACCCCGTCTCGGGGGTCGGCGCGAGTGCAGATCGCGGCCAGCGTGAGGCCGGATGGAAGATCCGCCGGCACGTCTTTCATCGAATGGACGGCCAGGTCGGCGTCGCCGGACAGCAGGCGATTTTCCAGTTCCTTGACGAACAGGCCTTTGCCGCCGATCGCAGCCAAGGGATGATCCAGCATCTGGTCGCCCTCGGTCTGCACGCGCAGCAGTTCCGTGCGCACGCCCGCTTCCCGGTTCAGTGCGTCGGCGACCAATTCGGCCTGCCGGACAGCCAGTGGGCTGCGGCGGGTGGCGATACGGCAGAGGGGCGGGCTCATGGGGTGAATTGGATGGGCTGTTCCTCAGGCGCGTAGCAACGGTCGCTGACAAGCGCAATGTCCCAGCCGTCGTCCTGCCTCTGGCGATACTGGATCTGTTTCAGGTCGGGCAGGGAGGTGCAGGCCAGCGCCAGCGCAGTGGCGGCCAGCGAGTCGTCGCCGCGCTGCAATGCTTGTGGAATCAGGCTCACGGCCAGTTGCGCACGCTTGAGCGAATCCGGGCGGTCGTAGTGCACGCCGTCCACTTTGAAGCCTTCCTGCAGCTTTTCCTCCAACTGGGAAACTGCTTCGCGCTGAGCCGGGTTCATGGCAATGGTTCGGTCCCAGTACAACTCAAGATTGCCGTCGATCAGCACGGCAACCTTGTCCTCAAAGGACGTCAGCGAATCGTTTTTTTTCATGCAAGCGGACAAATATTGTGGAGAAAAGCGCGTACTGGCATAAAATACCGCAAAATTCGTGAGGGCCACATGCCTGATTCTACAGCGAAACCCTGGGCTGGACGGTTCGCTCGGGCGACCGACAGCGAGGTGGAAGCGTTTACGGCGTCCGTCCATTTCGACGGTTGCCTGTACCCCTATGACATCCAGGGGTCGCAGGCGCATGCCCGTGGGTTGCAGCGGGCGGGGGTCCTGACCGAAGAGGAATGCAAGACTCTCGTCGAGGGCTTGGCACAGGTGCGCGCGCGCATTGACGCGGGTGAGGCTGAATGGGATCCGGCCCTTGAAGACGTGCACATGAATATCGAAGCGATGTTGGTCGCCGAGGTCGGCGAGGTCGGCAAGAAGCTTCACACCGGGCGTTCCCGGAACGACCAGGTGGCCACCGACCTGCGGCTGTATGCCCGGGCCGCGCAGGCGCAACTGGATGCCGAAGCGCACGCCCTGCAGTCGGTTCTGGTCGAGCGGGCAGGGGCGGAGGCGGAAACCCTGATGGCAGGCTTCACCCACTTGCAGACGGCGCAGCCGGTCACTCTGGGCCATCATCTTCTGGCTTGGTACGAGATGCTGAAGCGCGATCGGCAGAGGCTGGCGGAGGCGTTCCGCCGGACCAATACGCTGCCGCTGGGAGCGGCAGCCCTGGCCGGGTCTGGCTATCCGGTGGACCGGCAGTACGTGGCGGAGCTCCTGGGCTTCGATGCGCTGTGCGACAACTCGCTGGATGCGGTCAGCGACCGGGATTTCGCGGTCGAGACCTGCGCGGTTCTCAGCCTCCTGATGGTGCACTTGTCGCGGATGGCGGAGGAGATCGTCCTGTGGGCCAGCCCGGCGTTCGGGTGGGTCGACCTGCCGGACGAATACTGCACAGGCTCCTCGCTCATGCCGCAGAAGAAGAATCCGGATGCCCTCGAGTTGATCCGCGGGAAGAGTGCGCGCGTCTGCGGGCACCTGCAGGCGTTGCTGATGCTCATGAAGGCGCAGCCCATGGCGTACAACCGGGACAACCAGGAAGACAAGGAACCGCTGTTCGACAGCGTGGACACCGCATTGGCCTGCCTGTCGATCATGCGGGCGGTGGTGCAGGCGATGGAATTCGACCGGGAGAGGCTGAAGACGGCAGCGGCGGGCGGCTATTCAACCGCAACGGATCTGGCGGATGCGCTGGTGGCGCGTGGCGTCGCGTTCCGGGACGCGCATCACATCACCGGACAGGTCGTGGCTCATGCGGCCGAACGTGGCCTGGCGCTGGACGCGCTGGATCCGGAAGAAGTTCAGCAATTCAGTCCGGCCATCGATGCCGAACTGCTCGAGTCGCTGACGCCGGAACGATCGGTCGCGGCACGCGGCCTGCACGGCGGCACGGCTCCCGATGCGGTGCGTGCCCGGGTGACACAGGCGCAGGAAGAACTTGCGGCCGGGCCGCTGGCAATGCCGGAACAGCCTTAACTAACTGAAAAGCACTCTATTTCAGCCTAGGTTGTTGCGCAGGAACTCGCCCAACGCGGCGATTTCCTCCAGAGTGACCTCGTGGGCGAATTCCCCGCTGTGCCACTCGACCGGGGCCCCGTGTTGGCGCAGCCAGTCGCGGGAGGCTTCGCCGTATTCGTGAAGAATGACTCCATCCGCGGTGCCGTGCGCCATGAACACGGGAGTCTGCAGTGTCAGGCGACCGACCTGTTGCGTCATGTATTCGTCTTGCGGCAGGTAGCAAGACAGGCAGACGGCGGCGGCCAAGGGTTCGGGATGGGTCAGCGCGGTGAACAGGGCCAGTGCGCCGCCTTGGGAGAAGCCCCCGACCGCGAATCGAGTGATTCCGGATTCGCGCTGCCGCTCGAACTCGGCACGGACGCGCTCGGCGCTTTCTTTCAGTTCGTCTATGTTGCTGGTGACGCGCCCATCCGGTTTCGGCAGGATGTCGAACCAGGACGGCGCGACCTGCCCGCCGAAGATCGTAACCGGCTGTGGCCGGGCCTGAAGGGCAATCACGCGCAGGCCCGGGCACTGCAATTGGCGACCCAGACCCACAAAATCTTCGACCGTCGCGCCCAGGCCGTGCAGCCAGACCAGCGCAGAGCGGGCGGGACCGTCGGCGGGTTCTTGTATCAGAGAGTCGGAAGGGCTCAAGGAAAGTGACCGATATACGGAGGGTTGGCTGGATTTAGGCTTGGCGCATAGTATATTAGGCGCGCATTGACGGGAGAGAATTCATGAGCGTTCTGCGATGGTTGTTTCTGGGCTTCGTATTGATCGGGGCGCAGGCCGGGTGCGGGCAGATGGGGCCGCTTGAGCCGCCGCCGGAGGCCGCGGCCGACGGTTAATGGAAGATTTCATTTACCAGGACGATCGGCTGCACGCCGAGTCAGTTCCGCTGGAATTGATTGCCGAGGAGCATGGTACGCCATGCTTCGTGTATTCGGCTGCCGTAATGCGCCGCCGCATCGAAGAATTACACGCGGCCTTCTCTGGGCAGTCCTGCCGTATCTGCTACGCGGTCAAGGCCAACGGGAATCTCGCGGTATTGCAGCATCTGGCGCAGCTGGGCTGCGCGTTCGACCTCGTGTCCGGGGGTGAGTTGGCGCGCGTGAAGGCGGCGGGCGGTGATGTGTCCGCTTCTGTCTTTTCAGGTGTCGGCAAGACCGCGGAAGAGATTCGGCAGGCTCTGGACGCGGGCATCGGAGCCTTTCACGTGGAATCACCGAGCGAACTTGAACGGATTTCCCGCATTGCCCGGGAAATGGGGAAGGTGGCCCCGGTTTCCCTGCGCGTCAACCCGGCGATCGAGGTGGACACGCACCCGCATATCGCGACCGGGTTTCGCGGCAGCAAGTTCGGCATCCCGTGGGAGGAGGCACTGGAGACCTACCGCATGGCGAACCGCCTGGATGGGCTGGAAATCCGCGGCGTGGCCTGCCACATCGGCTCCCAGTTGATTGATGCCGGGCCGATCGTCATGGCGGCACGGCAATTGGTGGGCCTGGCGGATCAGTTGCGCGAAGAAGGGGTCGAACTGGAATACGTGGATGTCGGCGGAGGCTTGGGGATCTGTTACCAGGACGAAGAGTCGCCGTCTCTCGATCCCTATGCCGAGGGCCTGCGCGAGGCAATCGGGGACCGGCCCTTGTCCCTGATTATCGAACCGGGACGGTACGTGATGGGCAACGCAGGGATCCTGCTGACCCGCGTCGAGTACATCAAGCGCACCACCGACGGACACTTTGTCGTGGTGGATGCGGCCATGACCGAACTGATGCGCCCGGCCCTGTACGGGGCTTGGCATGCCATCATGCCGGTCATCAAGGATGAAGGCCGTGAGCGCCTGAACTGCGACGTCGTGGGACCGGTGTGCGAAACGGGAGACTACCTGGGCCGCTCAAGACGCCTTGCGGTGGAAGAGGGCGAGTTGCTCGCAGTGTTCTCCTGCGGAGCCTACGCGGCTTCCATGGGCAGTTCCTACAATGCCCGCCCGCCGGTCGCCGAGGTGATGGTCGATGGAAACCGGCACGATCTGGTTCGCCGCCGGGGAGAGGTGGACGAGTTGTATGCCGGTGAGACGCTTCGGCAAGGCTGAGCCTGTAAAATAGGGGCTTTGCGGTGAACGCCCCATGTCGAAAATCCCCATGATCGCCCGTACGACAGTTTTTCTGCTCCTGTTTTCCGCCCCCTTGGCATGGGCGGAATGTTCCCGGGACGACATTCAGTTCTATCTGGACAAGGGCTTCACGACCGAACAGGTTACGCTGCTGTGCTCGAAGCCGGCCGGCGAGGGAAAGAAGAAGTACCGCGCATACACCGAAGAGTACGTGGACCGCCAGGATCAGGAATATCAGGCCCGGATGCGAGTGGAGCGCGAGGCCGCCCTACGCAACGCGATCGAAGCCACGGATATTCGGCTCGAAAGGGGCTATCTGTACTATGTCCGTCCGCAGTGTGTCAGCGAGGGGGTCGAGAAGGACCGCGCCTTTGGCCTTAAGTCCTGTCCGAACATCCGCTACCAGATCAAACTGGCGGGGCTGAAGGTCGACGAGAAAGAATATAAGAAACGATTCCTGTTCGGGCAGAAGATGGTTCGGATCACGGGGCAGATCAAACGCCAGGAGATGCCGGGCGCCTTCGCCGACATTCCGGACGAGTACTGGCGGAATGTCCTGCGTAAGAGGCTGGAGAAGGGGAATTCGACCAAGATCCCGCTGCGCGATGGCGTGGACTTTCATTTCGCGCGCAACGCGCTGAAAGACATGGTGGCGTTTGAGACCGAGCGCGCCCAGCAATTGGCCGGGCGTCGGAGCGAAGCTGGGAAAGATGACGTTTTCGATGATTTGGGCGAGATGCTTGAAAGCGGGACCGAGAGAGAATCAGAGGACGGATCTGACCAGCCTGCGAATGAAGGCGAAAGCGCGGCTGAAGAAGAAAACCTGTTCGACGCCTTGGACGAGATGTTCAACTGATCGTAAAGAGGCTGAATTAGTCCGCGAAAAAACTTCTTGCGGACTGAACGAGAACTGTAATCACAAAACCTGACCCATTAGATTTTCGAGTTGACAAGACGTCGACAGGACAGCCAGCCAAGGGGTAATTGATGCCGACCTTCGTACGCACCGACAAATGCGATGGATGCCAGGGCCAGGAGAAGCCGGCCTGCATGTACATTTGCCCCCACGACCTGATGTACTTGGATCAGGACGGTTCCAGGACCGGTCATGCCATGAAGGCGTACAACCAGGAGCCCGAACAATGCTGGGAGTGCTACGCCTGCGTCAAGATTTGCCCGCAACAGGCGATCGAATGCCGCCACTATGCGGATGTCGTTCCGCTGGGTGCTTCGGTGCAGCCGCTGCGCGAGGCCGATTCCATCCTGTGGACCATCAAGTTCCGCAATGGCACCACGAAGCGCTTCAAGTTCCCGGTCCGCACGACGCCGGAAGGCTCGGCCGATCCATACGGCGGCGAGAACGAGGCGGTGATATCGGAAGGCAAGGACCACAGCACGCTGTTCACTAAAAGGACGCACAGTTGCGACATGTCGCAGTTCGTGGCCGGCTGATCGGATTGCAGGATCATGGGAGAGTTTGGAAACCCTGAAATCGTAGAAGAAGAGGTTGACATTCTCATCATCGGCGGCGGCATGGCCTGCTGTGGCGCGGCATTCGAGGTATCGCGCTGGGTGGAAAAGGCTCGCGAAGAAGGGACGGACCTCAAGGTCAAACTGGTCGATAAGGCGGCAATCAGCCGCTCCGGCGCCGTCGCGCAGGGCCTGTCCGCGATCAACACCTACATGGGCGAGAACGATCCATCGGACTATGTCCGCTACGTTCGCGGCGATCTGATGGGCATCGTGCGCGAGGATCTCGTGTACGACGTCGGTCGGCACGTCGACGACTCGGTTTACAACTTTGAGAAGTGGGGCCTTCCGATCTGGAAGCAGCGCGGGGACGAAGGCAAGCCGCTGGTCGACGGCGGCAAGCCGGTCCGCACCGGGCGTTGGCAGATCATGATCAACGGCGAATCCTACAAGTGGATCGTGGCCGAGGCCGCCAAGAAGGCCTTGGGCACCAAGAATATCGAGGAACACGTTTTCATCGTGCGCTTGGTGACCGACAAGAACGATCCGAACCGGGTGGCCGGTGCGGCAGGCTTCAGCGTGCGCGACAACCGCCTCGTCGTCTACCGCTTCAAGTGCTGTCTGCTGGCCTGCGGCGGCGCCGTCAACGTGTTCCGCCCGCGTTCCGTGGGCGAAGGCACCGGGCGGGCTTGGTACCCGGTGTGGAATGCCGGCTCCACCTATTCGATCGCGGCCGAGTGTGGCGCGGAACTGACCATGATGGAAAACCGCTTCGTGCCTGCCCGCTTCAAGGACGGCTACGGCCCGGTGGGTGCTTGGTTCCTGTTGTTCAAGGCCAAGTCCATGAATGCGCTCGGCGAGAATTATCAGGCCAAGAACGTCGAGGATCTCAAGACTTACGGTTACGACGCCTACGCCAAGGGCCCCAAAATCGGGACCTGCCTGCGCAATCACATGATGATGAAGGAGTTGAAGGAAGGCCGCGGCCCGATCTTCATTGATACGCCTTCCGCGATGGCGCAGTTGGCGGCGAACATGACGCCGGAGGAGATCAAGCATCTTGAGGCCGAGGCCTGGGAGGATTTCCTCGATATGACCATCGCCCAATGCGGCGTCTGGGCTGGCGAGAACATCGAGCCGGACAAGGAAATGTCCGAGATCATGCCGACCGAACCCTATTTGCTGGGCTCGCATGCCGGTTGTGCCGGCATCTGGGTGTCCGGCCCCGAGGATATCCCGGGAACCCCCGACCATTACCACTGGGGCTACAACCGGATGACCACCGTGGCAGGCCTGTTCACTGCCGGGGACGGCGTGGGCGCTTCCGGGCACAAGTTCTCCAGCGGCTCGCATTCCGAGGGGCGAATCGCGGCCAAGGCCATGGTGCAGTACGTGCTTGACCACCCGGATCTCAAGCCCGAGTTGGGGCGCCCGGTAGAGGACATCGTGGAAGAGATCTACCGTCCGGTGCGCAACTTCCTTGAACACAAGGACGACACCACGGCGATCGACGTCAACCCGAACTACATCACGCCGAAGATGTTCCAGTTCCGCCTGCAGAAGATCATGGATGAGTACGTGGCTGGCGTCTCGACCCTGTACCAGACCAACAAGGTCATGCTGGACCTGGCCGAGAAGAAGCTGGAAATGTTGCGTGAGGATTCGCTGAAGATGCGGGCAAAGGACCTGCACGAGCTTCTGCGGGCCTGGGAGAACTACCACCGCCTGATCGCGGCGTTCGCGCACATGAAGCACATCCAGTTCCGTGAGGAGACCCGCTATCCGGGCTACTACTACCGGGCGGATTACATGGACATCGACGACGAGAACTGGAAATGTTTCGTCAACTCGAAGTTTGATCGCCACACCGGAGAGTGGTCCCTGAGAAAAGTCCCGTATGTGCAATTGATCAAGGTGTCCGAGGACGAGCCGGCCGGAATGTCCCGCCCTGGCAGCGACTGCTGACGTTTTAAGCCAGGGGAGGGTGCCCGGCTTCCTTCCCTTTTTCTTTTAAGAGACAATCCCCCCATGGACATGCGGCAGAACATCACGGACAAGTTGCAGGCGCAACTGGCGCCGGCGTACCTGAACGTAGAGGATGAAAGCCATATGCACAACGTCCCGTCAGGGGCGCAATCGCATTTCAAGGTGACGGTGGTCGCGGCGGAGTTCTCCGGGCAGTCGCTGGTGAACCGGCACCGGCGGGTGAACAAGATCCTGGCCGAGGAGTTGGCCGGGCCGGTGCATGCGCTGGCCTTGCACACCCTGAGCGAAGAGGAATGGCAGGCCAAGCCGGACGTGCCGGACAGCCCGCCGTGCCGTGGGGGCTCGAAGGTTCAGCCCAAGTCGCCGGCTTGACGGAATCCGCTGACCGGCTCCAGGACCTCGATCTCGCAAACCGCGCCCGGTTCCAGGGCAAACCAGTCGCCGCCGCGCAACTCGATGGAGGGTTGACCCTCGGCGTGAAGCCTCAGGCGCCCGTCAAACAGCACATATTCCTCGTATGTGACCGCCTTTCTCGCGGTTCGGCCGACCGAAGCATTCCACTCCGGCCAGTCCTCCACTCCCCAGACTTCAAGTTTCCCGGGTGAGACCCGCTGTTCGTACCGAATCATGGCTGGCCGAGTTGCCCCGGATGTCGCGGCGGTTCCGGCGGATGAGCCTCAAGGTCTTCCAGCAACTCGATCGCCAGTTTATGGGTGATGCGGTTGTAGGCGTCCTTCGATGGCACCTTGATTGCGCGAGTGAGCAGGTCGCGTGCCTGCTCGTAGTTCGAGCTCCGATCCAGCAACAGGAGCCCATGTGCATATCGGTAAAGCGTGGGCTTGTCGTCGGGCGCAAGTTCGAATGCTCGTTCGAAGTGAGCCAGCGCATCCTTCGCGTTGGCACCGTAGAGGATGCCTGCCATGATTCCTCCGCCGTGGCGGGCTTCCGCATGCCAGGAACCCAGGCTGAAGTGGGCGGCTGCCATGTCCGGTTTTAGGCGGAGCGCTTCCTCAAGTTCATCACGGACTTTCTTCGGGTAGTCTTTGCTAAATGCTTCTGAGAGATCAACAGTTTGCGTATATCTTCCAAGAGCATGTGCCAACTGTAGATGAGCATCCGGATTCTGTGGATCCAATCGAACGGCTTCCCTCGCCAATTTCGTTGCATGTTCGAATAGGGTCTGCTTCTCATCATCCTTTGCGAAGTGGTAGCCATGGATCGCCAGGGATCGGGCCGCGAGTGCATAACCATCGGAGGTTTCGAGGGATTCGGCGAGTTCAGCCGCTTCGATGAATCGGCCTTCATCAAGAGCGGCACGTGCCGCTTCGATGGATTGAGCACTCGCAATGCTTGCCGGGAGAACCCAAAACGCAGCTGCCAGGCAAGCCAGGGCGGGGATCTTGATCATCGGACGCCTTCACTCTGGGATGCAGCGTGGGGTTCGACGCCGAGCGCTTGCTCCATCTGAGCCTCGGTCACGGGCAATTCCAGTGCGGCATGGAAGTCGTAACGTTCCTTGATCCGCCCGAATTGTTTTCGGTGCTCGGGTTCCATGATGACCAGGGTCTGGATTCCGGGGCTTCTTTGAACCAGTGCGATCATTGACTCCAGGCTGCTGGTGCGGTCGCGAAAGTCGGACTGGAAGTTGAATTCGCAGACGATGACGTCGGGAGGCTGCCGCTTGATGCTGGCCAGTGCCTTGCGCATGGATGCGCAGACCTCGACCGAAAAACCCAGTTGCCGGTACAGTGGTGTAAAATCGGGATAGCCGCCCAGCTCGATGATGGCGAGCAGGCGGCGCGCACTCATGCGCTGTTCTCGGCCTGGGCTCCGGCTCCCGGATGGGGTGCGATGGTTCCGGTATGCACCCGGCCGTTGCCGGGGCCATGTTCGAGATAGAGTTCAAGATTCGCCCGGATGACGTCGAAGGCGATGGCGTCCCAAGGGATGTCTTCCGGCGCAATCAGTTCGGTCCGGGAAGATTCCGGGCCGGGCTCCGTTTTGCCACCGGCCAACGTCCCGCAATACATCGCGTAGATCTGCGAAATATGCGGGAGGCTGTACATGGAGAACAGCTGGATGTCCTCGATTGCCGCATTGGCTTCCTCCATGCACTCGCGGCGGGCGCATTCCTCGACCGTCTCATGGTTCTCCATGAATCCGGCGGGGAGCGTCCACAACCCGAACTTGGGTTTAATGGCGCGCTTGCACAACAGGATTTTCCCCTCCCATTTCAGGATGGCGCCGGCGACCATCAACGGATTCTGGTAGATGATGTAGCCGCAGCGCCCGCACACGTTCCGGCGTTTGGTGTCGCCGGGCGGAATCCGGTATTCGAGGCTGCCGGCGCCGCACTGCGGGCAGTAGAGGGGTTTGGCGTACATAGACTCTCCCGTATCAGGTGTTTCCGGTGGCGATGGGACGTTCAGGGTCCCGGATCCATTCGCTCCACGAGCCGACGTACAGTCGCCCTGGTTCCAGTCCGGCATGCGCCATGGCCAGGAAGTTATGGCAGGCGGTGACGCCGGAACCGCAGGAATGACAGACGGGCCGGGGATCGTCGGCCAGCGGTTCAAACCGTTGGCGCAGGGCTTCCGGCGGCTTGAAACATCCGTTTTCGTCGAGATTTTCCTGGAACGGCAGGTTCCGGGAGCCGGGGATGTGCCCGCCTACGGCGTCGAGTGGCTCGTGCTGTCCAGAAAACCGCTCGGGTGCGCGTGCGTCAATGAGTTGAACCTGATCCTGGTCCAAGGAGTTCACTACGGCCTCGGTGGTCAGCCACAAGTCTTCCTGCGGCGAGGCAGCATAAAGAGCTTCTGACTCGGATGGCATATCGTTCGACACCGGGCGGCCTTCGCGCGTCCACTTGGGCCAGCCGCCGTTGAGAAGGGCGACGGCCGAATGTCCAGCCCAGCGCAGCAGCCACCACATTCGTCCGGCGATCGCGCCGCCTGCGTCGTCGTAGACCACGACCTGTGAATCCGCCTGGACGCCCCAGGCTCCAAGCCGGGCTGCAAATGCGTCGATGGCGGGCAGCGGGTGCCGGCCGCTGTTTTCGTTAGCGTGGGAAGCCATGTCGTCGTCCAAATGGGCGTAGCGCGCTCCGGGAATGTGGCTTTCCCGCCAAGCCTCCCGTCCGGCTTCCGGTTGTTTGAGGTTGAAACGGCAATCCAGCACGACAAGTTCAGGCGTCCCTAACAGTTCAGCCAGTTGCTCCGTCTCAATCAGAGTCGAATACATAATGTTGTCCCTCGCGATCACCCGGAAGATTTACGCATCGAAAATCAGAGGGTGACAAGTGTCAGCAATTATAGCGACTGTTCCCCGCAGCTATGTGCATGCGGTGAAGACCGCCCTCACCGGGGCCGGAAACCCCTCGATGGTACGGGTCGAATCCTCCGGGTCTAGAGATTCCCGAAGCGAATGGAACGGCATCCAGTCGGTCGTGCGTTGCCCTTCGACCGTGGTCGCGGTCCGGTCCACGCAGTGGGGGGACTGGAAGCCGGCTTCGTCCAGCAGTTGAAGGATGCGGTCGGGATGCAGCAGGGTCCAGACGTTGCGCATGTTGGCGTAGCGTCCGTCGATCGGGAGCATGCCGGATGCAGGCGTTTCTTCGCTGATGAGCGTCTCGAGCACCAGTTCACCGCCCGGTCCCAGGTGCCGGTGGAGTCGCTGCAGGTGCTCCCGGGGGTCCCGCCGGTGATGCAGCACGCCCATCGAGAAGACACTGTCGAACGGGCGTTCGGGCAGGTCCTCGAACCGGGCCGGAATCATCCAGGCCGGGAGGTCGGGCGGCAGAAAGCGGGTCAATGCGGTGAACTGCCAGTTCGCGAGCCAGTTCGAATCCACGCCCAGCGCGAGGCGGGCCCCCAGCCCGGCCATGCGCAGCAGGTAGTAGCCGTTGCCGCTCCCCACGTCCAGGATCCGGCGTCCCTGCAGATCGGAAATATGCGGGAGGACGCGGTTCCATTTCATGAAACTCCGCCATTCCGCGTCGACGGAGACGCCGAACGCGGAAAAGGGGCCCTTGCGCCAGGGCACGAGCTCCCGAAGCCCGGAGGCCAGGCAGGCCTGCTGTTCGGCATCCATCTCTTCCGGTGTGCCGATTTGCGGTTGGTCGGCATTCAGTTCGACATGCCGGGCCTGGCATCGGGGCAGGGCGTGGACGGCCGCCTGCCAGCGCGGGAAATCCCCGTGTTCCGGATGTGCCCACCGCTGTGCGGAGAGATCCAGCCATTCGCCCAGGTCACACGACCGCAGGAGCTCGGTCAGGCCGGCGTCGCGTTCCGGCGTATGGCCAGCATGGAGGTGAAGTGAAGGCATTGGAACCATACGGTGACGGGATCGAATCCGGCTGTCATCAGGCGTTCGCGGTGGGTGGATAGCGAATCGCGCACCAGCACCTGCTCCAGGGCGGTGCGCTTCTGGCTGATTTCCAGTTCGCTGTAGCCCTGGGCGCGCTTGAAGTTCTCGTACCGCTTCTGGACGAGACCTTCTTCCGGTTCGTCGAAGCGGAGTTTTTCGGTCAGGATCAATGCCCCGCCCGGGCGTAAAGCCTCGGCAATCCGGCGCAACAGCGGCAGTCGGTCTTCCGGCGGCAGGAACTGCAGGGTCAGGTTGAGGACGACGACATCAGCCGAATCCAATGTTACTTCCCGGATGTCCGCGCAGCGGTACTGCACGGAGGAACTGGGAATGCGCGTGCATCGCGCAATCATGTCGGGGGACGAGTCGACGGCCAGAACCGGGTGTTCCAGCCCCATCCGTGAACTCAGGGCTCGCGCTGCCGTGCCGAGGGAACAGCCCAGGTCGTAGCAGGTCGCGCCCACCTGCGCGTACTTCCTGCCGAGTAAGGCGATTCCGTGGATCAGGCTGGCGTAGCCCGGCACCGAGCGTTCAACCATGTCCTGGAAGACGTCGGCCACCTCCGCATCGAAGCGGAATTGCTCCGCATCGCGGGGCGTGGCGTACAGTGAATCGGGGGCGTGGCCCGGGGATTCCGGCTCAGGCTCCTCCGGCGTCATACGGAGAAGGGTGGCAGTTTCTTCGGCACCGCGATGTTTTTCAGGGCCGCATATTCCGGCAATCCGCCCTTGAACGGGGGAGGGCTCTCGCCCCGGATCAGCGGCGCCAGGTAGGTTCGGCACCGGCCGGTGATGCGGAAGCCGTTGCGGCTGATGTAGCTGCGCGGCATCTTCCGTTCGCGGTTGGCTACCCGGGACAGGGCGACCTGCCCGATCTTCCAGCGGTACGGTTTGTCGGAGGTGCGCACGATGGTGGGCATGATCGCGGTTTGCCCGGCCAGGGCGAACCGGACCGCGGCGCGGCCGACCGCATAGGCCTGCCTCAGGTCGGTCTTCGAAGCGATATGGCGTGCCGAGCGCTGCAGGTAATCGGCCACGGCCCAGTGGTACTTGTAGCCCAGTTTCTCCTTGATCATCTGCGCGAGGATCACGGCGTTCCCGCCGAGCTGCGCATGGCCGAACACGTCCCGGGTGCCGGCCTCGGCCAGGAATTTCCCGTCCTTGGTGCGCACGCCCTCGGAGGTGACGATGGTGCAGTACCCGAAACGCTTCACACAGTCATCGACCCGGGCCAAGAAAACCTTGGGGTCGAACGGGATCTCCGGGAACAGGATCAGGTGCGGGGGCTCGGAGGGCGATCGCGAGGCCAGGCCGCCGGCCGCGGCGATCCAACCCGCGTGACGCCCCATCACCTCCAGGATGAACACCTTGGTCGACGTGGCCGCCATGCAGGCGACGTCCAGTCCCGCTTCGCGGATCGAGGTGGCCACGTACTTCGCGACCGAGCCGAAGCCCGGGCAATTGTCGGTGACCGGCAGGTCGTTGTCGACGGTTTTCGGGATGCCGATGCAGCGGATGGGGTAGTCGAGCCGGTCGGCGAGTTGGGAAACCTTCCACGCGGTGTCCTGGGAGTCCCCGCCGCCGTTGTAGAAGAAGTAGCCGATGTCGTGCGCGCTGAATACCTCGATCAGGCGTTCGTACTGGGCTTGGTTCTCCTCCAGCCCCTTGAGCTTGTAGCGGCAGGAGCCGAATGCGGCGCCGGGGGTGTGGCGCAGTGCGGCGATAGTGCGGGCGGTTTCGCGGTGGGTGTCGATCAGGTCCTCGGTCAGCGCGCCGAGGATGCCGTTGCGTCCGGCGTAGACTCGGCCGATGCGCGAGCGGTTCGCCCGGGCCGTCTCGATCACGCCGCAAGCCGAGGCGTTGATAACCGAGGTCGGTCCCCCGGACTGGGCGTAGAAGGCGTTACGGCGAGCAGGCACGCTACAACTGGCGCAGTTCGTCCGACACAGCCATCGGCGACGGATAGAACATGACGATCCAGTAGGAAGAGATGATGAACGTGAACAGGACGGTGGTCTGGATGACATAGGAGGCGTTCTCGCTGATGACACCGCCGGCCAGAGCCAGCACCGCGATCAGCAAGGAGAACTCGCTGGCGTTCGCCAGGCGCACGCCGACTGCGTGGGCGCGCTTCTCCTTCTCCCCTGCCCGGATCAGCAGGGTGCGGAACAGCCAAGGCTTGCTGGCCATTACGAACCCGGTCAACAGCACCGCCGGGATCAGCACGTCCATCAGGATGTGCCAGTTGTATCCGGCGCCGACGGCGAAGAAGAAAATGACCAGGAAGAAGTCGCGTAGGGGCTTGAGCACTTCTGCCACGAATTTCGCGATCGGGCTCGAGGCCACCGCGACCCCGGCGATGAACGCGCCGGTTTCCGCCGACAGGCCGAGCACGGCGGCGAGTTCCGCTACGCCCAGGCACCAGCCGATGACCAGCAGGAAGATATATTCCTGGATCTGGTCGAAGCGGGCGAACAGCGGGGTGAGCACGTAGCGCTGGAACAGCAGTGCGAATGCGGCGAGCAGGGGCAGGCTCAGGAGCACGAAGAGGATTTCCCAGGCACCGGTGCCGGCTGCCCCACCGCCGGAGGCCATTAGCTCGATCAGGATCAGGATGATGATGGCGAGCAGGTCCTGCAGCAGCAGGATGCTGATCATCAGCTCGCCCGTGATCTGGTGGTGCAGGACGGTGGTCGGCAGGAGTTTCAGTCCAATGATGGTGCTGGAGAACATCATGGCGGCGCCGATGAAGGCGGAATCGAGCAGGGAGAAGCCGAGTGCGTAGCAGATCGCGCCGCCGCCCACCGCGAAGAACCCGGAGGTGGCGCCGGTGATGACCGCGGTCTTGCGGAACAGGTGCAGCAGTTTCTGTGGCTCCAGGTTGAGGCCCAGCAGGAACAGCAGGAACATGATGCCGATGTGCGCCACGTTCTCGACCATTTGCGTGTCCGCCACCAGCCCCGCGCCGAACGGCCCGACGATCAGGCCGAGCACGATGTACGCGATCAGCATCGTCTGACGCGCAAACAGGGAAAGGGTGGCCAGAACGGCCGCGCCCGTGAAGATCAGGAAGATCGTGAAGACGACGTCGGTAGTCAAGGATCTGTTTTTATATCGCCGGGCGACCGCATTTTAGCAGTAGGGGGGCATGAGATGAATGTCGGAGTATGATTATCTGACGCTTAGGAATGATTTGCTTGGCCTGTCACGATGATGCCGCCCAAACGGAGGTTCTATTCCGGGAAGAATTACAGGCGGGCCTGTTCGGTCGAGGAACTGCGGGAGATCGCGTGCCGACGCACGCCGTACTTCGCGATGGAGTATGTCGAGGGCGGTGCGGAAGACGAAAGGTCTCTCACGCGCAACCGGGAAGTCTTGCGCGATATCCGTTTCGTGCCGAACGTGCTGGTTGACACTAGCGGTCGGCACCAGCGAATCAATCTGTTCGGGAGGGAATCCGACTCTCCCCTCGCCATTTGCCCCACCGGCCTCAACGGCATGCTGTGTCGCGATGCGGACGTGGCCTTGGCGCGAGCGGCGGAGAAGCACGGCATCCCGTTCTGCCTGGGGACGCTCTCGACCACCCGCCTGGAACGGGTCGCGCAGGAAGCCCATGGACGGCTGTGGATGCAGTTGTACGCCATGACCCAGCGCGAGATCACGCAAGACATCCTGAGTCGTGCGGAAGAAGCCGGATACGAGGCGCTGGTGTTCACCGTGGATTCCAACGTCTTCGGGAACCGGGAATGGGACCGCCGCAGTTACCGTGCCCCGGCGAAACTGACCTTGCGCAACATGCTGGACGTGGCGCGGCACCCCCGGTGGGTGTGGGACGTCTTGGTCCCGCACGGCATCCCTCGCTTCGAGAACATCGTGGATTTCATGCCGCCGGAGGCGAAAAGCGCGGATGCCGGGGTGGCGATCGTGACCAAGCTGTTCGCACCCGACATCACCTGGAAGGACGTGGAGTGGTTGCGAAGGAAATGGCCACGGAAGCTCATCGTCAAGGGCATCTTGTCTCCTGCAGATGCAGTCCGGGCCGTCGAGGCCGGCTGCGACGGCCTCGTCGTCAGCAATCACGGGGGGCGGCAACTGGACAGCAGCATCTCGTCTATCGAGGCGCTCCCTGGCATTGCGGCGCAGGTAGCTGGGAAGGCGGCGATCCTCGTGGACAGCGGCTTCCGGCGTGGCACGGATATCGTGAAGGCGCTGGCGCTGGGTGCGGACACGGTCATGGTCGGGCGCGCCACGCTGTTCGGCTTGGCGGCCGGCGGGGAGGCCGGAGCCGGTTACGCGCTTTCGATCTTGGCCGAGGAAATCGACCGCACGCTGGGCCAACTGGGATGCCGCTCGGTCTCCGAACTCGGCTCGCACCTTCTGAAGTGTCCATTCGAGGTCTGAGGGACGGCATGCGCATCGATACCGGCAGCGGACGTCTGCGCGAGGCGCGACAGGTGGAATCGCCGAATCGCGACAGTCGGCCGGAGGGCTGCGGCATCGACTTGGTGGTCATTCACGGCATCAGCCTCCCGCCGGGGGAGTTCGGCTCGGACGACATCGAGCGCCTGTTCACGAACACGCTGGACCCGGATGCCCATCCATTTTTCCAGGAAATTAAGGATCTGCGCGTGTCGGCGCACCTGCTGATCCGCCGCGACGGGGAACTGGTGCAGTTCGTGCCGTTCCACGAACGCGCCTGGCATGCCGGGGAATCCCGCTTCGAGGGGCGGGAGCAGTGCAACGACTTTTCGATCGGCATCGAACTGGAAGGCACGGACGAGCAGCCGTACGAAACGGCGCAGGTCGAAAGGCTGGCCGAAGTGATCCGGGCTTTATGCGAGACGTATCCCGGGCTGACCCCTGAAAAGGTGGTGGGGCACAGTGACGTCTCACCGGGGCGCAAGACCGACCCGGGGCCGTATTTCGATTGGGACGGTCTTCGGGCCTTGCTAGCCGGCCCTGGGCTTTAACTGCAGCGAGACGGAGTTGATGCAGTAACGCAGGCCACCGGGCGCCGGGCCGTCCGGAAAGACATGGCCCAGGTGTGCATCGCAACGCGCACACAGGATTTCGGTGCGGACCATGCCGTAGCTCGAGTCCGCCTGCTCGTCCAGGCATTGCGCATCGACCGGCCGGGTGAAGCTTGGCCAGCCCGTCCCGGAGTCGAACTTGTCCTGCGAGTCGAACAGGGGTTGCCCGCAGCAGGCGCAGAGATACACGCCGTCTTCCTTGCAGTTCCAGTAGTCTCCCTGGAAGGGGCGTTCGGTGCCCTTGCGGCGGCATACGGCGAACTGCTCGGCGCTTAATTCCGCCCGCCATTCGGCCTCGCTGCGTTGCAGTTTTCCCATGCAGTCACTATACCGGACGCAGAACAACCAAAGAGCCGTAGCCCGTATGTCTTGCGGTACAATGTCGCCTATTCCGACCTACGCATCAATAGAGAGGAGAACGCTATGAGTGGATGGGCTTGGATGGCGATCGGCGCCACCGTCCTTGCTGTGGTGATCATGCAGATCGCCATGCGTATCAAGTAACCCGGCTGAGATTCAGCCGCCTCCACGAAAGGACGTGGTCATGCGTCCTTTCCATATGGGTCTCGCGAAAACCCTAGGGCTGTCATGCCTCTGAACGCTTCCCTTTTTCAGCAACGCCTCGAAGCATGGCGCAAGTCGCCAAATCGCGAGGTTCTCCGAAACATCCAGATCGGGCTCGAACGAGAAGCCCTGCGCGTGGATGAGGAAGCAGCCCTCAGCCATGCGTCTCACCCCGCAGCCTTGGGGTCGCCGCTGACTCACCCGCATATCACCACGGACTACTCGGAGGTGATGATCGAACTGGTCACGCCGCCGGACACCCTGGAGGCATCCTATGCGTTCCTGGAGGACCTGCATCGCTACGTTTACGAACATTTGGGAGAGGAGCGACTGTGGTGCGGGAGCATGCCCTGCGTGATTGCCGGGGACCCGGATATCCCGCTGGCGTACTACGGGGAATCCAACCCCGGCCGCATGAAGACCATCTACCGGCGCGGGCTGGGCTATCGGTACACCCGCTCGATGCAGGTGATTTCGGGCGTGCACTTCAACTGTTCGATGCCGGCGGAATTCTGGCGCCAGGAATTCGACGGACAACCCGACCCGGACGGGGTTTCCAAACGTTACTTCGACGCCTTGCGCAACCTGCTGCGGTTCGGCTGGCTCATCGCGTACTTGTTCGGCGCATCGCCCGCGATCTGTCGATCCTTCGTCCTTCAGAAACATGAAAGTCTCGACCTGTTCACTCCCGGCACCTACTACGGCCCTGACGCGACTTCACTGCGCCAAGGCAGCATCGGCTACCAGAACAGCCAGGAGGCCAGCACTGGCGTGCATGCCGACTACAACAGCCGGGCCGGCTACATCGAATGCCTGCGGGAGGCAACGGCCACGCCGTGTCCGCAGTATCAGGAGATCGGCGTCCGGCACGATGGAGAGTATCTGCAACTGAATGCCAACCAGTTGCAGATCGAAAACGAATACTACAGTCCGGTCCGCCCCAAGTGCGTCCCGCAGGGCAATGAGAAGCCGAGCCGGGGCCTGCGGCAGAGGGGCGTGGAATACCTGGAGCTCCGGTCGCTGGACATCGATCCGTTCGAGCCCTGTGGCATCGGGCCGGACGCGATGCGTTTCCTCACCGCCCTGGTGGTGTATTGTTTGCTGGACGACAGCCCCAAGATGTCCATGTCCGAACAGGTCGACACCGACTACAACATGCAGCAGGTCGCGCACCTCGGGCGGGATCTGGAGGTGACCCTGCGGCGCGGGGAGGCGGTCTCCTTGCGGGATTGGGCGGGCGATCTGCTGGCGGACATCCGGCCGGTCTGCGAACTTTTGGATGAAGCTTACGGGCAAACGGCGTTTCGGCAGGCTTGGGAGGTGCAGGAAGCCAAGTTGCGGGACCCGGCACAGACGCCTTCGGGACGCATGGTGGCCGAGATGCGCGAATCCGGGGAGGCCTACGTGGAATGGGTGCTGAAACGCTCGCAGGAACACCGGGAATTCTTCGGGAATCGGCCGCCCGACCCGGAACTTCGCGCCCGCTTTGACCGGGTCGCCGAACAGTCCCGGCAGCAACAGCAGGCCATCGAGGAGGAGGAGCGGGAATCCCCCCTGTCCTTCGAGGATTATCTGGCCGCTTACGAGGCTCAGGCGTGAGTTATCGCATTCTGGACCCGCGAAACCTGCAGATCGAGCGGGTCGATCAGGATGCGCAGCGGCTGGCGCTGCATTTCCTTGAGGCGAACATCGAGAAAATCATGGACAACGCCGAGCAGCGCACCTTGTGGACGCAAGCGGGGTCTATCGAGATGTGGGACCCGGAGCTTTCGGCTGAGCTCCCGGCCGCGCCGTTCCGGATTGCACACTCGGATCTGGAAGACGGCCTGTACACCCAACGCGACATGATTCGCATCCCGTCGGATGTATCGGGAGAGATCGTTCTGTCCCTGTGGTTTGAAGACCGGGACGAGCCGCTGCGCCTGCAAGGCTCGCGGATGTGCCTGTCCCTGGACGACAACCCCCGCTACGTGCGGCATCTGGACTAGGGGCGATCATGCAGTTCTTCGGATGCCTGTTCGCTCTGTTCTGGGGGGCGTCCTGCATGATGATCGGTGCTTGGCTGTTCGGCGGCTGGGGCATCATCCTGGGCGCGGCGGTCGCGGTGTTCACGCTGGGCAGGACCACGTGGGGCACATTTGGAAGCGCGGGCGAGGGCGGCGTGTGGGACGACAACGACGAATTGATCCAGAGGCGGCAAGTCTTCTCGCGCATCGTGTTCCTGGTCAGCGGGCACATCGCCCAGGCGGACGGCCGGGTGACGGAACAGGAGATCCGGTGTGCCGAAGAACTCATCGAAGAGTTCGGCCTGAATCCGGAGCAACGCGGGCATGCCATGCATTACTTCAACCTTGGCACCCGGCCGGGCTTCGACCTGGGCGGCAGCCTGCAGGAACTGATAGGGGCCTGCCGGAGCGAACCTTCGCTGATCGCAACCTTCATCGGAATCCAGGTCGCGATGGCGTGCGCAGACGGGGAACTTTCCCCATCGGAAGAGCAGATCATCTACACCTGCTGTACGGCGCTGGGATACCCGGAGAGCCGGGTACGGGCAATCATCGACCAGTATCTCGGGCACGCCCGGCGCGCCGGTTCCGTGCCGGATGCCGCAGTGAACCTGGACTGGGCCTATGACGTGCTGGAGGTCGAGCCGTCCATGCCGATGGAAGAAGTGCAGCGCGCTTATGCTCGTAAAATGAAAGACTTCCATCCGGACAAGCTAGCGTCCAAGGGGTTGCCGAAGGAATTCATGGACTTCGCCACGGAACGGACCAAGCAGTTCACCAAGGCATACCAGGCGATCAAGAAAGCGAAAGGAAAATAGATGAGACTGGTGACTGTCGAATACGAAGGCCGGACTTGGCTCGGCGTGCAGCAGGAGGACCTGGTCTTTTTGCCGGTTCTGCACGATGCCTCCCTGCCGTCGTCCATGCTGGACCTGATCGAGGGCGGAGAGGCGGCACTGCAATCCGTGCGTGCGGCATTTGAATCCGGGCCGGCCGACGCATTCGTCCCGGCCGATCAGACCGAACTGCTGGCCCCGATCCCGCGCCCACGGCAGAACATCATGTGCATGGGCCTGAACTACGCGGACCACATCGAGGAAGCGGCCGCCTCGCTGGGTCGCGACCAGAGCCTGCCGAAATACCCGATCGTGTTCACCAAGGCGGCAAACAGCATCAACGCGCCGTTCGGAGAAATTCCCTACGACTCCCAGGTGTCGGACAAGCTGGACTGGGAGGTCGAACTGGGCGTGGTCATCGGCCGTGCCGGTCGCGGCATCCCGGAAGCGGAAGCCTACGGCCACGTGTTCGGGTACACCGTGATCAACGACGTCTCGGCGCGTGAATTGCAGCGTCGCCACAAACAGTTCTTCATCGGCAAGAGCCTCACCGGTTTCTGTCCGATGGGCCCGTGCATCGTGACGGCCGACGAGATCGAGGATCCGCATAATTTGGAATTGTGGTGCCGGGTCAACGGCGTGGAGAAGCAGCACTCCAATACCCGCTACCAGATCTTCAGCGTCGCCCAGCAGATCGCGGCCTTGTCGCGTGGCATGTGGTTGGAGCCGGGAGACATCCTCGCGACCGGGACGCCGAGCGGTGTCGGCTTCGCGCGCACGCCGCCGGAATACCTGCAGCCGGGCGACGTGGTGGAGTGCGAGGTGGAAGGAATCGGGACGATTCGCAACCGGGTGGTGGGGCGCTAGGGGCGCCGGCGGACTACCAGTAGCTTTCGGTCGTAATCTGCCCCGGCGCGCTGCGCCGGTTCCGGGCCATTCCCATTGTCTTCAGCAGGGCCGAGGTGTCCTGGACCATCTGCGGGTTGCCGCACAGCATCACTTGGGCGTGCGCCGGATCGAAATCCATGCCGGCGCGCTCCGCAAGCCGCCCGTCCTCGATGGCGGCGGGGATGCGCCCGTGCAGGGTGTTGGGGTCGTCTTCCCGGCTGACGAACGGCACGTAAACAAGCTGTTCCGGGTGCCGGTCCAGGTGTTGCCGGATGGTGTCCTGGTAGGTGAGTTCACGGCTGTAGCGGACCGCGTGCACCAGTGCGATCTTGCGGTGGCGGGCCCAGGGGTCGGGCGTGCCGAGGATGGACAGGTAGGGGCCAAGGCCGGTTCCGGTGGCCAGCAGCCACAGGTATTCGCTCTGGGGGACCTCGTCCAGTACGAAGAACCCAACGCCCTGCGAAGAAATCCAGACCTGGTCGCCGGTCGCCAGGGATTCCAGCCGCGCGGACAGCGGGCCTTCCGGCACGATGATGGAATAAAACTCGAGATGCTCGGCATCCGGCGGGTTGACGAAAGAATAGGGGCGTGCGATCCGCTCCCCGTCGATGTCGAGCGCGAGACGGCCGAACTGCCCGGCCGTGAACCGGACCTCCGGCGCCTTGATGTGCAGGGAGTAAAGCTGGTCGGTCCAGTGCTGGTTCTCGACGACCGTGCCTTCAAGCCACTCGGTTGCCATGTCGGCTCCGGATCAGCGGCGGATCAGCACGCGGTCCCCGTCCACTCGGACCGGGTAGGTGCGCAAAGGTTCTTCAGCCGGCTCCTCAACGGGTTGCCCGGTGCGGACATTGAAGCGGCTGCCGTGCAGGGTGCATTTGACCAGTTCCCCGTCCAGGCAGCCGAGCGACAGGGAGGAATCTTCATGGGTGCAGGTGTCGTCGCAGGCGAACAGGGTCCCGCCGACATTGGCCAGCAGGATGTCGTGTTGTTCATGCTGGATGCGAAGGGTTTGTCCTGGTGGGATTTCCGATACGGTGGCGACCTGTACGAAGGAGTTTGGCATAAAATGCTCGTTTGACCCCATAATTATAGCCTTTTCGCCGGGGCAGGGCAGCGCGTCATGGACTATCTGGAACGGATTCAACAGGCCCGGGTCTACGACGTCGCGGAGCGCACGCCCCTGCAGCGGGCGCCTCAGTTGTCGGAACGGCTGGGCTGTGAAGTTTGGCTCAAGCGCGAGGACCAGCAGCGCACGTTTTCGTTCAAGCTGCGCGGCGCCTACAACAAGATTTCCGGGCTGGACGAACAGCAGCGTGCGCGCGGCGTGATCGCCGTTTCGGCAGGCAACCACGCCCAGGGTGTGGCGCTGGCGGCCTCCAAGCTGAACCTGGATGCCGTGATCGTGATGCCGCGGACCACGCCGCCGATCAAGGTCAATGCGGTGCGCGCCCTGGGAGGCAACATCGTGCTGGAAGGGGACGATTACGATGCGGCGAGCCGGTATGCCCTGCAGAAGGCCGAGGACGAACAGCGGATCTTCGTGCATCCGTACGATGACCCGGACGTCATCGCGGGGCAAGGGACCGTTGCGGTCGAAATCTGCGAGCAATGCGCGACCCTGCCGGACGCGGTGTTCATCCCGGTCGGCGGCGGCGGGCTGCTGGCCGGAATGGGAACCTGGCTGCGCCATGCGGCACCGGACACGCGTGTGGTCGGGGTGGAGCCGGAGGACGCGCCGTCCATGGCGCGGGCGCTGGAAGCCGATGAACGCGTGTGCCTGAAGCAGGTCGGCCTGTTTGCGGACGGCGCGGCCGTGCGCCAGGTCGGCGAGGAGACATTCCGGCTGGCGCGCGGATGCGTGGACGAAGTAATCCTGGTGAGCATCGACGAGATCTGCGCGGCAATCAAGGACATCTTCGAAGAAACCCGGGTCCTGGTGGAACCGGCGGGCGCGCTGGCGGTAGCCGGGATCAAGCGCTACGTGCAGTCTCGTGCAACCGCGGGCCAGACGCTGGTCGCGATCAACAGTGGCGCCAACATCAACTTCGACCGCCTGCGGCATGTTTCGGAACGGTCAGAACTCGGCGAAGGCCACGAGGGCATCTTCGCGGTCACGATTCCGGAGCAACCCGGCAGTTTCCGCAGGTTCTGCGAGGCCGTGGGCGACCACAGCATCAGCGAATTCAACTACCGCTACGCGGATTCCCGCGACGCTCAGATTTTCGTCGGGATCAAGTTCCGCGACGCGGAGGCCGAAAAGCCGGACTGGGTGGCGCACCTGCAGGAATGCGGCTACAGCGTGCAGGACCTGAGCGACAACGAGACGGCCAAGTTGCACCTGCGCTACTTGGTTGGCGGGCACACCAGCAGCGAGCAGCGCGAGATCCTGTACCGGTTCGAGTTCCCGGAACGACCTGGAGCGCTGTTGGACTTTTTGTCCAGCATGGGGCAGAACTGGAACATCAGCCTGTTCCACTACCGGAATCACGGTTCCGCCTACGGCCGGGTGCTGGTGGGCATGCAGGTGCCGGAGGACGAGATGGATGCCTTGCGTTCATTCCTAGAGACACTGGGGTATCAGTACTACGAGGAGACGGGGAATGACGCCTGCCGGACTTTTCTGGGGCAGATGGAACGCGGTGCCTGAGAAGGCGAACGACCGGGATATCGGTGGATTAAGCCCGTAGGTGGTGAGGGCCGAACCACCGGAGCGGTTCGGCTCACCCTGCTTATCTTTTCTTTCTTGCCGTCTTGCGCGGTGCCGCCTTTTTCTTGGCGGTCTTGCGCTTGGCGACTTTTTTCCTCGCCGTCTTTCGCTTCACGGCCTTCTTCTTAACAACTTTTTTCTTCGCTGTCTTACGCTTGGCCACTTTCTTTTTTGCCGCCTTGCGTTTCACGGCTTTCTTCTTTGCCGTCCTGCGCGGTGCCGCCTTCTTCTTGGCGGCCTTGCGCTTGGCGACCTTTTTTTTCGCCGTCTTGCGCTTCACGGCCTTCTTCTTGACAACTTTTTTCTTCGCTGTCTTACGCTTGGCCACTTTCTTTTTTGCCGCCTTGCGTTTCACGGCTTTCTTCTTCGCCGTCCTGCGCGGTGCCGCCTTCTTCTTGGCGGTCTTGCGTTTGACGACCTTTTTCTTTGCCGTCTTCCGCTTTACAGCCTTCTTCTTGGCGACTTTTTTCTTCGCCGTCCTGCGTGGTGCCGCCTTCTTCTTGGCGGCTTTCTTTTTCGCTGTCTTCGCTGGTGCTTTCTTCTTTGCTACTTTCCGTTTAGGAGCAGATTTCGCCGCACGGGCCTTTTTCTTGGCCGTGCTGCGTTTTTTGCTCGTTCTTCGTTTGACAGCCACGTGATCCTCCAGGTTGGTTTATGACAGATACAAAGGAAACGCTGGAGAGTCGGCTGTCACAGAGGACAACATCGGCTCGCCACTCCAGCGCGTTTCGTGACACAAACCGGCGTCCGGGCTCAGATGCCGTTTTGCGCAAAACGGTGCTTGCGCACCGAGAAGGATATTCGAAAGGGAGGGCAGTGCACTCCGCCTGCCGTGAACCAGGACGTGACCCTGAACCGAAAGTTCAGGTGGGTCCCTAGGAAATGCCGTAGGCTTCCCGGACGAAAACGCCGGTAGTGCACAAAAGCATTTACGCGCCGGGTCCCGGTCAGTTGGAATAGGTTCACGGGTGTGCCTGGCGAAACAGGCGGAGGCACCGACTTCCAAAGATTCGTGAGGGTTGTTGCCGTCATGTCAGGTTCGCTTCCTCGACCCGGTCCAGGGCTTTCTGGACCCGTGCCGACAGCGCATCGATGCGTTCGAGCAGGTTGTCTGGCGCCCCCTTCGACAGGCGCAGGTACTCGTGGGTCAGGTTCAGCGCTGTGACGACCGCGATGCGGTCCATGCCGGCATTGGCGTCGGCCTCGTGGACTTTCTGCACCTGGGCCTTCAGGAACTTGATGGCCTCGTCGAGGGATTTGCGCTGGTCGGGCGGGCAGCCGACTTCGTAAGTCTTCTTGAGAAGGCGGAAGCCGACCTGTTCGGATTCTGCGCTCATTGGAGTCTGCTGTACGGCTTGAGTTGCGCCAGCACCTGCTCGACGGCGGTGCGGGCTTGGCGGTTCTTGCGGTGCCAGTCGCGCTGCTGTTCTTGCATCTGGTCGCAACGTTTGACCAGAACCTGATTGGCATTGACCAGACGCTCGCACAGCGTGGTCAATGTGTCGACCTGTTGCTCAAGCGTGGTGAGCGCGGCTTCGACCGAAGGCTTGTTCAAGTCCACAATTTAAGCGGGTTCTCTTCGACTTTTACGAGTATAGCAAAAATCCGGCACGCCTTCCCCGCGTGCCTGTGGGGGTCTTGCAACGGGGAGGAAAGGCCTCGCGATTGACTGTGCGCACGGCCCGAAGGCCAAGCGTGTGACGGCTGTCTTATCCTTGCAATGCAGCCAGCGCTTCCGCGTAATTCGGCTCGTCTCCGATCTCGGGCACCAACTCGGTGTACAGGACTTGGTTGTTGCTGTCCAGCACCACCACGGCGCGGGCGGTAATCCCGGCCAGGGGGCCGTCGGAAATCAGCACGCCGTAGTCGCGTGCGAAGTCTCGGTTGCGCATCATCGACAGGGTGACCAGGCGGTCGGCGCCCTGATCGGCGCAGAAGCGGGTCATGGCGAAAGGCAGGTCGGACGAAACCACCAGGACCACCGACTTGTCGTCGAGTTTCTGGGCCTCTTGGTTGAACTGGACGGAAGATTTCGCGCAGACCGGGGTGTCGATGCTGGGCAGGATCGAGATCAGTTTGCGGGCATCGCCGAACGTGCCGAGGGTGGCGACGTTGAGGTCTCGGTCGACCAACTCGAAGTCCGGCGCGGTGCTGCCGATCTCCGGCAGGGTTCCTTCCAGGTGGATTTCGCTGCCGTGCAGGGTGACAGTCGCCATGAATTTCTCCTTGGGGCGGTTTTGAGCCGCTGATTCTACCCGCTTTTGGGCTCATTGTAGAATGAGGCGCAAATTCATGCGGGACGAATCGGTTGAGCCGACACAGCCTTTTTACCTCCGAAGCCGTTTCCCGGGGACACCCGGACAAAGTGTGCGATCAGATCTCGGATGCGGTGCTGGACGAGGCGCTGGCGCGGGATATCCATGCACGGGTTGCCGTGGAAACCCTGGTCAAGGATCAGCAGGTAATCCTGGCCGGCGAACTGTCGCTGGCCTCGGGCAAAGAGCTTAGAAAGCCCGACTACGAGCGGATCGCCCGATCCGTCATCAAGGACATTGGTTACACCAAGGCGCTGGGGGTCGGGTTCGATTCGACCGACTGCCAGGTGACCAACCACATCGGCATGCAGTCCCTGGATATCGGCAGGGGAGTCAGCAAAAAAAGGCAGGGCGCCGGAGACCAGGGCATTATCTTCGGTTTCGCGTGCGATGAGACCAGGACCCGGATGCCGGCCCCGATTCACTACGCGCATGAACTGATGCGCCGGCATGAGCGGGTCCGCAAGACGAAAGAGGGAAGGGGCATATTGCGCCCGGACGCGAAAAGCCAGGTCACGTTCCGCTACGATGAAGAGGGGCGCCCGGCCGCGGTCAGGACGGTGGTGCTGTCCACCCAGCACAGCAAAGACATCTCGCAAAAGAACCTGCGGGAATTCGTGCGCGAGACGATCATCCATCCGGTCATTCCGGAAAAAATGCGCGCGGGGAGATTCAAGGTCCTGATCAATCCGACCGGACGGTTCGTCACCGGGGGGCCGGTCGGCGACTGCGGCGTCACCGGGCGCAAGATCATCGTCGACACCTACGGCGGCATGGCCCGCCACGGCGGCGGGGCATTCTCCGGCAAGGACCCGTCCAAGGTGGATCGCTCGGCCGCCTACGCGGCGCGCTACGTGGCCCGGCATGTGGTCGGTGGCGGACTCGCCCGGCGCTGCGAAGTGCAGTTGGCCTATGCGATCGGATGGCCCGAGCCGGTGTCGATCCGGGCCGAAACGTTCGGCACGGGCACGGTTTCCGAACGGCGGCTGGATGAAGTCTTGATGGAGGGCAAGATCTTCGACCTGTCGCCGGGCGGCATTATCAAAATGCTCGGCCTGCTGGACAAGAGACGCGGTTTTCGTTATCGGGATACGGCGAAGCACGGACACTTCGGCGACCCGAGAAAGGCATTTCCGTGGGAAAATGAGGACCCGAAACGGCTGAAGCAGCTGCGAAACGCGCTGGGAGTATAGTTAAATCATGACCGAGCCCGCCACTCAACTCCGCCCGGACCACCAGGTCGCCGACCTGGGGTTGGCCGCCTGGGGCCATAAGGAGATCGTGATCGCCCGCACCGAAATGCCCGGGTTGGTCGCGCTGTGCGACAAATACAAGGGCAAGCAGCCGCTGGCGGGCGCCCGTATTGCGGGTTGCCTGCACATGACGATCCAGACCGCCGTGCTGATCGAGACCCTCGTGGCGCTCGGCGCCGAAGTGCGCTGGTCGTCCTGCAACATCTACTCGACCCAGGATCATGCCGCGGCCGCGGTCGCCGACCAGGGCATTCCGGTGTTCGCCTGGAAGGGGGAGACCGAGGAAGAATACGAGGAATGCATCCGCCGGACCATCGAGGGCCCGGATGGCTGGACCCCGAACCTGTTGCTGGACGACGGGGGCGACCTGACGCGCATGATGCACGACGAATACCCGCAACTGCTCGACCAGGTGCGCGGAATCTCCGAAGAGACGACCACCGGCGTCAACCGCTTGTACGCCATGTACGAGAAAGGGGAGCTGAAGGTGCCGGCGATCAACGTGAACGACTCGGTCACCAAGTCCAAGTTCGACAACACCTACGGCTGCCGCGAGTCCCTCCTCGACGGCCTCAAGCGGGCGACCGACGTGATGATCGCGGGCAAGGTCTGCGTGGTCGCGGGGTACGGCGGGGTCGGAAAGGGCTGCGCCCAATCACTGCGGGCGCAGGGCGCGATCGTATGGATCACGGAGGTGGACCCGATCTGTGCGCTGCAGGCGGCGATGGAAGGCCTGCCGGTGGTGACCATGGAGGAGGCGGCGCCGAAGGCCGACATCTTCGTCACCGCGACCGGCTGCCACCATGTGATCACCTTCGAGCATATGTGGCAGATGAAGAACGAGGCGATCGTCTGCAACATCGGGCACTTCGACAACGAGATCGATATCGCTTCGCTGGACAATTACGCCTGGGAGGAAATCAAGCCGCAGGTCGACCACGTGACCTTCCCCGACGGCAAGCGCCTGATCGTGCTGGTCAAGGGGCGGCTGGTCAACCTGGGCTGCGCCACCGGCCATCCCAGTTTCGTGATGTCGTGCTCGTTCGCCAACCAGATACTGGCCCAGATCGAACTGTGGCAGCGCCCGGACGACTACGAACTCGGCGTGCACACCCTGCCGAAGGACAAGGACGAAGAGGTGGCGCGCCTGCACCTGGACAAGCTGGGCGTCCGGCTGACCGCCCTGACGCCGGAACAGGCGGAATACCTGGGCGTCGGCGTGGACGGGCCCTACAAGCCGGAGCACTACCGCTACTGATGGCACGCAAGGCGTCGGGCCCGGTTCGTGGGTGAACTGCGCCGCGTCGCCGTTGTCATGGATCCGCCGGAGCGGGTCCAACCCGCCAAGGATTCGACCGTCGCCCTGATGCTGGCGGCGCAAGCGCGGGGCGCCGAAATC
Organism: uncultured Chromatiales bacterium; assembly: GCA_964602805.1. Lineage (GTDB taxonomy): Bacteria > Pseudomonadota > Gammaproteobacteria > Poriferisulfidales > Poriferisulfidaceae > Poriferisulfidus. Next base: position 12,373 of record CAZRSJ010000009.1, on the reverse strand, counting down.
TACATCACGACCCCTTCCGACCTCTGCGGCGGCCCGACCGGCGTGGATGCGCATGCCCGCAGGATCGATGTTGCCGACCAGGCCGACTGGTGGCAGGTCCGGGAGGAGGCCCCGGTCGCATTGGCAGAGTTCGACGTGGTGCTGATGCGCAAGGACCCGCCGGTCGATATGGCGTACATCGCCGCCACCTGGCTGCTGGACCAGGTTCGCGCCGCAGGCGTCTGCGTGCTCAATGCCCCGGAGACGTTGCGCAACATGAACGAAAAGCTCTCCATCGTGCAGTTCGCCGACCTGGCGCCGCCGTTGCTGGTGAGCGCGCGCCGGGACGATCTGGAGGGGTTCCTGGCGGAGTACAATGAGATGGTCATCAAGCCACTCGACCGTATGGGAGGAGCTTTGGTGTACCGCTTGCGCCGTGATGATGCCGACCTGGCTTCCATCATCGAGTCCGTCACGCACCAGGGGACCGTGCCGGTGATGGCGCAGCGTTTTATTCCCGAAGTCACGGAAGGGGATCGCCGCCTGTTGCTGATCGACGGCGAGTTGATCCCGGATGTCGCCGTGCGCATTCCCAAGGCCGGTGAATTCCGTGCCAACCTCGCCCAAGGCGGAAGCCTGCGGGTCGAGCCCGCCAATGACCGCGACCGCGAGATCGCCGAGCGCCTCGGGACGCCCCTTCGGGATGCCGGGGTCTGCTTCGCCGGCGCGGACGTGGTCGGGGGATGGCTGACCGAAATCAACATCACGTCGCCGACCTGCATCCGGGAGGTGGAGGCGCACACCGGGCAGGCGGTGGCGATGCGCTTCTGGGATGCCGTGGCCGACCACTGGCTGGAGACCTGACCCCCATGCAGCCGCTGTTGCCCGCGGTTCCCGATTCCGAACGTTTGGCATTCTGCCTGTTTCTGGCGCTGGCGTTCCACGGCATGGTGATATTGGGCGTGACGTTTTCGTCCGCGCAGCCGGGAGCAAAACTGGATTTCGAGGTGTTCTGGATCGGCGGCATGGGCCGACCGGCCTCCGTGGCGGAGGCTGGAGAGGGATCGCCGTGGCCTGCTTCCCCGGCACCCGTCCCGACTTCGGCGAAAGGTCTGGATGGAAAGATGCCGGAGGCGTATACTCTCGAACAGGAATATGTGCGCCAGTGGGTGGAACGCACGGAACACTTGGGTAACGGCATGGTGCAGGGTCTTGATGGAGAGGTCGTCGTGCATGTGGTGATGAATGCGCAGGGCGGGGTTCGGCGGTTCGAAGCCGAACCGGGGCCAAAGCCCCTGGCCGATGCCGCCCGCAGGATCGTGATGAAATCGCAGCCGCACGCGCCGTTTTCCGAGGATCTTCGCCGGCACCGCGACCAGTTGCAGATCAGCCGCCGCTGGTTGTTCGGGGAATCGGTCGGCTTGTACGCCGCGGAGCCGCCCCGCCCATGAAGACCCTGCGCGGCCGGATGCTGGTGGCGGCCCCGGATCTGCAGGATGCGATGTTCCAGCGTTCCCTGATCCTGGTTTGCGAGCACGAGGAAGAGAAGGGCGCGATGGGTTTCATCGTGAACCATCCCTCGGAAATGACGCTGCACGACCTGCTCGTCGATATGAAGATTACGCCGGAGTCGAAACAGGACCTCGCCCGGCCGGTCTTCCTCGGCGGCCCGGTACAGCCGAATTTGGGTTTCGGGCTGTACTCGGGAACCTACGAAATGTCGGACAGCGCGGAGATCAACGACCGGGTCCGGGTCACGGCGTCCCGTTCCCTGCTGGAGCACTGCGCAGTCGGCAAGGGGCCGGAGAACCTGCTGGTGACGATGGGCTATTCCGGTTGGTCCCCCGGGCAGCTGGAGCAGGAACTGGATACCGGTTCGTGGTGGCTGACCTCCCCGTCGCCGGAGTTGTTGTTCGACCTGCCTCCGGAGCGCCGCTGGGGCAAGGCGGTCGAGCAGTTGGGCTTGGAGGAGTCGTCCCTGTATTTCGGAAGCGGGCATGCCTGACGCGTATAAGGTGGCCTTGGGATTTGATTTTGGATTGGCCCGGATTGGCGTGGCGGTGGGATCCCTGGAGGTCGCGACCGCGCGCGGGCTGGACGTGGTCGCCAACCGCGACGGTGCCGTCGATTGGCCGGAGATCGACCGCTTGATCCAGACCTGGCGCCCGAGCGTGCTGGTGGTGGGCGAGCCGGAGGCGCAGACCGGGTCCGGCGACCGCTTGCCCCGCGCGCTGCGCCGGTTCTGCACCGAATTGGGGTCCCGCTACGAATTGCCGGTGGCCCGGGTCAACGAGGATTACTCTTCCGAGTGCGCCCGCGCCGAGTTGCGCGCACAGCGCCAGGAGGGGGCCCGGAAAAAGCTCGCGCGGGGTGAAACTGATAAGATGGCCGCCGCCTATATCCTGAATGCCTGGCTGTCGGAGCAGCATGTCATCGCACGAGAGGGTTGACGTCGGTGCCGTACTCGCCCATCTCGGCGATTCTGTTAAATCCTTTCTGACCACCCGCGGAATCAGTTTGCCGGTTTTCGTCGGCATCCATACCGGCGGCGTGTGGGTGGCCGAGGCGCTGCACGCGCACTGCGCGGTCGCCGAGCCGTTGGGCATGCTGGACGTCAGCTACCATCGCGACGATGTCGCCCGCACCGGGGTGCGCCCGCTGAAGCCGGTCCGCATGCCGGCGTCGCTGGACGACCGGCATGTCCTGTTGATCGATGACGTGCTGTTCACCGGCCGGACGACCCGCGCGGCGCTCAACGAACTGTTCGAATACGGCCGCCCGGCCTCGGTTTCGCTGGCGGTGCTGGTGGAGCGGCCGGGGCGGGAGATTCCGGTGGCGCCGGATCTGGCCGGAATGCGCCTGGAACTGGGCCCGGAAGACCGGGTCAAGCTTCAGGGCCCGAATCCCATGGAACTGGTGATTACGCGGCCCAACGATTCGTTGCTGGAGGAGCCCGGCCGGTGAGTTCGACCCAGCCGGCACTGTTTCGGTTGCCGCCTGCGGCGCAATATCAGTTGGACGAGGAAGGGCGCTTGCGTCACTTCCTGACCATCGAGGGGTTGCCGGCCGCGCTCCTGGAAGAGATCCTGAGTACCGCGGAGTCGTTCCATACGGCTTCGGACCAGGCGGCACGGAAGGTTCCGCTGCTTCGCGGCAAGACCATCGTCAACCTGTTCTTCGAGGCGAGCACCCGCACCCGCACCACGTTCGAACTCGCGGCCAAGCGCCTGTCCGCCGACGTGCTCAACCTGGACATGGCCACCGCCGCCACGACCAAGGGCGAGAGCCTGCTGGACACCCTGCGCAACCTCGAGGCGATGCACTGCGACATGTTCGTGGTCCGCCATCACCAGAGCGGTGCGGCGCATTTCATCGTCCGCCACGTCGCCGAGCACATCAGCGTCATCAATGCGGGTGACGGCCGGCATGCGCACCCGACCCAGGCCATGCTCGACATGTTTACCTTGCGCCAGCATTTCCCGGATTTCAGCGCAATCACGGTTGTGATCGTCGGCGATATCCTGCATTCGCGGGTGGCGCGCTCCGAGATTCAGGCCCTGCGCACCCTGGGGGTCGGCGAGATCCGGGTGGTCGCGCCGCGGACCCTGCTGCCGCGCGAAGCGACCAGCCTGGGCGTGATTCCGTTCAAGTCCATGGAAGAAGGCTTGGTCGGGGCGCAGGCGGTGATCATGCTGCGCCTGCAGAAGGAACGGATGCATGGCAGTTTCGTGCCGAGCGAGGCTGAATATTACCGGTTCTACGGCCTAACCCGGGCACGGGTGGAGTTGCTGGCGGAGGATGGGATCGTGATGCATCCGGGCCCCGTCAACCGCGGGGTGGAAATCGAGTCGGCCGTGGTGGATGGGCCTCGGTCGGTGATCCTGAAACAGGTCCGGAACGGGATTGCGGTGCGCATGGCGATCCTGTCCATGGCGATGCGGAGGCATGCCTGGTAATGCGCCTGGCGATACGCGGAGGATACGTTCTCGACCCGGCTGGCGGGACGGATGCGGTGCGCGACGTGTTCTGCGCCCGCGGGAAGGTCGTCGGGCTGGGGACGGCGACGGAAGAGTTCGAGGCAGAACGGGTCGTGGATGCCCAAGGCTGCCTGGTGATGCCGGGCGCGGTGGATCTGGCGGTCTGCCTCAACCCGATGGGCGAGCAGCGCGCCAGCGTGGAAAGCGAAACCCGGGCCGCGGTGGCGGGCGGCGTGACCACGGTCTGCTCGGTGGCCGAGACGCAGCCGATCCCGGACTCGCCGGCAGCAGTGCGGCTGCTGATGGAGCAGGCGCAACAGGCCGGTTTCGCTCGGCTGGAAACCTTGGGCGCGGCCATGCACGGGCTGGGAGACACCCAGTTGGCCAGTTTGGGCGCGTTGCGCGAAGCGGGCTGTGTTGGGGTCAGCAACGGGACGCGGCCCTACGCCAACCTGCTGGTGCTGCGCCGGGCCATGGAGTACGCGGCCAGCCAGGACCTGACCCTGTTCTACCACCCCCTGGATCATGCCTTGGCGGGCCAGGGCTGTGCGCATGAAGGCACTTTTGCGGCCCGGCTGGGCCTGCCGGGGATCCTGCCGGCGGCGGAAACCGCCGCCTTGGCACAGATGACGGCCTTGGTGCAGGATACCGGCGCGCGGGTCCACTTCTGCCGCCTTTCCTGTGCGCAGGCGGTGGACATGCTGGAAATCGGGCGGCAGGCGGGATTGCCGGTGACGGCGGATGTGGCGGTGCACCAGTTGTTCCTGACGGAAGAGGCCGTGGAAGGGTTCGAGGTCAACGCGCTGGTCAGCCCGCCCCTGCGCACCGAACAGGACCGGCAACGTTTGCGCGAAGGGGTGCGGGATGGGGTGATCCAGGCGATTTGCTCGGATCACCAGCCGTTGGATCCGGATTCGAAGATGGCGCCGTTTCCCGAGGCCCGGCCCGGCATTTCGGGGATCGAGACGCTGTTGCCGCTGACCATGGAATTGGTGACCGGGGACATCCTCACGCGGGCGACCGCGGTGGAACGGCTGACGGCAGGCCCGGCCGAGATCCTGGGGCGCAACACGGGGACGTTGGCTGTCGGGGCGCCGGCGGATCTTTGCGTGATGCGGTTGGACGACCCTTGGACTTTCGGCGTGGAGGCAATGCTGAGTGCGGGGCGGAACACGCCGTTCGATGGCTGGCAGTTCCATGATCGGGTGCAGGCGACCATTTGCGGTGGTCGCATCGTCTACGAACGGGAGGGAGAGGCGTAATGGAGGAATTCCGCAACGTCATCCACAGCCTTGACGCCCGGGTCGTCCAGGTGCGCCACCTGGACGCGGATCAGCACGCGCTGGTGATCGACGCGCCGGCAATCTCCGAATCCGCCACGCCGGGCAGTTTTGTTCATCTGGGCGTGCATGCCGAGCCATTCATGATGCGTCGCCCGCTCTCCATCCTGTGGAGTGACCCGGAACGCGGGACGGTTGAGGTGCTGTACAAGGTGGTCGGGAAAGGGACGGAGGGACTGGCGCGTGTCCAGGAAGGCGAGACGCTGCCGGCGCTCGGCCCGATCGGGCGGGGGTTCCAGGCCGAACCGGATCGGGATCGTCCCCTGTTGATCGGAGGCGGGGTCGGAATCCCGCCGATCCTGTTCTTGGCTCGCGAAATCAAGGAGCACACCGTGCCGCTGGTGGTGATGGGGTCGGAGATTCCCTTTCCATTCGCAAGCCGCCCCTCGACCATCCGGGTCCCGGGAATGCCGGACGGCGCCATCGCGGGCATGAGCCTGCTCGAGGACTGGGGGGTCGCTTCCCGCTTGTGTTCCACCCAGGGTTATGCCGGCTGCTACGACGGCTATGTCGATGCGGCGGCCCGGAGGTGGCTTGAGACCCAGACTCCGGAACAGCGTGGGCGGGTTGCTGTCTATACCTGTGGGCCAGTGCCGATGCTTGAGGCGGTGGCCCGGCTGGCGCGGGAGTTCGACGTGCCGTGCCAGGTCTGCATGGAGGAATACATGGCGTGCGCGGTGGGAGGGTGCGCGGGCTGCACGGTCCCGGTGTTGGGTGAAAACGGTTGGGCCATGAAGCGGGTGTGCGTGGACGGCCCGGTGTTCGATGCGCAGGCGGTGTTTCCGGAGGAAGGTTGCCGCCTATAATGCGGGGTTTAGAGGTTTCGCCGCCGTTGCGAGCGGAGAACACATGTCTGAAAGCGCAAGAATCCTTCTGATCGGGGGCGGCAACATGGGCCGCTCGCTGGTGGGCGGCTTGATCCGTTCCGGCTGGGAAGCCGGCGACATCACGGTCTCCGATCCCGATCCGCAGTCCCACCAGGCGTTGGCCGCCAATTTCGGCCTGATGCAGTTGTATTACGAGAATTCGCTGGCCTACTCCCGGGCTTCCGCGGATGTCGTGCTGTTCGCGACCAAGCCCGACAAGTTGCCGACGACCGCCACTGAACTGGCGCCTTGGATGGTGACGGACAATCCATTACTGATGACCATCGCGGCCGGTGTACGCGCGGACGATCTGGCACGTTGGACAGGAGGGCATTGCCCGGTAGTGCGCGCTATGCCGAACACGCCGGCATTGGTCGGTGCCGGGATGAGCGCCCTGTATGCGCGGGAGGATGTTTCCGATGTCCAGCGTGCGCTCGCGGGCAGAATCATGGAGAGCGTCGGGAAAGTCCTCTGGGTGCAGGACGAGACCCTGATGGATGCTGCGACTGCGGTTTCAGGCAGCGGGCCCGCCTATTTCTTCCTGTTCATGCAGGCGATGATCGAGGGGGCATGCCGCATGGGTCTGGACGAAGCGCAGGCGCGTCTGCTGGTGCTGGAGACGGCTCGTGGAGCGCAGGAACTGGCGAGCGCCTCGGAGGATTCCCTGCAGGAGCTTTGCCGAAAGGTGACGTCCAAGGGCGGGACAACCGCGGCCGCCCTGAACGTGCTGGAGGAGGCAGGCTTTGAGGCCTTGATTCTCGATGCGCTTGAGGCGGCGCGCCGACGGGCCGAGGAACTGGGCGACGAAAACGGCCGGGCCTGACATGATGGCTCTGATCCAGTTTCTGCTGACCCTGTATCTGTACGGAATCCTGATCCGGTTGCTGCTCACGTTTCACCAAGCGGACTTCTACAACCCGATTTCGCAGGTGCTGGCACGGGTGACCGACCCGGTGTACCAGCCGGTTCGGCGCGTCATGCCGTCGGCCCGGGGTTGGGATCTCGCCCTGCTTGCGATCGCATTGGTTCTGAAATTAATCAGCCTCTATATCGGCGGGGCCATGGAAATAGGGGCTTCGATCCTGGGCCTGGTGCTGTTCGCGCTGACCCAGATCGTCGGGATGATGCTGAACATCTACCTGATTTCCCTGATCGTGGTGGTGATTGCCAGCTGGGTGCAGCTATCGGCTGGCGCAGATCAGTTCCTGAGCTTGGTGCGCAGCCTGACAGCCCCGATGCTCATGCGGATTCGCGGGGTGCTGCCGGATACGGGAATACTGGATCTGTCTCCCATGGTGGCCTTGTTCGGGCTTTATTTCCTGCAGAGCGGTCTGTACCAGATCGGCCGATGGGGGCTTTCGATCTGATGGCCCGCAAACAGAAAATCGTTGTCATTGGAGCCGGCACAGCCGGTCTGGCTGCCGCATATACTCTACGTAGCAAGTACGGGGACAAACTGGAAACTGTCGTGCTGGAGGCATCTGATCGTGCCGGAGGGCGTATCGCGGGAGAAGAGGTTGACGGCTTTTCTATCAGTACCGGTGCCTCGGTCTTCCACGAATCATATGGAACGGTTCAGGCCCTGGCCGAAAGCCTCGACATTCCCTTGAAGAAGAGCCCTCGTAAAAAGGGCGGACATATCTATCGTGACGGGAAGCTTTGGGGCATATATGCCGGTGGCTCACCAAAACAGATGCTAACGACCATCCAGACCATCCTTTCTTTTCGTCTGGCAACGCCAAAGGCAATATGGCAAGCGATGCGGTTTTTCTGGATGCTGCGGGCTCGGAGTAAAGACATTGACTTTCAGGACCACTCAAGGATGTTGGATTTGGACACTCACGAGAGCTTCGCCGAGTTCATGGAGGCAAACTCTTTGACGGAGTATCTAGACCAAACGGGGGAGGCTGACATTAACTGCTTTACGGCTGGTCACTCTGGACAGGTCGGTGCTGCTCTCGGCATGGCGCAGCTGTGGCTCTGGACCCTGAACCAATCCAAGCGCTCATGCTTGCCTGAGAAAGGAGTTGCGGAATTTGCAAATGCGCTTGTTGGGGCCTGTGCAGGCAGTGTGAGGTTCTCGACACCCGTCCAGCGCGTGGTCGTCGAAGCGGGAAAGGTGAGGGTGTTGTGACGGGCGACGCAAGGGAGGGTGAAGGCTTCATCGAGGCGGATGCAGTCATTTGCGCCACTCCAGCCACGAAAGCCCTCGAAATTATTCCCGATCTTCCTTCCGAAGCTGGTCGCATTCTGAGCCGAGTCACGTATTCCTCCTGCATCAACATGGCAATCGGGCTCGACAAGAATATCCTTCCGGATGATTCTCATGCTGCCATTTTCCCCCCGGAATCCGGAACCTTTTTGACTTACGTGAACAACTTGGCTTCAATGGCGCCTCAAGCGGCACCGGCGGGTAAATCCTTGATATATGCGTTGGTGATCGGAGAGCATGCGAGAAAACTCTTCGCCTTGAGCGATACCGAGGTGACAGACCGGATAATCGAAGAAATACGCAGGTATCTTCCTGCCATGCCCGAAAAACCTCTGTTCACTCGTGTCTACCGTTGGCCCGAGGCGCTGTGCTTGGCTCCCGGAGGAATGTTGAAGGAGATATACGAAATGCGTCAACAAAATCTGGTTGACCTGAAAGGCCTATTCCTTGCTGGCGACTACATGCGGATGCCTTCGTGCAATGGCGCCCTGTTGAGTGGGGTTGACGCCGCTGAGGATTGTGCTTCCTTTGTCTTTCAGCGCGCGGCCTGATTGGCGACAGACAGCGAGTTCTGGTCGGTCACGCGAAACCGTGGAGCCAGTTGTAGAAAAGTTGCCGGGAGACATCCTTCCATGAGTGGCGCATTTCCTGTGTGAGAGCTTCTTCCGGGAATTCCTCGATCAACCCCGCATCTCCGCTTCTCGGCAGGGCGTCCTCACGAAAGGTTCCCGCAAGGTCGGCCGCAGGATCGCTGAATGTGTTGTCCGGCAGGGGCGGGTAGTCTTCGCGCTCTTTGTTCAAGTAGCGCAGAACCTCGCGCTTGTACTCCTTCAGCAGGCTGACGGCTTCGTATTCGGGATGTCCTTGGAAATAGAGCCGGCGACCATCCGGTTCCACGGCCATCTGTACGCCGGGCACGGCCCCCGTAACCAGAACCTGCACGCCGTGTTCTCGGAGGTTCTCTTCCGGGACATCATTGAAGCGTGAATGCGGCATTTCGAAATGATCCGGAAGATTGGCGACTAGGGGGTGGTCGGGTTCGCAGATCGAATGATCGAAGATGCCCCAACGCTTATGCGGCAGGTGACGGCGGGTGACGCCATGAAAGATCAAGGCGGAAGCATGTGCGGCTAGGCAGGAACAGACAACCGGCAGACGGCGATCGTCGGCCTGTTTCAGCACGGCGGCCAGACCGTCCCAAAAGGGTTCGCTCGTCAGGTCGGGCTTGGTGACGTTGGCTCCGGTGATAATCAAAGCGTCTAGGTCCGTGCTGCCGATCTCCGCGCAGTCCCGGTAGTACTGCTGGAGATGTTCGCGACCCTCGTCTCCACGGGGAACACCTTCGATCGTGAATAGATGCACGGCGCAGTAGCGTTCCTCGTGGCTGTCCAGAAGTCGCAGGAACTGCCGCTCGGTCGGGGCCAGCGCGCGGTCCGGCATCATGTTGAGCAGGCCGACATTCAAACGGGTGGCATGTTCCGGGGTCTGCTCGGCAACCCGGGTGCCTTGTTCAGCAATCCGGTCCAGGCTGGGCAGGTCCTGCAGGCGAAGCAGGGGCATGGGGGCTAGCCCGCGCGTTCGATGGCTTGGGCGATCAGGTCGACGAAATCGTCGGCGTTCCGCACGCGGCCGACTTCATCCATGCTGACGGTGTATCCGTATTCGGCGGCAATGCCCTGGTAGCGCTCCAGGCGGTCCCGCGACAGCCTCGGGAAGGCCCAGCGGGTGAAATCGTCGGGATTGATGTCTTGGAAATCGCGCAACTCGTGCTCGGCCATGAAATCCTCGATCGCCTGATCCAGGAAAGCCTCCGGATAGTAGAGGGGCTTGGGGTTTTTCGCTTGGCGCTTGCAGAGCTCTTCAATGTGCTTCTCGTCGGCATGGATGTAAAGGATCAGGGTGTGTTCGGCCAGCAAGTCGAACACGTCCGGCCTCTGCAGTTCGCACAGGCTGCCGCCGGCATCGTTCACGAGATGCGGGTAGCCGTAGATTTCCTGCCCCTTGCGGATGAAATCCGGGACATCCTGCATGGCCTTGATTTCGGCTGCGTGATGGAGCCGCAGGCGGTTCTTGAATTCCTCCAGCGACAGTCCGCCGAGCCCGGAATTCCCAGGTTTGCCGAGAAAGGTCGAGACCGGCTCCAGGTTGCTGACGGTGAGATTATTGGAGATGTAGATGGAGTCCGAACGCAGCAGGTCCGCCAGGAACGGCACCTCCATCATCTTCGACTTGAGGTTGTCGAGGATGTTCTCGCTGAGGTAGCGGGTACCGATCCGGTAGTCCCCGGAGTAGTGGAACCACTGCGTCTTGTCCAGCCGCTCGGAAAGCCGGGTCTTGCCCACGCCGGACATGCCGAGCAAGGTGACGGCCCTGTGCGGGAGGGCGCGGAATTCGGTGGCGGTCAGGCGCATCGGAACAGGGGAACTGGCGGTTCCAGACTCAGAGGGACGGCGAACGGACGACCATCAGCTTGTCGACCTGCATGTCCTCGTAGGTGTAGGGAATCCCGCCCACGCCGTGGCCGGACTGCTTGAGACCGGCAAAAGGCATCCAGTCGACCCGGAACGCGGTGTGGTTGTTGATCATCACCGCGGCGGCTTCCAACTGGTGGTAGCAGTGCAGAGCGGTGTCGATGTTTTGGCTGAATACGGCGGCCTGGAACGAATACGGTCCGGCATTGGCCTGCGCGATGGCGGCATCGATGTCGTCGAAGCCGTACACGCAGATGACCGGTCCAAATACCTCGTGGGCGCTGACCTTGGCATCGGCCGGAGGGTTTAGCAGCACGGTCGGCTGATAGGCGGTGTCCGACAGCCGCTGGCCTCCGCTGACGAGTTGCGCTCCCGCGTCCACGGCTTCCTGGACCCAGGTTTCGACCCGGTCCACTTCAGCCGGTCGGATCAGGGGGCCGACCTCCGTGTCGGCTTCGGTCGGATCGCCCACTTTCATGTTGTTGCCCAGTTCGGCCAGTCCTTCGGCAATGCGCTGGGCGATGCTCTGGTCGGCGTAAACCCGCTGGACCGACACGCAGACCTGTCCGGCATGGTAGAACCCGCCCTTGGCCATCAGAGGCAGGGCATCGTCGATATCGGCATCCGCCGCCACGATGACCGGGGCGATGCCGCCGTGCTCCAGCGCGCAGCGTGCGCCGGGCGCCAGTTTCGAGCGCAGCATCCAGCCGACGTCGCCGCTCCCGATAAAGCTGAAAAACGCCACCCGGGGATCTCCGACCATCTGTCCGGCAACCGCGTGATCGCCCAGGTTGATGGCCTGCACGTAGCCTTCGGGAAGTCCGGCCTGATGCAGCATTTCGACGAAGCGCATGCACGACAGGGGCGTATCGAGTGCCGGCTTGATGATGGCGGGGCAGCCGGAGGCGAGGGCGGGGCCGACCTGGTGTACGATCAAATTGAGCGGATGGTTGAATGCGGAGAACGCCAGCACCACGCCGATCGGATACTTGCGGGTTAGCGCCATGTGGTGGGCCGACGCGGCGTTCAGGTTCATCGGAATTTCCTGACCTGCCTCGGTGCGCATGATTTCCACGCAGCTGTGCATGCCGTCGATCGCCCGGGCCACCTCGACCTTGGAGTCCGGCAGGGGCTTGCCGCCTTCGCGAGCCGCTTCGACGGCCAGTTCTTCGCTGCGCGCAGCCATCAACTGTGCGGTTTTTTCGAGCACCTCGATGCGCTTCGCAGGCGGCAGCCAGCGCGACTTGTCCTGATAGATGCCAAAGGCGGTCTCAAGGACCTGGTCGGCCTGATTGCTGTCGACGACATCAACCGTGGCGATGGGTGAGCGGTCCCAGGGAGCGTAAACGGTCGCCTGTTGGGCGCAGGCCCCGATACCGGGAGCAAAAGCAGAGTAGTGTTCCATGAGGCTAGGGGTAGCGGAAAAAGTCCATTTTAAACCAAGTATTCCCGCACCTTGCAGTGCGAGGCGGCCTGATGGGATGGTTCGTCCCACTTCCCAGAGGAGCCTAAAGCGTCCACAATGAGA
>CAZRSJ010000008.1:0-55138 GCA_964602805.1 uncultured Chromatiales bacterium | reverse complement strand
GCCGAAAGTCCGGCTTGATTCCGAATTCGTACTCGTCCCTGAGCTTCCCGACCATGTGGTTCCAGACGAAGCGGCAGGCTCCGGCGGTGCCGTGCAGTTGCTGGTTTTTTCTTGCAGAGCCCGGGTGCAGGCGGTAGCGGACGGTGCGGGGAACTTTCATTGCAGGATTATATTAGGGCTTCGGGTTGTCAGGTTATATTAGTAATCCCGATCCAAGGTATTTCCGTATGCGGCGGCGTCAAAGTCTCCTGTATATTGTACGGGGATGCCCGCCATGCCGACCTCCCTGACCCGTTTGTATCCGCCGGATGCCGCCCGCCATCCATTGTTAGGCCTGTGTCTCGGACATCGGCTGGTTGATCGGGCGGAAGCGGACCAACCCTACATCTACAGTAGCTTCATCATGAGCCTCAATGGCGCCATCGCGATCGATGACGGCCAAGGCAACTGGACGCATCCCGAAACCCTGACCGACCCGCGCGACCTCAGGCTTTTGTGCGAACTCATGGCCCAGGCCGACTGCCTGATCACCAGCGGCGGCTACCTGCGCGACCTGGAACGCGGCAATCTCGGAAACCTGCTGCAATTGCCGCAAAAACCGGAATTCCAGGACCTGCTCGACTACCGCACGCAGAATCACGACTCACTTTTCCCCACCGTGCTGGTGGTCAGCCGGAGCCTAAACTTCCAGATCCCGGCATCCATCACCGAGCATCGTCAAGTCCTGCGTGTCCTGGCACCGGCAAATGCCCCGGAACAGCGAGTCTCCGAACTGCGCGAACAAGGTGTCGACGTGGTTCTCGGCGATGAGACCGACTGGGTCGGAAGCAAGACCATCGTCACCCACCTGAAAGAGCTCGGCGCACGGACGGCATACCTGTTCTGCGGCCCCCGGATGAACGGGATCCTGATGCAATCCGGCCAAGTCAACCGCCTGTACCTGACATGGCTGCACCGGCTGCAGGGCGGGCATCCCGCATTGACGGTCGGGTCGTTCCTGCCGGCCTCGCAGACCAGATCACTCAGGCTCGTGGAACTGCACCAAGCAGAAGCCGAAGGGGATTTGCCGGGACTGTGGTTCAGCTACTTCGACGCGTGAAGATCGACCGGGAAATTCCGATCAGCCGTACTCCGGCACCTTGTTGAAGTAATTCCGGATGCCACTTCGCAAGGCCAGCGCGACACGGCGCTGGTGCTTCTTGGTACGCAGCAGCTTCTCCTCGTGAACGTTGGAAATAAAGCCGGTTTCCACCAGGATGGAGGGGATGTCGGGCGACTTCAGCACCGCGAACCCGGCCCGTTCGACCCGTTGGCTGTGCATCTTGCCGACCCGCTTCAGCGAACCCACCATTGACTCCCCCGCGTGCAGGCTGTACTCCTGCACGGCATTGCGGGACATGGACAGCAACACGTCCTGCACATCCGGGTCCCGGCCTGATATCTCAATGCCCCCTTTCAGATCTGCTGCGTTTTCCCGGTCTGCAAGCCACCGTGCGTGGGAACTGCTCGATCCCTTCGTGGAAACCGCGTAAACGGATGCCCCGCGCGCACTCCGCCGGCGTGCCGCATCCGCATGCACCGAAACAAACAGATCGGCCTTCTTGCCACGCGCAATCCGGGTGCGCCGGTTCAAACGCAGGAAGATGTCCCGGTCACGAGTCAGATACGGCGTAATCCGGAGATCCGCCTTGAGCAGGTTGTAGAGCTTCTTCGAAATCGACAGCACCACGTCTTTCTCACGCGTCCGGCCCTTGCCGACCGCGCCGGGGTCCTTGCCGCCATGCCCGGGATCAATCGCTACGACCAAGCGCCGTGACCGGCTCGAAATCGATGAGGTGGGTGCGCGGTCGGAAGATTTTTTCGAAGAGGTCGAAGGCTTTTTGGAAGGCTTGGGTGCGACAAACGAGCCCAGAAAATCCACCACGATCCGGTCCCCCTTTCCATCCGGGGTCGGCCATTTTCGGATCTGTACGGGTGTCAACCGTCGCAAGTCCAGCACCAACCGAAGCGTGCCATTTTTATGTACATGCGAGCGCAGGCCCTTGACGACACCGTTGCGGTCGAAGCGCGGAGACTTGGGGACGGATTTCGCGACTTTTGCCTGCTTGATATCCAGATAAAAACGGGGAGTGTTGCCGCCGATCGTGGACTTTCTGTATTCGACTCTCCCGTCGAATTCGAACACCACCCGGTTGCGCTGCTCGTTGACGTTTTGGCGCAGCGCCACCAGCCGTCTCGCCGCTGATACGACGGTCGGGAAACCCAATGGCAGCAACGCCAGCAGACTGAGGAATCTTCGGCGATTCAGCATGGAGTCATATTATGTTTGAGTTTCAATTTTTCGCAATTCCGCCCGCTCCAGCAAACCCTGCCCGCGCTCGCTCGCGGCATCCACCTTGATCTGCCGCGCCGACTCCGAATCTCCATGCCGGAAGTCCAGGCTGACGTCCGACCGGGCTTCGATCTCGGGCCATCGCTCCGGCCATTCCACCAGCATCACCGCATTGCCGTCCAATAGTTCCCGGACTCCCAGCGCCTCCAGTTCAAGAGGATCCTGCAGGCGATACAAGTCCACATGCCAGACTTTCATTCCGCCGGTCTCGTAGGGCTCCACCAAGGTGTAGGTGGGACTCGGCACGACGCCGTCGTGCCCAAGAGCCCGCAGGAAAGCCCGGACCCAAGTCGTCTTGCCTGCGCCGAGCGGACCACGGAGAGCGAATACGCATGGAGCGTCCAGCGCTCGGGCCGTTGCGGCGGCATGGGCCTCGGTCTGATCCTGCGTTGCGAAGTCAAGCAGCATCCGGCGGATCCGACAGAGTCCGAAGATGAGGCAGTAAATCACTGGCCGTCATGCCGTGCATTCCGCGCTCGCAGGCCAGATCGCCTGCTGCCGAGTGCAGGCAGGTCCCGGCAAGGGCCGCGGACCCGATGTCCAGGCCTTGACCAACCAAGGAAGCAATCACACCGGTCAGCACGTCCCCCATCCCGGCCGTCGCCATGCCGGGATTGCCGCCGGCGCAAACACCGATTCCTCCGTCGGCATCAGCGACGAGCGTGCCACACCCTTTGAGGACGATGGCACCTCCGTAGGTTTCCTGAATGCGCCCGACTGCCGAGAATCGGTCCTTCTGGATTTCCGCGGTCTTCGTATCCAACAATGCTGCCGCTTCTCCCGGATGCGGAGTCAGAATCCAGTCTCCAGATAAATTCTTGCAAGGATCGGCAGCCAGCAGGCGAAGCGCATCCGCATCGATCACCCGCGGGCAGGACATCTCGAGAACTGCCCCGAGCATGTCCTGCGCCCAGGCATCCTGTCCAAGCCCGGGCCCAATGGCGATCACCGAAGCCCGGCCCGCCAGATCCCGGAGAACCCGCCGGTTCGCCACCGCATGGCACATCAATTCCGGCATCGGAGAACGCATCTTTAAAGCTTCCGGCGGCTGGACAAGACTCACCAAGCCGCTCCCGCAACGCAAGGCAGTGATGCCGCATAGTTCAGCTGCGCCTTGGTAGCCAACATGCCCGCCGATCACCAGCACGTGCCCAAACTCGTTCTTATGCGAACTCCGGCGACGCCGGGGCAGGTCTCGGCGGATTTCTGCCCAATCGCACAGCATGACCGTCGAAGAACTGTCGGATTCCACTTCCAGGTCGTCGTAAGTCACCCAGCCGGCGCAGTCCGGCCCGTCCGCGGTGTACAGCCCGCGCTTGCGCGCGATGAAGGTCACCGTGTGATTGGCCTTCACGGTTTGCGGATCCGCCACCCCGGTGTCCGCATCCAGACCAGACGGGATGTCCACGGATACGACACCTACGCTCGATTGGTTGATGTGATTCACGGCTTCCGCCCAGTCGCCCTCGACCGGGCGGGACAGGCCGGTGCCCAAAAGCGCATCCACGACCAGGTCCTCGTTGACCGGAACCGCCTCCGCAAACGGTTGCATGGGAACTTCGGCACGCGTTGCTTCCTCGCAAGCGGCTCCGGCATCGCCTTGCAGGGATTCGCTCGGAACCAGCTGCACGATACGCACGGATTTCCCAAGATCCTGCATCCGACGAGCCACGAGATAACCGTCACCGGCATTGTTGCCGACTCCGGCATAGACCACGATCTGTTCGCTCTCCGGGTATTCCTTCTGAATCAACCGGCAGACCGCTTCTGCCGCACGCGCCATCAGTTCAGGGCCGGGAATTCCTTGGCGTTCGATCGCATCCCGGTCGATGGCACGGGTCTGCTCTGCCGTGTACAGCGGCCGGGTCACGACGTGGCCCCCCAACCACCTGCTCCCGGTGTCTCGATCACCAGCCGATCACCTTCCTCGACCTGACGCTGACATTTGCCGGGAAGATCTTCATCGTTGAGACGGTTGCGCCCTGCCTGGCCGTCCGCGCCTCCGGCGGCACCCGACGGTGCCCGGCGACGGCGTTCTGCCAGCAGGCTGAACTGCGCCGGAGCCCGAAATTCGTACTCCCGAATTACCCCGTCCCCGCCCGGGTGCTGGCCCTGCCCACCGGAACCTCGGCGCAATGCATATCGACGTACCCGCATCGGATACACCTGCTCCACCACTTCCACTGGCGTATTCAGGGTATTGGTCATGTGCGAGTGGCGGGCCGACGGGCCGGGGCCTCTGCCGTGGGCACCCATTCCCCCGGCCAAGGTTTCGTAGTAGGCCCAGGATGCCTCACCATCTTGGCCGACGGCGAAATTGTTCATGGTGCCTTGGCTTGCCGCCGGAATGCGCTCGGGAAGGGCCTGTTGCAATGCCGCGAGGACCAAGTCCACCACGCGCATGGAGGTTTCGACATTCCCGGCCGCCACGGCTGCGGGTGATTGCGCGTTGAGCAGGCATCCTTCCGGGGCAGACAATTCAATCGCGTCGAAGCATCCGGCGCATGCCGGGGTGTATGCGGGCATGAGGCAGCGGAACGAGTAGTAGACTCCCGCGGCTGTCACCGAGATCGGGCAGTTGACCGGGCCTTCCACCTGTGCATCCGTGCCCTCGAAATCGACCCGGATCCGGCCGTCTTGGGCTTCAATCCGAACCTGCAGGCGAACATCCTCGTGACCCAGGCCGTCATCCTCCATTACCTCGGTAGCCTCGTAAGTTCCGTCCGGGATAGCCTGCAGGGCGTTGCGCGCAATGGTTCGTCCGTAGTCGTTCAGTGCCTCCAAGGCTTGAGCATAGGCTTTTGTTCCCATCTCGCCGACCTGTTCCCGCAGGCGTGCGCAGCCCCGGTCATTCACATGTACCTGAGCCAGGAGATCGCCGCGCATGTCCCGTGGCGCCCGCGTCGCGTTCACGATGGCCTCGATTCTCGACTCGTCCAGACACCCGTTCTGGCAAATCCGTTGCGGCGGCAGGATCAAGCCTTCCTCTTCCAGCCGGCTTGAAGTCGGCATGGAACCTGGTGATTCGGCCCCGACGTCCGCATGATGCGCCCGGTTCACCGCAAAACCCTGGAGTTCGCCATCTAGGAAACACGGAGTGACCACGGTAATGTCGGGCAGGTGGGTGCCTCCGAGGAACGGATCGTTGAGCAGGACGGCATCGCCATCACTCCAGTCGAAGCGATCCACCAAGTCCTGCATGGCGTAGGCCATGCTGCCCAGATGCACCGGAATGTGCGCTGCCTGCGCAACGAGCTGGCCGTCCCGGTCAAAGATCGCACAGGAGAAATCCAGGCGATCCCGGATATTGGGCGAGAATGCCGAGCGGCGCAAGGTCGCGCCCATTTCCTCGCACAATGCCTCCATACGACTTGAAAATACGGCAAGTTCTACGGGATCCATCTGTCTGCACCGGGATGAACTGCGTGGCAGTTTAACAAATGGCAGAAAATTCAAAGATAAACTTTAGGGTACTAACTTTAGGGTACTATGGTCACGGGAAATTACCCACCCTGTCGACCTTGTTCAAATCGATTGAAGACAGCCTCTATCTCGATTGAGCACCAACATGGCATCAGCCAAAAAGTCTGGAAAATCGGTCGAAGCGTCAAAAAAACGCTTTGGCAGATTGCTCACCGGTTTCGTGACCGAATTAGGCTCGCAAATTGTGACAGAAAGCGGAGAGTGGGCTATTAAGGGATTTATTGACGCGGATCGCCGTATCTATACGGTCTCATCGGACACGAAATTAATCTCGAAGATATTGGAAATTCATCTCCTTCCACATTTGTTTTATTTTGCAAAGATACACGACTACGAAATAGTATTGGCAGATCACCAAAACTACTATCCCGACATTACCTTCATCGAAAATACTGGTGTTAAATTTGCTCTTGATTTTAAAACCACATACAGGCTCCCTAACAATCCAGAATATTGCAATGGTTTCACCCTTGGCTCACATGGAGAGTATTTCACCGATAGGCTCAGCACAAAAAACATTCAGTTCCCATATGGCGAGTACTCTGGCCATTTTTGCCTGGGCATTATCTACAGCCGCCAAGGAGAACAAGACGTAGAAAGACCTGAGCATTACCCAGTTGTGGAGATAGATTCCATCGAATCGGTAATTCGGGATCTTGAATTTTTCGTGGTGGAAAAGTGGCGCATCGCAAGTGATAAAAGCGGAAGTGGAAACACCGCCAATATTGGCAGCATTAATCACATCGAGGACATGAAAGCCGGAAACGGCATGTTTCACAAACTGGGGGAAAAATGGTTCGATGATTATTGGATGAACTATGGGAAAATCACGAGTGAAAGTGGCCAGCCAATCAGGTCACTGAAGGATTTTGTTATCCACAGAGAGGGCGACCTTTCCAAAGTAGTCGAAAAACGTCCACCGAGTCGAAAAAAATGAATCCAGTCAAAGTTCCACCAATCAAGTCGCAAGGTATCAAGACAAAGCTTGTGCCTTGGATCCGTGAGGCTTTGGATTGGGATGGAAAAGGTACATGGATTGAGCCATTCATGGGAACCGGCGTGGTCGGCTTCAACATCGCTCCCTCGCAGGCTCTTTTCTGCGACACCAATCCCCACCTGATCGCGTTTTACCAAGCGGTCAAAAAACACTCCATCACTCCGCCCATTGCCAAAGCGTACCTTGAGGAAGAAGGCAAACGTATGAAAGAAATAGGGGGAGAACATTACTATCACATACGAGAGAGGTTCAACAACAAGAATGATCCACTGGATTTCCTTTTCTTGAATCGATCTTGTTTTAACGGAATGATTCGCTTCAACGGCAAAGGCAAATTCAACGTGCCATGGGGACACAAATCCAACCGCTTTGCTCAAGCCTACATAACCAAAATCATCAACCAAATTAAGTGGGTTCAGGAATTCATCGACAACTCCGACTGGAGATTTGAGGTATGTTCTTTTGAGACTGCAATCCAAAAAGCCTCTGCAAATGATTTCATCTACTGCGACCCCCCGTACATAGATCGCCATACCGACTACTACAACGGATGGAAAGAAGAACAAGAAAAACGGCTATTCGCCATACTGCGTGCATCTAGTGCAAAATTTCTCTTGTCCACATGGCATAGCAATAGATACCGAAAAAATCAGTACGTTGCTGATTTATGGTCCGAGTTTCATTTATTTACTAAGGAACACTTCTACCATGTTGGGGCATCTGAAAGAAATCGCAATTCGGTGAAAGAGGCGCTTATTGCAAATTATGTGACTTTTGTCGGGAAACCTCATGTGGCCGAGTTCGCCACCGTTGAGCGCCCAACATCTGCTGCACATGTGGAAGCCATTTGATACAATCTGTACATTCGCGATGTCGCAGGAGACCCCTCAGTGAAAAACCCTCTGACTTCCGTCAAAGGCACCCTGATTTCCGGGCTGGTTTTGGCGATCGTCCTGGGCTGGCTGGTTGACATGAAGATCGACCTCAACTGGATCTCGCTGGTTGTCTGGGCGCATGTCTTCGTCGGCATCATCTGGATCGGGCTGCTGTACTACTTCAACTTCGTACAGATCCCCGGGGTCGCCGCAGCAATCGCGGACAGCGAGGGCCCGGGACCTGCGGCCATCAACCAGTACATCGCGCCGCGGGCGCTGTGGTGGTTTCGCTGGGCGGCACTGCTGACCTGGCTGACCGGCGCGGCCGCGCTGGAGATGCTGGGCATCGGGATCGGCAATGCCTTCTCGCTCGCCAGCCCGAACATCGGGATCGGCGTCTGGCTCGGCACCATCATGCTGCTGAACGTGTGGGGACTGATCTGGCCCAACCAGAAAAAGGTCCTCGGCATGGTGGAAGCCACCGACGAGGAAAAGGCGAAAGCCAAGAAAACTGCTATGCTAGCATCACGGACTAACACGTTACTGTCGATTCCCATGTTGATGTCGATGGTATCGTTCGGCCACGGGGGGTTGGCTTTCTAATACCTCGCGACCACCCCCTGTTGAGGGCAAGGCGGCAGCTACGGCTGCCGCTTTGCCTTAACGACCATGCCTGAGACTGACTCCGCCCTGCTTCCCACCTACGCCCGGCTCCCGGTACGCTTCGTGCGCGGGCAAGGGTGTCGGCTGTGGGATGAAAACGGCGACGAATACCTCGATGCCGTCGCCGGGATCGCCGTGTGCGCACTGGGGCACTGCCACCCCGACGTGACGGCGGCCCTGCGCGAACAGGCGGGCGTTCTGGTTCACACCTCCAACCTCTACGGGATCGAACCGCAAGAGGCCTTGGCAAGCCGGCTGACCACAGCTTCCGGCATGGAACGCGCCTTCTTCTGCAATTCCGGCGCGGAGGCGAACGAGTGCGCGCTGAAGATCGCAAGGCGGCACGCCGCCCGGAAGAACATCGCATCTCCGGAAGTGCTGGTGGTCGAGGGCGCGTTTCACGGGCGCACCTTGATGACGCTCAGCGCCTCGTCGGGGGCCCGGGTCCGCGACGGCTTCGCCCCTTACGCCGAAGGTTTCGTGCGGGTTGGCTTCAACGACCTGCCCATGATGCAGGCCGCCCTTGCCCAGCACCCGAACGCGGTGGCGGTACTGATCGAGCCCATCCAGGGCGAAGGTGGCGTCCGCCCGGTCGACGACGATTACCTGGCCGGCCTGCGCAAACTTTGCGACGCGCACGACGTGCTGATGATCCTGGACGAAGTGCAAACCGGAATGGGCCGGACCGGCCGGCTGTTCGCCTACCAGCATGCCGGCATCCTGCCGGATGCCGTGACGCTTGCCAAGGCGCTCGGCAATGGCTATCCTATCGGGGCCTGCCTGACACGGGGGGCTGCGGCAACCGCCCTGGCGGCCGGGCAACACGGCACGACGTTCGGCGGCAGCCACCTCGCCTGCCGGGTCGGGCTTTCGGTTCTTGATGCCCTGGAAAAGGGGCAGCTTCTGGAACGCGCGGAACAACTGGGGAATACCCTGATGGAACGTTTTCATGCCGCACTGGCGGGCCTGCCCGGAATCGAGTCTGTTCGCGGCCGGGGGCTGATGATCGGCATCGAACTGAGCGAGCCAGCTCCCGATCTCGTCGCGCGGGCCCTGCAAGCGCGCCTGCTCATCAATGTGACCCAGGAACGGGTGGTGCGGCTCCTGCCGCCCTTGGTGATGAGCGACGAGGAAGCCGGCCTCCTTTGCGAACGTCTGATTCCTCTCCTGGCAGAGGCCGCAGGAGGGACGGCATGAACGTGCAGCACTTCCTGAGTCTGATGGACCTGAGCCCGGCCACGCTCGACAGCATCCTCGACCGGGCGGTGGAACTGAAGGAGATGCGCCGGAGCGGAACCGACTGGGGACTGCTGGCCGGCAAGACCCTGGCCATGGTGTTCGACAAGAGCTCGACCCGGACCCGGGTGTCGTTCGAGGCGGGCATGGCCCAACTCGGCGGCAGCGCATTGTTCCTATCCCCGCAATCCACGCAACAGTCCCGCGGCGAACCCGTCGAGGATGCGGCACGGGTGCTGTCCTCGATGGCCGACGCAATCATGGTGCGCACCTACGCGCACGAGACGCTGGAAGATTACGCCCGGGCCTCGTCCGTGCCGGTCATCAACGGCTTGACCGACCGGCTGCATCCTTGTCAGCTCCTGGCCGACCTGTTGACGTGGCGGGAGTTGCGCGGCGATATCCGCGGCGCCCAGGTCGCGTTCGTGGGCGACGGCAACAACATGTGCCGCTCGTACATCAATGCGGCCCGGCAGTTCGGTTTCTCCTTGCGCATCGCCACGCCCGCCGACTACACACCCGGCGAGGAGTGGCTGAACTGCGCCCCGGACCAGATTCAGTGGCATGAAGACCCGAATGCCGTCGTCGCCGATGCTCAGTTGGTCGTCACCGACGTCTGGGCCAGCATGGGTCAGGAAGACGAGCACTCCGACCGGTGCCAGATCTTCGAGCCCTATCGGGTCAATGCCGAACTGATGGCCCGGGCTGCCCCGGATGCCCTGTTCATGCACTGTCTCCCGGCCCACCGCGGCGAGGAAGTGACCGCCGATGTGATCGACGGGCCGCAGAGCGTAGTCTGGCAGGAGGCGGAAAACCGGCTGCACGCGCAGAAGGCCCTGCTGGAATTCCTGCTGGCTTGATTTTCCGGGGTCTTCACGGATTCGGACAAAATCTGAAAAACCCGGTCTCCGAACCGCGGCTGACTGTTGCAGGAAGGGTGTAACGATACTATAGTAGGAAGATCGTATGCGGGGCCTAAGGAGAGTCCAATGGGAGGAAACCTGATCTACAGGCAGGGATGCGCTTCACTCGCCGGCTTTGACTGCCGCACAAATCCAGCGCCACATTGGCTTGTGCTTCCCGGACTGGTTGCCGGGCTCTTTCTGGGCGCGGCCTCGGTCCCGGCGCATGCCGAGGAACCGGAAGAAATCACCGTCACCGGCAGTTTCATCAAGCAGGATGCCAACGACGCCTCCATGCAGGTGGTCACGATGGACCGGGACGCGCTGGACCTGCAGGGCTCGCCGTCCATGGTCGACCTGTTCAAGAACCTGAGCGCGAGCCACGGCATCATCGGCGAGAACAGCAGCTGGTACGGCACCGGCCAGAACCTGGCCGAATCGGTCTCCAACGTGAACCTGCGCGGGCTGGGCGCTTCGCGCACGCTGGTGCTGATCAACGGCCGCCGGCAGGTCTATGTCCCGGCGCGCCTGGTGAGCGGGCGCTTCGTGGACGTGAACGCGATCCCCCAGGTGGCGATCGAGCGCATTGATGTCCTGAAGGAAGGCGCGGCGGCCATCTACGGCTCGGACGCCATGGGCGGCGTGGTCAATTTCCACACCCGCAAGGATTTCGACGGCTTCGAGCTGAGCGCCTCGCACGATTCTTTCGAGGATGCGGGCGACAGCACGGTCTCGGGCATCTGGGGCGTCGATGTCGGCGACAGCGCGCATCTCGTGGTCGCGGCCGAGCATTATCGACGACAGGAATTGCAAGCCGGAGAACGCGACTGGGGCCTGCGGGAGTTCTATAGTAATGACCTAGGCAATGGCTGGTCCAGCGTGGGCAACCCGGGGACTTTCTATAAGCTGGATGCCACTGGGCAGACGCGTGTCGGGGGGGGCACGATAAACGACCCCCGTTGCGAGGAATTCGGCGGATATACGGAAACCTGGACCTGCCGGTTCCGTTACAGCCAGTTCGACAACCTGATCGAGAAGCAGGACCACACCCGGGTCTTCGCGGAGCTCAACGGCGAATTCGAGGCCGGCATGGTCTATCACCTGGAGGCGATGTACTCCGAGGCGGACATCCCCGAATGGCGCAACACGCCGTCCTACCCGCCCGCCGCCTGGGCCAACGTCGACGAGGTCAACTTTATTGGATCAGGCCATCCCGCTTTCGACAGCCTGCGGACACTCTTCGACGACGATGAGGCCGCTGGCTTCGGCTTCCGCGGGCGGACCGTCGGGAATTCGGGGCCCGCACGGTACCTGAAGCGGGAATCGGAGACCTGGCGCTGGTCCGCATCGGTCAACGACGAGATCACCCTGTTCGGCGACGAACCGTACGAATACGACCTCGGCTTCTCCTATTCGCACTCCGAAGGCACCGTGGGCCAACCGGCGGAGCTGATCACCCGGCGCTTCCTCGCCTACCGGGGTTTCGGCGGCCCGAACTGCGGCGTGGAGGCACTGCCGGACCGTACGCAGAAGTCGGGCCTGAGGCTCGGCGACACCACGGGCAAAACTGCCGGAGTCGGCGACTGCATGTACTACAACCCCTACAGCCACGCGCTGCAGCACTCCGTGCAGCCCGGCGCCAAGTACGCCACGCAGCCAAACCCCGACTACGACGCCACCAAGGCCAACAGCCGGGAGTTGCTCGACTGGATGGTGGGCAGCAGGATGTCCCTAGACAGCGAGGCGGACCTGTACGTATTCGATCTCACCCTGACCGGCGACGTGGGCGAGGACATGGGCAGTTTCGCCGCCGGCTACCAGTTCCGCCGCTTCGAGGCCGAAGCCACCCCGAACCGGATCGGCAGCCTCAGCATCAACCCGTGCCGGGTCAACAAGGATCAGGCCCCCGGCGCATCGGACGAAGATCTGGACTGTGCCGAACAGAATAAGAAATCTGATGTCGTGTTCACGGACGGGCTGATCGGCCCGTTCGGCTTCACCATCGGCAACCACCCCTATTCCACCCACCAGACGACCCATTCGTTCTTCGGCGAGTGGGCCTACGACCTCAGCGACACGATGAGCACGCAGCTCGCCGCCCACTACGAGGAGCACGACGAATCCAGCACCTTCGACCCGAAGGCCGCATTGCTCTGGGACGTCTCCGACTTCATCACCCTGCGCGGATCGATACAGACGACGTTTCGCGCGCCCTCGGTGGACGACCTCAACGAAGACCCCTTCTACCGGCAGGAATTTGTCGACAGCGCCGGTGCCTACAAACCGATCGAGGTGCGTGGAGACAAGGGCCTCGACCCCGAGGAGGCGCTGACCTACAACATCGGCCTGTTCGCGGAGTTCGGCAGCGGCGTGACGTTGACGCTGGACTACTGGAAATACACCTTCGACGACCCCATCACGGCAACCCCGCACGGCTCCATACTCAGCACCTATGAGAGCCACTGGTCCGCGAGGGTCGACGCAGGCACTTCGGTAACCAGCGCAAACGCCTCGCCGGTGGACGACCTCATCGTCTGCGCGGCGGGAACCGGGCACACGACTGGCGAAGACGCCACCGGACACACGGGCAAGGCCTGCCTAGTCGAAACGATCCGCACGCGGATGGTCAACGGTCCGACCATTCGCACGTCCGGGCTGGACTTCAGCCTAGACGGCAACCACGACCTGGAAGAAGGCCTCTTCACCTGGGGGTTCGGCGGCACCTACCTGCTGGAATATGACATCGATGCCATGCACTTCAGGGGCATCCAGTTGAGAGACAAGATCAAGGCGGCCGGCTACTACAACGATCCGACCGACTTCGACATCCCGCCCTTGCCGCGGCTGAAGGGGCATGGTTTCATCAGTTACGCCTCAGGCGACTGGACCACCAGCCTCTTCATGAACTACGTCTCCGAATACGACGACAGAAGGATAGGTCCGTATTCGAAGAAACCAAGCCTATACCCGAATATCGACAGCTTCACCACCCTGGACCTCGGCCTACGCTGGGAGCCGCCGGCCGGCAACACGACGCTGACGTTCACGGTCTACAACATCGCGGACGAGGATCCGCCGCAGGTGGATTGGGAAGCGGCGCACGACAACCTGACCCACGACGTCAAGGGCCGCCGGTTCAAACTGGGCCTCAAGTACAGTTTCGGCGGCTGACGCAGGGAGACCTCCCGACCCTGCCGGAACCCGCGCAGAAGGACTGGCCGGCGGAACGGTCTTGTTGCTGGAGAGAGGGGCGGTTTTGGCTGTCGAAGACCGGGGTCAGCCCGCTGGCGTCTCCCGAGCATCGGTCATGGGTTTCAGGGTCTTAATCCGGTAGCGCGTGCTGCGCCCGCCACCGGGCAGTTTTTCGATGCAACCCTTGGACAGCAGGTCGGCCAGGTGCCGCGTTGCCGTCGCCTTGCTGACTTTGGAAACCTTGCGGTATTGTGATGCACTGATGCCGTGTTCAAAACCGCCTTCGCCTCCATCCAACAGGCGGTTCAGGACTTTGGCCTGGGTGGCAGACAGGCCGGCCTGCCCGTATTCCTGCCAAAAGCGGGCCTTGGCCAAGGTCCGGCCCACCTGATTCCGTGCTTCCTGCACCGCGGCAATCAGGGTCTTCAGGAACCATTCCATCCAGACGGTGACATCCAGATCTCCGCGCTGACATTCTTCCAGTGCCGCGTAATAGTGCTTTCGGTCCTTCAGGATGGCGACAGACATGGCATACGGGCGGAAACCCTGGCCATCTGCCTGATCCAGGGCCAGTTCCGTCAGCGCCCGCGCCAGACGGCCATTACCGTCGTCGAAAGGATGAACCGTGACGAAGTAGAAGTGGCAGACGGCAGCGCGGAGCAGAGGATCCAAGGCGGCATCTTGGCGGCTCTCTTCGAACCATTGGATGAACGCATCCAGTTCCGTGTCCAGTGCCGAATGTGGCGGGGCTTCAAAGTGGACGGTCGGGCGGTCGATTCGGCCGGATACGACTCGCATGGGGGCATCCCCGCGCAGTTGCCCGACACGAATCTCGCCGGTAAACGTCCCTCCGCCGCTCGGGAAGAGCAGGCGATGCCACTCGAGTAGGCGCTTCCGCGTCACGGGGCGGTCGAGGCCGTCCAGTGAGGTCAGCGCGATCTCAGCCAGCCCTTCGGATTGTGCGGATACAGGGTGGGCATCTTCCGTGACCAGGCCCAAACGGCGAGCCAGGGAGGACCGTACGGACCATACATCCAGTTGCTCGCCTTCAATGGCGGACGAGGCAACGATGCTCTGGAGCAGGATATCCAGCGTGACCTTCGCACCATGCTCGGAACCGACGGCATCAAGCCCGCCAAGAAGGCGGCCCTGTTCTACCCGGACGCGGCGCAGCAGCGGCTGCACGACGTCATCGCGCCAGCGAAACTCCGGCCAGTCGTCTTGCTGCCAGATCCACTTTTCCAGGGACATGGGGGCGCGGGCGGCGGCGGGTGACCGGTTTCCAACTCCTATCGGCTCATATAATGAGCCCTATATTACATTTTATCGGCTCATTGAGCAAGCCGCCATGAGCCATCGAGTTCATGGCGCAGCGTGCCGCGGGGAAACCCGGGAGGCCTGCCGAACCGGGCGACCTGAATCGCTGTCCGGTTCTTCCCGCCCCCCGGTCAAATCTGTGCATCCGCCAGTTCTTTCTCCACCTGCTCAATCGAGATGTGCCGCAGGTCCTTGCCGATGACCTGATACAGCACATGCTCGCAGATGTTGGCAGCGTGGTCGCCGATCCGTTCCAGCGCCTTGGCGCACCACAGGATCTCCAGCACCAGGCGGATGTCGTGCGGATCCTCCATCATGAACGTGATCATCTGGCGGATGCCGGCTTCGTATTCCTGATCGACTTCGGCGTCTTCCTTGAGAACCTCCAGAGCCAGATCCGTGTCCAGCCGGGCAAACGCATCTAGCGACTTGTGCAGCATGGCCCGGACATGGCGGACGATGTGCTTCACGGCACGCAGGTGCCGTTTCCGGACCGACTGGTAATCTAGTTGAACCGTCAACCGGGCAATTTTTTCCGCCTCGTCGCCGACCCGTTCCAAGTCTGTCGTGGCCTTGATGACCGCGATTACCGTGCGAAGGTCCATGGCAACCGGGTGCCGCAGGGCCAGGAATTCGCTGCATTCCTCGTCGATCCTCACTTCCAGCGCATTGACCTTGAAGTCGGCGCGCGCAATCTTCTTGGCCAGTTTCTGGTCCCCTTCAAGGAACGCCTGGGTCGCCGATTCGACATGCTGCTCCGCCAATCCACCCATCTCCAGGGCATGATCCCGCACGTTCTTCAGCAATCGCGCAAATTCAGCGGACGAGTGTTGGACTATGTCTTCCGGTTCCATCGCACTGCTCCAGTTACCTCAACCCTCTCCCATTCTACTCACTGACCGCCCCTCCATAAAGGGTGCCAACCGGCGACGGTTCATCGCGATCAGCAAAAGACTGGGTATCACCATCAAAGTCGTGATGACGAAGAACAGTGGCCAGTCGCCACCCAGCCCGTCGATCAGGATGCCGCTGCCGGCAGCAAGCAGAGTCCGGGACAGTGTGCCCAAGGAAGCCAGTGCCGCATACTGGGTGGCCGTCCAGTTCCGGTCGCACAGCTGCGACAGGAAGGCGACGAACGCAACCGTCGAGATTGCCGTGGTGAACTGGTCGGCGATCACGGCAACCACGAACAGCTCCGATGACGGGTACCAAGCCAGAAGTGCGAATAGCAGGTTGGTCAGCGCCATTGCCACGCCACCGATGATGATCCCGCGCAACAGGCCGTAGCGGGCATTGATCAAGCTGCCCAGCACCGCGAAAACGGCAATGGCCACGGCTCCGTAACCCTTGGAATACAACGCGATGTCCGACTTGGAGAAGCCGATTTCGGTGTAGAACACCAGCGACATCCGCCCCAGGAAAGCCTCCCCTACCTTGAACAGGAAGATCGCCAGCAGCAGGAAGACTGCGAGCTGCGCTCCGTAGCGCATCACGAAACTCCGCACAGGGTGCGCGTACATCTTTACGAGATGAATTCCCCAGCTGACGGTTCGTTTCACCGCCTGCCGGGGGCGATCGGGTTCCGGCACCAGCCATAGGAACAGGCTGACCAGCACGCCGACCAACAGGATCAACCACAGATAACCCTGCTGCCAAGCCTGTTCGATCCCGGCTTCCTGCAACTGCTCCACCAACCACAGGGCAAGCCCTCCGCCTACGCCGTATCCGATCCACCAGCCGGAAGTCGCCATCGCCGAGCCCCCGCCGACCTTGCGCGGCTCGTCTTCGCGGAACTGTTCGATTCGCAAGGCGTCGATCGCAACGTCCTGGGTCGCACCGGCAGCCGCCAATACCACTGCCCAGAGCGCAATCCATTCAAGCTGCCCGTCGGGCTCCAGGCGCGACAGCGCGGCCAAACATACGACGATCACCGTCTGCATGGCGACAATCCAGGATCGTCGGGGACCCAGCCATCGAGCCAGAACCGGAAGGCGCACCGCATCCACGATGGGAGCCCATGCGACATTGACCGCATACACGACCAGCACCAAGCCGAACAACCCGATGTCCGTCCGGCTGAATCCGCTCTCCTGCAGCCACAGGGTCATCATGGACAGCACCGCGACCTGAGGCAGTCCACTCAACGTGCCGATCAGCAGGATCCGCACCATCCGGATGTCCCGGTACATAGCCAGCGCCTCGCGCCAGCTCAGCGTGTGAATTTCCACTCTGTCCTCACTCCGGCAGTTCGTAGTCCATGATCAACGGCGAGTGATCGGAAAACCGCTGCGCCTTGTAAATGCGTACACGGCGGGCACAGTTTGCCAGATTCCGCGACACCACCTGGTAATCGATCCGCCAGCCCACGTTCTTGTCCCAGGCCCGGCCGCGATTGGACCACCAGGTGTATTGCTCGGGCCTTGCATCGACTTCCCGAAAGGCATCCACGAATCCGCCCGAACCGAACACCTGATCCATCCAGACCCGTTCTTCCGGCAGGAAACCCGAGTTCTTCTGGTTCGAGCGCCAGTTCTTCAGGTCGATTTCGCGGTGCGCGATGTTCCAGTCGCCGCACACGATGGCGCGTCGGCGCCGCAAGGACTGGAGGTGCACCATGAACTCATCCATGAACCGGTATTTCGCCTGCTGGCGCTCCTCGCTCGAAGACCCGGACGGTGCATACAGGGAAACCACCGACAGGCGACCGAAGCGAGCCTCCAGATAGCGACCCTCCGGGTCGAATTCGGATGAGCCGAAACCCTCGATAATCCGGTCCGGCTTCTCCCGCGAAAACAAAGCCACGCCGCTGTAGCCGGGCCGCTCGGCCGGATGGTAGTAGCAATGAAACGACTTCGGATAGAACGTCGGCGCATCGATCTGGTGCAGGTGAGCCTTGAGCTCCTGCAGGCAGACCACATCCGCCCGCTGGCGGGCCAGCCATCGGAAGAATCCCTTGCGTTCGGCGCTGCGGATACCATTCGCATTGAGCGTGATTATGCGCATTGCGCCCCTCTCACCAGCCGCATCGGATAAAATTTAGGTTGGAATCCCCACATATCGGCATGCCGCCACCCGACACGACCCCGCCAACAGACTACCGGGCTGCGTTCCTGCGGCTCGCGCTGGAGTACGAATGCCTGAAATTCGGCGATTTCACGCTGAAGTCCGGCCGCAAAAGCCCGTATTTCTTCAATGCCGGATCCTTCAACGACGGTGCGGCGCTGGAACAGGTCGGAATGTTCTATGCCCAAGCCGCCACCGATGCGGGTATCCAGTTCGACATGCTGTTCGGCCCGGCCTACAAGGGCATTCCTCTGGCCACCTCCGCCGCCTGCGCGTTCCAGCGGCTTTACGGCCAGACCGTGCCGGTGGGTTTCGACCGAAAGGAGGTCAAGGATCATGGCGATCAAGGGCAAACCTACGGAGCCCCGATCGAAGGCCGGGTACTGCTTGTAGATGATGTGGTCTCGTCAGGGATTACGGTCCGGAGCTCAGTAGGCCTGATCCGATCGCTCGGCGCCACACCGGTTGGGCTACTCATCCTGATGGATCGCGGCGAACGCGGGCAGGGCCAACTCTCTGCGGTGCAAGAGCTTGAAGAACATTGCGGGATTCCGGTCATTTCGGTCGCGTGCGCCAGCGATTTCCACCAGTTCCTGAAAGACGTCCCGCAGTTTCGACAGTATCAAGAGCAGATCGAAGATTATCTCAGGGAGTACGGGGCCTGACCGCCGAACGCAGGCGGTCGCGCACCGGCGCGGTGTCGGGCCGGACGCCGTGCCACAGCTCGAAGCTTTCCGCAGCCTGCTCTACCAGCATCCCGAGCCCATCGCAAACGCGGGCGCAACCGGCCTGCCGCGCCCAAGCCATGAACGCAGTCTCGGCACCGTACATCAGGTCATAGCAGACCGTCGATTCCGCATCCAGGATCGAGGGCGGCAAATTCATGGGTGAAGCCGACAATTCCGCCGCCGTAGCATTGAGAATCAAATCGAAGGAAGTCTCGCCCAAGTCCTCCAGCCCGCATGCTTCGAGATTTCCAGGCGAACCATGTGCTTGAACCAGCGCGTGTGCGCGTTCGGGAGTGCGGTTGGCCACGGTCAGGTGCTTCGGGGCGCATCCCAGCAGAGGGCCCAAAATGCCCCGTGCCGCGCCACCGGCACCCATCAACAAAATCCGCATGTCGGACAGATCAAGGCCCTGTGCCTCGGTCAGGTCGCAAACCAGGCCACTGCCATCCGTATTGCCGGCGACGACGGCATTCTCCCTGAAGGCCAGCCAGTTGGCCGCACCCGCCATGCGGGCCTGCGGCATGATCTCCCCCGCCAGTTCCAACGCCGCCTCCTTGTGCGGCACGGTCACGTTAAGCCCGCAGCCGCCCGCCTGCCGGAAATCCTGCACCGCGGCCTCGAAGTCGGTCGCTGGGATATTCAGTTGCTCGTAGTGGATTTCTTTCCCGGTCTGGGCCGCGAACCCAGCATGAATGACCGGCGACAGGCTGTGCGTGACCGGATACCCGATAACGGCATAACGCTCCACGAACCGGAAACTCCCTAAAGGCTTTTATTCGGAAAGCCAGACGGCGGCATCCCGGGCGGCATAAGTGAGGATCGCGTCTGCACCTGCACGCTTGAACGCGAGCAGGGCTTCCAGCATGCAACTTCGCTCGTCCAGCCAGCCGTTCGCGGCCGCCGCCTTGAGCATGGCGTATTCGCCGCTGACATGATAAACAAACGTCGGCGCCCCGAACTCTTCCTTGACGCGGCGCAACACATCCAGATACGGTAGCCCGGGCTTGACCATGACCATGTCCGCGCCCTCGCTAAGGTCCAACGCCACCTCCCGCAGGGCCTCATCGCTGCTGGCCGGATCCATCTGGTAACTGTACTTGTCACCCCCTCCCAAGTTGTCCGCGGAACCGACCGCATCGCGGAACGGCCCGTAAAAGGCGGAGGCATACTTGGCGGCATACGCGAGGATGCGGACGTTCTCGAAACCCCGCGCTTCCAAAGCCTCGCGGACCGCGCCGATGCGCCCGTCCATCATGTCGGACGGCGCCACGACATCCGCCCCGGCACCGGCGCAGCATAGCGCCTGCTCGACAAGGACCTTCACCGTTGCATCGTTCGCGACATAGCCACTCTCGTCCAACACACCGTCCTGCCCGTGCGAGGTGTAGGGATCCAACGCCACGTCCGCGATCACGCCCAGTTCGGGCGCTGCCTGCTTGATTGCCTGGATCGCCCGCGGAACCAGGCCGTCCGGGTTGCAGGCTTCTTCCGCCCCGGGGCTTTTCCGGTCGTCCCCGATTACCGGGAACAGGGCCACCGCGGGGATTCCCAGTCCCTGAATTTCCTGTGCTTCCTGCTCCAGCAAATCCAAGCTCAATCGCTCGATGCCGGGCATCGAGGGAATCTCGGTGCGCTCCCCTTGGCCTTCCTGGACGAACAATGGCAGGATCAGGTCATCCACCGTCAGGCGGTTCTCGCGCATCAGCCGGCGTGAAAAATCATCACGCCGCATGCGGCGCATCCGGGTGTGCGGAAAGCGGGCGGGATAGGATGCCATTCGTTAAGTTTAGGGGATTGCGCCTGTTTTCGGAAACTGCAAAAGCTTCCACGACCCCGACAATACTACAATAAAGGCCCATGTCTCGTATCCCGAACCTCCACCTCATCGGTCTCGTCATCTGCGTGGCCGCACTCGCTTTTGGCTACCTGTACCTGGAGCGCACCCTGGGTCTTGAGCCCTGTCCGCTGTGTATCCTGGACCGATTCGTCTTCGCCGCTCTGGCCGTCATTTTCGCGCTGGCCTACTTTCAGCGTCCTGGGGCGAGGGATCGGATTGGCTACAACATCGGCGCCCTGGTCATGAGCCTGGCCGGGACCGGAATCGCCGGACGACACGTCTATCTCCAGAACCACCCGCCGGACACCCTGGGTGATTGCGGTGCAGGATTCTGGCACCTGCTCGACCAGATCGGTCTCGAAGGGGCAGTGGCATCTGCACTGCAGGGCAGTGGCGATTGTGGCACCATCCAGTGGACATTCCTGGGGTTGTCCATCCCGGCCCTGACTCTGGGCCTTTTTATGGTATTGTTTCTGCTATCGCTGGTCGACATGATCGACGCCATCCGGAAACGTCACTTGGAGTACCCGACATGAGATACGCACATTCCGGCATTTTTGCCCTGATCGTGGGCCTGGCCCTGTCTCCCCTCCAAGCCGAGATGCCCCGGCAACCGGCGCCTGAAGGCGCCGGCGTGTATTTCATCGAACCCGCCGATGGCGCAACTGTCCAGTCCCCCTTCAGGGTGTCGTTCGGCCTGCATGACATGGGCGTCGCCCCGGCTGGCGTGAACCAGCCGAATACCGGTCATCATCACCTGCTGATCAACTCTCCGGAAGTCGACCTCGGCATGCCGTTGCTAAAAACTGACGAGATCCGCCATTTCGGCGGCGGACAGACGGAAACCATGCTGACGCTGGAGCCGGGCAGTTATACACTGCAACTGGTGCTCGGCGATTACGCGCACATCCCGCACGACCCGCCGGTCGTATCCGGGACGATTACGGTCACCGTCGAGTAGTCAGACCCAGTCGCGGGCGCCCAAAAAGCGTTCGGTCAGTTCCGCCTCCGGCGAGCCCGGCTCGGGTTGGTAGTCGTAAATCCAACCGCAGTCGGGAGGGAGCGACATCAGGATCGATTCGGTGCGCCGGCTGTTCTGCAGCCCGAACAGCGTGCCGCGGTCGTACAGCAGGTTGAATTCGGCGTAACGGCCGCGGCGGTATTTCTGGAAGGCTCTTTCACGCTCGCCCCAAGGCGTCTCGCGGCGACGTTCCACGATCGGCAGGTATCCCTTGAGAAAGTGCTCCGCCACGGCACGCATGAATGCAAAAGTCTTCTCAAAGCCCCATTCGTTGAGGTCGTCGAAGAACAGGCCACCGACGCCGCGCGTCTCGTCGCGGTGCGGCAGGTAGAAGTAACGGTCGCACCACTGCTTGAATTTCGGGTAGACCTCGCCCCCGAAGGGCGCGCAAGCGTCGCGGGCCATGGCATGCCAGTGCCGGGCATCTTCCTCGAACCCGTAGTACGGAGTCAGGTCGAACCCGCCTCCGAACCACCACCGATCCGTGCCGTCGGGCGCACGGGCGCTGAAGAACCGGACGTTGCAGTGTGCCGTGGGCACGTAGGGATTCCGCGGATGGACCACGATCGACACACCCATCGCGGTGAACGACTGCCCCGTCAACTCCGGATGCCGCTCGGTGGCCGCCTCGGGCAGCGCCGTGCCCGCGACGTCGGAGAAATTCGCTCCCGCTTTCTCGAAAGCCTCCCCTCCCTCCAGCACCCGTGTATCACCCCGGCTTCCGTCGGGATGATCCCAAGGGTCCCGGCGGAACCTCGCCGTCGGCTCCAATCGTTCGAACGCCTCGGTGGCGTCCTGTTGGAACTTCTCCAGGAAGGCGCGAACGGAACCGGAATCGGGGGCGTCGCTCATGCCGTCTGCGCCGGACGGATCACCCGTCCCGTGAACAAGTCTCGAATCTCGCTGGGACCCGAAGCTCCGCCGAGCGAGCCTTCCACGATTCCGTCTATCGTCGAACCGAACATCTCGTCAACCTCTTCAGATGTTTTTGCCGGGGGCGTTCCTTCCAGGTTCGCGCTGGTCGAAACCAAGGGCCCCACTTCAAGGCAGAGCGCACGGCACAGGCTGTGGCGGGTAATGCGAACCGCCTGGGTCGCATGCGTGCCCCGCAGCAAGGCAGACGCGCCTTCAGCGGCCGGGACCAACCAGGTCACCGGCTCTCCCGGGGATTCCAGTTTAGCCTGCTGTTCCCCATCCAGGGGGTGGATATACGGCTCCAGGTCCTCGCAGCGGGCCGCGATCAGGATCAGCCCTTTGTCCGGATCTCTCTGTTTTACGTCCAGCAGCCGGCGCACTGCATCCGGATAATCCGGCAGGCAACCCAGGCCCCACACGCCTTCGGTCGGATAGGCCAGCACTCCGCCTTCCTGCAGTGCCTCGATGCCTTGTCGGGTGTCCAGCGTGCCGTCGCCGCCTGCCGGGGACGCCTCCTCAGCTCTTTCGCTTTGCGCGAGATGCCCTGCGTTTGCGCGGCGGCGCAGCGGCCAGGAGTTCCTGGCATTGCTCCAGCGTCAGTGCTGCAGGATCCTCTCCCTTGGGAACCGTCAGGTTGCGCTTGCCGTCCGTGATGTACGGACCATACCGGCCATTAAGCACCTGGATGCCTTGGGAGCCAAAGTCCTGAATCGTGCGGTTCGCCTCGCGGTGTCGATGTTCCGCGATCCATTCGTCCGCCTGCTCGCGCGTCACTGTCATCGGGTCTTCCCCTTTCGGCAGGGACACGTATTTTTTCGGCCCGTATTTCACGTAGGGCCCGAAGCGGCCGATGTTGACCTCGATCGTCTCGCCGTCGCCCCCTACCCCCAGCGATCTCGGCAGCACCATCAGGTCCATCGCCTCCTCGAACGTGATGGTCTCGAAGCTCTGGTTCTCGCGAAGGCTTGCAAACCGAGGTTTTTCCTCGTCCTCCCGGTCCCCGACTTGGACGAACGCCCCGTAGCGCCCAACCCGGACGCGGACCGGCTTGCCGCTTTCCGGGTCCGTACCGAGCTCGCGCATCATCTGCGCCTTCTGGCGGGACACGGTCTTGCTTTTCTCGTCCACCTGCCGGTGGAACGGCTTCCAGAAACTGTCCACGACCGGGATCCACTCGGTTTCTCCCCGCGCCACCTGATCCAGAGAATCCTCCAGTTGCGCCGTGAATTCGTAGTCGACGTACCGCGAAAAGTGCTCGGTCAGGAAATTGCACACCACTTTGCCAAGCGCGGTCGGGAAGAACGTCCGTTTGTCGATCTCCGCGTACTTGCGGCTGGTCAGGGTCGACAGGGTGTCCGCGTAAGTGGAGGGACGGCCGATGCCGTATTCCTCCAAGGTCTTGACCAGGCTCGCCTCGGTGTAGCGCGGCGGCGGTTCCGTAAAGTGCTGGTTCGCCTTGACCTCCTGGAGCGCCACGCGTTCTCCCTTCTGTAATTCGGGGAGGTAGCGTTCATCGCTATTTTTTTGGCTTCCGTTTCCGTTTGCTTCGTCTGAACCTTCACGGTACACCTGCATGAACCCCGGGATCCGGACATGGGAGCCCGTCGCCCGCAACTGGGTGCCTGGACCGCAGTCGATATCCACGCTGACCTGATCGATCACGGCCGGGATCATCTGGCAGGCCACGGCGCGCTTCCAGACCAACTCGTAAAGTTTCTGCTGGTCACTGCTCAGCTTGCCGCGGGTGTGTTCCGGCGTCCGTGCGGCATCGGTCGGTCGGACCGCCTCATGCGCCTCTTGCGCATTGCGCGTCCGGGTCTTGTACCGCCGGGGAGACGGCGGCATCTGATCCTCGCCATAACGCTCGCCGATGGCCTGGCGAAGGTTGTTAAGCGCGACGTTCGACAGCGTGACCGAATCCGTCCGCATGTAGGTAATCAGGCCGACCGGGCCGGAGCCCAGATCGACGCCTTCGTACAGCTGCTGGGCGACCTGCATCGTCTTGCGCGCGGAGAAGCGCAGTTTGCGCGACGCTTCCTGCTGCAAGGTCGAGGTGGTGAACGGCGGTGCCGGGTTGCGCTTGCGCTCCTTGCGCTCCACTGACGCGACGGTCAGTTCCTCGGCATGCGCCTGGATCTGATCGCGGGCCGCATTCGCCCGTTCTTCGTTTTCCAGATCGAATTTCTTCAGGCGTTTTCCGTCCAGCATGTGCAGCTTGGCCGGGAACCCGTGTCCGTCTTTGTCCAGGATCGCGTCCACGCTCCAGAATTCGCGGGGTTGGAATGCCTCGATCTCGCCCTCGCGTTCGACGATCAGGCGCAGGGCCGGGCTCTGGACGCGGCCTGCCGAAAGCTTGGGGGCGATCTTTCGCCACAGCAACGGCGACAGGTTGAACCCAACCAAGTAGTCGATGGCCCGCCGCGCCTGATAGGCGTTGACCAGGTCGTCCGAGAGGTCCCGCGGGTGCTCCAGCGCCTGGCGCACCGCCTCGGGAGTCACCTCGTGGAACACCACCCGGTAGGTCTTCTTCTCGCCCAGTTTCTTGCGCTCGTTGAGCAGGCTGTACAGCGACCAGGAGATTGCTTCCCCTTCGCGATCCGGGTCGGAAGCCAGATACAGGGCATCGCAATCCTTGAGCGCGCTCGCGATCTTGCGTAGATGCTTCTCGTGTCCGGGCGTCACCTGGTACTTGAGGGAATAATCGCCTTCCGTATCGACGGCCCCGTCCTTCGGAACCAAGTCCTGCACATGACCGTACGACGCCAGCACCTGGAAGCCTGGGCCCAAGTATTTCTCGATCGTCCGGGCTTTCGCCGGCGATTCCACAACAACCAGATTGTTCGGCATGGCAGGATATTACGCGGGAGAGATCTTGATTTTGCTAGTGTGGCGGTTTGGGGGGAATTATATACAGGGGTCTACAAAGCCCGTTGCATATAATGTTTGAAGTCTCT
The DNA here is from genome assembly GCA_964602805.1 of uncultured Chromatiales bacterium. Taxonomy (GTDB): domain Bacteria; phylum Pseudomonadota; class Gammaproteobacteria; order Poriferisulfidales; family Poriferisulfidaceae; genus Poriferisulfidus. The sequence continues at coordinate 29,563 of CAZRSJ010000008.1, read as the reverse complement.
ACTGGGGGGGATTGCATCTGATGATGACCACACAGCCGACAGGCGGGTGTTCGCCACAATGAATCACGCATTTCCCGGGCCTCGGATGCCGGCGATGCTTCTCTGCGCAGTCGCGCTGGGGATGCCTCCGGTCGTCGTCGCCGAAACCGAGGAATTCACGATCACGGCTCGCAAGCGGGATGCGGGCGAGGCATTGCAGGAAGTGCCGTTTGCGGTATCGGCGTTTTCTTCCGAGGAACTGGAGGCGCGCCTTTCGAACGACCTGACCAGCCTGAGTTATCGGGCCCCGAACGTCGGGCTGGCGGATGTCGGAACCACGCGAGGCGTGGCCAACTTCACCATCCGCGGCTTGGGCATCAACAGTTCCATTCCGTCCATCGACCCGACGGTGGGCGTGTTCGTCGACGGCATCTACATGGGCATCTCGGCAGGTGTCATCAACGATTTCTTCGACATGGAAGGCGTCGAGATCCTGCGCGGCCCGCAAGGCCTGTTGTTCGGCCGCAATGTAACGGGCGGCGCCGTCCTGCTGCGCACCCGCAAACCGACCGATGAGTTCGAAATGACGTTCCGGGGGGATTTCCAGCAAGGCACCGAAGAAGGCGGAGGGTTCACGGTGTCCGGGCCGATCCTGCCGGGCAAGCTCCTGGGGCGGCTGGCCCTCTACCACAAGGACGACGAGGGCTGGCACACGAATCTGGCCGATCCCACTGACGATTTCGGTGCTTACCGTATCTCGCTGGCGCGGCCATCCCTGACGTACTATCTGGGCGAGGACGCGGAACTGACGGTGCGGTACGAACGCGGGCAGGCGCGCGGCGATGGCGCCCGCAGCCAGAACCGCGGCCTCTACGACCGGAACTCATGGGACTTCGCCGTGAACGACAAGGGTTACTCTGATTCGGACTGGTCCCAGGCGTTCGCCGAATTCAGTACGGGCGTGCCTCTGGGCAACGGCACGATCACCAATATTTTCGGCTGGCGCCGCATCGATCTCGATGCGCGGACGGACCTGGACTCCTCTGACTTGGATGTCTTCCTCGGCGACGCCTATTTCGAGCAAGAGCAGTTCAGCAACGAATTCAGGTATTTCGGGTCGTTTCTCGACGACCGGGTAGATCTAACCGCGGGCCTGTACTGGTTCGATCAGGACATCGGCTATTGGGAACGTCGGACGATATTCCGGGAGCGCCATCCCATCTACAATCCCGCCCTCCCACTCTGCAACGTTGCCCCGGTGCGGGCGAGCCTGAACAATATCCCGGGATTGCCCGCGTTGTGCACGGAAGTGGGAAACACGGGGACTTACACCAGCGCCTGGCACAACAGCTGGGTCGATTCCACGCTGGGCGGCTCCCAGGACCAGACGACACGGGGGGCCTTCATTCATGCAGACGTGCACGCGACGCCGAGCGTGACCTTCAACCTGGGCGTGCGCTACACCTACGAGAAGAAGAAGGCGGATATCGCAACGTTCGATCCTGGAGCTTTTATGATCGAAGCGGTGCCTGGCCTGACCCCCATTCCGACAGGAGACTCGCGGTGCGATTTCTACGCCAGGACCTGCAACTTCAATTACTCGGACGAGCACAGTTGGAACAACTGGACGCCAAAAGTCGGCGTGCAGTACCATGCGAGCGATGCCGTGAACTTGTATGCGTTCTGGACCAAGGGCTTTCGCAGCGGCGGCTACAACTTCCGGCATACGGATCCCGACATCGATCCGGAGCCGTTCAGCGAGGAACGGCAGAATTCCTATGAAGTCGGCGCCAAGGTCGATTGGCTCGACGGACGCTTGCGCACCAATCTGGCGCTGTTCTACAACAAGGTGGACGACATGCAGCGCGAAGTGGCGCGAACGCACCCCGTCGCGGGTTCGGTGCAGAATATCCTGAACCCTGCCGATGCGACGCTGCAGGGCATCGAGTTGGAAGTCTGGGCTCAACTCGCCGAAAACCTAGCGCTGACGGCCAATCTCGGCTATACGGACGGCGAATACGACACCGTGCGCGAGGACCTCAATAGAGACGGAAAGATCGATGGACAGGACAAAGACCTGGACCTGCCGCGCCTGGCACCGCTGACCTACAGTTTGGGGCTTACCCACAGCCTTCCGATGGAGTCGTGGAACGGCGTGTTGTTGACCCGGGTCGATTTCAGCCATAACGATGATGCGGCCTCGGACGACGCCAATCTCGGAAGGCTGAGCGAAGTCGACATGCTGGAGGCAAGTTTGACCTATGCCAGTTTCGATGGACGACTGCGGCTTTCCCTATTCGGCAAAAACCTCCTGGACGAGGTTCAGGAAGGCGGCGAGTCGAGATTCCCGGCCATTTTCCCCGGTGGCCCAGCCGCTCCGGACGGCTATAAAGGCACTGGCATGGTGTTTGCGCCCCTGACCAACGAGGGACGCCGCTGGGGCTTCCGGATTTCCTATCAGTACTGAACGGTTCTGAGCGTTCGGCCCAAAACCCGTTCCAGATCTATTCGGAAGCCGGGACAGGGTCGCGCTGAAAGCACCAAGCCGTCGGGCTGCGCACTAAATCCCCCGGTTCGGCAACTGCCTGAGGATCCAGCAACAACGCGTAACTGTAACTGGGAAAGACCGCGGCCACCACGGCCTGAAGCCAGGATGCCGGCTCTGCCTCCTTCCCGCCAGGAACCACTGTCAGCGCCGTGCCGGCCGATAGGAACTCCAAGCTGCCCGCGTCCAAGCGAATCACCGGTAAAGGTTGCGTCTCGCTGCTCGGCCAGAACCTTGAAATCCTGCGGTGAACCGCACGCGCCGGCTCATGCACGACGACTTCCGTCAAGTCAACCTCAAGGTGCTGCGGCGGATGCAGCTGCACGTCCGGAATCCAGAGGAACGGTTCTATTTCGCTGATGCCGAAAGCTTGCAATACTTGAGCATGCGGCTGCCCACCATTACCGAGCCGGGCACGCTGGACCCAAGTGCGCCCGTTGACCCGCACACGAACCAGGAGGTCTCCCGGACCGACCGGCACCGGCGGCTCGTACCCCGGCCACGGGCACCACATTTCCGGCCAATCCTTCGGGTCCTTGACGAAACGCCGTGCCACATCCGCTTCGGCTTCTCCCTGGCGGACCAGGTACACGTGCGGCGCATCATTACGCAACCATTCCCCCGCCGGGTCTGCCTCGAAAGAGGCAAACGCGGAACCGAAAAACAGGAAAAGGGTCAGAACCGCTAAGCGCATTTACCGATTTTAAAGCATGGGAGTACACTACGCCCCTCTTACCGGTCAATCCCGTGAAAGCCACTCTTGTCGCCAACCTGACTCAGGCATGGCAGACCCTGCACCAGCAGGGCCTGTTACCCGACCCGAACCCCGACCGCATCGAGGTCGTCTCGACCAAGGATCCCAAACACGGCGATTACGCCTGCAACCTCGCTCTCGCCTTGGCGCGGGAAGCAAATCTCGATGCACGCGAACTGGCCGAGCGGATCATCCAGAACCTGCCGGAAAACCCGGACCTGTTGGCTGCGGAAGTGGCGGGCCCAGGATTCATCAACTTCCAGTTGCGTGCTGAAACCAAGGCAGACATCGTCGACCAGATCCTGAGTCAAGGCACGAATTACGGCGCCCAACCGCCTGGCAGCGAGCAGCGCATCCTGATCGAATACGTCTCTGCCAACCCAACCGGCCCCCTGCATGTCGGACACGGCCGCGGGGCCGCGCTCGGCTCCTGCCTCGCCCGGATTCTCGAAGCGGCCGGCCATACGGTTGAGTGCGAATACTTCATCAACGACGCCGGGCGGCAGATGGACATCCTGGCGATTTCCGTCTGGCTGCGTTACCTGGAACTGTGCGGAGAGCCCGTGATTTTCCCGGAAGCCGGATACCAAGGCGACTATATCCTCGACATCGCGGCCGACTGTCACCGTGCTCGTGGCGACGTGTGGCGGGCTTCGTTCGAAAACATCCGGGCAGGTGCACCGGACGACGGCCCAGACGAGGACGGGCACAACATGTACCTGGACTTCCTGATCCTTCGAGCCCGGGACTTTCTCGACGAAACAGTCTGGGCCGAGCTAGCCTCGACCGCAGTTGACACCCTGCTTGACCGTATCCGCCGTGACCTGGATTATTTCGGCGCAAATTTCGATCATTGGCAGTCCGAGCGCGAACTGCTGGACGACGGCAAGGTCGAGCAAACCATCGCGCAATTGCGGGAGGCCGGACACCTGTACGAACTGGAGGGCGCCCTCTGGTTTCGTTCAAGCGAATTCGGTGACGAAAAGGATCGCGTCGTCCAGAGAAGCAACGGGCAATGGACGTACTTCGCGACCGACATTGCCTATCATGCCGACAAGATGGCGCGCGGCTACGGCACCGCGATCAATATCTGGGGGGCGGATCATCACGGCTACGCGGGGCGGGTGCGTGCCGCGCTTCAAGCGCTCGGGATCGACCCTGAACGGCTGGAAATCCTGCTGGTCCAGTTCGCCAGTCTGTACCGAGGCAAACAGAAAATCTCGATGTCGACGCGCAGCGGGGAATTCGTGACCCTGCAGTCGCTGCAGCGCGAAGTCGGGCAGGATGCGGCGCGTTTCTTCTACGTCATGCGCAAATCGGACCAGCACCTGGACTTCGACCTTCAGCTGGCCACCGAACAAAGCGTGGACAACCCGGTCTACTACGTGCAGTACGCGCACGCACGGATTTGCAGCATTCTGGAACGGGCGGAAGATGAGGGCATCAACATTCCCGAGGATCCCTGCGACCTGTCACCGCTGACCGATGAGGGCGAACGCGCATTGCAGAAGCAGTTGTCGCGCTACCCGGACGCGGTCCTGCGTTCGGCCCGGGAGCGTGAACCGCATCACCTGACCGTCTACCTGCGCAAACTGGCTCAGGAATTTCACGCTTACTATAATGCCGTTGCCGTGTTGGTTGATGAACTTCCCGTGTGCCAGGCCCGGCTCCGGCTGATCATGGCAGTGCGCCAGACGCTCGGCAACGGCCTGGACCTGTTGAACATCGACGCCCCCGAGAGCATGTGATGGCGGCCCCAAAAAAACGTACCGCAGTCCCGAAACGACGTCCCGCGACCACCAAGCGGCGACCGACCGCCAAAAAGCACAAAACGCGCGCGCGCAAACCCCTCCCCCCATGGCTCCTGCTCGGCGGCGGCCTGCTAATCGGGGTCGTCAGCGTGCTGGCGTTCAACGTGGCGAAGGAAGTGGAATGGAGCACCTTGTGGGGCAATGCCCAGCTGCCGAAGACGGCAGCGTCGAAACCAGCCAAGACACCGCGGTTCGACTTCTACACCATCCTGCCCAGCCAAGAAGTCGTGGTGCCGGATCCGGAACCACCGGCCAAAAAAGAACCGAAATCAGGCGACAAGAAAGCCAAGTCCGTGCCCGAGGGCGTCTACTATCTGCAGGCAGGCTCTTTCCGCAACCTCGACGACGCCAACGGCATGAGGGCTCAGGTCATCCTGCTTGGAACCGAAGCATCCATCCAGTCCGTCACCATCGACCGCGACACTTGGCACCGGGTTCGGGTCGGACCCTACAAGAACCTGGCGCGGCTGCGCGAAGTGCGCAAGCGGCTTCGTGACAACCGGATCGAGACGCTGCTGATCCGCGCGCACAAATAGGCGCGGTCACTCCGCCTGGATTTCTCCCTCGATCACCACGCTCAACGGCGAATCCGAGGGCTGATCACCGTAATCGGTTAGGTCCTCCAGCGTACAGCGCAATCGCAGGGGAATGCCGTCCCCCAGAACCGCCAGATGCCGGACGATGGCCTCGTCCGCCTGCACCCCGAACCGTTTCAGCAGCATGCGGATGTCTTTCCGGTTTTCTTCGCTCATCAGTTTCTCCTCGGAGCCTCCCAGGCTCGGTCTTCACACGAACAATTTTAGAACGGCGCGAGGCTCTTCTCTACATATCTCTATGCTAGAGTATGAAATTCCCCTGACTGGCGGAGGTTTCCCCATGTCCAGCGACGACGGATTGCGAAAAGCGGGCCTCAAGAGCACCGTCCCCCGACTGAAGATTCTGGCCGTGCTGGAAAATAGCGACGTGCGGCATATGTCGGCCGAAGACCTCTACCGCAGGCTGCTGGATGCCGACGAAGACATCGGGCTTGCAACCGTGTATCGGGTCCTGACCCAGTTCGAGCAGGCGGGCCTGGTGGTCCGGCACAACTTCGACGCGGGCCGGGCCGTCTACGAACTCAACGACGAATCCCCGCACGAGCACCTGATCTGCACGGAGTGCAACGCAGTCATCGAATTCGAGGACCCTGAACTCGTCGAGCATCTCCGGGAGATCATCCGGCAAAAACATTTCGACCTGCAGAGCCACTCTTTGTACCTGTACGGCGTCTGCAGCGACTGCCGAAATAAGTAGGCCCCGCGCGATAACGGGGCCCACTGCCATTCGAGCGGCCGATCACAGCCGCGTTCACCACTCCCAGTTCAACCGGGCGTAGATATTGCGCCCTGGCCCCGGCAGGCGCTCACCGACCGCCAGTTCTCCCCCGCTGACCCGATTGAAGCCGTTCATGTGGTCAACGTACATCCGGTCCGTCAGGTTCTCCACGCCGGCAGACAGCATGAAGCCCATGGACGGGTGCATGTACTGGGTGCGCAGGTTGTACAGCGCGTACCCCGAGGTCGGTCGGTTGTGATTGTTGCCGCTTTGGGGGTCATCCAGCATGAGCTGCGAGATCTTGGACTGGCGCGCCGCCCAGTCCACTTCCACCGACACCACCCAGTCGTCCAGGGTGCGCGAGGCGGACAGCAGGCCGCGCAGCGGCGGCATGCGGTAGATGTTATCGTCTCGGATTGTCCGGGTCACCTTGCTCGTCGTCCCGTCTTCCATCTCGACTATCCTTTCTTGGCTCTGGAAGGACTCCCGCAGCTTGCCGCGTACATAGCTGACCGTACCATCCAGCCGCCACTCCTCCGTCAGCGGGAATCCGAATACTGCATCGGCACCGTAGAATTCGGCATCGACATTGGCAAACTGAACCGGGGTCGGATCGCCGTTGAGCACGCTGCTGACCCGGGTGATGTGTTCATCCGTAGCCGGGATCCCGGTGATGTAGTCGTTGACTCGGCGAGCGAAAACCCGCGGCGAGAATTTCTTTCCGCTGTCTTCCCAGTTCAGGCCCAACTCGATCTGCCAAGAATCCTCCGGCTTGAGGTTGATGTCGCCCACGTAATTGTTGCCGTCACCCAGGCCCGCGTTGACCTCAAGCGGAACCCACAGGTAGCGTTCCATGTAGGCTGGAGCCCGGGTCTTGTGCGCCAGGCCGAACTCAAGTTCCGTTGATTCGCCCCAGTCGTAACGGAATACAGCCGTGGCGTCGATTTCCGTGTCCGTTTGGCTGCGGTCGGCCCGGTTGAAGCGCCCGCTCAACATGCCGACCGACATCGCCGGAGGCGGCATCCAAACGCTCGGAGCAGCAGCATCGCACCCCCCGGCAACTGCAATTTCCTGTGTCTTCGTCCCGTTCGGGCCATAGGGATTCATGAGGCTGGCGTTGACCCGTAAAAGCATCTGGCAGGTTGGCCGGAAATGTTCGACGGTGTCGGCATCGGTACGGGTGTGGTGGACCCGAACGCCGAAGTCGCCGCTCCACGGGCCCGTCAGGTCGCCGCTCCATTCGATAAATGCCCCGTATTCGTCCGTTGTCGCATCGTCGAAGTTTTCCACGAAGAAAGGAGGTGCATCCGGATCGAAGACGGTCGCCCCGTTCTCGCTCTGCCTGAAGTCCACTCCCATGCGCAGGGTCCCGCCACCCCACGGACGGCTCCCGGCCAGTTTGCCGCCGACCGACAGCCCGTCTACAAGCACCAGGCGTTTGTCGGTCCCGCGAAACGGCGGCAGGATGTTGGCCCGGCTGAAGTCCGGGGGGTCGCGCAGTGCATAGTTGGACATGTCGTGATCGGTTTCCTGGTAATGGATTTGCGCCTCCATGTGCCACTCTCCCGTATCGCCGCGGTAGCGCAGATTGATCAGGTCCGTATGGTAGAAGTGGATGTCCATCGGCAAGGCCGGAACGCCGGCATCACCAGTATTGTTCCGGGCGTAGTCGATCATCAGTTCACCCTCGCCCAGTTGGTGGCCCATGCCGAACCCGAAGAAATCCCGCTTGTAGTGAGAGGTCCGGATCTTGACGTCCGCGCTGTTCGCCTCGTCGCCCTGATCGTGTGCCCCGTACACATGGTATCGGGAGCGGTCGTTCGCCAGCGACAGGAACACGCTCGCATTCTTTCCATCGTTGAACGAGAGGTTATCCGCCGTCACCCGTGCGTGGAATTCGTAATCCTTCGACAGGGTGTATCGGCTGGTGTACGAAAGCGCATCAATGTAACCGCCGATCGCGGATCCGACCCCGACCGGCGCGATGCCCCGGTGCACCTGCACCGATTCCATCAGGGAACTCGGCATGTAGTGCAACGGACTGTCCATCCAGGCAGGCCCCGCCGTATGCGGCTGTCGACCGTCCAGATGGGTCTGAACCCGGTAGGTGTGCAATCCCCGGTATTGCGGGATGCTGGTCAAGGCGCCGTTGCGACTGACCGCGCCACCCGGTGCTAGACGGATCAGGTTGGGCGTGTCCGTCGGGACGCCAGCGTGCTGGAACACCGTCCTGGAACCGAACACCGTGATGATTTCCTGTGCGTGAACGGTTACCGTCGTGAACAGAAACGCCGTGACGGCCAGTAGCCCTGAAAGAGAAAAACTGCATACCTGCATGCAGATGACTCCACAATGTGCCATAAGAAATCCTCCTTGTGATTTCCCGGTCAATCAAAAGGCCGATCAAGGCCAAAGCGCCCGACCGGCCAGACTGAAACAGACTGCCAAGGGGCTCCGCCCCCGGTAGCCGGCAGTAATCCTATCAGAATTTTTCGGAAAACCCGGATTTGTCGGCTATTTGATTTTCGGCTTCAAGATTCAGCCGCCAGCCGCCACCAACCACAGGCACTGGTACGGCGCCAGCGTCAAATCCAGATGACGGTGATGGACCCGGATCCGGCTTTGCCCGATCAGGTCGTCCACCGCACGCGGCAATCCCAGCGGATGCGTGTCCAGATTCAAGCGCTGTGGCTGTGGCGTGATGTTGCAAAGCACCAGAATCTTCTGTTGTGAAGACTCCCGAACCAGGCCGAGAAACCCTGAGCCGAGAGCCAATGGCGTCATCGATGCCTGTGGCGCGAACGCAGGCTGTCCGGCCCGCAAGCGAATCAGGCCGAGCAAAGCCTCCAATACTTCCCGCCTCGGGTGCCCCGGCTCGTCCAATTGCCGTTCGAGTGCCACCCGATCCAATTGGCCACGGTTGACCGAGCGTGCCCGTCCGGTCGCACGCGCTTTCTCCTCATCGTTTGGTGAAGCCAGCAAGCTGTGAATATAGAACGCTGGAACCCCTGGAAGCGACAGAAGGATCACATGTGCGCACAGCATCCGGGCAACCTGAAGCTCGTCTTCGCCGAAACGGGTGCCACGCAAGGCATCGAACAGCGTGATGTTGATCTCGTAGGGATATTCGCGCCCGTCGTCGCCGGTCCGGGTGCTGATCCGCCCACCGAAGCGGCGCATCGTCTGCAGCAGATCCTCCAGTTCCGCCGAGGTGACGATCCGCTCGACCGGGCGCACGCCGATGCCGTCGTGGGAGGCGATGAAATTCAAGAAAGTACAGCCCGGCGGCAACTCCGGCCAATCGCGGAGCCACCGGTTCAGGTAAACGGAACTGCCGCGGTGAAGAGCCTGCAGCACCAGGGACGGCAACGCGAACTGGTAGACCAAGTCCGCCTCGTCCCCTGCGCCGAAGTAGCTCAGGTTTTCATCCTGCGGAACGTTGGTTTCGGTGACGAGCCGGCAGGTCGGCGCATGTGCCCTGAGAATGACGTGGAGCAGGCGGATAATGCGGTGCGTCTGGGGCAGGTGGATGCAACTCGTCCCTGGCTCCTTCCACAGGTAGGCGACTGCGTCCAGCCGCAGCAGGCGCGTGCCGGTAGCTACGTATTGCGCCATCACGTCAATGACCTCAAGCAGGACCTCCGGGTTGCGGTAGTTGAAATCCAGTTGGTCGTCACTGAATGTTGTCCAAACCCCGCGACCCTCCGGGTCGTTCGGCAGCGGCGTGATCAGCGGGGTCGCCCGTGGCCGGACGACTCCGGACGTGTCCATCGCCGAGTCCACCACGTGAAACCAAGGCTCCGCACTGGCATCACCGGACCACAGGCGCCGCGCCAGTAGATGTTCCCGCGAACAGTGGTTGAGCACCAGATCGGTCATCAGGTCGAATTTCCCGGCGATCCGGGAGACGTCTTCCCATCCCCCCAAATCGGGGCGGACTTCGCGGTAGGACGAGACCGCGAAACCGTCGTCCGAAGTGAACGGAAAATAGGGAAGCAGGTGCACCGCGCTGAATGCGTCCTGCAAGCGGGTTTCCAGGAAGTCGGCCAGAGTGCGCAACGGCGCTTCCCCGGGCTCGGTCAGGGTATCGGCATACGTGATCAGCAGCGTGTCCCGCTCCGACCAGTCGTGATCCGGGCGGCGGGGCGCATACGCATACCGTTCGAAACTCTCGGCAATCCGCTCCTGCAACGCATCCGCATCCGCATCCGGGTACAGCACCCGGAGATGCTCAACGATGGCGTTCACGCGTGGCGCTCCAGCGCCCATGAAACATGTTCGCGCACGAGCTCGCTGGAATGTCCGGCACGGGCCCGCAGCGCCGTGACTGCGGCTTCATCGTGCGGCGCATTGCCGAGCGCCACGGCGACATTGCGCAACCACTGGACATGCCCGATGCGGCGCATCGCCGTCCCTTCGGTGTGGCGCAGGTAGTCTGTCTCTTCCCAGGCCATCATCTCCACGAGCGATGATCTCTCCAGCGCTACCCGTGGCTGGAAATCCTCCACCGAAGCCAGTTGGGCGTAGCGGTTCCACGGGCAGACCAGTTGGCAGTCGTCGCAGCCGTAGACCCGGTTGCCGATCAGCGGCCGAAGCGGCAACGGGATCGAACCCTTGAGCTCGATTGTCAGGTACGAAATGCAACGGCGCGCGTCCAGTTGGTACGGCGCGACGATCGCCTGGGTCGGGCAGACGTCGATACAGGCGTGGCAGTCCCCGCAGTGTTCTTCTTGGGTCGGCGGATCGGGAGCCAGCGGCAGGTCCGTGTAGATCTCGCCAATGAAAAACCAGGACCCGGCATCCTTGGCCAACAGGTTGGTGTGTTTGCCAATCCAACCCAACCCGGCACGCTCGGCCAATGCTTTCTCGAGCACCGGTGCGCTGTCGGTGAACACGCGGTAGCCGAACGGACCAGCTACTTCTTCGATGCGCCGAACCAAACGCCGCAGGCGACCCCGCAGTACCTTGTGATAGTCCCGGCCCAAGGCGTATCGGGATACGTAACCGTGGGTGGAATCCTCCAACGCCTGTTCCGCGTGATCCAGCCCGTGCGGGAGGTAGTTGAGGCGGACCGAAATCACCCGCTGCGTTCCGGGCACCAGCTCCCATGGGCGTGAGCGGCGCACCCCGTGGCGTTGCATGTAACCCATCTCGCCGTGCCGGCCGCGCGCCAGCCAGTTCAGCAGGTGCGTCTCGTGTTCCTCCAGATCCAGATCGGCAATGCCCACCTGGTCAAAGCCCAGTTCCCGCCCCCATCGGTGGACGGCACGTGAGAGATCTGGCGGTGAATCGGGCATAGTGGAAAAGGATCCCATTAAAGCCTTTTACTATACTGGTTCTCGTGTGTGGAATCGCAGGAGAAAGACATTTCCGGGGGCTAGCCGATCCCGCCCGCATTGCCTGCATGCTGGGTCCTCTGGCCCGGCGCGGGCCCGATCACGAGGGCCAATGGCACCAAGGCCCGGTCGCATTGGGACATCGCCGCCTGTCGGTCATCGACCTGAATCCCCGGGCGCACCAGCCGTTGCTGGATCCCGATTCCGGGCAGGTTCTGGTATTCAACGGTTGCATCTACAACTACCCGCAATTGCGGACGCAATTGAAGGAGAACGGTCACCGTTTTCGCACCACGGGGGATAGCGAGGTCATCCTGAAAGCCTATGCCGAATGGGGCGAAGCCTGCGTCGAGCGCCTCCACGGCATGTTTGCCTTCGCCCTGTGGGACCCCCGCGCAGAGCGACTGTTTTTGGCTCGGGACCGACTAGGCATCAAACCGCTTTATTACCACCAGGCTCCTGATGCCTTCCGTTTCGCCTCCAACGTGCAGGCCCTGCTCGCCACTAGGGACGTGGACCTCACGCTCGACGAAGTCGCCTTGCACCATCACCTGAGTCTGCATGCGGTCGTTCCGGCACCCCGCACCCTGCTGCGTTCCATCCGAAAACTTGCACCGGGCCATTACCTGACGGTCGACGCGGACGGTACGGTGAAAGAGGAGCGCTACTGGCAACTGGATGCGCGGAATCCGGATCCCGCTCGCGATGCGGAGGAATGGGTGGAGAAAGTGCACGTCGAGCTTCGGGAGGCCGTGCGCAAGCGAATAGAGATCTCCGACATCCCGGTCGGCGTGCTGCTGTCCGGCGGTCTGGACTCCAGCCTGCTGGTAGCTCTGCTGGCCGAGCACGGCTCCTCGCCCATCCGCACCTACAGCATCGGCTTCGAGGATGCGGGCGGGGAAGCCGGGCATGAATTCGAATACTCGGACGCAGTCGCCCAGCACTACGACACCGAACATCACCGCTACTTCATTCGCAACGACCAGTTGCTGGATCGCCTGGACGAGGCGATCGGCTGCATGAGCGAACCCATGGTGGCCCAGGACGCGGCAGCGTTCTTCTTGCTGGCCGAGCAGGTCAAACCGGACATCTCGGTCGTGCAGAGCGGACAGGGTGCGGATGAAGTGTTTGCCGGCTACTCCTGGTACCCGAAGATGCACGAGGAACGGGCGGACGGGCTGAATTCCTTCTGCCGCCATTACCTGGACCGCACTCATGATGAGTTCGGCGAAGCGCTGGCACCGGAATGGATCGGTGAGGATCACACCCGAACCCTGCTCGCAAAGCGGCTCGAATGTGGGGAGGACACCGAATTCCTGAATGCCGTGCTGCGCATGGATGCGACCATGCTGATCACCGACGACCCGGTCAAGCGAGTCGACAACATGACCATGGCATGGGGGCTCGAGGCGCGCGTGCCGTATCTCGACCATCAATTGGTGGAATGCGTCGCCGGGATGCCTGCGGAACTGAAGCTGCGCGACGGCGGCAAGTACCCGCTGCGTGCCTTGGCCCGGGCGCGGCTGCCGGCAGAGGTGATCGACCGGCCGAAAGGATATTTCCCGGTTCCGGCCCTCAAATACGTGCAGGGGCCTTTCCTGGACTGGGCGTGGGAAACCCTGAACCGGCCCGAGTGCCGGAGTCGTGGGTTGTTTCGAAGAGAATACCTTGATCGGTTGCTTCAGGATCCCCTGCACTATCGAACTGCGCTGGACGGTAGCCTGCTATGGCATGCGGCAGCGCTGGAATGCTGGCTGCAGCAACACATCGACGGGATCAAGCCCTGATCCGGGAATTCCGGGCTCGTCAGGCCGGATTCTTCGGCGTGTCCACCTCGCGCAAGGTGCAGACGGCAGGACCCAACTCCCGCCAGGAACCGCAGTCCACATCCAGGCGGACCACCGCGCAGGTCGGGAGATCTCCCAGTATTTCGTTGGCCAGATACGCGGCAATCCCGCTGGTCGCGGGGTTGTGGCCAAAGACCGCGACCCGGTCGGCGGCATCGTCCAGTTCGCGCAACTCCCGAAGCATATCGTTGGGCGAAAACGTGTAGAAGCCGTGCCGCAAGCGGATGTCCGCCGCGTCCATGCCCAGCGCCGAAGCGAAATGCTCCGCAGTGTCGAGTGCCCGGCGGGCGACCGAACTGTACAGAGCGTCGATATTTTTCTGGCGATCCGCCAGCCGCCGCCCCATTTCCGGCGCATCCCGCTCCCCTCTCGGGGCAAGCGGGCGTTCGGCATCCGGAACGCTCCAGTCGCTACGATCGGATTTTGCGTGGCGGACGAGAATCAGTTGGCGCACAGGAACAAGACCAAGATCAATGGTAGCTCATCATACAAGCATGGCCGCGTGGTTGCGCGATCAACGCAAATCGTTGGCCAAAGTCGCCAGCACTTGGTCGCAGGCCACCAGCCCCCACAGATGTCCCGCCTTCGGGATGATGCTCAGAAAGGAACCGGGAAACATGCGCGAATAAAGAAATGCGGCTTTCGGCACAATCACCTTGTCCTCCGCCCCATGCCAGATTCGGACCCGCACGTCCAGCGCCATCGGCGGAAGAGGGCGTTCACGATAGAAATTCCTCGCCTCGAAGGCGGTCGCGCGTCCACTCCAGAGGACCCCGGCAATGCCCTTGGTGAGGCATCGACGGATCTCCTGGTTTCTCAGGGTCTGTCGATCGCTGCGATTAAGACCGGGGCCGATCAGGAACCGGGAAAAATTCGGTACGGCGACTGCAGGAACAGCAATCGCCAGGAACATCAATCGGGCCACCGGAATGCTGACGTTGGCCAGTTTCATCAGAACCCGGTGCCCCGGGCCAGGCGGCGTGCTCAACGCATGCGCGCTGACCAGGGTCAAGGCCCGTATCCGGTGCGGCACCTGCCTCGCGACCTCCGCCGCATAGGGCCCTCCACCGGAAAAACCGAGTACCGCGAATTTCTCTATCCCGAGATGATCCAGCAGCGCGACGGCATCCTCGACATGTCCCGCGAGACTGTGATCGGGGCGGTCGTCCGAATCTCCGACGCCTGCTCGATCCGGCGCGATGATGCGGAGTCCATACTTGCGAGCCGAAGCGTCGCCGAGTGAAAAGATGTGCCGGGTCCCGGGCGTGCCATGCAGGCCCAGAACCGGGATGCCGTCGGAGTCCCCGTACTCGGCGTAGGCCAGTGTTCTTCCGTCCGGCAGTTTAATCTTCAGATCTTCATTCATGGCCGGATAAGCATTCCAAATATCCCTTGATCGGCTGGACGACCGGTTCGATCCGCCGACGCATGACCGATCCCACCGCATCGCTCACGCCGAAAATCGGGTCCAGCAGCCGCTCCCCGACCCGGGCCAGGCACAGCACTGAACGGCGGAACTCGGAGAAATCCGGGTTTTCCTCCCACGGGGCCTGAGCCGGCAAAGCGTCGACATCCCCTTTCAATTCATCCAACGTGCGGAACGATGCACCCGTTCCGGGCAGGGCGAATCCCTGTCCGACCGCATTCAGCAAAGCCACCACCACATCCTGGTTGGGCGGGCGCGCAAGCGCCTTTCGGGCAGCCGAAAGGAAGCCTTGCCCGGGCGCATCCAAGGCCCACAGCAAGCGTTGCGCGAGCGGGTCTTCGGGATTCTCGCCGATCGCGGTTCGGACCTCTTCGAGCTTCGGATGCGGTGGATGTGCTTCCGGCAGGCATTCGGCACCCGCCGACAAAAACCCTACCATGTAGGCGGATTGGCGTTGCGCACGCTGCCACAAGGTGGATCGCCGTTCCTCCGTCAACGACGGGTGGCGCAGCAGGCGCTGCAGCGATGCGATGATATCGCCCGGGCGTTCCTCGAACGGCAGGAACTCGAGGAGAAACTCCACCAATGTCTCGCCCAACGCACTGTCGGCAACGGCCCGGCTGTCCAGCATCCGGCGAGCATGTTCGGAACTCGGTTCCACCCACCAGGCCCGCCGCGCGAGTTCCTCCGTCAGCCCCGGCGCATGAACCACTGCCGCCACCGCTTCCGGTTCGCCCAGCAGCAACAACCGCTCCAACGAACCATCATCGCGCGCCTGGCCCATCCGGGTCCAGCGCCGAATGTATAGCGGGTAGCCGCCCGGTGAACCCAGGATCCGGGTGGACAGCAAGGCGCGGACTTCGCGCAAGTAGGTTTCCGGGCGCGTATTCGGGTGCAACGGCACCCGCGCTTCGCCCTGATCGGTCAGGGCCTCCAGGCACATCCGCGATTCATTGATGCGAACCGCCTGCAACGGCTGGGTCAGCAGCACGTTCATGCGCAACAGGTCGGGTTCGGCCAGCACCGCGTCAGTTCAACTGGATTCTCTCGCCCCACGGCACGGGCGCGCGGCCCTTGACCAGCCACAATACTGGATAAGGCGGTTCGATATCCGGGTAGCGGCCCTGGGCGTCCGTGAAGTACAACAACAGGTCCGGCATTCGGTCCTGACGGTTCACCCACTCGAAGACCGGGCGGAACGAAGTGCCTCCGCCGCCGCTGACTTTCGTCGGCGGTTCCAGCGTCTCCCAGGGTTCGAACACTTTCGGGCCTTCCGAGGACAATTCCTGGTCGCACGCCAGCAACGTGATGCGAGCACGCAAGGTTCCCTTGATCGCGTTGACCTCGCCGACGAATTCCGCGATCTCGGCATCCGAGACCGAGCCGCTGACGTCAAGTGCGGCAATCAAGTCGATTTCGCGCCCGCGAAGGCTGGGATAGATTGCAGGCCCTTCCCGGCGCGTAGACGTGCGCTGGTAACTGTAGTCGTCGCGAGCCAATGCGCCGGTGTGCCGGGCGAGCAATTGCCGCCAAGGCAGGCGCGGCATCAGTTGCGGGGAAAAATGCCGCTCAAAACTTTCGGATAGCCGCCCGGCCTGCCGGGTCGCGTCCAGGGCGCGGGAAACCCGGGCCTGCCAGGTCGCCGCCATGGCATTCTGTTTTGCTTGGCTGAGCGGGCGGGGCCCTGCCGCCGAATCTTCATGCCCTGACGAATCCCCGTACAGGTGCAGATCTTGGGTCCGCTTGTCCTCCATCTCGTCGAGGCAGGGGTAGATTTCCTCCGCGGTAAGGTCCGCGAACTTGGGTTCGTACAGGGCGCCCTGAGGGAGCATCATGTCCTCGGCGACCAGCAGGCAGTTCACCGCATAATCGCAGGCGACGTCCCAGCGTCCCCGTGCGCGATGCCCTTTTCGATGCAAGTGCAACAGCGCGCAGTGGAGGGCCTCATGGCACAGCACCGACTGGACTTCCTCGCCGGTCAGGCGGTCGATGTAGGCCGGGTTGTAGTAGAAATTCTGCGTGTCGGTCGCAGTGGTCCGACACCAGTCTTCCCCCTCCACCAGCGGCAGCTGCAATACCAAGGCGCCCAGGAAAGGCCGGTCCAGGACCAGCCGGGTGCGGGCCTGCGCCAGTCGGGTCTTCGCGTCGCGCGCCGCCGGCATCAATCGTAAACCAGCAGCTCCGCGACCTGATCCGCCCAAGGCTTGAATTCCGGCGCGCCGAAAACCGGCTCTTCCCCGATTCCGCGCAACAAGTCGCAGACCAGCATGACACCGATCTCGCGCTGCGGGAACCGCCCGGCGTAAGTCAGAACCGGACCCAGAACCCCATCAAGTTTCGATTCTTTCTTGGCGCGTACCGCCCGGCCGACCAATGCGGCGGCCACGGCGTACTGCAGGTCCACCGATTCCGGAATGGCCGTGTCCTTGCCCGCCAGCACGTCATCCAAGTCCGGCAGCTCCGCGGCATGCTGGACGAAGGCATTCAGCTGCATTCCCGCAGCCGGCCCCACGCAGGCCTGGAGCGCTTCCCCCAGCACCGAGGAATCGGATTCGAACTTGCGCAACGCCCGGTGCGCGAATTCCCAGGACCTCGGGGTGGGAAATGCACTGGGATTGTGTTCGGCGTCAAAGTCGAACAAAAGCTCCGGGCGCAACCGCAGGAAGCCGATCACCCGGTCGTCGATCCCCTCTCCGTAGGCCCACTGCACCCAGTCGTCGAGGTGCACGTCGACCTCGAAGTGCGAGAAGCGGTTGGCGAGCGGCGACGGCATGACATAGGTCACGCCGCGGTCGCCCTGGCGGTTGCCGGCGGCGAAGATGGCCCAGCCCGCCGGGACCTGGTAGTGGCCGAGGCGGCGGTCCAGGATCAACTGGTAGGCGGCAGCAGAAACGGTCGGCGCGGCCGAAGTGATTTCATCCAGGAACAGGATTCCGTTCGGCCCGTGGCGATCCGTGTTCGGCAGCATGGCCGGAATCGCCCAATCCACCGTATCGTCAACGCGAAATGGGATTCCGCGCAGATCGCTTGGCTCCATCTGCGACAGTCGGATGTCGATCATCGGGGCCTCATGGCGGTCGGCGACCTGTGCCACGATCTGTGACTTGCCCACGCCGGGTGGCCCCCAGATCATGGCCGGCGTATGGTGTCCTTGAGCCGCGCTGCGGAACTCCTCTTCCAGCACCCGGGCGAGTTGAGACGGACGCATGTCGATCAGAACCCGGCTTTTTTGTACAAGGCGCGGGCTCGCTCCGTATCCCGCGGCACCAGCTTCCCTTCCTCGTACATCATGGCCAGCGTGGTCAGGGAGCCCGCCAAACCCTGTTCCGCCGCTTTCTCGTACCAGTACACGGCTTTTTCTCCATTCTGCTCAACACATTCGCCTTCCATGTACATGAATCCCAGGCCGTGCTGCGCCAGCGCCAAGCCCGCCTCGGCCGCCGCAGTCATCCAGGCGAATGCCCGTCCGGCATCCACCACGCAGCCCAATCCATTCTGGCACATGATCGCGCATCGGTACTGGGCCTCCGGCTCTCCTGCATCGGCCAACGGGGTCAACAACTGGAGCGCGCGCGAAAACTGCTTGGACGCGAATGCCGCGATGCCGCTTTGCAGACTCAACTGGGCTGATTCGTCCATCGCTACAACCCCGCTTCGAAACGTGCCCGCGCCCGACCGCTGTCGATGGCCTCGCAGGCAGTCGGGTAATGGCGCCGGATGTCCCGGCTGCCGTCGAGATGTGCCAGGATCATCGCCGCCGCATACTGCAGGCTGTCTTTGGCCGGCCCCGCCTGCCCACCTAACGCCGCAAGCCCGGCTTCGGCCGCAGCCTGCGCCATTTGCTCTGCCAGCATATCCGAATCCGGCAGGGGCACCGCGCGGCTGTCATGCGCGAAACCCAGGTCGTCGGCATGGAAGTCCCACTCCGTCTCTTCGTTCTTTCCGTGAAGTCCGAACGCCTTTCCGGCCTGCTTGAGTGAAGGAAAGATGCCTCCTTCCACGCCCCGTACGATCAATGCGGAATCGAATCCCGCCGCGCGGGCCAGGTGTGCGTAAACTGGCGGGTAGGGCTTGTGCACGTAGCCGGTAACGAGATGGGTTGCCTCGCGGCCGCGCACCGGTGCGAGCAGCACCTCCACCGTCGTCAGCACCGGGCGCTTGACGATGCGGGTGCGGAATTCCAGCAACTGGTGCAGAGCGGGGCAGAACTGCGACTGATCCACGTAACTCCAGCCACATTCGGCCTCCCCCACCCGTGCAGCGGCTTCCCGGGTCGGACGGTCCACATCCGCTCCGCAGGCGCGCAGGATTTGCCGCGGCGTCACCCCGAATTTCGGTCCGACTGTCTTGGCGCCATGGCAAATCGAAGGTGCCCCACAAGCACTCAGCACGGCCGGCAGGAACGCTCCCATCGGCAGCCCGCGCACAAAACCGTCGTACGGCTCCGCCACATCCACAACCTGCGCGACATCCGCTATCTCCGGCGCAGTGTGGTCGTGCAACGCCTCAAGCGCCCCGGTGTTTTCTTCCAAGGTTTCCCGCTTCATGCGCAATGCGATAAAAAAGATCCCCGCCTGTACCGGATCCGCCTGCCCGTTTAGGATTAGGTTCAGCGCAGCGCGCGCCTCTTCCTGTGGAAGGTCCTTGCTGTACTCGGGCCCGGTTGCAATGCGCTGCAGAACGCTACGCATGAAGGCTTGCGGTTCAGTCTCCGCGGCGGTGGCCGGATCACTCATCAGTGTTCAAAAGTGGAGCGGGTGAAGGGAATCGAACCCTCGTTATCAGCTTGGGAAGCTGAAGTTCTACCATTGAACTACACCCGCTTGAGCCTTATTCTACTTGGTGTGTCTTTGAAACACGCCCTTTTCTCAATTCCGCACCATGCCGGGTTCCCATTCCATTCTGGGCAACCGACGCAAAGAATCCATTATTATGATTTATCCCTAAAGTAATAATAAGACGTTTTCTTATTTTGAATTCGATAATAATCCGGCCAAAAAAGGCTTGTTATTTTTATTTAGGCATGAAATAATAATAACGGGATTGCTTATTTTGATTTTCGAGACAAAGTAAACCATGAAACGGGGACCCACAGGCCAGTTCAGCACCACCCGCACCGGCAGTGAAACGGTGCGCGCTTTCGTGCCCAACCCTCTTCCGCCCGAGCCCTCGCTGGACTTGGGCGTTCTCCAGGGATCCATGGAAGAAGCACTGCTGGCACTCGGCCAACTGGACAGCCTGTCTACGCTCCTGCCTGACGTGCACCAGTTCCTCTACACCTATGTGCGGAAGGAAGCAGTCCTGTCCTCTCAGATTGAGGGCACCCAGTCCACCTTGTCAGATCTTCTGCTCTTTGAGCTCGAAGAGGCACCCGGCACTCCCTTGGACGATGTCATCGAGGTTTCCAACTATGTCGCGGCACTGGAACATGGAATCTCTCGGCTGAAGGGTGGATTCCCGCTGAGCAACCGACTTGTCCGGGAAATCCACGGCAAGTTGCTCAGCCACGGCCGCGGCAGCGAAAAAATGCCAGGAGAATTCCGCAGGACGCAGAATTGGATCGGCGGGACACGCCCTGGACGGGCGCGCTTCGTGCCTCCGCCCCCCCATGACGTCGAAACCTGCATGGGCAACCTGGAGCAGTTCTACCACGACGAGAAGCATGGGTTGCCGGTATTGCTGCGCACAGGTCTCGCCCATGTCCAGTTCGAAACCATCCATCCGTTCCTGGACGGCAATGGCCGGGTCGGCCGCCTGATGATCACTCTCGCGCTGTACAACGCGGGCGTCATACGCCAGCCACTTTTATACTTGAGCCTCTATTTCAAGCAGCACCGGGACCGGTACTACGCACTCCTCGATGAGGTGAGGGAGAACGGCGACTGGGAGGCATGGCTCAGGTTCTTTTTCGACGGCGTGACACAAACCGCCCAAGGGGCCGTCTCCACCGCACGGCGTCTACTCGACATGTTCGAACAGGACCGGGCAAGAATTCAGCAGGAAGGACGCAAAGCCGGGTCGGCGCTCCGAGTCCACCAAGTGCTGCAAAAACGCCCCATCGCATCCCTCCAGGAGATGGCCCGAAACACGGGGCTTTCATATACGGCCGTGGCCGCCGGGGTGAAATTGCTGGAGCGGCTTGGCATTGTGCACGAACTGACCGGGAAGAAACGCAATCGTCTCTTTGGCCACCAGCAATACCTGGATGTTCTGGCCGAAGAATCCGAAGTGTGATAGCGGGAACTTTTACATGGGCCACCCACATCCAAAAGCATTGGCATTCCCCGCTTGAAGCGAAACCATCACGTAGATAATGCTTTCATCATGACTGGGGATTGACTATGGCCACCTTGATTGTCCGAAATGTACCGGCCGAGGTGCATCGCGCCCTGCGTGTGCGGGCCGCCCTTCGCGACCGCAGCACCGAGGCCGAGGTGCGCGCCATTCTGGAGGAAACAGTCCTGCCGGAAGGGAGGGCTGCGTTGGGGTCGTTGCTCACCGCCGTCGGCCAGCGCGCCCAGTTGACGGACGAGGAATTCGCGGGCTTTATGCAACGCGACACCGCTCCGGCTCGCCCCATCGATCCCTGGACGGAGTAAGGGAGTCCTAACGAACCCGTCGCAATGCAAGACCCTTGCGGTTTAGGGTCAATCCTCCTCGCCGCGCAGAAGACGGCGCAGGTTTTCCTGGTGCCGGTAGACGATCACCACGCCCAGAAAGAGGCCCGCCCACACCAGATCCCAGTCTCGGTGTACTGCCCAGGCATAAAACGGCAAGGCCGCACCCACCGCGATGGAGGCAGCCGATACCCGGCGATACAGCCCGTACCCGAACAGCCAGGTCGCCAGTCCCATCGCCAGCAGCAGCGGATTCAATACTGCCATCACCCCGGCCAGCGTCGCCACTCCCTTGCCGCCCTGAAAACGGTAGTAGATCGGCCATACGTGCCCAACCACCGTCATGACGGCGGCCATCACTTCTGGCGACGGCCAAGAGGAAGGGAGGCTCTCTCCGGCAAGGTAGGAGGCCAGCCAAACCGCCAGCGCTCCCTTGCCGGCATCCCCGGCCAAGGTTATCGCAGCCCACCTCTTCTCCTTGCTGACCCGCAGCATGTTGGTCGCGCCCGGATTGCCGGAACCTTGGGTGCGCGGATCTTTCAGGTCAAAAGCCCTGCTTATAATCAAAGCGCTGTTTACCGCGCCGAGCAGATAACTGCCCAGCACCACGCTCAGCAGCACAAGAAACTGGTGAACTTCAACACTCATGGCCAACTCGGACTCCAAAAGCAAACCGTCGGTGATCCTGATTCACGGATTCGGATTTCATTCATTCGTGTGGGAACCGGTCGCGACACGGCTTGCTACCAATTATACGGTTCGCCGGCTCACGCTCGCGGGATATGGCGGAACCCCCGGCCGGTCCAACGGTCAGGATTCCGAGCAACTGGCGGAATACGAGGATGCGCATTGGGTCGGCTGGTCGATGGGCGGCCTGGTGGCGCTTTCCGCCATTGAGGGCGGGCTTCGCCCGCGTTCGTTGACCCTGCTTGCCTCGTTGCCCTGCATGGTCGAACGCGAGGATTGGCCCCATGCAATCGGGGCTTCGGCGTTGGAGGACTTCCGCCGGCGCATCCAATTGGACTCCGAGGCCGCGATGCGCTATTTCTCGGCCTTGGTCGCCCATGGCGACGATCAGGCCCCGCAAATCCGCGACCAATTGCAGGCCGCATCGGTTCCGGACCGCCCGACTCTCGAACGGGGGCTGGACCTGCTTGAACACGCGGACCTGCGCGAGACATGGATCCGATGCCGGGCTCCGCAGCAGTGCATTCTGGGAGAACAGGACGCGCTGATTCCGGCGGACGCGGGCCGGGCCCTGCGCACCTTGCGCCCCGAGGCCCGTTTTGATCTCGTTCCCCGATCCGGGCATGCCCTCCCGCTTTCGGAACCGGATCGGTGTGCGGAACTGATGCACACATTCTGGGAATCACTCGGATGAACGAGCCGGATCACTCCCGGCAGGCAAGGCTGCGTAGGGGATTCGACCGTGCAGCGGCTCGCTACGACGAGTTTGCGGGCGTGCAACGCGAAATCACCCTTCGGCTGCTCGAACGACTGGACCTGGTCCAGTTGGATCCCGGATGCGTAATGGACCTGGGTGCCGGAACCGGGGACGGAACGGCGCAGTTGCGCCAGCGCTACCCCCAGGCCCGGATTGTCGCGGTTGACTTCTCGCACGCCATGCTGCGGCAGGGTCAAAGGCGTGAGCAGGCCAGTTCTTCCGTCGCGGCCGACGCGTTTCATCTGCCTTTCGCGCCCGGCACGGCCGACTTGGTGTTTTCAAGCTCCACCTTGCAGTGGTGTGTGCCACTGGACGAGGCCTTGCGGGAAATCACCCGCGTGCTGCGCCCCGGCGGGCTGCTGATGTTCTCGACTTATGGCCCGGACACCCTGCAGGAACTGCATGCCGCACAACAGGCGGCAGGCATAGAAGGCGGCGTCAACGAGTTCAGCGACATGCACCCCATCGGTGACCTGCTGCTGGAAGAAGGCTATCAGGATCCGGTTCTTGATGTCGAGCGGTTAGACGCCTCTTATGCGTCGGTTCGAGATCTAATGATTGAACTTAAGGGCATCGGTTCAAGTCGTATCGACTCCCCGACCGCACAGCCCTGCACCCGGCATCAGTGGCAAGCCCTGACCGACGCCTATCCAATCGACGATCAAGGGCGGATCCACGCGACTTACGAGGTTATTTTCGGGCATGCCCTCGCACCTGTTTCGCGTGCTCGCGGCGAAACCGCCACAGTGCCAATCACAGCCGTCGGGCGGCGGACTCGATAAGCCAAGATGGACATACAATAGACAGATTCGCTGATTCCCAGAACATGGCCGATCTAACGCACTTCAACGCCCAGGGCGAAGCCCACATGGTTGATATTTCAGAGAAAGAATCCACACACCGCGTAGCGGAAGCGGAAGGGCGCATCCTGATGCAGGCGGAAACCCTGGAGCAGATTCGAGAAGGAACCCACCGCAAGGGCGATGTGCTCGGCATTGCGCGCACCGCGGGCATCATGGCCACCAAGCGAACCGCGGAACTGATCCCGCTGTGCCATCCGTTGTCCCTGACCCATGCATCAGTCGAATTCGAACTGGAGGATCAGCCTCCTGCCGTGCGTTGCCTCGCACGTTGTGAAACCAAGGGACCCACCGGGGTCGAGATGGAAGCCCTGACGGCGGTGCAAATCTCCCTGCTGACGATCTACGACATGTGCAAGGCCGTCGACCGGGGAATGCGCATCCAGGAGATCGGGCTGCTGCGCAAGTCCGGGGGCCGCTCGGGAGACTGGGCACGCGAAACCGCCTCCTCCTAGATTAATGTTGTTCAGGCTCCTGCGTTACACCGCCTTCGGCATCCTGACGCTGGTGCTTGCCGGCCTGCTGGCGCTCAGCTACCTGGTGCTGACGTTCGAACCCGACGACTACCGGGACGATCTCATCAATCTAGTGGAGGAACAGACCGGGCGGGCATTCACCATCGACGGCAGTCTGGACCTGCACCTGAACCCGCCGCTGGTCGGCTTCGAGGTCCACGATATCTCGTTCGACAACCCTCCAGGGTTCGGGCAGGAGCCGATGCTGACCGCGAAACGTGTCGAAGCGTATTTGCAAGTCATCCCGCTGCTACTCGGCGAACTGCGCATTCGCTCCGTACTTCTGGACGGACTGCAATTGCGACTGCGGCGGAAGTCGAACGGGCACACCAACTGGTCCGACCTGCTTGCCGACAAGGATGCCGCTAGTCCCGGTCCAGGCGACCCGAGCAAGGCGACCGGCATTGATCTGGCCGAGATCCACCTGACCAACGGAACCATCGCGATCTGGGACGAGTTGCGCAATCGCCGCCTGCGAGGCTCTGGTCTCGACCTGAACTTGAAGAACCTGACTTCCGGCGGCAACGTACAGGTCGCATTGAACGGTGAGCTAATGGCCTGGCTTGACACCCGTGCCGAAAGCCGAATCAATGCCCAAGTGCAGATGACCACCGATCTCGCCCTGAAAGACGGCGGAGAGAAAATCACCGGGGAAGACCTGGACATGACGCTGGAGCTGACTGGGCCGGCATTCGCCTTCATGCGCATCGCCCCGACCATCGAGGCTGAATCCTTCCGCTGGGACCAAGCAAGCGATACCCTTCATCTCGACGAAACCGAGGCGACGGTCGAAGGCGCGCAGTTGCGGCTCGCCCCGCTGGAGGTGAAGTCCTTGTCCGGAAGGCCAGAGTTGACGGGGCATATCGAGGGAACCGGCGTCGACGTCCTGCACTGGCTGGCCCTGTGGAACGAAGAAGTGCCAACCTTGGAGGATCCGACTGCTCTGCGATTCCTGAAGTGGCAAGGCGATCTCAGGGTCCATCCGCAAGGGGTTCAGTTGTCGGGACTGGATGCCGTACTGGATTCCACCCCGATTCGGGGAGAACTCTCTCTCCTGGACTTCGACCGGCCGCGACTCGCCCTGGATCTGCAGGTGGGTGAAATCGACTTGGACCGTTACCTCCCTCAGGATCAGGAAGCCGAAGCCGAGGAAAAACCCGATGCCGAAGATGCGGCATCACCGAAACCAGACAGCTTGCCGATCGACTGGCTCCGCCAGCAAAGGCTCGTGGCAAAAGTGGCGCTGGAACGCCTGCATTGGCAAGGGCTTCAATTCGCGGAAACACACGCTCAGTTGTCAGCCAACCAGGGGCTCTGGGAAGTCGAATCTCTGGACGGGAGAATCAACGACGGCACGGTCGAGGCCAGTGCGAAACTGGACGTCTCCGGCGGCATTCCGTTGTATCGGCTGGATCTGAAACTGGAGCGGATGGAACTCGGCCGCGTGCTGGCCCTGTTCGACGAACAGGGGCACACCCCTATCGAGGGCACGACCGACCTGAACCTGGCCTTCAACGCGCGCGGACACCGCATGGCCACGCTTTGGCCTTCGCTGACCGGCTTTGCCGGTTTGACCGTGCGCAACGGCGTGCTGCAGGTCGGGGGGGTCGCCCAAGCCGTCGAGGCTGCCGTTGCAGCGCTGCAGGGACGCCCCAGCGAAACGACCTCCCAAGGCAAGTTGCCGTTCGACCTGCTGCTTGCGAGTTGGGACGCCAACGACGGGCGATTGACCAGTCGCGAATTGAAGTTGAATGCCGGCGCGATTTCCCTGGACGGGCTGGGTTACATCGACCTGCCGCATTCGTCGATCGACTACCAGTTGAACGTCTGGTCCGGCGACAGCCTGCGAATTCCGGTTCGTATCCGGGGGCCGTTCGACAACCTGTCGCACTCCCTGGACATGTCGTCACTGGTCGAGGAGCAACTGGACAAAGGGCTCGACAAGGGATTGGAGTCCATCGTCGACAAGGTCGAGGAAAAAGTCGAAGAAAAAACTGGCAAGCCCGCCGGAAAAGTTCTGCGGAAACTGCTCAAAGACCTGTTCTGAATCCGTGTCGTCGTTCGCCAACCGGATCATCCGCTACCAGCGCGAACACGGCCGGCACGACCTGCCGTGGCAACGCCAGCGCACGCTGTACCGCGTATGGGTCTCCGAAATCATGCTGCAGCAGACCCAAGTGGCGACCGTCATTCCTTATTTCCGGCGGTTCATGCGACAGTTCCCGAACGTCAAACAACTGGCCGAGGCCCCCTTGGACTCCGTGCTGGCGTGCTGGTCCGGACTGGGCTACTACGCCCGGGCACGCCACCTGCATCAGGCCGCACGAACCATCCGAGATTCGGGGGGCCGTCTGCCGCGCACCGTCGAAGACTGGATGCATCTGCCGGGCATCGGCCGCAGCACGGCCGGCGCCATCGCCTCGCTCGCCCTGAACCAGCCGGCCCCCATGCTCGACGGCAATGCGCGGCGCGTTATTGCGCGGCATCAGGGCCTGCCCACGACTTCCCGCTCAGCCTTGTGGCGTATTGCCGAGCAATTGCTACCGGATCGGGATGCCGCCGCCTACACGCAGGGCTTGATGGATCTGGGGTCGCAATGCTGCACGCCGCGCGCGCCCGACTGTACGCACTGCCCGTTGCGCAAGGACTGTCACTACGCCAGCCACGAACCGGATGAGCGACCCGACCGAAAGCGATCGCCGCTGCCGCGTCGTGATTTCTGGGTGGCCATCGTGCAGACCGAAGACGGACAGGTTCTGCTGCAGCAAAGGCCGACGGACAGCATCTGGGGCGGACTCTGGAGCCTGCCGGAATACCCGGACCGGAGTGCGGCACGGCGCTGGGCCCGGGACTGCGGGGAAAAACTGGGGTGGCAGGAGGACCCTCCCCTGACCCATCGCCTGAGTCACCTGGAACTTCGACTTCATCCCCTGCGAATCCGGATCCGGAATGTGGATCGCGAGGGTTTTCGGGAAGGCGGGCGCTGGTTCGATCCGAAGCAATTAACCGTTGGTGTCGCAACTCCGATCATGAAACTGATTCAACGCGACTCGGCATCTGAAGCATGACCTGAGACTCTGCCGCGAACCGGCTATAATCCTTTCAAGCCCACTTATTCTGTCTGGAGAAACGCGAATGAGAGCGGCAAACAGGCTTTGGGCCTCCATCCCGAACATACTGGTCTGCACGGCATTTTTAACCGGCTCTCCGTCCCCCGCCTTCGCGGAGCAGGAAGGCGTTTATATCGGGATTTCCGCCGCCGCGGAAGACCTGGACGTTTCGGTCTTCAAGACCATCGACAACACGCCGGACGGGAACATGACCCTGTCAGAGGGCAAGATCTTCACCGAACGGGATTCCGACACCAAGACGGCAAATGGGTTCGGGTTCGTGCTTGGATACCAGTGCCCTCTCCACTACGGAAGCCTGTACTGGAGCGGCGAGATCAATCTGACCTACCACGGCGGGAAGGCACGCGGAACTCTGGAAGGAACGGAGGATGTCGCGGCGCGGAAAACCTACAACGACGCCAATAATCCGGATTTGCCGGCTTTCTCGGTCGGGCCGCAGGTCGGCGAGAACTGGCCCGAGCGCTGGACTTTCGAGAAAGACTACAGCTACGGCGTGACGCTCAGGCTAGGCGGGCGACCGGAGTTCCTGACCTCCGCACTCGGCCCGGGTGCCGGACTTTATGTGCTGGCCGGCGTACGCCGGATCGAGGCCGAATACGTCAACACCGGAACCGGCTGTTTTAAAACTCCTCCGGCACTCTGCGCAAGCGCGACAGACTTCGAAACGGGCACCGTCCGCACCGACAGGGACTACACCGCTTGGACCCTAGGAATGGGAGTGCATGCGGCGATTGCGGAGCAGGTCGGCCTACAAATCGAAACTTACTACATGGATTACGATTCGGAATCCCTAGTGCAACTGGACGGGACGGAGGACTTGCGGGTTCGAGCCGTACATGAGCCGGATGCCGAGGAAGTCGGCCTGAGAATGAGACTGCTGCGGTACTTCTGATCTTAGTCGCATGAAGCCATTCAAACGTTCGAGAAATTTTGTCGCCTTGGCTTGCGCGGTGGTGCTGGCTGGTGCGCCCGGCTTTTCTTCTGCCATGGAAGAAGGGTTCTATATGGGGCTTTCCGCCTCTGCAGAGAATCTGGATGCCTCTCTATTTAAGACGACAGACAACACGCACCCCATGAATGTGTCGCCTTCCAAGGGCCGGGTCTTTCACGTTCGAGATTCCGACACCAAGACGGCAAGTGGATTCGGTATCCTAGCCGGCTATACCTTCCATCCAGGCAACCGGGAGTTGTATCTGAGCGCTGAAATCGACCTGGCCTATCACGGTGGAAAGGC
The DNA here is from genome assembly GCA_964602805.1 of uncultured Chromatiales bacterium. Taxonomy (GTDB): domain Bacteria; phylum Pseudomonadota; class Gammaproteobacteria; order Poriferisulfidales; family Poriferisulfidaceae; genus Poriferisulfidus. The sequence continues at coordinate 750 of CAZRSJ010000008.1, read as the reverse complement.
GCGGGGTAGATTGGCGTGGATCAAGGATTCCGCGGCTCGGGAAAGAGCAGGCAGCGACCCCGACTGGCCGCAATCCGGGGAAAGCTGGCCGGACGACTGGACCTTCGAGAAAGACCGCAGTTACGGCCTGACCCTGAGGCTGGGCGGGCCAGTGGACGCCTTGGCGCCCGTCCTGGGGGCCGGTTCCGGGATTTACGCCTTGGCCGGCATCCGTCGCGTCGAGGCGGAATACGTTAACGACTACGAAGGCTGTCCCATAGACGACGACTGTGCCCCGGAGGGCCGGGAACATGAGGGCTTCCTGGTCGGGCAAAGCCGTACAGACAGAACTTACACTGTCTGGACCTTGGGCGCGGGTTTGCACAAGCCGCTCGGGCACCGCGTCGGCATGCAAATTGAAGCCTATTACGCCGCCTATGATGCGGCAAACCTGCTTCTGCTGGACACCGATAAAAGGGTGGTGCACGAGGTGGATGCGAAAGAAACCGGCCTGAGACTGAGACTGCTCCGGCATTTTTGAACCACGCGAAGATGTCCCCCGGATGGCGACACGGAGTCTCCTTCTGCGCCTTTCTCGCAACCTGCCTCCATGCGGAAGTCTCCCTGGGTGAAACCTGGCGCGGCCTCGTCGTCGAGCCGGAGCATCGTTGCTCACCCTATCGGAGCCGTGATTATTCCTATCCACAGTCGGTCGAGCCTAGCCCGCATTTCTCACCAACATAAAAACGGCTGGGATTTTCCGAATTCATC